>NZ_CP033433.1:3805000-4425000 GCF_003713065.1 Cohnella candidum | reverse complement strand
TAGTGGCAGGATTCAAGGGAATATACAAGCCGGTAATCCATCCGGAATAATTCAGGGCGTAGATCGCCATCGCGGATAAAGCCAAGTGGGCGCCGAACCGGGTCAGCCAACCTATGGGAAGCTTCCGCTTCAGCAGGACGGCAACGAGCAGAACGGAGGAGACGGCCAGCGTCGTCATCCATACGATTTTCACCCGATTTTCCCCCGGCTTTCCTCTTCGCGCGAAGTCAAGTTCCACAGACCCTTGGCTTTACGGAGAAGCATGTCCAGCTTTTTCTCAGCCGCCTCGAGCGAATAGATCGCGTAATCCACGTGGTCTTGCCCGAGCGCTTCGTGAAACCGCCACAACGCCGTGTTCAGCTCCCGCTCGGCTTGCCGCACGTCATCGATCACTTCCCATCTGTCTTGCGTATGCACGACGCGCCACTGGTTTTTTTCCTTCAATCGCACGGTAGATCCCCTCCCGCAGTAGTGAACCGGTGTTGTCCGGACGGACAACCCACTAAGATGTGTATACCCGGTTTCCGGGATTTAGAACGTGCGGAAATGAGAAAAATGAAAAACGCCCCGAAGGGCGTATCGGAAAAACCGCTATGAATGCGTTCAGTAAAGCTCTCTCCGGCCTTCAAGCGCCTTGGACAGCGTCACTTCGTCCGCATATTCCAAGTCCCCCCCGACCGGGAGGCCGTGAGCGATCCGCGTGACCTTGATGCCGAAAGGTTTGACGAGCCGGGACAAATACATCGCGGTCGCCTCGCCCTCGATATTGGGATTCGTGGCCAAGATCAATTCCTGGACCCGCTCGTCCCCTAACCGTTTGACCAGGTCGGCGATCCGGATATCGTCCGGGCCGACGCCCTCGATCGGGGAGATGGCCCCGTGCAGAACATGGTACTGCCCCGTGAATTCGCGGGTGCGCTCCATCGCGACCACGTCTTTGGGCTCTTGGACGACGCAAATGACGGAGACGTCCCGCGTCTTGTCGGAACAAATCCGGCAAGGGTCCGTATCCGTGATGTTGCAGCACACCGAACAATACGTCAGGTTGCGCTTAACGCTTACGAGCGCCTTGGCGAAATCGATCACGTCTTCTTCCTTCATGCGGAGCACGAAAAAAGCCAGCCGGGCAGCCGTCTTCGGGCCGATGCCGGGCAGGCGGGAGAACGCGTCGATCAGCTTGGCGATCGGTTCCGGGTAAAACAAAGAGGGTGGCTCCTTTCTGCTCCCCAACGGGCGGTGCCGCGCTTAGAGGGTCATTCCGCTTCCCGAGGAGGACCCGAGGCTTGTTTTAGAACAAGCCCGGGATTTTCATGCCGCCGGTGAATTTGCCCATATCCTGGTTCGCCAACTCGTCGGCTTTGGAGATCGCGTCGTTCACGGCCGTCATTACGAGGTCCTGAAGCATTTCGACGTCTTCCGGATCCACGGCTTCCGGCTTGATGACGATGTTCGTCACTTTCTTGTGTCCGTTTACGGTGACGGTCACGACGCCGCCGCCGGCGGATCCATCCACCGATTTGGTGCCGAGCTCTTCTTGGGCTTTCATCATTTGTTCCTGCATTTTTTTCACTTGCTTCATCATTTGGTTCATGTTGTTCATGGATAACGAAGCCTCCTTAGTCGTCTTTGATCACTACAAGTTCTTCGCCGAACAGGCGCAGAGCTTCTTCTATTATAGGCTCGCGAGCGGGTTCCGTACCATCTTCCGGCACCAGCCGCAGCTCTTCCCCGGCCGCCGCCTCTTCGCGGGAAGCACCCGCACCCGACGCCAAGGCTTCCTGCCAATCCTTCTGCATGGTGGTGACCATCTCCGCCGGCTTGCCCAGCACGGACGTCAAAACGCCTTCGATCATCGCTTTGTTGGCGGGTCTCTCGGTCGTCTCGCGGTGGATGGTGTTGCGGAAGGCGACCAGCACGGTGCCGTCGGCGTACGCGGCGGGTTCCCCGTCCACCAGCCAGGCATGCACGGTGACCCGCTCTTCCTTCACCCGCTGAAGCACCTGAGGCCACTTGGCCGTCAGTTCTTTGGACTGCGGGGAATCGTGCGCCGCGACGAACGGATCCAACTTCACCCTGACGCGCGGAGCCTTCGAGGGAGCCTGCGAAACGCCTGACGAACGTCCTCCTCCGGAAGCCGAAGCGCCGGACGTCGATCCCCCAGCCACCCCGCCGCCCTTAAGCGCGGCTTCCAGCTTCCGCTCCATGTCCGCGAGCCTCGCCTGCAGCTTCGACACCTCGCCGGACGAGACGCCGGCTTGCGCCCCGCCTGCCGACGCGCCCGCCGCGGATCCCTCCTGAACGGACGGCGTTTCTCCCGAAGCGGTGCACAGCTTGATCAAGGCGATCTCGAACATCGTCTGCGGATGCGCGGCGTACTTCATCTCCGTCTGGTACCGGTTCAGCGTGTCGATGATGCCGAACAGCTTCTCCCGGGGAAACCCCGCGGCGAGCTGCCGGAGATCCGACGGATCCGCAACCCGGCCTGAAGACGAAGATGCATCCGGAGCCAATTGGGCAAGGAGCATATCCCGAAAATAGTGCATCAGCTGTTCAAGGCACTTGTCCGCGCTTTTGCCGGCTTTCATCATGTCGTCGATTTCCTGCAGCACGGCGGATACGTCGCCGTCCCGCACCGCCGTCGCCAGCCGCGCGAACTGCTCGGAAGGCAGGCCTCCCGTCGCGTCGATCGCCTGCTCCAGCGTGACGTTGCCGCCCGCGAAGGAGGCGATCTGGTCGAGCAGGCTGACCGCGTCGCGCATCCCCCCGTCGGATAACCGGGCGATGTAGGCAAGCGCCGGATCTTCCGCGTTCATCCCTTCCTGCTCGGCGATCTCCCGAAGGCGAGCCGTCTGCTCCTCGAGCGGAACGCGGCGGAACTCGAACCGCTGGCAGCGGGAAATGATCGTCGCCGGCAGCTTATGGGACTCCGTCGTCGCCAGAATGAACATGACGTGGGCCGGCGGCTCTTCCAGCGTCTTAAGCAGCGCGTTGAAAGCCTCCGTCGTCAGCATGTGGACTTCGTCGATAATATACACTTTACGCCGCACTTCCGTCGGCGCGTACTTCACTTTATCGCGGATGTCGCGGATTTCTTCCACGCCGCGGTTGGATGCGGCGTCAATCTCGACGACGTCCATCACCGTGCCCGCGGTAATCCGAACGCAGGAAGGACACTCGTTGCATGGCTCCTGCGAGGGACCGCGTTCGCAGTTGACGGCCTTGGCGAGCACCTTGGCCGCGGTCGTCTTGCCGGTTCCTCTCGGCCCGCTGAACAAATAGGCGTGGGAAAGACGGTTTTCCCGGATCGCATTCTGCAGCGTCTGAACGATGTGCTGCTGTCCGACCATGTCCTGAAATGTTTGCGGACGCCAGGCCCGGTACAAAGCCAAATGGGCCATTTATCTCGTCGCTCCCGTCTGTTTTGCCGTTTCATCCATTATACAACATCGGACCGAACCGCTCCACCGCGGGATGGCTCGTCCGCTTAGGTAGCGGACAGCGGCAGCCATACCGTAAAACAGGTTCCTCCCGCGTCCGATGCGACTTCAATATGCCCGCCCAGATCATGGACGATCCGCTGGCATATGGAGAGACCGAGCCCCGTCCCCTGGTGCTTGGTCGTAAAGAAAGGATCGAAGATCCGCTCGCGCACGTCCGGCGGGATTCCAGGCCCGGTATCGCGGATCAGGACGGCCAGCCTGCCCGGCTTGTCCTGGCCGTATTTCTCCCGGATTATTAATGTCCCTCCTCCGCTCATCGCTTCGATCGCGTTTTTGGCGATATTCAGGAATACCTGCTTCAACTGCTCTTTATCCACCCATATAGCCGGGAGGCCGGGTTTCGGATCGTATTGCACGGTGACGCCGTACATAATCGCTTCGTTGCAGATGACGGGGAGGATTTCCTGCAAGACGGCTCCGGCGCGCATCGAGGCCAAATGGACTTCCTTCGGCTTGCTCAGCAGCAGAAATTCGCTGACCAGCTCGTTCACGCGGTCCAGCTCGGACAACATGATGGTCACGAACCCGTGTTCCTTCACCATATCGCGATCGCTCAAGGACTTTTCGAGCAGCTGCATGAAGCCGCGCATGGACGTCAGGGGATTGCGGATTTCGTGCGCGGTGCCGGCTGCGATCTGGCCGATTGTCTTCAATCGGTCGGAACGCCGGATCTGCTCTTCGAGCATGACGAGATGGGAGACGTCGCGGAACAGAACGAAAGCCCCCACGATATCGCCGATTCCGCCTTCCTGCAGCACGTCCCCGTCCAGCATCAGCGTGAGCCGGCGCTCTCCTTCTCCCCATTTTAGGGATCGGTTGCGGAACACGCGGCCGCGGAGCAAGGAACGGTCGAAGGGATGCGACGTCCACCCGGCTTCCTCGAACCATTCCTCCGCGGGGCGGCCGAACCATTCGGCCCTGCCGGACCGGAACAGCTGGCAGATCATGTCGCTCATTTCCACGATGCGAAAATCGGCGTCCAGGATCAAAACGCCCGTGCTGTCACCGGCGAGAAACCGGTCGGCGAACAGGCGGGTGAATTTTTCCCGGAGATCGCCTGGTCTGGAAACGTTAGCGCTTGCATCTTCTTTGTCGAAAGACCATAATGGACCGTTCATCTTTCCTTTCACCTCGGTCTCAAGATGTTTCTCCCGAATGAGGAGAAGGAATCCCGTTTTCCCTCCCTATGGCCTAGGTATGGAACTATGTATAGGACAGCATTCGACAAACACGGGACAAAAAAAGCACCCGGCGTTTATCCAGCTTCGCCAAGGTGCTTGCTTTCCCGAGAGGGAACTACTTTATCGGATAAGGACCGTGCACCTGTCCCCGATCGTTGGGATCCAGCCGCACAAGCTAGACCGCTCAGGCCGGGCACCCCTCCAACACAAGAACGTAACCACTTACGGCTGCTTCCTTCCGGACCTGACCGGGTTCATGGCCGTCCCTCGCGGAGGACCCTGCCGTCAACACGGCGCTAAACTTGCCGGTTCCTGCATCTCAAGACCTCAGACAGGAATTCAACCTCGCTGGAGCGGATTGCGAGTTACAGGGCACCGCTACCTCCCCGTCTAGCACGGCAAAGTTAAGTATAGCGAATTGAAGCCGGAAGTGCAACCGAAGGGAACAGTTCCCACGTTTATCTCGCGGATGTCACGTGCACGTTATAGCGCGGAAAATTAAAGCGAAGCACGGAAGCCGCTTGCCGCTCGACCGTTTGCGCCCTGCGGGCTTCGAGACCCGGCTCCAGCTTGAGCGTAACGTAAGCCTGCGTGCCGTTAAACGTGATGTTGGCGCCGACCACGCCGCGTACGTCGCGGATGGCATCGCGCATCATGTTGGCGTCGTTCACGTAATTCAGCGCCATATTGCGCCCCGGGATATGGGGATTGCTGTTCGACGTGCCCAAATAGCCGTCGTCGCTGTAGCTTTGGGCTTTCACGCCGTTCGTGTTGTTCGCTCCGTTCGTACCGTTATTCATGCCCGTGTTGGTGCCGTTGCCGCATCCCGCGGCCAGTCCGAGCGCCCCGGCCAGCAGCAGCGCCTGAACCGTTTTCGTCCGCTTACCTTGGATCCGCATGAAAAAAACCTCCCTTTAATCGCTAGGATGCGAAGGGAGGTTTATCTCTATACAGCCAGTATCCGGTATTCAACCCGAATCTTAAAGACCGTATTTCTTCTTGAACTTGTCAACGCGTCCGCCGGCATCGAGGAACTTCTGTTTGCCCGTGAAGAACGGATGGCAGTTGGAGCAAATTTCTACTTTGATGTTCGAACGAATCGAACCCGTTTCGAAGGTATTGCCGCAAGCGCAAGTCGCCGTCGTCACATGATATTGCGGATGGATGCTTTCTTTCAAGGGGTTCACCTTCTTTCTCGCCCTGGATCAACAGTCGGAACCAGAGTATTAGACACATAATGGGAGTATATCACGCCTGGCATTGAAAATTCAATACCCGCTTACGACCAAACTTTTCCTTTCGGCGGCACGTGCGTATAGGAGCCGATCACGACGTCCGGAAGCTCGTCCCGGAAAATGTCCAGGAGCGTCTTCATGCCGTAAATCTCGCCCTTGGCCTCGGGAATCAGCGACAGGTACGCGTCCGGATCGATGTTCAGGTTGCGCATCTGGATCAGCTTCAAGCCCGTGCGGCGGGCGAAGCCGATCATCGCCTCGATCTCTTCCTCGCGGTCGGTCACTCCTGGGAACACCAGGTAGTTGATCGAGGTGTAGACCCCTTTGTCCGTCGCGTATTTGAGCGACTTCTCGACGTTCTTCAGCGTGTACCCGCGAGGCTTGTAATAAGCGTTGTAATGGTCGTCCAACGCGCTGATCGTGCTAACCCGCATCAGATCCAGGCCCGCGTCGGTGATGGCGCGGAGATGGTCGGACAGGCCGGCGTTCGTGTTGATGTTGATGTAGCCGTTCGACGTCTGCGCGCGGACCCGCTTGATGGCCTCGATGATCGTCGGCGCCTGGGTGGAAGGCTCGCCTTCGCAGCCCTGCCCGAAGCTGATGATGGCGTCCGGTGTCTTCAGGTGCTCGAGCATGACGTTCACGACGTCGTCCACCGTCGGCTTGAACTTCAGCCGGGTTTGCGGCGCCGGGAAGCCGCTGTCGTCGGGCTGCTCGGAAATGCAGCCGAAGCAGCCGGCGTTGCAGGCGAAGGAGACGGGAACCGCTCCTTCCAGGCGCTGCAGGAACGTATTGGACGCGGTCAGGCACTCGTATTCCAACGCGCAATTGGACAAGTGTCGGTACAGCTGGTTGTCGGGATACGTCGTGAGCAGGCGGTTGACCTGGAGCTCCAACTCTCTGCGGTCGCAGCGCTCGGGATTCCACGGCTCGGGATCGTCCGTCGCGTCGGCCGCCACGTAGAAGCCGTCGTCCTTCCAAACGACCGCGGTGTAACCGAACAGCGGAAACAGCTGCGTTTTGTCCTGCTTCAGGTAACCCGGCACGTAAAGCCGCGTAAACCCTTGCGGAAGCAAAGCCCCTACGGCCTGGGAGCCCGCCGGCAGCGCCTGCATTTCGCCGGTCGCCGGGTTCATGCCGATCGCCCGGGTATTCGGCAAGCCCACGAGCGTGGCGCCCGCCGGGAGGGGAATGAGCTCGTCCTCCAGCAATTCCACCAAGTCGCTGCCGCTGCGGGCGATCCCGTGCAGATCCGGGTGATCGTAAACTTGGCCGTTTTCGTCTGCGTAAACCAAATGCATCGCTATCGTCCTTTCCTTACGGCGGCGAACCGGGAACCGTCAGGAGGAGGCGCCTCCGCCCCTCGGCGGTCTCCGTCCGCCGCCGCTCGCGACAGGCGCGGACACGCCGGAGGTATCCAGCGAATCGAGGAACTCCTGGTTCGTCTTCGTATTTCCGAGCTTCTTCAGGAATTGTTCCACGTATTCCTGGGAATCGTTCATGCTTTTGCGGATTGCCCATAGCTTATCCAGCTCTTCCTTGCCCAGCAACAGCTCTTCGCGGCGGGTGCCGGAACGGCGAATATCGAGCGCCGGGAAAATCCGGCGTTCCGCGAGCTTGCGGTCGAGATGCAGCTCCATGTTGCCGGTACCTTTAAATTCTTCGTAAATGATGTCGTCCATCCGCGAGCCCGTCTCGATGAGCGCCGTCGCGAGAATCGTGAGGCTGCCGCCTTCTTCCACGTTGCGCGCCGCGCCGAAAAAGCGTTTCGGCCGGTGGAAAGACGCCGGATCGATACCGCCGGACAACGTCCGTCCCGACGGAGGAACGACCAGGTTGTACGCCCTCGCGAGCCTCGTGATGCTGTCCATCAGAATCACGACGTCCCGCTTATGCTCCACCAGGCGGATCGCCCGCTCCAGCACCAGCTCGGCCACTTTGATGTGGTGCTCCGGCACCTCGTCGAACGTCGACGCGACGACCTCGCCCTTCACCGAACGCTGCATGTCCGTGACTTCTTCCGGACGCTCGTCGATCAGCAGAACGAACAGGTCGATGTCCGGTCGGTTCGTCGAAATGCTGTTGGCGATTTCCTTCAGAAGGAGCGTTTTGCCGGCTTTCGGGGGAGCGACGATCAAGCCGCGCTGGCCGAGTCCGACGGGAGACAGGAGGTCGATGATTCGCGTGGAAAGCTTGGAGGGAGACGTTTCGAGAACGAGCTTTTTTTGCGGATACAGCGGGGTCAGCGCGGGAAAATGGAGCCGTTCGGCGGCCGTTTCGGGCGGCTCCCCGTTCACGGCGTTTACCTGCAGAAGACCGAAGTAGCGTTCGTTTTCCTTGGGTGTCCGGCATTTGCCGGATACCAGGTCGCCGGTCCTGAGGTCGAACTTGCGGATTTGCGAGGCCGAGATGTAGATGTCCTCCGCGCTGGGCAAGTAGTTGATCGGGCGAAGGAAGCCGAAGCCTTCCGGCAGGACGTCGAGGACGCCTTCCAGGAACATGTGTCCGCTGCGCTCCGCCTGGGCCCTCAGGATGGCGATGATGAGCTCTTTCTTCTTCATTTGCCCGTAGGCGGCAATCTGGTGTTCTTTGGCGAGTTTGTACAGTTCCGTTAGCTTGAGTTCTTCCAAATCTGACATTTGTAAATCGGTCACTAAGAATCCCTCATTTGCGTTTCAAGTTCGGGCAGGGCCCGAAGGCCTTACCCTTGGCGCCATACCTCCGCGCCTAGATTGCTGAGCTGCGAGACGAGCTTCTCGTATCCGCGGTCGATATACTCGACGCCCGAGATTTCCGTCGTGCCCTCTTCGACCGTCAGCCCGGCCACGACGAGCGCGGCTCCCGCGCGAAGATCCGCGGCGCGCACTTTGGCCGCGTTCAACCGGCCGCCTTCGATAATCGCCGAGCGGCCTTCGACCCGAATTTGTGCTCCCATGCGCACCAATTCCGGCACGTGCTTGAACCGGTTGCTGTACACGTAGTCCGACAATATGCTGACGCCGGCGGCTTGCGTAAGCAAGCTGGTCATCGGGGACTGCAGATCGGTCGCGAAACCGGGGTACACGAGCGCTTTCACGTCGACGGATTCGTAATGAGGCTGACCCACGACGCGGATCGACTCATCCATTTCGTAAACGTGCACGCCCATTTCCTGCAGCTTCGCCGTCAGTGCTTCCAAGTGTTTCGGAATGATGTTATCGATAAGGACATCTCCGCGCGTAGCCGCGGCCATGATCATATATGTGCCCGCTTGAATCCGGTCTGGAATGATCGAATGCCGGCATCCGTGCATTTCGCTGACGCCTTCGATGCGGATCGTCTCCGTGCCGGCGCCTTTGATTTTCGCTCCCATCGCGTTCAGCAGCGTGGCCACGTCGATGATTTCGGGCTCTTTCGCGGCGTTCTCGATGATCGTCGAACCTTTGGCGCGCGAAGCGGCCAGCATGATATTGATCGTCGCGCCGACGCTGACGACGTCGAGGTAAATCTTCGCGCCGCGCAATTCCTTTGCCCGGATGCGAATCGCCCCGAATTCGTTCGTCACTTCCGCGCCGAGCGCCTCGAAGCCTTTAATGTGTTGGTCGATCGGGCGGGGCTCGAAATTGCAGCCTCCGGGCAGGCCAATGACCGCTTCCCCGAAACGGCCGAGCAAAGCGCCCATGAGATAGTAAGAAGCCCTTAACAGTTTTACCCGTCCGTTGGGCATCGGAACCGATTTGATGGCCGAAGGATCAATGGACATCATGTCTTCGTTCCAACTGACTTTGCAGCCCAACTCCTCCAGCAGTTCCGCGTAGACGGCGACGTCCGTAAGCTGAGGAAGATTGTCCAGCCGAACTTCCGATTCCGCCAGAATGGCGGCGGGAATCAGAGCGATTGCGCTGTTCTTGGCGCCGCTGATGCCGACCGTACCGCGAAGCGGACGACCGCCCCGTACCATTAATCTCTCCATGAATGCAGGGTCCTCCTCATGTTGTTCATGGTGAATGAGCGGGAACCGCGCCATGCCCGGCACTCCCGCGATTAGGCCACCATGAAGGAAAGGGAAAACGCCGGTCGGCGTTTTCCCGCTCTTGTACCATTCGCTATCTATCATTACCCGCCATAACGGGCGAAAACCATCAACTCTCTTACGCTTGGTTGCTGGAACCGAACAGACGGATCTTCTCTTGAACGACTGCCTTCATCGCGTTGCGGGCAGGCGTGAGGTATTTGCGAGGATCGTAGACGTTCGCGTCTTTGTTCAGCACTTCGCGGATCGCCGAGGTGCAGGCGACTTGGTTCTCGGTGTTGACGTTGATTTTGCCGACGCCGGCTTGGATCGCTTCGCGGATCATGTCGTCCGGAACGCCGGAACCGCCGTGCAGAACGACCGGAACCGGGATTTTGGAAACGACTTCCTTGATGATGTCGTAGTGGATCTTCACTTCGCCTTTGTACATGCCGTGCGCGGTGCCGACGGCGATCGCCAGGCAGTCGACGCCCGTCTCTTCATAGAAACGGATCGCTTCTTCCGGTTTCGCGAGGGCTGCATTCGCTTCGTCCACGCTGATGTCGTCTTCGACGCCGCCGATCGTGCCCAGCTCGCCTTCAACGGAGACGCCCATCGCGTGAGCCGCTTTAACGACTTCCTTGGTCAAGCGGATGTTGTCTTCGAAAGAGTGGTGCGAGCCGTCGAACATGACGGAGGAGAAGCCGGCGCGGATACAAGCCATGGCCACTTCGAAAGAGCTTCCGTGGTCCAGGTGAAGGGCGATCGGCAATCCGGATTTGGCGGCGGCCGCTTTCGCGATCGCAACGGTGTACTCCATGCCCATGTATTTCAGGGCGCCTTCGCTGACGCCGAAAATGAACGGGGATTTCTCTTCGATTGCCGCGTCCGTGATGGCTTGCGCGAATTCGAGGTTGTTCATGTTGAACTGGCCTACGGCGAACTTGCCTGCTTTCGCTTTCGGTAAAAACTCATTCATCGATACGAGTGGCATAATGGAATTCCTCCTGCTTTCTATTTAAGGTTTCCTATCCGAAAAGCATACTGGGTCATTATAACACAAAACCGGGACAAGAAAGAAGGTCTTACGACCCCGTGGCGAATCGGGACGCAGGACCTTCACCCATTTGCATATTGACGGCCATTCTCATTTCGTCGATGTCGAACGGTTTGGTGAAATGCATCAAGGCGCCCAAGTCCGTCGCTTCCTTGATCATGTCCAACTCGCCGTATGCGGTCATCATGATGACCTTAATATCCCGGTTGATTTCCTTGATCTTCTTCAAAATTTCAAGTCCGTCCATGCCGGGGATTTTCATGTCCAGCAATACGAGATCGGGAACGTGGACTTTAACGATCTCGAGCGCCGTGCGCCCGTTCGCCGCTTGGAAAGTTTCGTAGCCTTCAGTGGAGAACACTTCGAGCAGCAATATTCGAATTCCAACCTGATCGTCTACGATTAACAATTTCTTCTTGTCCATGATCAACCCTCCGTGTCCGTAAAAGGCTCCTGATCTTCCGCATCCTTGCTATATTCGCGCCCAATGTCATGAATTCCTTCCTTTTCCAGCTAAAAAAATAACGTCCCGGCGATGCCGGAGCGTTATTCGGAAGATCAGGCTTGGGAATGGGCGATAGAGGCCTTGACGAACTCCCGGAACAGCGGCTGAGGACGGTTCGGGCGCGACGTGAATTCCGGGTGGAATTGCACGGCAAGGAACCACGGATGGTCCGGCAGCTCGATCATTTCGACCAGGCGCCCGTCCGGGGACGTGCCCGAAATGCGGAGTCCTGCCGATTCGATGCGGTCACGGTATTCGTTGTTGAACTCATAACGGTGGCGATGGCGCTCGTACACGAGTTCCTCACCGTAGCATTCCGCCGCCAGGCTGCCCGGGGCGAGCTTGCACGGATAGAGTCCCAGACGCATCGTGCCGCCCAAATCCTCGACGTCCTTCTGCTCGGGGAGCAAGTCGATGACCGGATACGGAGTGCCGGGATGAATCTCCGAGCTGTTCGCTCCGTCCAGTCCGACCATGCTGCGGGCAAACTCGACGACGGCCACCTGCATGCCGAGGCAAATTCCGAAGAAAGGAATCTTCTGTTCGCGGGCGTAACGGATCGCCGTCACTTTGCCCTCGATGCCGCGGTCGCCGAAGCCGCCCGGCACGAGAATGCCGCTGACGCCGCTCAGCATGTCGCCGACGTTCTGCGGGTTCACTTCCTCGGCGTTCACCCAGCGGATCTTGACCTTGGACCCGTTATGGATACCGGCATGTCCAAGCGACTCCGCGATCGAGAGGTACGCGTCATGCAGCGCGACGTATTTACCGACGATGGCGATCTCGGTCGTCTTCTCGAGCGACTTGACGCGCTTCACCAGCGACTCCCATTCGGTCATGTCCGGAGCGCCGGCGTTCAGGCGAAGATGCTGTACGACGTAATCGTCCAAGCCTTGCGCTCTCAGCATGAGAGGAACGTCGTACAAAGTCTCCGCGTCTAGGCACTCGATGACGCCGTTCGCGTCGATGTCGCAGAACAGGGCGAGCTTCTTTTTCATATCTTCGGACAGGGGATATTCCGTCCGGCACACGATCACGTTCGGCTGGATCCCGATGCTGCGCAGCTCTTTGACGCTGTGCTGGGTCGGCTTCGTCTTCACTTCGCCGGCCGCCTTGATGTAAGGAATCAGCGTTACGTGGACGTACATGACGTTCTCGCGGCCGATGTCGCTTTTGATTTGGCGGATCGCCTCAAGGAACGGCAGGCTTTCGATATCTCCGACCGTGCCGCCGATCTCCGTGATGACGACGTCGGATCCGGCTTCGCGGCCCGCGCGGAAGACCCGTTCCTTGATTTCGTTCGTGATGTGCGGGATGACTTGCACGGTTCCGCCGAGGTATTCCCCGCGGCGTTCTTTGCTGATGACCGTGGAATAAATTTTACCGGTCGTCACGCTGCTGTTCTTCGACAGGTTGATGTCGATGAAGCGCTCATAGTGACCGAGATCGAGGTCGGTCTCCGCGCCGTCGTCGGTCACGAACACTTCCCCGTGCTGATAAGGGCTCATCGTGCCCGGGTCGACGTTGATATAAGGATCGAACTTCTGGATCGTCACTTTGAGTCCCCGGTTTTTCAAAAGCCGGCCCAGCGACGCTGCGGTAATGCCTTTGCCGAGCGACGACACGACGCCGCCGGTCACGAAAATGTATTTGGTCACCCTGCCTAAACCCCCCACGCATGCCGCTTTGGCATCTTCTTATCGTTGCCCAGTTAACGTCTTGTTTCATCCGGAACCGGTGCGAAAAAAACAAAAAAGTGACACCCAATAAATGGGGGCACTTTTCATTAAATACCATATGGACATGCTCTCTTCTAAAGCCCAAGCATAAGTTTACAATCTCACCTGGGCGGTGTCAAGCCGAAAACGGACCTTCCGGCCAAAAGGTCAACGATCGTCGTCGTCGTCCAAATCTTCGTCCGCATCGTCCTCGTCGGCGTCGTCCAAGTCCTCGTCCTCTTCGTCCTTCTCGTCGCCGAGATCTTCTTCGTCCAGGCCGGCCTCTTCGTCGTCCAGCGCGACCTCTTCGTCGACCTCCGCGTTCTCTTCGCCTTCGTCGAAGATTTCCTCGCGGTCTTCGTCGAACAGGTCGAAGCTCTCTTCGTCGGTCGTGAAGGTTTCCTCGTCGTCATCGCCGTACAGATCGTCATCGTCGTCATCGTCGTCGTTGATGATACGAGGCCGCTTCCCGCCGCCGGTGACGGAGCCGTCGGTATCGCGTTCGACCGGATACCAGCGTTTCAAGCCCCATACGTTGCTGCCGACGCACGCGAAACGTCCGTCGATGTTGATTTCGGTGTACAGCTGCGCAATGAAATCATTAATTTGCTCTTCGGAGAAACCCCGAAGCTTGGCGATTTCGTTCATCAGGTCGCGGTAGTAAAACGGGGTGTTGGCCGCTTTCAGCACCTCGAAAGCGAGGTCCACCATCGGCATCTCCCGAATCTTCTCGGAGTCGAGCTTCAACACGTACTCGGCGCTCAAGTGACTTCCCATCCTCTCTTTATGTAAACCATTAAAGTGCACGTTGTATTTCAGTCAACCTATAGTAAACCTCATTTTCGCCGAAATTGCAAATCCAAGAAAGCGAAAAAGCGAAGACGCGTCGCGGGACGGCGCCTTCGCTTTTCGACTGTATCCCCCCGGCCGCTCCGCGGGCGGAGGAACCGGCATGGCCAAGAGTCTCTCCGGGAAACTCTCCATTCATCCTATGCCCGGGTGTCGGAAATGACACGGAATGACGCCCATTTCCGACCAAAAAAGGCCGCTTCCCAAGCCTTTAAGGAGGTGTCCTCATACTATAGGGAAGCACTTTCGTCGGGAGGGAGACCGTATTGAACGCATTTCTGGATTGGCTGCACTTCTCCCTGGATGCGGGCGAGCAAGGCGGGCGACGGTCCATCCTCCGGTTTGCAAGTCCCGGCGATTATCGGCAATTCCTGAAGGCGCTGCAGGCGAAGAAACGCCGCAGCGATAAATGGCACCCCGTTCGTCCTCTGGCCCTGATCCGGGGAATCTCCTGTCCCGCGCCGCCGGAAGAGATCCCCCGCCGCTGGGTCGACAAAATCCGTCTCGAAGCCGACGGCGCGATCCGGATCCACGCCTTGTCGCGGGGTTCGAGCGCGCTGGACGAAGGAATACCCTGGGGTGTTCGGCATATCCAGGCGCCGGAAGCATGGAACAAAACGACCGGCTACAACATCCGGGTCGGCGTCATCGACACGGGGATCGATTTCATGCATCCCGACCTGCAGCATTCGATCGAACGCGGCATCAATCTCATCTACCGGACGGTACCGCCGCACGACGATAACGGACACGGCACCCACATCGCCGGCACGATCGCCGCCGCCAATCGGCTGCAAGGCATGATCGGCGTCGCGCCGCGTGCCTCGATCCATCCGGTGAAAGCTTTCGATTATAACGGCACGGCTTACGTCTCCGACATTATACTCGGCTTGGACTGGTGCGTGCGGAACCGCATGAACGTCGTGAACATGAGCTTCGGCATGCAGACCCGCAGCACTTCCCTTCTGCAGGCGGTCGTGAACGCCAACCACGCCGGCGTCATCGTCGTCGCCTCTTCCGGCAACGACGGGCGCATCAGCGAAATCGACTATCCCGCCCGGTACGGCCAAACGCTGGCCGTCGGCGCCACGAACGAGCAAGGAAGGGTCGCCGCCTTCACGAACCGCAGCGGACAAATCGACATCTACGCGCCCGGCGACAAAATCGTCTCGGCTTGGATGGGCGGCAAATACCGCGAAATGAGCGGCACCTCGATGGCCACTTCCCACGTTTCCGGTGCCATCGCCCTGCTCCTCGCCCACAAGCCCGGCCTCACGCCCGACCAAGTCAAAGAAATCGTGAAGCGTTCGGCTGTACCGCTAAGGGGAACGAAAGCTCCCCGGTCGGCCGGGGAGCTTAACGTCATGCGGATGTTGAGAGAAGCGGATAGGGCGTTCTGACCGCTTCTTTTACATTTTATCCGGCGCGGAAACGCCGACGATCGACAGGCAGTTCGCGAACACGATCCGAAGCGCCGCGAGCAGCTGCAGGCGAGCCTGGCTTTGCTCCGCGTCTTCGGTGATCACGCGCTCCGCGCGGTAGTAGCTGTGGAACATCGAGGCCAGCTCGTAGACGTAGCGGATCATCGCATGAGGGGCGTAGATCCGTGCCGCGTCCGCGACGACTTCCGGAAGCTCGCCCATTTTGCGGAGCAGGTCGAATTCCGGCTCGGCGTCCAAGCGGTGAAGCGGAGCTTCATCCCAAGGAAGCAGCGCGATGCCTTGCTCTTCCGCCTGGCGGAAAATGCTGCAGATCCGGGCGTAAGCGTACTGGACGTAGAACACCGGGTTTTCGTTCGAGGTCGAGACGGCCAGGTCCATGTCGAAGTCCAGATGCGAATCCATGCTGCGCATCGTGAAGAAATAGCGGATGGCGTCGACGCCGACTTCGTCCATCAGGTCTTCCATCGTGACCGCTTTGCCCGTGCGCTTGGACATTTTCACCTTCTCGCCGTTCTGGAACAGGCTGACCATCTGCGCGATCAGGACGGTGAGTTTGTCCGGGTCGTTGCCGAGCCCCGCCATGGCCGCTTTCATCCGGGGGATATACCCATGGTGGTCCGCGCCCCAGATGTTGATCATGCGGTCGTAACCGCGGCCATATTTATCCATATGGTAGGCGATGTCCGGCGTCAAATAGGTATACGTTCCGTCATTCTTGACGAGGACGCGGTCTTTGTCGTCCCCGAACGGCGTGGTGGACAACCATACGGCGCCGTCCTGTTCGTACACTTGGCCTTTCGCGCGGAGCGCGTCCAAGGCGGCCGTCACTTTGCCTGTCTCGTACAGGGAAGTCTCGCTGTACCAGCTGTCGAACTTGACGCCGAAACGCTCCAAGTCCCGTTTCAGCTTGTCCAGCTCCCGCTCCAGCCCGTAGCTGCGGAAAAACGCGAACCGTTCTTCGTCCGGCAGCGCGAGCAGCTTGTCGCCTTCCCGTTCGGCCAATTCCCGCGCGAATCCGATAATATCCTCGCCGTGGTAGCCGTCCTCCGGCATTTCGGCGTCTTGTCCGAGCGCTTGGCGGTAACGCGCTTCGATCGATTTCGCCAAATTGACGACCTGGTTGCCGGCGTCATTAATGTAGTATTCGCGGGTCACTTCGTAGCCGGCGTAAGCCAGCAGGTTGCACAGCGCGTCGCCGACCGCGGCGCCGCGGGCATGACCCAGGTGCAGGCTGCCCGTCGGGTTGGCGCTGACGAACTCGACTTGGACCTTCTGTCCGCGGCCTGCTTCCACCGAGCCGTATCTCGCTTCTTGTGCACGAACGTCGCCGATGACTCCATGCAGGAAGCTTTTGTCCAAGCGGAAATTGATAAAGCCCGGCCCCGCGATTTCGGCGGACTCGATCCAGGCGCGGCTCTTGTCGAGATGCTCGAGGATCAATTCCGCGATTTGGCGCGGATTGCGCTTGGCGATTTTCGTCAGTTGCATGGCCAGATTGGTGGCTAGGTCGCCATGCGACTTGTCCTTGGGCACCTCCAGCACGATGGCCGGCAGCTCGTCCCGGCTGTCTACGAGCCCCGCTCCCAGCGCGGCGTCGGACAAGGCGTTGCCCATGACAGTGTGAAGCTTTTCCAAAACGTTCATGTCAGTCAGTTCCTCCCGAAATATCCAACCTGATCGTACAGCGGCCGAAATCCTGGTCCGCCATCCGCATGTCGTATTCCCATTCGACCCTGCCGCCCGCCGGCGACAAGCCGGCTTCGAGGCGGTGGGTCCAAGCCTCGACCGCCATCTCCCCGTAAGGGGTGCCGACGATACCTTCCCGCCAATCGCCGACACGGAACGCCTGGTCTTGCGAGACCGTTCCTTTGCGGGTCATGCGGATTTCGTCGTCCTTCACGAGCAAGGTCATGTCGGATTCGGCCGAGCCTTCCGGCGATTCCGACATCCGGCAGGTGACGGCCCATCCCGCAACCAGACGGTGAAGATGCCCGGATGCGGCCATCTCTTGCGTACCCTCTTCGCGAACGATCCGGAAGACGATCCGCACGTTCGTTTTCTCCGGCATGCCGCCCTCTCCACTCGTTCTTACATTATGATTACTACTATATACACAACGTCCCGGCAATTCAAATGAAAAGAGCAGCCGCCCCCCATTAGGGAACGGCTGCTCTTTATTCTACATAGCGTTGATTTCGCGAATGATTTCCAAAGGCACTTTCGGCTGACGGTCCTCGGTCAACAGCCCGTTCTTCTCCTGCTGGACATCGGCGATTTGCGTATAGCAATAGCCGACGATGTAGTCCGTTTCCTTAATGGCCTCGTGAATGCCTCGGAAGCGCGCGATGAACGCCTCCTCCGAGGATTCCTGCTGACCGTATCCCCAGCCGGAGTCCGTTTGGAACGCGATTCCTCCGAACTCGCTCACCATAATCGGCTGCCCCCGGTACGGAAAACCGTCCGCGAACGCGTATTTCCATTCGTTAAAGGACATCCCGTTGTTCACGATCGCGTCCTTGTTCCGGTAGCGCCGCACAAATTCCTCCTTCGTCTGCACGTAGTCGTGAAGGCTCAGGATATCCGACACCGTATGCTCCCACCCGTCGTTGGCCACGACCGGCCTATAGGGATCGAACGCTTTGGTCAAGTAATAGATCGATTCCGAAAATTTCTGCTGCCGGACGTCCTTGGCAATGTTCAGGAGGCCCCACGATTCATTAAACGGAACCCATGTCACGATGCACGGATGGTTGTACTGCTGTCGCACGATATCCATCCATTCGTTCGTGAACTTCTGGACCGCATTGTCGTTATACTCGAACGTTGCCGCCATTTCGGACCAGACGAGCACGCCTTTCACGTCGCACCAATAGAGAAACCGGGCATCCTCGACCTTCATGTGCTTGCGCACGCCGTTATATCCCATATCGAGAATCCGGTCGATGTCCTCGATAATGGCTTCCTCCGAAGGAGGCGTCAGATGGCTGTCCGGCCAATAACCTTGGTCTAGAATGAGCTTCTGGTAGATCGGCCGGTTGTTGAGCAAGATCTTATCCTTCTCGATCGAGATCTTTCTCATGCCGAAATAAGAGTATACGCAGTCGATCAGGCGATCGCCGCGGTACAAATTGAATTCCACGTCGTATAGATGGGGATGCGCAGGCGCCCAATGAGCCGCCTTCCACGGTCCGTTGCCCTCGTGGACCAGATTCGCGTCCAGCTTCAGCCAGGGTCGGTCAATCGCCAGGGTCATCCTCTTCACTTGCTCGCCTCTCAGGCTCACGACGGTTTCCAAACGAAGGGCGCCGTCCGAAAGATCCCCTTCGACTTGATATTCGAAACTCACCGAATTGGCATCGATATCCGGCGTCATCTTGACCGAGCCGATGTGCGCGCTCTCGTCCACGTATTCCAGCCATACCGTTTGCCAGATCCCCGTCGTCTGCACGTAAAAGCATTCGAAGCTGTCCCGTACCCAGCGCTGCTTGCCCCGGGGCTGCGTGGCGTCGAGGCTGTCCTCGGCTTTCACGGTAAGAGAGTTGGCGGTGCCTATCTTCAAGTAAGGCGTAATGTCGAAGCCAAAGGAGGTGTATCCTCCCTGGTGGCTGCCCGCGAAGACGCCGTTCACCCATACTTTCGCGACGTAGTCGACGGCCTGAAAATGAAGCAGCACCCGTTTGCCCGCCGCGTCGTCTGCAATGTCCAAGGTCCGGTGGTACCACACGCAAGGATGGTGCTCTTCCTGCCCGATTCCGCTCGTTTTCGTTTCGTAGGTAAAAGGAACCGTGATTTTCCGGTCGCCGCCGAAGCGTACAGGCCAACCTTCCCGTTCGCCGACATCCGCGTCGTCGAAACCGAATTCCCATTCCCCGTTCAAATTTTCCCAATGCTCCCTCACGAATTGAGGTCGGGGATAATCCTTCCGGTACATCTTCGTTGCCATGAAAGCCGCTCCCCCTCCTAAGCAAATCGTACCCCGCAAGCTAAACTCACGGGGTACGGCGCATGCGTTTCCTATTCGTTCTTGATGCCAGCGTCGGCAATGACTTCGGTAAAGGATTTCTCCATGATGTCAAGCGCCTTTTGCGGCTCCATGGTGCCGCGCAGCACGGATTGAACCGCCTGTTCCATGATGTCGTTCAGCCGCGGGGAGACGTACGGCACGTCCGGGTCGGCCATGATCTTGCCCTTGGTCAGGGAGTCCAGCAGCGTCTGGTACATCGGGAACTGTTTTTGCAGCTCCGGCCTCATGTAGTTGGAAGTGCGGGTCGGATCCATTTTGTCCTGCACTTTGAGCACTTCAAGGTCCTTCGACGTTACGTACTCCATGAATTTGTATGTCAGGTCCGGATTTTCGGTAGAGCTCGTCATGGCGATCGACCAGCCGCCCATCGTCGGAGCGCCGCCCGGCGTGACGGCGTAACCGACTTTGCCTTTGACCTTGGAGGTGTCGGCTTCCGCCGTCTGGATCAATCCCGGCCACTGCTCCATCATGGCCACCTCGCCGTTCGCGAACAGCGTGTTCGCTTCGTCCCAACCGAGGGTCAGCAGTTGTTTCGGAGCGTATTTCGTCAGTTCCTTCGCGAACTCGAGCGCCTTCAGTCCCGCTTCATTGTTGAAAGCCGGTTTAAAGTCTTTGTCCACGTCCCTGCCTCCGAAAGCAGCCAGACGGTTGGTCCAGATCCAGCGGCTGGACGTATTGTCCGCCATCGTGCTGTAGCCGTAAGTGACAGGAGAATCCGGATTCAGGCTCTTGGTGAAGAACGCGGCCGTCTCGCCCATTTCCTCCGCCGTCTCCGGCACTTTCAATTCTTTGCCGGTCTTCGCCTTAAAGCTTTCCTTGATTTTCGGGTCCTCGAACAGGTCTTTGCGGTAGAAGAAAATCTGAACGTCCGGCTTGTAGGGGAAAGCGACCAATTTGGACTTATAATTGCCGTAAATGTCGAGCAGGCTCGGGATGTAATCGCCCAGGTCGAGATTTGGGCTGACCAGCGCTTTATTGTCGATATAAGGCTTCAAATCCTGGACGAGCCCGCCTTCGGCATAGCCGTGGATCAGCGCCACCGGCATGACGATCGAATCGAAGGAGTGGTTCGTCTGCAGGTCGAGCTGGATTTTCTCCATATACGATTGCGCGGGGAAGCTTTGGACTTCGACTTTCGCGCCCGAAGCCTTCTCGAAATAAACGGCCGCATCCTTCAGCGCCTTCTCCGTGTCTCCCGCCATCGTGGCGACCACGATTTTCTTGCCTGCGTATTGCCCTTTCAACGTGCCGCCGGCATCCATGTCCTGCAGCTGAATGCCGTATACGTTCGGTCCCTCGACTTTGACCGCCGCCTGCCCGCTCGAGCTTGCCGAAGCGGATGGAGCGGACGACGCGGCGTCTTTACCGGAGGAAGAGCAGCCGGCAAGGACGAACGCGGCCGCCAAACTCAAACCGAGAAGCGCTCGGACGCTTTTGGAAATCCCTTTTTTCTTCATGTTCAGGTAACCCCCTAATTGGTTGAATACTATCATGAAAATCCGTTTCTTTGCTAACGCGTGTGGCCGTGCGCATGCCCGGAGCGGGCTGCCGGTCACCTCCTTTCAAGGTTGGGCTCGAATCCCGGCGATTTATCCTTTCACGGCTCCCGCGGTAAAGCCGTCCACGATATACTTCTGCGTCGTTAAGGACAGCACGATCGCCGGAATCATCGCGACCGTTCCGGCCGCGGCAATCTCCCCGAGCGGCGTATCCGTATTGACTTGAATAAGGCTGCTGATCGCCAGCGGCAAGAGCTTCTTGTCATCGGAGAACGTGAGGATAAGCGACAAGGAAAATTCGTTCCACGCCCCCATGAACACGAGGATGGAGGTCACGGCGATTCCGGGCACGACGAGCGGCAAGGCAACCCGCAGGAAAGTGCCGTACTCCGAGCAGCCGTCGATACGAGCCGATTCGAAGATTTCGCCGGGCATCTCGTCGTAGAATCCCATGAACAGGTAGATCGCCAGCGGAATCGCCGCCGTGACGTACACGATGACGAGCCCCGACAACGTGTTCAGCAAACCGGCTTTTTGGAACATCAGGTAATAAGGAATGATGAGCAGCAATCCCGGAATCATTCGCACGATGATCGTCGTGTAGATCCATAGGTTACGGCCGGGGAATTTGAAACGGGAGAATCCGTAGGCTCCCAGCGTCGTGACCAGGACGGTGATGACCGTCGTCGCGGAAGCGACCAACAGGCTGTTCAGAAACACTCTGCCGATGTGGTTCTGCGCGAACACGTCGGCGTAATGGGAACCGGTCAGCTGCATCGGGAACCAATCCGGCGGAAGCTTGATGATGGAATCCTTGGTCTTCACCGACGTCGCCAGCGTCCAATAAATCGGAAACAGGAAGTAAAGCGCGAACAAGGCCAGCAGGACCGACACGACCGTCCGTTCCGTTCGTCTCTTCATGTGGTTTCGCCTCCCTTCACGCCGCTTCCGGCTTGCGCTTCAGGAACGCGAAGGCAAGCAGGGAAAAGATGATGATGCACAGGAAATACAGAATCGATCCGGCGGATCCCGCTCCGATATCCGCGTAACGGAAGGCGGTCTTGTAGGTGATCGTCGCCAGCGTCTCCGTCGTTTCGCCCGGCGCTCCGTTCGTCAATGCGACCACGCTGTCGAACACGCGGAGGGCGTCCATGATGCGGATGGAAACCACCAATGCGATGAAGTTGCGGATCGTCGGAAGCGTGATCCTGAAGAAGCTGCCCGCCGGCCCCGCCCCGTCAATGGCGGCAGCCTCGGAAATTTCTTTGGGCACCGTCTTGAGCGCCGCCAGCAGGATTAACATGCAGAACGGCGTCGCCGTCCATACGTCCACCAGAATGATCGAAATCTTGGCCGGAAGCGTCTCCCCGCTCCAGCTCACCTTTTCGAGCCCCATCGAAGACAGAACGTAGTTGATCGGCCCGTAGAGGACTTGAAACAGCAGCGACCAGATCTTCGCGGATACGACCGGAGCGAGCATGAGCGGCATGATGAACAGGCTCTTGAACAGGGCCGTCTTGTTGCCGAACGCCCGGCTGTTCAATACGAGCGCCATGATCATGCCGAGCACGACCTGCAAGGCTACCGCCGCGATCGCGAAGACGAACGTCCATTTCATCGCATTGAGGAAAGCTTGGTTGTCCAGCATCGTCCGGAAATTGTCCAGTCCGACGAACCGGATGCTGGCGGGCGGAAGGGTCAATTTGTAATGAAGCGTGCTGAGATACAGGGAATAGCCGAACGGGAACACCATCAAGCCCAAAATGAAAACCAGGGTGGGAGCGGTGAATACGTAAGGAGCCCATCTCTCCAATCTCGTACGGCCGGTCTTGTTGTCTGTCCGGATCATGGGGTTCATCCCTTCTTTCGCCATGCGGTCCTTTGTATTTACAGCATAGCAACGGACGAACGGCGCCTAAATCCGACGCGATTGCCGAATCGGGTGTAACTTTTTGCGATCCGCGAGCAAAGAAATCCCCCTATGCCAGGGACGCGGTCCCAGTTGGCATAGGGGGAGAAAGTTGTTCACGATTTATGGTGATTCCGGTACTCCGTGGGCGTGAGGCCGACGTGCTTCTTGAACACTTTGAAAAAATACTTCGTTTCCTTGAACCCGACCAGGAAGGCAATATCATGGACCGGCATGGAGGAATGGCGCAAATACTCCTTCGCCTTCTCCATCTTGAGCTCGGTTAAGTAAACGTGGAAGTTCACGCCGAACTCTTGCTTGAACAACCGGCAGATCTGGTAGATGTTCATGCCGAACTTGGCCGACAGTTGGGCGAGAGACACTTCGTCCGAGGTGAATTGCCTCGAGACGTAGTCTTTCAGGTCATGCATCAACGCCCGCGAATCCGTATAGACCCGCGGACCTTTCATGAACCGCGCTCGCAGCTCCCGGACGAGCCACTCCTTCAATTCCTCGGGATCGTCGCACAACCTCGCCGCGAAACGGTCGTACGCGACGGTATCGGCCAAATCCGCTGAACCCGTCGACCGGCCGACTTGGTCGGCCAATGCCCAGATGCGCGCGGAAGCATTGTAGATCTGCTCCCGCGTCGCCGAAGCCGCTTCAGGCGACCGGAACAAGGTGTCCAGGATCAAAGAGAGCTTGTCCGTATCGCGCTGCTTGCAAACGGACTTGAGCATTTCTTCGAATTCCGAGGAAAGCAGCGGCACGGCAGCGTCCCGCTTCGACACGTCTTCGTACCGGAAGACCCGGCTTCGGTCGGTGAATTTCGTTCGTTCCGCCGCCACGCATGCCTCGGCGTAGGAAAGGTGGATCCCCTCCCAGCCTTCATGGACCGTTCCCGTCCCCAGACTGACCGCGAATCGCCCGAATCGCTCGAAGTTGGAGACCAGCTCCCCGCACCGCCTTTGGAATTCGGTCCATTCAGCCTCCTTGCGCTCCCCGGAAAAACCTCGGATGATCGTGATCTGCTTCCTCAGGTTCAACTGGCGGAACACGACCGCCCCTTCGCCCATGGACTCTTCGCAAATGTTGGCCGCAGTGAAGAGCAGCGCTTCCTCGTCCCCGGCATAGACGCCGGCCGCAAGCCTGCGAAAATTATCGATGCGCAGCACGGCAACAGCGTATTCCTCACGAGCGATTGTCTTCAGATAAGGATCCGGCGCCGACTCGCGCAGCGGGGACAAGTCCCCCTCCGTTAACCGTGTCAGCAGTGCCGCATGAAGCACGCCCTCGCTTTTCTGGATGCGGGAGTCCGACTCGATCGCTTTCCGCCTCTCCGATTGCTCCTCTTCGAGTTTTTGCACGGCGTTCACCACGACGCGGTGCAATTCTTCCTCTTCCACGGGTTTGAGCAAATAATCGAACAGTCCGAGCTGCAGCGATTGGCGGAAATATTCATAGTCCTTGTAGCCGCTGACGATGACGATTTTCGCTTCGGGCAGCCGTTCGGCCGCCTTCGCCGCGAAAGCCAACCCGTCCATGCCCGGCATCCGGATGTCCGCGAAGATGAGATGGGGACGGTGCCGTTCCGCGAGCACAAGGCCCTCGGCCCCGTCCATGGCTTCGGCGACGATCTCCAGCCCGTAGGACGGCCAATCGATCGTTCGCTTGAATCCTTCCCTTATCAACGGTTCGTCTTCGACGATCAGTACCCGGTACATCACTCTTCACCCGCCTTCCGCGTTCCGTTCAACCGGAAAAGTCATCGTAACGGTCGTTCCTTGCCCCAGCTTGCTGGAAATGTGCAAGCTCGCCTGATTTTGATACACCAGCTCAAGCCGTTCCTTCACGTTCAACAGCCCGATCCCGTGCGTTTTCGGTTCCTGCAGCTCGGCCGAGTCCGAGAGCCGCTTCGTCAGCTCGGCAAGCGCGTGCTCGTCCATGCCTTCCCCGTCATCTTGTACCGAGAGACGAAGCTTGTCATCTTCTTTCACCGCGAAAATCCGCACCGTACCGGGCGCAATCTTCCGTTCGATGCCGTGCTGGACCGCGTTTTCCAAGAGCGGCTGCAAAATCAGCTTCAACACCCTGCAAGAACGGAGCGATTCGGGCACGTCCACGTGGAACGACATCCTTTCGCCGTATCGGATCTTAATGATCTGCAGGTATTGCTCCGCGCTGCGAATCTCTGCCCCCAGCGGCACGATATCCTCGTCCCCCGTAATGCTGTATCGGAAAATGTGTGAGAGCGAAGTGGTCATTTTGCTGATGTCCCGGATCCCATGTATTTTGGCCAAACTCGAGATCGTCTCGAGCGTATTGTACAAAAAATGAGGATTGATCTGAGCTTTCAGCGCCTTGATCTGCATCGCCTGCTTGACGACTTTGGCCCGGTACAACTCGTTGATGACGTCATTCAAGCGGTTGACCATCCGGTCATAAGCCGTCGTCAGCTGCTGGATTTCGTCTTTGCCCGAGGGCTGCTCGGTGGACGGTTGGAAATCGCCTTTCTCCAGGCTCCGCATCGAGCGCATCAGCTTGTAAACCCCGCTGAAAATGCTGTTGAACACGAGAGTGGCGACATAAGCGGAGAGCAGGACGATGAAAACGGCGATTGCGATCGTGAACGTCAAAACTTTCTTCGTGCTGCGCATGAGATAGTCGTAAGGCACTTGCTTGACGATGATCCATCCGGTATCGTCCATCCGCGTGAAGGAAGTCAGGTATTTGCGCCCGTCGCCGGCTACATAGTCCATATGATGACTGGCCGGACTCTGGCCGCGAAGCGCCTCTACCAGTTTGAGATCGCCGAGCGGCTCCCCCCATTGCGCTTCCTGCTCGCTATAGATGACCGTGCCCGCTTCATCGATGATGAACACTTTCCCTTCGGCGGATGCCGTGTCGTCCGACAGGATTTCGCGGAATGCGCCCGGCTTGATGGCAAGCGCCGCCATGCCGAAATTCGTCCCCCGCCAGCGGTCCTTGATCGGAACGGACAAGGTCAGCACTTTATCCCCGGTCTGGTAAAATCCCTTCACCTCATTCAGGTGAGGAGGCAGCCAGGTGTAGGCCTGGTCAGGCCGGGACAAGGTTTCCAAGTAGAGCTTCGTGCCGGCGTATTTGGGAGGCATCATGCGATTGCCGACGTACATGCTGTACCGGTCGTCCAGCAACGTTACCGTAATGCCTTCCACCGTGAGGTTGCTCATCATTTTCACGTTCAGCATCCGCTTCAGCTCGTCATCCAACCGATATTGGCCCAGAATATCCAGCTCGGATGCACCTTTCATATCCGTCTGGATAAGATCTTCGTTGACGATCGTCTGAAGCAGCGTTTCGTAGTCGGACGCAATCGAATCCGCGTTGATCTTCACTTGGTTAATGATCTGCATCGAATACGATTCGATTTTCTGCGTCGCGTCTTTGTAGGAATAGTAAAAAGACACCGTCGCCACGATGGCGAGCGGTGCTACGGAAATGAGCAGGAAGGTCAGAAGCAGCCGCCGCTTGACCGTGAATCGTCTCAAAAAACGGATTTGCGACTGAAAGAAGGATTGGAGACGTCTGTTGGCCATGCGGCGGACCTCCCGGATTACAAGCTGTCTACGATTTCGCCTTCGTTGATGAGCCGGATCAGTTCGAGCGGGATTTTAGGCTCCCGATCCCAGGTGAGCAGGCCGCAGATTTCCGTCTCGGTATCCGTCAGCTGGGTATAGCAATATCCTTGCACCAGTCCCGACACGACCATCGGATGGATGACGTCGACCAGCCGATCGAGAAAATCCTTCTCGTTGACCGCGCAAGGCGTCACGTGCGGCGACTTCTCCGTGACGCGCAAATTGACGCCGCCGAACTCCGTCACCATGATCGGTTCGCCTTCGTATCGGTAACCCGGCGCGTAAATGAACTTGCGGCCGGTCATGTCGTTCAATATACGATCGAGATTGCCGTATCTCTCGAGCAACACGCCGCGGTCTTGCGAATAATCGTGAACGGTGCACAGGTCGGAGAGGCAGTGCTCCCAACCGTCGTTGGACAAGACGAGCCGGGTGGAATCGACCGATTTGGTAAAATGGTACAACGCCATCGCATGATGCCTTTGCTTAGGGTCGATCAATATATCGGGCACGCCCCAGCTTTCGTTCAGGGGCACCCAAGCGACGATGCAGGGATGGTTGTAATCGCGGCGAATGACCTCTCCCCATTCCTGGGTCATCCGGTAGGCGTACTCTTCCGAATACGCATAAGCATTGGCCATTTCTCCCCAGACGAGGACGCCCAGCCTGTCGCACCAATATAAGTACCGCGGATCCGCGACCATTTGGTGTTTTCGCATGCCGTTAAAGCCCATCTTCTTGCACAGTTCCACGTCCAGGCGAATGGCTTCGTCCGAAGGAGCCGTCAGAATGCCGTCCGGAAAATATCCTTGGTCCAGCACGAGCTTCATCGGATACGGCTTGTTGTTGAGACAAACCTTTCCCGCTTCAATGGAGATTTTACGCATTCCGAAATAACTTGTCACGCGGTCGCTTTGAATTCCGTCCACGTTCAGCGTAAACGCCGCGTGGTAAAGGTTCGGCTTCTCGGGAGACCACCATCGGCCGAAGCCGTGATCGTTGAAGTCCTGCAGGTTGATGCGCCGGGACTCCCGTTCGCCCGCCCAGACTGTCTCCTTCGCGACGAGCGACCCCGCGAACGTGATTTCGACGGTCAATTCGGCGCGTCCTTTCGGAGGCAGCCCTTGGATGAACGTCTCCATCTCGATCTCGTTGGTGTCCAGGTGCGGCGTGAATTTGACGCGATCCAGCCATACGGGATTGACGAATTCCAGCCATACGGTCTGCCAAATGCCGGTCATGTTCGTAAACCACATGACCTCGCCTTTTTCCTTCCAATACTGCTTGCCGCGGGGAAGCGCCATGTCTTCGAAATAGTCCTGGGCCCGGACGACGACCGTATGCTCATCGCCGACGAGCGCATCGGTGATGTCAATGGAAAAGGAAGCGTTACCCCCTTCATGACTGCACACATGCTGCCCGTCCAACCACACCTGCGCATCGTAATCGACGGCGCCGAAATGGAGGATCGTGCGTTTGCCGGCCTCTTTCTCAGGCACGCGGAACTTTTTCCGGTACCAGACCACGTCATGAAATTCGTTTTCCCCAATGCCGCTCAGCGGACTTTGATAGCAGAAGGGGACGACGATTTTACGGTCGAACGCTCCGCTCTCCCCGCCGTTCTCGTACCATCTATTGCTCAAGCCTTCGTTCCTGTCATCCATTCTGAAATCCCATTCGCCGTTTAAGCTTAGCCACGAATCCCTGAAAAATTGCGGCCGGGGATACTCCGGTCTGATCGCCATGCTCGCTGCACCTCTTGTTCAAGCTGGATTTGGAACCCCATTGTATCACCGGCGGCGAATGCCCATAATCCTTCGCGCTTGACATCCGAGGTGTAATTTTTTGCGCGGGCTTGCGGAGAGCGCGATCCGGCGTTATACTGACTAACAAATCATTTCCAAAACGACGTTGAACGGGAGAGTATCCGATCCAAGCCGTTATGCAGAGAGCCGGGAGGGTGGAAGCCGGCACGGCCGATCGGGGAAGCGGACCCGGGAGTCGGTTTCCCGAAAACAGCAGGAATGAAATGCCCCTGTTGTTCCGTAGGGAAATCCGGTCGGCACGTCCGGCCGTTATCCTGCCGAGCGGCATTCCCGTGCATGGGAACGCCAGAAGAGTGGTACCGCGGACTGATCCTCCGTCTCTTTATTGAGACGGGGGATTTTTTATTATCCGAAGGAGGTTAGCCGTATGATCGTCCGGATTGCCGCCCGCATTCTGTCTCCCCATCTGCAACTGTCGGAGGAGGAAACCGCGGGTCTTATCGAAATTCCCCCTCGCCCGGAGATGGGAGACGCCGCCTTGCCTTGCTTTTCACTCGCCAAGCTGCTGCGGCAATCGCCGCAGGCGATCGCGGAGCGGCTGGCTCAAGCCGTGAACGGCTCAGGCGATGGAGTCCGCGCCGAGACCGCCGGCGGTTACTTGAACTTGTTCCTCGACCCCGCCCATTGGGGAGTCCGTCTCTTGGGTCAGGTGGCGGCGGACGAGTACGGTAAGCTGCGCGTTGGAGAGGGCCGGCACGTTGTGATCGACATGTCCTCGCCGAACATCGCCAAGCCTTTCGGCATCGGCCACCTGCGTTCGACCATGATCGGAAACGCGTTGGCCAACTTGTACACGGCCGCGGGCTGGCGCGTCACGCGCGTCAATCATCTCGGGGATTGGGGCACGCAATTCGGCAAGCTCATTTCCGCGTACCGCCGCTGGGGGGACCGCAGCCTGCTGGAGGCGGAGCCGATTCGCGAGAGCTTGAGGCTCTACGTGAAGTTTCATGAGGAAGCGGAGAACGATCCGATGCTTGAGGACGAAGCGAGGGGATGGTTCCGCAAGCTGGAGTCCGGGGACGAGGAAACGCTCGCGCTCTGGCGTTATTTCGTGGAGGAGAGCTTGAAGGAGTTCAACCGCGTGTATGCGCGTTTGGGCGTCTCATTCGACCTCTTCCAGGGAGAAAGCTTCTACAACGACAAAATGGGCGCCGTCGTGGAACGCCTGACGGAATTGTCTTTGCTCGAGGAAAGCGACGGCGCTCAAGTCGTCCGGCTGGATGAGCTCGGCATGCCCCCGTGCCTGATCCTGAAGTCGGACGGCACGACGATCTACCCGACCCGGGATTTGGCCACGGCAATTTACCGTAAGAAACAGCTCGATGCGGATCTGCTGCTCTACGTCGTCGGTTCCGAGCAGGCTCTGCATTTTGCGCAAGTGTTCGCCGTCCTGGGCAAAATGGGCGAAGCCTGGAACGCCGATTGCCGCCACGTCCCCTTTGGCTTGATGAAGTTCGAAGGCAAAAAGATGTCAACGCGTCGCGGGAAGGTCATCTTCCTGGATGAGGTGCTGGACGAGGCCGTCGCCAAAGCGCTCGAGATCATCGTAGAGAAAAACCCCGAGCTTGCCGACAAAACGCAAACCGCCGAGGCGATCGGAGTCGGGGCCATCATTTTCGCGGACCTGAAAAACCGCCGCCAGCTGTCCGTCGATTTCCAGATGGAAGAGGCCCTGAGCTTTGACGGGGAAACCGGGCCGTACTTGCAGTACACGCATGCGAGGATGCTCAGCCTGCTGCGCAAGGGCGGGTACGAGGAGTTGAAACAACGCGGAACGGCTGTGGATGGGCAGTACCTGGAAACTCCTGCCTCATGGGCGTGCCTCAAGACCGTTTCCGGCTTCGAGGAATCGATCCTGCAGGCCGTGCGCGAGAACGAGCCGTCTGTCCTCGCCCGTTATTTGCTGGAGCTGACGAAGGATTTCAACCGTTACTATAATGAAGGCAAAATGATCGTGGAGAGCGAAGACGAGACCTTCGCCAAGCTTTCCGTCGCCGCCGCGGCGGCACGCGTGCTGGGGGATGGCCTGAGGCTGCTCGGCATGAAAGCGCCGGAGAGGATGTAGGCGGAGTGACGCTGGAGTTATTGCTCTCGAGCAATAATTCCGGCGAAAAAGCCGTATCTCGCCACGAATTATTGCTTTCCGACACTAACGCGGCGCCTCCACCCTCACTTTAAGGGGAAACACACCATTTTAGTGTCCAAAAGCAATAAAAACCGTTCAAACCGCCTCATCTCCTCAGAGTTAGTGTCAAAAAGCAATAACTCAATTCGTCGTTCCTGCTCAAACTCTCGACGAAGCAGCCAGTTACTTTTCCGCGAGCTTCAGGATCTCCTCCGCCACCACGTCCGGCGCGTAATGGTGCAAATAGTGGGACGAATTCGGCACGATGATTTGTTTGCCGTCGGTCGACCAGGAAGATAACGCAGCCTGACTGCTTTCCCAATCCTTATCGCTGCTCAGTTTGCCGAAGGCATCCGCTGTCAGCACCGTAATCGGGATGTCCAGCGGTTTCTTTCCTCGCAAGATGGTCTCGGCGTTTTCCCGGCTTAGCCGGATTTCATCGGTCATGTTCCGGTTGCCCGCCAGCAGCAGCGTCGATACCCGGTCCAATTCCCGCATGTTCGGAGGCAGCGCGGTGTCCTCCAATCCTCCGATTTGATATAAGACACGCGCGATTCCGGTCTTCCTGGCAAACCGATAAACGTACGGAATGACCGTCATCGGCGTATTGGACGCATAGTATTCCGGGCTCCCGCCCTCGATGAACACGATGCCCTTCACTTCTTCCGGATACTTCTGGGCAAACCGGATCGCCTCGAGGGAGCCCAGGGAATGAGCGGCAAAAACGTAGGGCGGGCGCTGTCCCGACCGTTCGAGTGCCTGATGGATTTCTTCGGCGATTCCGTCGATATCCCGCTTTCTCTCGGTGATGTCGCTGTACCCGTATCCGAAGCGGTCGTACACGGCGAATTTGGCTTTCGATTCCAGTTTATCGTACAACGGATAGAAATCCGCATACGGGTTCGCCGTCCCCCATCCCGCGGAGAAGACGACGGTGACCGGACCTTGCCCGCCCGCATAAAGGTGCATCCGGCCGCCGCTCACCTCGTACAATTGACCGACCGGTTGATACGATTTCAAATCGCGGTCGCTTGCCAGCCGCTGGTATATCCATCCGGCCAGCAGCAGCACGGCCACCGACAAAACCAGGTACATGAAGACTTTCAGCATTTTCCGTTTCCACATCACGGCATTCTCCTCTTTCGGTTCCGATGGATCGCACTCCGGCATTGTCTCATAAGATGATTTTCCCAGCATGAACGGAGAATGAAAATGGACCGCAGGCGGGGGAGGACCGGACTTTGGTGGGGGACCCCGCCAAACGACAAAAAAGCGCCTTCGGACGAATGAGTCCGGAGGCGCTTCTCTATGCCAGAGCCCTGTCACCGCTTGCTCGTCTCGGCCAGCTTGAACTGGCCGACCAATTGCTGAAGGAACCCCGTGATCGCCTCCACGTTGTGGGAAGTGTGACGAACGTCGACGATGTCGGCCTGCAGCTCCTGGACTTTCCCTTCCACTTCCGCGGAGATCGCCCGGTTCTCGATGCTGACCGTCGCGATCTTCTCCATCAGAACGACGACCTCATCGATAATCTGCGTTTTCAGATCGTCGTCTCCCTTGGCGTCTCCGAGCGTCTCCATCGCGGCCGCGACGAGCTCGGTCCCCTCGGATACCACCTTCGTGCCTTCGGTCATGGAAGCGTACGCCTCTTTCGCATGCAAGGAGATTTTCTCCACGATTCCGTGCACTTCTTCCGTGGACTGCCGCGTTAAGTCGGCCAGCTTGCGGATTTCCGACGCCACGACCGCGAACCCTCTTCCGTGCTCGCCTACCCGCGCCGCTTCAATCGAAGCGTTCAGCGCCAGCAGGTTCGTCTGGGCCGAAATTTCCTCGATGACCTTCAGCACGCTGCGGATCTCATTCGAGGTCTCTACGAACATGCGGATCGTATGGTTCGTTTCTTCGACGCGCCCGGCGATGTGCGCCATTTTGCCGCCGATCCGCTCGACCTCTCCCTGGGCGACGGAAATGTGCTCCGACGCTTGGCGCTCCAGCATGAGCAGCGTCTGGCGGGCTTCGTCCGCGACCACCTTGGCCTCGTCAATATCCTTCAGCTGCCGCCTGATGCTCCGCACCATGTCATGGATTCGCCCGCTCACCCGCTCCGTCTGCTGAGCCGTTGTGACGGTTGACTCGCCCAGCAACTTCTGGCTGGCGGTCACGTCGGACGCGGCAAGCTTGACCTTCAGCATGATGCCTTCCAGGGAATCGATCATATTGTTGATCCATTTGGCGAGCTCGTGCGTCTCGTCGTTACCGAATTCGCCGATGTCGAGCCGCTGCGTCAAATCGCCTTTGCCTTCGGCATTGATCCGGATGAACCGGTTGATCTTGCGCAGCGGAGCCACCACTTTACGGTCGCTGCGCCGGTTCAGCGAGGCGAGTGCGATTCCCCCGAACAGCAGGTTGAAGAGGAGCGCGCCAATGGCAATCCATACTGCCGCGAATTGAGTGGCCACAAAATAAACGAGAATGGCGGCGATCAGCGCGAACCCTCCATGCAGCAGCGCCTGCTGGCGGAACTGGCGGTAGGCGATACCCCGGATGCGGTAGACTTCCTCAAGGTCGCCTTCGCACATCATCCCCCACAGATCCGGGCAATGCGGCAGACGGAACGTGACGCCTTTGCCGATGACGGGGATGTGCCGGTAATCCGAATACCCCGGAAACTCCACGAACAGGTTGCTGCCGTTGCGGATCGTGTTCGCCACGCCCGGATGCAGTTCTCCCGTCGCCGGGTCGGTGAACATGAGCTCGAGCTCCGTATGCTCCTTAACCGTAACCGTTCCCCAGTTCGTCGTTACGCCGTCCTTCAGATTTTCGCCGTGCGTGAACGTCCGGTCCTCGAAGCGGCTTCGCGACAATGCGGTACCGGGCGCAATATGAGTGTTCAAGGAAGGCTCGGCCATGAAAATGTAGTTGTCGCCGGAATCGGGATAAACGTGTCCGGATTCCCGCTGGATCAAGTCGCCGATGACGTCGTTCGGGACTCGCGCGCACAAAGCGCCTTCCCAAACGTCTCCCTGTCCCAACGGCAAAATGAACAACAGCGTCATTTTGTCATGGAACGGCGAGGAACGGGACCCGGTCTCCAGGGTCAGCGGGTCTCCGAAAGGGCCGAAAAGGCATTTGCGCGTGCCTGGGCTGCCGCCTTTGGCGTATTCCAGCCCGGAGGTAAGCGGGGATCCGGCTTCGTAGGTTTGTCCGATGTGGGGCGAGTGCGTCGAATACACGACCGTCCCGCCGGCATCGAGCATGAAAATTTCGGTGAAATCGACGGCGCGTGAATAAGCCGCGGCAAACAGCCGATTGCGGCTTTCCGCATCCGCCCCCTGGCCCGGTGCCGCGCGGACGGCGCCCAGTTGGCCCTCCAGCCTCTCCAGGTGACGCCACCCGTCCATCGTCCAGTCCTCCAGCACCTGCATGCGGGTTTCGGCGATACCTTCGAAAATGTTTTCGACGTCTTCCTTTAATTGCGCGTTCAGCCGATATGACCACCATAGCGGCAGCCCTTTTTTGAAACCGAGCCATCCAAACACGTACGATCCCCTCTTCCACCCGTCGGAATATTCTCTCTTTGTGAGGGATTGTAACATGAATTAGTTATTTTTAACAGTAATTATTCATAAATCCGAATATATATAGGGAAATTCATTAATCTAATGTCAGGTTTTATGCATCTTCCAAAATAAAAAGACCCGCAGCGCTCGATGCCGCGGGTCTTTGGGAGGTTTTCCTCCATACATTCTTTATTTCGTCAAATCTTCCACGAACTTCGGAAGCACGAAGCACGCTTTATGCAATCTCGGCGAGTAATATTTCGTGTCCAGCTCCGGGATCGCGCTTTCGTCGACGGCCAGCGGATCGTGCTTCTTGCTGCCCATCGTGAACGTCCACAGGCCGCTCGGGTACGTCGGCACGTTGGCCGCGTACACGCGGACGAGCGGGAACACTTCCTTCACGTCGCGGTTGACGCTTTGGATCAAGTCGGCTTTGAACCACGGGTTGTCCGTTTGCGCCACGAACAGTCCGTCTTCCTTCAGCGACTCGTAGATTCCTTGATAAAAACCGCGCGTGAACAGCTGCACGGCCGGTCCCATCGGCTCCGTCGTATCCGCCATGACGACGTCATAGGTGTTCTTATGGTCGTGGATGTGCATGAAGCCGTCGTTCACGAGCACTTCGACGCGCGGGTCGTCCAGCTTGCCCGCGATTTCCGGCAAATACTTCTTCGAGTATTCGATGACTTTGCCGTCGATGTCGACGAGCACGGCCTTCTTCACTTTCGGGTGCTTCAGCACCTCGCGGATGACGCCGCCGTCGCCGCCGCCTACGACGAGGACGGTTTCCGGATTCGGGTGGGTGAACAGCGGAACGTGCGCGACCATTTCATGGTAGACGAATTCGTCCTTGATCGTCGTCATGACCATGCCGTCCAGCACGAGCATGTTGCCCCATTCCTCCGTCTCGATCATGGCGAGCTCTTGGAATTCGGTCTGTTCGTGCACCATCGTTTGCTTCACTTTCATCGTGATGCCGTAGTTCTCGGTCTGCTTCTCGGTATACCACAGTTCCATGGAGGACATGGGATCCCTTCTTCCTTATGTATTGTGATGAGGCGCCTGTCGCCTCTCTTCCGTTAATTCGGACAAGTTGTATTATATGATATCACCCGCAAAAAGCAACATTCGAACCTTGACGCGAAGAATAGCCCTCGCCTCCCTACTCCATACTAAAAGGAAAATGATTCCGCTTCGGCGTTACGGGAGGCGCTGCCCCATGCATTCGCATCAAGAGAATAAGCCGCGAAAACCGCGGGCGCCTTGGCGACTGGAGCCGCTGCGGAAGCGGCTGGCCTGGTTCACGCTCGCGTGTCTCGTCGTTGCGACAGCCGGCAGCATCGCGTTTCACCGGCTCGGGGCGCTGCCGACCGGCGCCGTGCCGCAATCGACGCAAATCTTGGATTCGGAAGGCACCGTCATCGCGACGCTCGCGGGAGGCGTCAATCGGCGTCCCGTGAAGCTGGCGGACATTTCCCCCTGGCTCGTGAAAGCCACGCTGGCCGTGGAGGACCGCCGGTTCTACGAGCATTCCGGCGTCGACGTAAGAGGTTTAGCCAGGGCGGCGTGGGTCGACGTCCGGCATTTGTCGAAACGGGAAGGCGCAAGCACCCTGACCCAGCAGCTGGCGCGGAATTTGTATTTGAGCCACCAGAGAACGTGGTCCCGCAAGCTGAAGGAAGCCTGGTACGCCGCCCGCTTGGAGCAGACGTACTCCAAGGACGAAATTTTGCAGATGTATTTGAACCAAATCTATTACGGTCACGGAGCCTACGGCGCGGAAGCGGCCGCCCGAATGTACTTCGGCAAGTCCGCCAAGGATCTGACGCTGTCGGAAAGCGCGCTGTTGGCGGGCATCCCTAAGGGACCGCGCTATTACTCTCCGCATCTCCATCCGGCGGAAGCCGAAAAACGGCGGCACACCGTGCTTCAGGCGATGCTGGAGACGAAAGAGATCACTCGGGAGCAGGCGACTGCGGCTTCGCGGGATAAGCCCGTCGTGAAACCTTTGCCGGAAGAGCCGGACCGGAACGCGCCGTATTTCGCGGATTACGTCAAAAGGATCGCGGTCGAACGGCTCGGAATCGACGAGCGGCTGCTGAACGAAGGCGGCTTGTCGATCACGACCACGCTGGACATGAACATGCAGCGCGCGGCGGAAGAGGCGGTGAAACGGGGCTTTCCGAAGGATTCGCAGCTTCAGACGGCGCTCGTCGCCATGGATCCCCGCAACGGCTACATCAAGGCGATGGTCGGCGGGCTCAGCTACAAACGCAACCAATATAACCGCGTGTTCGCCACGACGAGGCAGCCCGGCTCCTCCTTCAAGCCGATCGTGTACGCCACCGCCTTGGAGCAAAGGGTCGTCACGCCCTCGACTCGCTTCCGCAGCGAGCCGACCATTTTCTACTACGACAACAATCGGGAGATCTACCGCCCCAGCAACTTCAACGACCGCTATTTCAATACGGAAATCAGCCTGCGCCAAGCGATTGCCGCGTCGGACAACATTTACGCGGTCAACACGATCATGCAGGTCGGGCCGGAAGAGGTCATGTCCACCGCGCGGCGGCTCGGCATCACTTCGCCGCTCAAGGCGGTTCCTTCTCTGGCGCTCGGCACGTTCCCCGTCAGCCCGTTCGAAATGGCGTCGGCTTACTCCGTGTTCGCGAACGGAGGCAGCAAAACCTCCGCGCTCGCCATCCTGCGAATCCAAGACCGCGACGGCAAAGTGCTGTACGAGGCGCATCCGCATTCCACGCCCGTCATGCCGCCGTCCGTAGCCTACGTGACCACCCGGCTGCTGCAGAGCGTGTTCGACGCCGGCGGCACCGCCCACCGGGTCGCCGGCATGATCAAACGTCCGGTCGCCGGCAAAACCGGGACGACCGACTCCGACGCCTGGTTCGTCGGCTATACGCCCGAGTTGACGGCGGCGGTGTGGGTCGGCTACGACCGCGGGCGTTCGCTCGGCTCCGGCGACGCGCACCGGGCCGCGCCGATTTTCGCGGATTTTCTCGAAGGCGCGTTGAAGGAGAAGCCGCCGACGGATTTTCCGATGCCGGAAGGCGTCGTCAGCGTGTACGTCGACCCGGGGAACGGCATGCTGGCCACCTCCGGCTGTCCGAAGCCGGTGCTGGAGACGTTCCTCGTCGGCACGGAGCCGACCGAGATGTGCTCGGTGCACGGCGAGGCGGAAGCGGACAAAGAGTCTTCGGGCGCGAACGGCGGCGGCTGGTGGAAGAAAATGCGGCGCATGTGGCATTGGTGAGACTCGGTAACACTTCATCATACCCGGCCCGATTTTGCACACTTGGAGCGCCTAAACCGACCGCAGGCGAATCCTCCTCCGCAAGCGGGCAAAATCGAACTGCACGCGAGAGGAGTCTCGGTCAACCTGCCGCTCCCAAACAAAAACCCCGGCCTCCCGGCCGGGGTTTCGCACGTTCCCTTATGCGTTCAAAGCTTCCTTCAGCGCGTCCGTCGAGCGGTCCCACCATTCGGCGTTGTGCTCGATCAGCAGCTTCTTCAAAGCCGCCTTCTCTTCCGGACCGATGTTGTCGAGCATGATTTTCCGCTTCAGCGCGGCGTCCAGCCGGTTCACGTGGTCGGGCAGCACCTTCCAGCCCCGCCGCGCTTCCTCGTCCACCAGCATCTCGCAAGACGTCACACCTGCGTAGTAGCTGCCGTCTTCCCTGCGGTCGACCGCTACCCATACGACCCAGCAGGGACGTCCGTTCGGCACGTCTTCCTTGTTCGGCGAGAACTTGATTCCCCGTTCGACCTTGCTCTTTGCGTGCATCGCGCCGACGTCGAGGTAGGCCTCGCCGCGGTCGATGATGACGCAGGCGACCTGGCTCAGGTCGATGGTGCCCGCCCCGAACCCTTTGTGCTCCTTATTGCTGACCACGTTCAGCGCCAGTTTCTTCTTCTCCGGCGGCTTTTCGTTGTTTTCCACGTCCCTCGACCTCCGTTAAAAAACGGGCCAAGAATCCTCCGAAGAAGGTCCCCACCCGTCATCTGTTCTTATTCATAAATACGAACGTTTGTTCTATCTTTTTCAGGTAATCCGACAACCAACATCATACCAAAAAGGATAACATAAGTCTATTCTTTTTCCGATTTTTTGTGCAAAATGGGTACTGGCGCCAATCGATGAACGGGAGAGGGAGGAAAGACATGAACCATACGCAGGACACCGACGACGCAACGGACATGTACGAAGAAGAACGATCCAGACTGAACCATACGTTCGAAGAGATCGAACGGCAGCACTCCGCCATAGGCCCCGTTTACCGCGGCCAGGATTTCGTGGAGCAGCTGCTCGAAGCCAAGCGGGAGGAGACCCGCCAGCGGCTGAAGGTGCTCGGGACGGAGCCGTATTTCGGACGGCTCGACTTCCAGGAGAAGGGACGGCAAGCCCCCGCCCCGCTCTATATCGGCAAACGGGGCATGGACCGAAGGGACACCGGCGAGCCCTACATCATCGACTGGCGGGCCCCGGTGGCCAGCTTGTTCTATTCCTTCACCGGCGGCGACGAATCGGTCATCTACGAAGCGCCCGAAGGCAGCGTGGAGGGAGAGGTGCACCGCAAAAGGAACCTGTCGATCCGGGACCGCATCCTGCAGCGGGTCGTCGAGAGCTACGTGCGCGGAGGAGAGAATCTCGGTCTCAGCGACGAATTCCTGCTCTATCGGCTCGGCGAGAAGAAAGACAACCGTCTCCGGGACATCGTCTCGACGATCCAGTCGGAGCAGGACCGGATCATCCGCGCTCCCCGCCGCCTGGCGATCATCATCCAGGGCGCCGCGGGATCGGGCAAAACGACGGTCGCTTTGCACCGGCTGGCTTTCCTGCTGTACCAGTACCAAGACCAAGTGAAGGCGGAACGGATGATCATTTTCGCTCCGAACGCCATGTTCCTCGATTATATTTCAGGCGTTCTCCCCGAGCTCGGCGTCGGCAGCGTACGGCAGACGACGTTCGCGGATTGGGCGCTTGATAAGCTCGGCGAAAGCGTCCGTCTGGCAGAGGCCGGCGGGGAGGGCGAGATATGGTTCTCCACCGCGGGACGGCGTCCCGCGATCGACGACCTCACGCCCGGCAGGTTCAAAGGCTCCTTGCGCTACCGCGATTGGATCGAAGCTGAGCTGAACCGGTACGAGGACGCGTACTTGAAGGACGAAAATTTCGAAGCCTGGGACCGCCGCATGCTTCCGGCCGGCACGATCCGCGAATGGTTCGACGTCGAATACCGGCACTACCCGCTGGCCAAACGCCGCGAACGGCTGATCGGGCGGATCAACCGCTGGCTCGAGATGCAGCTCAAGGAAATCGGCGATCCCAAAATCCGCAAGGAACGGGCCAAAACGGGCAAGCAGCGACTGAAAGCGTTCGAGAAAAAGCTGCCGCAAGCGGACCCTATGACGTTCTACCGCAGCTTATTCGAGCAGCCGGAAGCCTTCGTGCCGGCAGACCTGGCCGCGCGGACCAAGGCCCTGCTGAAAAAAGGGCAGGCGATGCCCGAGGACCTTCCCGCGCTCGTCTGGATCCACCGCCGCTTCCACGGCCCGGACGAGACGTTCGACCATGTCGTGCTCGACGAAGCCCAGGACGTGCCGCCTTTCCAAATCGCCTTGCTCCATACGATGATGGTCGAGCCCTCCTTCACGATTCTCGGGGATTTGGCGCAAGGAATTCACGCTTATCGCGGCGTCCAGCGCTGGGAAGAGCTGTCCTCCGTGTTTCCGGAGGACCGCAGGGCGTACCACGAGCTTCGGATGAGCTACCGCTCCACGCTCGAAATCATCGAATTCTCGAACCGGATCCTGCCGTTCACCGGCACTTCGCTGCCGCCGGCCCAGCCCGTGTTCCGCAGCGGCGATCCGGTGGAAGTCGCCGAGGTCCGCTCTTCCGAAGAGAAAATCGCGCGCATCTCCGCCTACATCGCCGATAACCGGACCCGCGGCATGCAGACGATCGCGGTCATCGCGCGGACGGACGACAATTGCCGCGAGCTGGCGGCCGAATTGGAGAAAGCCGGCGTCGAGGCGAGGTTGATCTCGGAGGGCCAGACCCGCTACGGCGGCGGCGTCTCCATCGTCCCCGTGTATTTGGCGAAGGGGCTCGAATTCGACGCCGTCCTGCTGGCCGACGCCGATGCCGAGCACTACGCGGACGATCCCCAGGACGCCAAGCTGCTGTACGTCGCCTGCACCCGGGCGCTTCACCGGCTGACGCTGCTGTATCAAGGCAAGAGTTCTCCCCTGCTCACACTGACAACCCAGTAACCGCTATATACCTACAAAGCCGTATCCCCTTCGCTCAGCTAAGGGATACGGCTTTGTTGTCATTCCCATGCATCTAAACGAAAAGCACCCCCTCAGTCTGGTCAAGACCCCATTTAGCGGACACTAAAGAAAAACCCTACCCGACAAGCTGGCGCCGGTATTGAACCGGAGTCAGCTTGTTCAATTTTCTTTGCGGTCGACAATGATTGTAAAAGTGGATGTACTCATCAATTCGCCTTTGTGCTTCTTCAAAGGTTCGAATATCATAGGGGTAGAGCCCTTCCGCTTTCAAATGCGAGAAGAAGCTCTCCATGGAGGCATTGTCATAACAATTGCCTCGGCGTGACATGCTGATTTGGGCGCCAACCTTTGGCAGCATGTCGTGGTACTTGTAGGACGTGTACTGGGTTCCCTGATCGCTGTGAACGATCAGACCGGTCACGTCCTTCTCCGTTTCGAATGCCTTTGCGAATGTCTGCAATACAAGTTCCGTGTCATTACTCTCACTTATATGGTGAGCGACGATTTCGTTCTGGCATAAGTCTTTTATGGCGGAGAGGTACAGCCAGGAATCTCCAACTCGATACTGCGTAATATCGGTGACCCATTTTTGGTTCGGTGCATCTGCCCGGAATTGGCGATCTAAGATGTTTCTTGCTACTCGGTCGCCTATGTTCCAAGTCCGGCTGTACGGACGGTACTTGCGGCGAATTTTGGAGCGAAGTCCCATCCCTTGCATTAACCGCAGTACTTTCTTGTGATTGATCCAGATACCGTGATCCTGGTGCAGGAAAAGCTGAACTTGCCGGTAGCCGTAAATCCCTTTGTATCGCTCAAAGGTGGCACGAACTAACTGCTTTGCTGCTTTATCCTTATCCACATACATCCGCTTTACATAGGCGTAGTATCCACTGCGGGAAACGCCGACTTCCTTACAGAGCTCAGTGACGCTAAAGTTTTCACGGAGCTCATGGACGAGCCTATATTTCTCTGGTACACCTCCGCCTTCGTAATGGCCAACCACTTTTTTAGGACGGCATTCTCCATCTCCAAACGCCGTACATAGCGATCTTCATCGACATACTCTTTCCGTTTCCCACGGTGATCCATAAGCCCGTACTCGCCCATCTGCTTGTAGCGTCTCATCCATACTTTTAGTCGAGTAATATCCTCGATTCCGAGTACCTCTGCCACTTTCTGTTTTGTCATTCCTTGAAGTCGCATTTCAATTGCTTTCTTCTTCGTTTCGAAGCTATACGTAACAAATTTTTGCCCCTTCTTCGCCATGACGAAAAGCACCCCCTATAGTTTTCATCGGTTTAACACCAGGGTGTTTTTCCAATGTCCACTATAAGGGGTGCACTTCAGTCTTCATCGGTAACACCAGAGTGTTTTTTCCAATGTCCACGTATATGGGGTGCACTTCACTAATTGACGGGTGTTCTTTTCGTATAGGAGTAGATTTTACGACGTATGAAAAAATCTATCCTATGGGATGGCTTGTCATTAATTACAATTCCTATGGAGCAAGCATAAAGGTTTTGATTGGGTGTAGAAGCAAGTAAACTTGCTACTGAGGTGAAATTCAAAAAAATGTATTCCTCATCTGGAATAAAATTTACATCAAAGCTTACAGAAAAAACACAATTTGAACCAACATAACCGAGACAAGACACTCTATCATTTAAGTGAAGGAATTTCTTAAGCATGTAGATGTTTATAAAGTGATTTTTCTCGTATGCGAGTTCTTTCAGCAATTCAGTTGGTCTTTTTAATTCGTCATAGCTAGTACAAAGCCCAAAATTTTCATTTGAAAACGATAATTCTTGATTCATCTAAACGGCATATAACTTGCTGGATTTACAAAATCCTTGAATTGGTTATATGCTGAATTTACAGAATTAACAACACCATTATAAGTCGAAGTTACTGCTTTCGCAGCACTTTGAGCTAAAGAGTATCCAGGTGCTCCTAGTGCTGCATTTTGTGCGCCAACAGAGGTGCCAGTGTTAACAATTGTTGCATTAACTGTTTTGGACGCGGCATTGTTTGCCCATGTATCAGTTGTACCCGCAGCAGTCCCAAGACCTCCTACTATTCCTTTAACGATTGGACCACCTGGAGCAACATACCCCGCATATGAAATTACTGTATTTGTCACTTTAGTAGCCGTTTCATTCTGCTTGATAGATTGCACAGCTTGATTTTGATTTTTTAGCAAAGAATTGCTAGTATTGACAAAAGGATTACTATTTTTCGTGCTCGAACTACCCCCGCTAGCAACTTGAATCATCTAAAATCCCACCTTTTTACAATTTTTTAATTCGTTTTCATATTATCTAATTTTTTCTAAATTTTCAACAAGATTATTACAAATATCTAAATTTTACAAATTTGTTTTATCAAAAAAAGGGGGGGTATCTCTGAAATTTGCTTTTATTGTCAAACGGAATATCATTTTTATTCTCTGCATTCTTATACCCGCAACAATTTCCATTCAGATGGCGAATAAATCTCCATTGTTCGTTAATATTGGATCATTTTTAGGGTACAACTATTACCTAATAACTTCTAAAGGTGATTTTAGTATTAAGAGGAAAGGCTGGTTTATTGCCGGCTGGTTTATTGCCAATATCGCCCTAATCGTTCTTCTTACAATTGGGTTTGTTTATTCAGAAATTGATGTTTCTGTTTATTTAATATCACTTGCGTTATGGATTATAGGCTTTAATTTTTTCATATTCCTTAACAGAAGGATTAGCGATAGGATTACGCGAGGAGAAAACCATTGATGGGATGATGCGCTGATTGTGCTTAAAAACTGCGAGTAAAAATCCATATATACAGATCGCAGCGTCACAATACATTGGTACTTTTCCCTTATGGAATCAAAAGTATAATGAAGTAAAGTAAATTGAAAGCCTCGCTGGCCTAATAGGTTATGCAAGGCTTTCTATTTTTTCCGATTTAGTTCTCGCGAAGTTTTTAGCCCATTACGCTAAAAATAAATGATTCCACCGTTTTTGCTGGTTTCACTGCAAAAACGGCGGAAAATTGAGTTGCGACGACGCTGATCGCCTAGACCTACGTCAGCCCGGACTATACGATTATCGTCACCACGTTTTCCGCATCATTGAAATAGCAATCCACAGTAGCGTTGATGCCGTGGTCGTAAACGACCGTATCGCGAGGAATCCGTGCGTCGGCATTGCTCACGTCGGAACAGGCCGGGTTACTCCGAGATCTGAATGTCCTGATCGATACAAGCTTACGGGCTTCGCTGCCGTAACAGGCGCTGGACATGCAGCTGACATAGGCATCGTGATCGAGCTAGACTTGTAAGCGCCATATTGTCGTGGATGTCACAAGGAATCGTGCGGGTTTTGCGGTCACCGAGTGTTTCGTCAAGCTGATGCTCACTGTGCAGCTTCTTATTGGGTAATAGCGGTTTGCCACAAGAACGGCCAGCAAGAAGCTGGGCTTCCAATAACCGCCCCCGCCCTCAGACAAGCAGAAATAATCCGCGGACAACCCGCATATAGATGTCCGTAGATGCTTGTCAACGGGAGGGTTATCCGTTATGCCGAAGCGCCGCACGCTACGCCTGCTTCTTTTCACCGCAGCCGCCGTCGCCCTCGTATTCTCGATCCGGTTCGGGTTCGCGGACGCGCTGGAAACGCAATATGCCTGGCCGGCCATCGCCCAGGCCTCCGGCAAGGCTCCGCCCGCCGCCGTGCCCAAAGCTCCCCAGCCGGAGGCGGCGCCCATACAGCCGAAGCCGGTCGTCCTCAGCCAGCGCGTGACCGAATACCATATCTCCGTGACCTTGAACCCGGACAACACGCTGACGGGGCAGCAGACGGTCACCTGGAAAAATCCCGGCCGGAAATCGGTCTCGGATCTCTATTTCCACTTGTATCCGAACGCCTTCTCCCCCGGCAGCACGTTCCTCAAGGAATCCGGCGGCCAGCTTCGCGGCGACGCCATGGCGCCCGGCAGCTACGGAGCGATGGAAATCGCCGCGCTGACGACGGAAGAAGGCGAAACCCTCTTGCCCCGCCTGCACTATGTCCAGCCCGACGACGGCAACAAGCAGGACCGCACGCTCGCCACGCTGCGCCTGCCGGAAGCGGTCAAGCCGGGCGCGTCGGTGACCCTCAAAATGAATTTCAAGGTCACGCTTCCCCAAGTGTTCGCCCGCATGGGCACCGCCGGCGATTTCGTCATGGCCGGGCAATGGTTCCCGAAAGTCGCGGTTTACGAGACGGTCGGCATGCGCGGCCGCACGACGGAAGGCTGGAACCTTCACCAGTACCACGGCAACTCCGAATTTTACTCGGACTTCGGCATCTACAGCGTGCGGATCAATGTGCCCGACAACTATACCGTCGCCGCGACGGGCTTCCAGACGAAATCCCCCGCTTCGGTCCAGGGACGCAAGACGTACCAATATTACGCCGACGACGTGCACGATTTTGCCTGGTCCGCGTCGCCTCAATTCGTCTATTACGAGGATTCCTTCTCCGCCCCCGGCATCCCCGGCGTCCGAATCCGCCTTTATTTGGACCCGCTTCATAAGGACTTGAAAGACCGCTACCTGCACGCGGCCAAATCGTCGCTCTCCAAGCTGGCCTCCTGGTACGGGGAATATCCCTATTCGACGCTGTCCGTGGTCGTGCCCCCCGCGGGAGGCGCCGGAGCCGGCGGCATGGAATACCCGACGCTCGTCACCGCCGCAGCCGCCAAGAGCGCCAGTCCGGGTTACGAGCTGGAGCGGACCCTCGTTCACGAAATCGCGCACCAATATTGGTACGGCATGGCTGCCTCCAACGAGTTCGAAGAGGCTTGGCTGGATGAGGGCTTCACCTCCTACTCCGAAGACAAGCTGATGTCCGCCATTTACGGCGTTTCGCCGAACACGGCCGTGGAAGGAAGCTACCTCACCGATCCCGAACCGCTGCACCAGTTCGCCTGGCACTACGGCAAACCGGACGGCTACGCGGATAACGTGTACCTGCGGGCCAAACTCGTGCTGACGGCCATGGAGCGGCAGGTCGGAGAGAAGACGATGAACAAAATCCTGCGCGCCTATTTCCAGAAATACCGGTTCAAACACCCGTCCACGGCGGATTTTCAAAAGGTGGCCGAAAACGTGACGAAGCTCAAATGGAACGATTTCTTCGGCGCTTACGTGTACCGCGGGGAGACGGCCGACTTCTCCATCGAATCGATCGATTCCCACAAAACCGAGCAGGGCGGCTATCGCACCTTGGTGACGCTCAAGCGCAAAGGAGGCAGCCCGCAGCCGGTCACTCTCGCGCTTGGCTACGCGGACGGCCGGACGGAACGCAGACAGTGGGACGGAGCGCAGAACCAGACCCAATTGCAGCTCGATTCGGCATCCCCGCTGCTCTATGCGGCCGTGGACCCGAACCTGTCGGTCGTCCTGGACAACCGGCGCTACAACAACTTCCTGAAGGCGGAAGTCCCCTCCAAGGAACGGGTCAAATGGACGACCGGCGTCGCCCAGGCGCTGGAAAGCTTCTTCAGCACATTCGCATGGTGAGGTGAGCGCCGCATGAGAAGATGGCTCGGCAAGGGATGGGACATGACGGTCCGGCATAAGTATGTAGGGGTTCTCTTATTTCTGTATCGCTTATTGTGGGGATTCTTCCTGTTCCGGCTGGTAGACTCCGTGGTGACGCCCGTGCTCGCGCGGTATCCCGACCTTCACCCGAACGCGAACGCGATTCCGCTGTTCCTGATCGAAGCGGAATTCCGGCTGCTTCGGACCGATTTGCTCGACCCGCTTCTCTGGCTGCTGGCAGGCTTGCTGCTGTTCCGGATGATCGTCTCTCCCTTGATCAACGCCGGCCTCTATTACTCCTTCCGCCATTCGGAAGAAGAGAAGAGCGGCACCCGCATGCTCGCCGGCATCCGGCAAGCGTGGAAACCGGTCGTGCTGCTCTACTGGCTGGAGAACGCCCTCGCGCTGCTTCCCGCCGTCTGGCTGCTGCCGATGGCCAAGGACCGGTTCTTCAGCGCCGGCTCTCCCGGAAGCTGGATCCGGGAGCTGCTACCCTATGCGGCGGGATGGCTCATCTGGGGCTTCGTCGTCCACGTGCTGTTCCAATGCCTTCAATTCGGCGCCGTCAGCCGCGAAGGCTTCGGCAAAGCACTGATGCAAGCCCTGTCCCGGGCGTTGCCGCTTCTGGCCGTCTCGCTGGCGATGGCCGGCATCGGCGCCGCCGCATCCGCAGCCGTGTCGTCCGTCTCTCTCCTCTGGTCGGGTTTTATCGCCGTGGCGCTTCACCAAGCTTTCCACTTCGTGCGCACCCTGCTGTCCCTCTGGACCGCCGCCTCCCAATTCGCGGTCTGGAGGGGAAACGAGTAAGCCTGTTTTTTCCGTCCGTCTCATGCCCGAAGTCCCGGTCGTCATTCGACAATTCCTGCCCGGGAAATCCCCGTCCGTAAGCCGCTCCGGCGCTTGCGGGCGGGGGTTGCGCGTTTTACGGGCAACTAAAAAACCGCCTTGAAAGGAGGTTCAAAGAGTCGATTGGGAGGCAAAGATTAAGGAATTCTAATCCTTGGGGAGCAGGAAGTCCGCCGCAAAAAGCGAATATTTAGGGCTGTGTGAAAAAATTGCCGAATTCCCGTGCACCGGGAAACGGGGGAACCATTACGGGTGAATTGGCCTCGCAACACAGTGGCCATAGGGAACCTTCAACCGAACCCTCCAGCTAACCTCGTAGGCATCGGAAGGGGACACCCAGTCTTGCGTAAAGTTTCCGTTTTGCTGCTTTCTCTTGCTTTTTTGCTTGCCTTCCAAGTCGGAAGCGCGTTTGCTGACTCCAAGCTGGACGACACGATCGGCAAAGTGATCGGCGTCGATTACGACTACGGAGGAACGACCACGGGCGGATTCGACTGCTCCGGATTTACCGGATACGTCTTCAAGAAGCTCGGGATCACGCTTCCGCGCAGCTCGAAGGAACAGTTCCAACGCGGCAAAAAAGTGGCTCGCGCCGATCTTCGCGCGGGCGACCTGGTATTCTTCAACACGAGCGGTCATGGTGTTTCGCACGTAGGAATCTACGTTGGCGACGGCAAATTCGCCCACGCTTCCTTTACCCGCGGGGTAACGATCGACTCTTTGTCGGCGGATTACTACGTGAAACGCTACATCGGAGCACGCCGCGTGATGGATACCGACACTTATCAGGAAGTCGCCACCGATCCGGACGTCGCCGCGGGAGCGGACGACGAATCCGCCGCTGGATGACTTGGCTGAACCGAGGACGAAGGCCCGCTCAAGCGGGTCTTCGTTTTTTATTACCACCGCGCGGAATCAGTCAAACAAGTCTCCGAAAACGTCCAGTACGCTCTTTTTCTTTTTGTAGTGTTTCGGATGTCCCTGCGGGTGGCTCCCGTAATACGGTTGGCGGCTTTGCTGCTGCGGATAAGGCGGCTGCTGTTGCGGCGGATATTGGGACGGATCGTTCCGGCGGTCCGAGTCCGCATAATACCACTCGTTGTAATCCTGACGCACCTCGCGCACGTCCGTCATCAGCTTCTCCAATTCCCCCCGATCCAGCCAAACCCCTTTGCATGTCGGGCAGACGTCGATCAGGATGCCGTTCTTCTCAACCTCTCTCAGGCGCGAATTGTCGCATACCGGGCAATTCATGCTCTTCAACCTCCTTTAAATTCAGGTTTGCCCTCATTCCATACGGCCGAACGGCCATGCGGTTCCGCGCTCCCCCTCCCTAAATTTTCCCTAAAATCTCATAACATTTCCTTATTTCCCTAGGAAATGGATTCCACTTGGAAGATAATAGAGTCGAATCATAGAGAAACAAGGAAAAGAAATGGGAGGAGTGGGGAAATTGAATCGCTACCGTTGGACCCGTTACGTCTTTCCGTTCGCGTTGACGGCAAGCCTGTTGGCCGGCTGCAGCTTCGGAGACGCCGGCGCCGAGAAGCGCGCGGAACCCGTCACGCTGAAGGTCATGTACTATGACGAAAGGTCGTTTTTCGACCAGTACGGCATGCTCTTCTCCGCCCTGCATCCCGAGGTGGAGATCGAAGTCGTCAACACGCAGAGCATCAAGCACGAGCCGGGCAAGGACATGGAAGCCGAGACGCGGAAGTTCATCGAAGAGCAGAAGCCGGACATCGTCATGCTCTCCGCGGACCAGTACACGAAAATGGCGAACGAAGGCAAACTGCTCGAGCTGGAAACCCAAGTGCAGGAGAAAAGCTTCGACCAGGCGGGACTGATGCCCGGCATGCTGGACTACCTGAAGGAGCTGAGCGGCGGCAAGCTTTACGGACTCGTCCCGAACTTCTACAGCCAAGCGATCTTCTACAATAAGGACATGTTCCAAAAGTACGGCGTCGAACTGCCCAAGGACCAGATGAGCTGGGACGACTTGTTCCGCTTGGCGGCGATGTTCCCGACGACAGGCTCCAAAGACGATCGCGTGTACGGCCTCAAAATGGGATACTCCGCGACCGATCTGTATCAGCTCGGCAACATGATCGGCCTGACGAAAAACCTCAACATCGTCGACGCCGGCGCCAAAAACGTCACCGTGAACACCGACGCTTGGAAGAAAACGTACGAAACCGCGCTTAACGCCTGGAAGTCAGGCGCCCTCTATACGGAGGATCCCAACCAGATGAGCGACGGGCCCATGCAGTATGAGGACTACTTGCTCCGCGATCCGTTCATCGGCGGCAAAGTCGCGATGACGTTCGAGGGCACTTATTTAATGGATCAGATCAAACAAGCGCAGAACGTCGTCAAAGACAAAGCCGTGAAAAATTGGGACATCGTCACGATGCCGGTCGACCCGGGCAATCCCGAATACAGCCCGTACGTCTCCTTCAACAACATTTTCGCGATATCCGCCAAATCGGCGCAGTCGAAGGCGGCCTGGACGTTCCTACAGTATATTCACGGCGACGAATTCGCCCGCGTCACTTCCAAGCGGCAAATGGGCAACATGCCCGTCCGCACCCAGTACCTGTCGGACAAAGAAGGCCACCATTTCGAGGCTTTCTACAAGCTGAAGCCGATTCAGCCGGCCATGTACAAAAATTACGAAGCGGTTCCCGGAGACTTCATGAACAACTTCCAAGGCATGGCCCAGCAGGAATTATCCGCGGCGGCCGACGGAAAGGTTTCCGTGTCCGAGGCGCTCGACAGCCTGCAAACGAAAGCCGAGGAAGCCCTGCTGCTGGCGAAACAACAGAAAGATACCGCCAAACCGGGCGAAACGGCGACGACGGAATCAGGCGGTTAAATGACAAGCGGGCAGGTTCGCTTCACGCGATCCTGCCCGCTTTGCATTTCCTTATACGTCGCCGCCGGACGGTATATCTTCCGGTGCCTTTTTCCGCCCTTTGCCGTCGGACAAATGGTACGAGACCCTGATCACCCCAGGAATCGCCCGCAGTTCGTCCAGCACGTTCAGATGCTTTTCCAGCATCATGTTCTTCACCCGGAGATGAACCTGAATCGCCGCACCTTCCTGGCCGCCGACGCCCTTCTCCGCGGACAAATCCTCGATCGTCGCCCCGATCGCCGCGACCTTCGCCATCACCGATTGCACGCTTCCGCCGGATTCCCGCATCGTAACGGTCAGGTCCGCCATTCTCCGCTTCCTGCTGAATACTTTCTCCAGTTTGTTCAGCACGAACAGGCAGACCAGGGACAAGAAGGCCGTGAGCAGCGCCCCGTAATAGAAACCCGCTCCGACCGCCAGGCCCAAAGCCGCCACGACCCACAGCGACGCGGCCGTCGTCAGGCCCGAAATCGAATTGCCGTTGCGCAGGATCGTCCCCGCGCCGAGAAAACCGATGCCGCTGATGACCTGCGCCGCAAGCCTTGCAGGGTCAGCCCGGACGTTCGGCTCCCCCATGAAGACGCTGAACCCGTACAGAGACAACAGCATGATCAGCGCCGAGCCGAGACAGACGAGGATGTGCGTGCGGAAACCGGCCGAGTGCTGCCCGAACTCCCGCTCCAGACCGATCAAACCTCCGACCACGAGCGCGAACAGGATGCGCAGGGTCAATTCCCAGTGACTGATTTGCCATACGGCGGGATTGGACATTCGATCACCCTCCCTGCTCTATTCCCGAAGGGGAACGCTGATTCTGTGACGGTCCCTGAAATAGACGATCTCCCGGTATCCCGTATCCCAAGCCAGCTGCGCGGCCTCATCCAGCATCGTCCCGATATCGTCCGGGAAGTGCGCATCCGAGCTGAGCGTAATCGGCACCCCGTGCGCGTGCAGCTTAGCGAGCAGAGACGGGCTCGGGCACGCCTCCTTGACCGGATAACGGTAAGCGAGGCCCGTATTGATCTCGGAAGCGACGTCCGCCTCCTTGAGCGCCGCGGCGAGGTCGTCATAAAGGCCCTGCAGCAAAGCTTCGTCGGGCCGGTAGTTGAACACCTTCAAATTGTCCAAATGGGCGATGATATCGAAAATGCCGGAGCGTGCCGCTTGCTTCACGTGCTCGAAGCCGTAACGGTACAACTCCAGCAGGTCCTTCTCTTCGAACAGGTGCTGAACCTCGGGGTTGTCGAATCCCCATCCGTCCACGAAATGGACGCTTCCGATGACGTAATCCAGCTCATAGCGGTCCAGCAGCGCCTTGAGCTCCGCTTCCCCTCCCGGGAAAAAGTCGGCTTCCACGCCGACGGAAATCGGATGGCCTTTCTTCTGCATGCGGCGGACCGCGGTCAAGTATTCCTCGATCGAGCCGATTCGGACCCGGTCGAGCCAATAGCTTTGAAGGCGGCCCAGCTCGCTGTCGTCGATGATGACGTATTTCTCGTAGTATTCCCGGAATTCCTCGAAACGGTAGAGATGGTCCACGATCCCGAACCTTTCGATCCCCCGTTGGCGTCCTTGCGCCATGTACCGCTCCATCCAGCGTTCGGAGAAGCAGCCTTCCGCCAGCCTCGTCTGCAGCCGTTTCGTCTGCTCTTCGATCCAGGGAAGGGTGTGGCTGCGATATTCTATGGGACTTTCGTCAGGCGCGTTCTGCAGCGCCCGGGCGGTTTTTTGAAGCCAACCGAAAGAGTAAGGCCCTTCTTCCAAATGGAAATGAAAATCCACCTTCAACGTTCATCCATCCTCCTCGCCCGCTATCCATAGCCGGATGTCTTTGTCCGCCAAGTCTTTGCGCCATTCCCGGTCGCAGCCCGCATCCGTGATCATCGTATACACGTCGTCGAGGGGGCAGACGCTGGCGAACGTCGTTCTGCCGAATTTCGAGGAATCCGCCAAAAAAATCGTCTCGTCCGCGCGCTCCATCATTTTCCGGGAAATGTTCGCTTCCGACAGCTCGTAATCCGTAATGCCGTCGACCAGTGACACGCCTCCCGCGGAAATGAATGCCTTATTCACCCGCAGCCGATTCAAGACGAGCTCGGCGAGCGGGCCTTCCGTCGATTTCTGGCGTTTGTTGACCTCGCCGCCCGCGAAAATGATTTTGCCCGGAAAAATATCCAGCGCCAGCAGCAAGGTCGGCGTGGAATGGGTCACGATCGTGACGTCCCGATGCTCCGTCAAATTGCGGATCAGCTCGATCGTCGTCGTCCCGTTCCCGAGCATGACGGTGTCGCCGTCTTTCACCAGAGAGGCCGCATACCTTCCGATGGCCGCCTTCTCTTGCGCTTGAAGCAGCGTTTTCTCGTCGAACGGCAGCTCGAGCGAATCCGCCCGGACCTTCACGGCCCCGCCGTACACCTTTTTCAGGCGCCCGTCGCGGTCCAGCCGCTCCAGATCCCGCCGGATCGTCTCGGTCGACACCCGAAACTCCTCTGCCAGGACCTGGACTTCCACGCGCTCTTCCTTGTTCAGGCGCTCGAGGATCTTCTTCTTGCGCTTCTCAAACGACAAGGACATCTCGGCGCGTCTCCCTACGAAGAGGGACGAACGCTTTTCCATTCGTCCCGGGAAATCGACAGCTTGACGGGCGCACCGGCGGGCCAACTGTCGAGCGAGTGGCCGCTCAGCATGTCGACGGTCACCGGGAGGCCGGACACGTTGACCTCGAAACGCAGCACGTTGCCCAGAATCGACACCTGGGACACGGTCCCTTCGGCCACGATCGCGTCCGGAGTTTCTTCCGCCGTCGCCGCGGCCATCCGGATCGCTTCCGGCCGGACGGCGAACATGCCGCCTTGCTCGGGCAGTCCGCGGATCGCGCGCCCTTGCAGCTGATCCCGGCTCCAGACGTTGTAGTTGCCGATGAACCGGGCGACGTATTCGCTGGCCGGCGCGGTATAAATCTCGTTCGGGCTGCCGACCTGTTCGATGCGGCCGTGGTTCATGACGAAAATGCGGTCCGATACCGTCAGCGCTTCTTCCTGGTCGTGCGTGACGAAGATCGTCGTCATGTTCAGCCGCTGCTGGATGCGGCGGATTTCGCCCCGCAGCGAGCGGCGGATCTTCGCGTCGAGCGCGCTGAGCGGTTCGTCGAGCAGCAGCACGCTCGGCTTCTTGATCAGCGAACGGGCAAGCGCGACCCGCTGCTGCTGTCCGCCGGACAGCTGATTCGGGTAACGGTCCTCCTTGCCGCGGAGGTCGATAATCGACAGCATCTCTTCTACCATCGGCCGAATCTCGTCTTTTTTTAAGCCCATCATTTTTAACCCAAAAGCAATATTATCAAATACGTTCATATTCGGAAACAGCGCATAAGACTGAAAAACCATGCCGACGTTGCGACTTTTGGGAGGCAGGAACGTGATATCGCGGCCGCCGACTTCGATCTTGCCTTCGTCGATCGGGTTCAGGCCGGCGATCGCGCGCAGCAGCGTGCTTTTGCCGCAGCCGCTCGGCCCGAGCAGCGTGACGAATTCCCCTTGTTCGATGGAGAGCGAAACCTTGTCGAGCACCGGATGGCGATTGAAGCTTTTGGTCACGTCGCGTATTTGAACGAAACTCAAGCCGTTTCCTCCTTTCCGCCTTCGGACGGCAATGCCGTCCGCGGCTTACGGTTGCCGATTTTGAGCACGAGCACGTACAGAATGAGCACGAAAGCGAAAAACGTGACGATCGTCGCGCTGGAGAGATGGCCGTCCACGCCCATCATGTGGTACAGGTACACTTGGACGACTTCATAGCTCCCGCCGACAAGCATATTGGCAAGCACGAATTCCCCGAACACGATGGAGAAGGAGAGCAGGCTGGCCACGATGACGCCCGGCAGGATGTTCGGCAGGATGACGCAAAGGAACGCGGCCGCTTTACCCGCCCCGAGCACCTCCGCTGCCTCCATCAGTTCGGCGGCGTTGACCGCCCGGAGGGAATTTCGCGTACTCTGGTAGACATACGGCAGGATGATGATGAAATAGGCGCCGATCAGGATCCAAATCGTTCCCGAAATCGCGAAGGGCGGATTCGAGTAGAGCTTGATCAGCCCGACCGCGGATACGACCCCCGGCAGCGCGAACGGCATCAGCACGACGGTTTGCAGCCATTTTTCCAAGCTGGGGACGTAAAGTGAGACGATGAAAATGGTCGGCACCATCACGATCAGCGACAGCGCGACGGTCAGGACGGCGACGAGGAAGGAGCGCCCCAGCGCGTCCAGGAACCGTTGGTCGGTAAACAACCGGACGTACGAGTCGAGCGTGTATCCTTCAGGCAGCACGGTATCTTGCCATACGGTGCTGATCGAGAACAGGAAGGTGACCAGCAAAGGCAGCAGCAGGAACACCAGCACGACCGCGGCGACCAAGCCATGCCAGATCCGGCCGGCCGCGGGTTTCCGTTCGAGGTTAGCGGCCATCGTTCAATCCCCTCCTTGCCAGGCGCAGCATTTTCTCGTTGATGAACAAGGCCAGCGCCAGGATCAGGAACAAAATAATGGCGAGCGCGCTGCCCAGCTCCACCCGAGGGAACACGTCTCCCGACACGAGTCCGCCGATTTGGATCGGAAGCAGGTTGAAGTTCGACGTAACCAGCGCATATGCCGTCGCATAGGCGCCCATGGCGTTGGCGAACAGCACGCTGAACGTGCCGACCAATCCCGGCAGCAGCACCGGCACGCCGATTCGCAGCCAATATTGCACGGTGCCGGCGCCGAGCAGGGACGCGGATTCCCGCCACTCCTGCTTCAAAGCGTACAGCGACGGATAGATGAGCAGGATGCCGACGGGGATTTGAAAATAAATGTAGACCCACGCCAAGCCCTTCCAAGAGTAGAGGTCGAATACGAGAAAGGACAGGCCCAGCTGCTTGAAAAGCAGCGTGAGCATGCCGTTCGTGCCGAAAAGGACGATAAAGCCGAAGGCCAAAGGCACTCCGGCGAAATTCGTCATCATGTTCGAGACGCTGAGCATGCGGTCCCGCGATTTCGGCGGGAAAGTCGTGAACGAATAGGCGGCGAAGGCCGCGACGACGATCCCGACGAGCGCCGAGACGAGCGAGAGCATCACGCTGTTCTTGATCGCGGTCGTATACAGAGGGTGCGTGAGCCCCTTGACGTACTGGCCAAGGGTGAACCCTTGGCCGCCTTCGTTATGGAAGCTGGAGATGAGCATCATGATGGCCGGTAAGAGCAGGAATGCGAACAGCCAAAGAAAGAACGGGAGCAGCAGCAGAAGCTTTACTTGATTTTGACTTGGACTTCTTCCTGCCATTTGGCACTAAGCCCCTTTACGGTGTTCTCCCATACTTTGAAGTCTTTGATCGGCTTGGCGTTTTTGTATTGGTCCTGCGGGATGAGTTTCGCTTCGACGTCCGCCGGCAGCTTCACGCTCGTACGGATCGGGCGGGCATAGCCTTTGGCCAGGTTGATTTGGCCTTCGTCGCTGAAGATATAGGCTCTCGCCAGCTTCGCGGCGTTCGGATGCGGCGCCCATTTGTTGATGATCGTGGCATAGCCGCTGATGACGCTGCCTTCGGACGGAATGTTGACTTCGTATTTGTCTTTGCCGAATTGGTCGCGGTAACCGAGCGCGTTGAAGTCCCACAGCAGCGCGACCGCGATCTCGCCCTTCTGGATATTGGCCGGCGACACGTCCACCTTGCTGATGACGTCTTTCTCCGCCAGACCCTTGAAGTAGTCGATGCCCGGCTGGATGTTGCCTTCGTCTCCGCCGTGCGCCAGAGCCGCGGCCAGGACGGCATGCTGCGCTTGCGCCGCTTTCAGCACGTCGCCAACGGAAACCTTGTATTTGCCTCCGGCGTTCTCCAGGTCGGCCCAGCTTTTCGGGCACTCTTGCACGAGGTCCTTGTTGCAGAAGAAGCTAATGCTGCCCGTGTAGGCGACCATCCAGTTGCCGTCCTTGTCCTTGGCCCAATCCGGCACTTCGTCCCAATACTGCGTCTTGTACGGCTGAGTGACGCCTTTCTGGACGGCCAGCGGACCGAAAGCGATCCCGACGTCGCCGATGTCGGCGGTCGGCTTGTTCTTCTCCGCGTCGAATTTGGCGATTTCTTCCGCGCTGCTCATGTCGGTGTCGGTATGCTTCACTTGGTACTTGGAGTTCAACTGGTTCCACGTATCCTTCCAGTTGGCCCAAGTATCCGGCATCCCGACGCTGACGACTTGCCCTTCCTTCTGGGCGGCAGGCAGCAGCTCATCGAGCGTCTGCGTCTTGCCGGACGCGGCGGATTCGCTTGCCCCGTCGTTCGATTTGCCGCATGCGGCGGCCGTGAGCGCGAGAACGAGCACCCCCGCGAGCCAAAACCATTTCTTTTTTCTGTTCGTGTTCCTAGACATTCCCCATCCTCCTCTGTTTGGTGAAGCCTTTATATCCATCCCGCTTCCGTCCGGAAGGCGGGCTTGGAGTCGCTCGGCAGGCGTATCCAAGACGGATGTGGTTTTGTGTGGATACGCCATTATATTGAGGAAAAAACAACGGTATTCGTGGAGTTTTGGGGCTCTTGGCGGGGAGTGTTCAACCCTTGATGTGGTTTTATTTTGAATGATGTTTGTTATCGCGAATCGAGAAGAATGGTTTTCCCGTGTTAAAAATGAAAAAGGCCGCGCCTCGCGGGTTCGTCCCCGCAAGCGCAGCCTGAGTCGTGCCTATCTCGCTTATTTCGACGCTTCTTTCTCGTCCTCTTCCGTCTTCTTTCCCCACTGTTCGGCCTGCGGCTCGATGTCCCGGCCTTGATCGATCTTCTTCTCCTGCTCCGGGGAGTCGTTCTCCCGGAACTCCTCGTTGCGCGCTTGTTCGCCTGAGCGGTGTTCCATGGCATTTCCTCCTCGCGATCGGACTTACGAATCGTTACCCTTGCAGGCCCATTCTGAAAGCCTCCGAAACTTTTTTTGGCTGCCGAATTCTCACTGACACAATGGTGTCAGTATTGTCCGGTTATCCTGTTAACAGGAGAAGAAACCAACCGGAAAGGATTTGAGAAGCAATGAAAGCAACGCAAAGCAAAGGCGGGATGGTCGTGGCCGGCCTCCTGCTCGCCATTCTGACGGCATCGATGGACAATACGATCGTCTCGACGGCCATGGGCACGATCGTCGGCGAGCTCGGGGGACTCGACAAGTTCGTCTGGGTCACCTCCGCCTACATGGTCGCCGAGATGGCGGGCATGCCGATCTTCGGCAAGCTTTCCGACATGTACGGCCGCAAACGCTTCTTCGTATTCGGCATGATCCTGTTCATGCTGGGTTCGATTCTGTGCGGAACCGCAGGCTCGATCGTCGAGCTGAGCATTTACCGCGCCATTCAAGGCATCGGCGGCGGCGCCCTCGTGCCGATCGCGTTCACGATCATGTTCGACGCCCTCCCGCCGGAACAGCGAGGCAAGCTTATGGGCATGTTCGGCGCCGTCTTCGGCATGTCGAGCATTTTCGGGCCACTGCTCGGGGCCTATCTGACCGACCATTTGCAGTGGCAGTGGATCTTCTACATTAACTTGCCGCTCGGGTTGATCTCGTTACTGCTCGTCGCAAGCTCGTATAAAGAATCGCCGCAGCACGCCAAGCAGCGTATCGACTGGGCGGGAGCGATCACCCTGGTCGGCGCGGTCGTCTGCCTCATGTTCGGGCTCGAGCTCGGCGGCAAGTTTTACGCTTGGGACTCCCTGCCGATCATCGGCCTGTTCGCCGGCTTCGCCGTCCTCGCCGTGCTGTTCCTGATCGCCGAGTCGCGCGCCGCCGAACCGATCATCGCTTTCCGCATGTTCCGCAGCCGGCTGTACGCGTCCAGCAACGTGATCGCCCTCCTGAGCGGGGCGGGCTTCATCGCGGCTTCGGTATATATCCCGATTTACATCCAAGGCGTGCTCGGCGGGACCGCCACGAACTCCGGCCTCGTGCTGCTGCCGATGATGCTGGGCACCGTGGTGACCGCCACCGGCGGCGGGATCGTGATGAACCGCATGTCCTACCGCTCGATCATGATTTCTACGCTCGTCCTGTTGGTCGCCGGACTGGCGCTGCTGTCGACCCTGACGGCGGATTCGTCCCGCCTCATCGTCACGCTGTATATGGTCCTCGTCGGCCTCGGCATCGGCGCCTCCTTCTCCGTGCTGACCAACGCCGCGATCCATACGCTGTCGGTTCGGGAACGGGGAGCCGGCACCGCGACGCTGAACTTCCTGCGCTCGCTGGGCATGACGCTCGGCATCACGATTTTCGGCATCGTGCAGAGCCATTCGCTGACGCGTAAGCTGACCGAGTCTTTCTCGGGCGGCGATTCGGCGGCCGCTTTGCCGCCGGACCTCGATCTCAGCGATCCGCATGCGCTGCTGGCTCAGTCGACGCGCGCTCACATACCGGCACACGCGCTGGATACGATCACGAGCGGACTGTCCTCCTCCATCGCGCAAATATTCGCGTGGGGACTTATCCCTGCCGCGCTGGCTTTGGTCGCCGCGTTCGCGATGAGCCGCGAGAAAATGGACCCGCAAGCGGAGTCGGAGGCTTACGCCGCCGCGCATTGAGCACCCTAATGCTGACTAATAGAGAAATAGGCGACTCAACCTTTTGAAGGTGAGTCGCCTATTTCTATTAGTGTATCTCTCTCACATATTCGACGAAACGACGATTTCCTTCCGACGGCTCTTGGACGCCGAGGCCACGGCCCACAGCATCACGAGCAGCAGCACGATGCCGAATGCCGCGAACAGCCAGCGCGTCTGGTCCTCGTGGAAGCGGTCGAGAAACCATCCCGTCAGCTTCGGCAAGAGCGCGCCCCCGATGCCCCCGGCCGCCATCAACAGGCTGGTCGTCCGTTCCGTAACGCCCGGTACCGCGCGATTCGCGAACACGAGCGCGATCGAGAACATCCCGGACATCGCCAAGCCCGCCAACACCGTCAGCGCGAAGGTGGACACGACGCCGTCCAGGCCCGTCATGAGCAGGAAGAAAACGGCGTTGAAGCCGCACATCGCCACCAAATAAGCCGCGCCGCCGAAACGGTCCGCGGCGTGACCCGCCACCATCCGGCCGATCGTCATGGCCAGCCAGAACACGCTGATCGACAGCGAAGCGGTCGAATCGGACAGCCCGTTGTTCGCGACCATCATGGACGGCAGGTAGTGGATGAAGCTCATTTCGAAGCCGACGTACACCGCGAAGAACAGGATGCACACCGCCAGCGTCAAGCGCGCCCCTCTGCCCGCCGAGCCGGAAGTCTTCTGGTGTACGGCAGTTTCAGCGTCGGTCCCGCTCGACTTATCCAAGATTTTCGGCCAGAATAGGAGCCATGACAGGAACGCGGCAACCGCGATGACGGCGACCACGATGAACGACGCTTTCCACTGGCCCGTTGCGATGAGCAAAGACCCGATGAACGGCATAAGCAGCGCCCCCGCGCCGAAAAACACTTCGATGCCGCTCATGGCCTTATTCGCGTTCTCCCCCGCCGCTACGATGACGATGGAGCCGACGGTCGCTTCGGTAATGCCGAATCCGAAGCCCGTGATCGGCGCCACCGTCAGCATGACCGCCCAAGGCGGCTGCAGAAAATATACCGTTTGGATAATTGCGATTAATGCCAAGGCTGTCAGCAGCAGCCCTTTACGTCCGAGCACTTTGATGAGCCATGGCGTGCACAATACGCCGGTCATGCCGCCGAGAAACTGGTTCATGACCATCTGTCCGCCGTCCCCGTAATGGACGCCGTAATCGTGGACCATCGGCTCCATGACCGTGCCGATGACCAACTGCGCGAACCCGACCAGCAGATACGCGAAACTGCCCAAGAAGAGAAGCCGGGCCATTTCTATCTCCCTACCTTTCTCGATGTGAGGAACCAAATCAGCCTCCCTATCATAACATGGAAGGAGTCGCCATGTGATGAATTTTCAACTTCGTCCGATGACCGAAGAGGATGCCCGCCAGCTGTGCGAATGGCGATACCCGGCCCCCTACGACCGTTACGGCTGGCCTTCCTGGGAGCAGATGGTCCGGGACGGACGGGAATTCGCGGACCCTGAAATCCGCGCTTCGCAGTATGTGTCCGCCATACGGGAATCCGGCGAGATGGCCGCTTACGTGCAGTTCTTCCCCCTTGACCGGGCAGTCCGGATCGGGCTCGGCCTGCGCCCGGATCTGTGCGGCGCCGGCTTAGGCCTAGGGCTTGTCCGGTCAGCCGTCCAAGAGGCCAAACGCAGATACCCGGACCATGAAATCGACCTCGAGGTCGAGACGTGGAACCGGCGCGCGATCAAAACCTACGAGAGAGCGGGCTTCGCCGTGGAGGACGAATACGATCGCCCTTCTCCGAACGGCATCGTACGCGTACTATGCATGGTATGGCTGCCGGCGCGAACGGACGGCAATGGCGCCCAGGCATAACCGTACGTCGCAGCACATACAACTGTAGGGTACATCCAAGATTCGGCGGCGATTCGCTTTTCGGTTTGGCGAAAGTCCATGTATGACAAACCTTAAAGGAGGCTGTTACCGAATGAAGACGTTGAACGTGATCAGCCTGATCCTCGTCATTCTCGGCGGGCTCAACTGGCTGTCGGTCGGACTCTTCGAGTACGACGTCGTCAGCGAGTTGTTCGGCGGATCCACGGAAGTCGGCTCCAAAATCGTCTATATCGTCGTTGGCGTAGCGGCGATTTGGGCCCTGTCGTTCTTTACGAAGGTGACACGAGACGATTAATTAAACCTTGCAAAAAAACCGGAGTCCGCAGCGGCATGGCCGCCCGGAGCTCCGGTTTTCTTCGTTTTACCGCGTTGCGGCGACTCCGAACTGGGCGGAGCTGAGGCGCGAATACACGCCGCCTGCCGCGATCAGTTCGTCGTGCCGTCCTTGCTCGGCGATGCCGTCCTCCGTCACGACGACGATCCGGTCCGCGTGGCGGACCGTCGCCAGCCGGTGCGCGATGATCAGCGTGGTGCGGTCCTTCGAAAGCTCCTCCAGCGCCTGCTGGATGGCGTTTTCCGTCTCCGTGTCGAGCGCCGACGTCGCCTCGTCGAGAATGAGGATCGGAGGATTTTTGAGGAAAATCCTCGCGATGGACAAGCGCTGACGCTGTCCTCCGGACAGCTTGAGCCCGCGTTCTCCGATAAACGTGTCGAGGCCGTCCGGAAGCGCCAGCAGCATCGCTTCGAGATGGGCGCGCCGCGCCGCCTCCCACACTTCCTCTTCGGTCGCGTCCAGGCGTCCGTACGTGATGTTTTCGCGGATCGTTCCGTTGAACAGGAACACGTCCTGCTGCACGATGCCGATCTGGCTGCGCAAGGAGAGCTGCGTCATCCGGCGGATGTCGATGCCGTCGATGGACACGCTGCCTCCGTCGATCTCGTAGAACCGCGGAATCAGGCTGCACAGCGTCGATTTGCCGGCCCCGGAAGGCCCGACGAGCGCGACCGTCTCGCCGGCCCGGATATGAAGATCGATATTTTTGAGCACGTGCGTGTGATTCTCGTAGCCGAACGTGACGTTATCGAAGGAGATATCGCCTCTCAGGCGCGTAACCTCGATCGCATCCTTGGCGTCCTTGACGTCCGGCTCGGTATCGATCAGCTCGCAGAACCTGCGGAAGCCGGCCATCCCCTTCGGATACATCTCGAGCAGCGCGTTGATTTTCTCGATCGGCCTCAGGAAAATGTTCACGTACAGAAGGAACCCGACCAATTCCCCATAGGAAAGCCTGCCCTGGTAAGCGAACCAGGCCCCGCACAGAAGCACGAGCAGGGAAATCGTGCGCGTCAGCATGTAAATGCCCGAGGAGCTGAACGAAATGGTCAAGTAAGACCTCAGCTTGGCCGCCCGGAACGCGCGGTTGTTCGTTTCGAACCGCTTGCGCTCATACGACTCGTTGCCGAACGATTTGACGACGCGGATGCCGGAAATGCTGTCTTCGATGCGGGCGTTCACGTCGGCGATTTTCTCGAACATCTGGGTCGCGGCCTTGTTCAAACGGGCGTTGAAGAAGACGATCAGCCATGCCAGCACGGGAACCGCTACCAGCGTAATGACGGACAGCTCCCAGTTGACCATGAACATGATGCCGAAAGCGCCCGCGAACGTCATGATCGCGATGAACAGATCCTCCGGACCGTGGTGCGCCATCTCGCCGATATCGAACAGGTCGTTGGTCATGCGCGACATGATCTGTCCCGTTTTGGTGTTGTCGAAAAAACGGAACGACAGCTTCTGTACGTGATTGAACAGTTGCTTGCGCATGTCCGTCTCGATGTTGATGCCTAGCATATGGCCCCAATAGTTGACGATGAACTGCAGCCCCATGCTGACCAGGTACATCGACAGGAGGCCGACGCACGCCCACGTAATCGCGGACCAATCGCCTTCGGGCAGCAGCGTATCGATCATCCATTGTACGGCAAGCGGAAAACCGAGCTCCAGCAGCGCGACGATGACGGCGCATGTGAAATCCAGCGTAAAAAGGCGGGAATAAGGACGGTAATAGGTGAGAAAACGACGGATCAAACGGGTTCACCCCAGCTGAAATTGCCGTTCGGACGGCATTTTACTAGCCATCATAAGCGCTGGCCGATGCGATGTCCAGCCCCGTGATGCCGCCGGAGTGCCAAGTCGTCAGCCGCAGCGTGACCCGGCGGAAGTCGACGGAGATAAAGGGATGATGGTTCATCTCTTCGGCAATGTCAGCGACCTTGTTCACGAAACCGATCGCGTCCGCGAACGTCGGGAACAGGTACTTCTTCGTCAGCTTGCCTTCCTCTACGGCCCATCCTTCCAAGCTACGCAAGCCTTCCTGCAGTTCGGATTCATTCAGAAGCGGTTCTTTGGCCATACGCGGGTTCCTCCTTGCCGGCGTCAGAACCGGCATCGATTCGGTGAAGCGCGCCGTATTTGCGGCGGTAACGCTCGAGCAGCTTGATCCAGGAAGGGGCGAAAGCGGCGAGGAAAAAGACGTTGGCGGCGGCGTGTATCGTTTCGAACGGCAGCCCCAGCGCATAGACGCCGAGCACGGAAGCCCAGGACTGCTCCCGGACGCCGACGTCGAGCGCCACCGTCACGTTCAGGATCCAGCCGTACAGAAAGCCCCATGCGGCGCCGAACAGGATGAGCGGAAGCCGTTTGCGGCGCGAAGGGCTGCGATGGGCGAACAGCCCGGCGGTGAAACCGGCCATCCCCCAGGCGAACATCTGCCATGGCGTCCAGGGGCCTTGCCCGAGAAAGAAATTCGAGACGAGGCCGGTGACCGCCCCGACCATCCACCCCGCTTCCGCTCCGAACACGACGCCAGACAGGATGACGATGAACGTCACCGGGGTGAAGCCCGGCAGCAGCGCGGCGAACGGAATCCGGCTCACGGTAGCGACCGCGGCCATCACGGCGATCAGGACAAGCTCCCGGGCTTGCCGTTCGCGGCGTTCGAAGCGCCACAGGAACGGAGCCATCGACAGCAGCACGAGCACGATGCCGATCAGCAGCGAATTGCCGCGCGAGAGCGAAATATAGGCTAATACCAAGTATATGATCGCGACAGGGATCACGAGCAGCTTCGGACTCACGAGTTTGCGGATGCCGTTCATCGGAATGCCGCCCCCTCTTGGGCGGGCCGGGGCTCGCGTCCTTGAATCAAGCGGTGAAGAGGCGTGGCGTAAAACAGGTTTCCCCGGAAAAACGCCTCGGGCTCGTCATCCGCGACGATTTCCCCTTGGAAGAGCAGCGAGCATCGATTGGCGTACCCGGCGGCGAATTCGACGTCATGCGTCGCCATCACGAGAGTGACGCCGTCGCGGTGGGCTTCTTCCAAGTGGCCGATCAGCCGGCTCTTGGCCAGCGCGTCGACGCCTTTGGTCGGCTCGTCGAGCAGCAGCAGCTCCGGACGGCCGAGCAGCGCCAGGCCCAGTGCGCCGAGCTGCCGTTCCCCTCCGCTCAAGTCGTGCGGATGGCGGTGAAGCAGCTCCCGCAGGCCCAGCCGGTCCGCCATCCGCCGGACCTCGGCAGCCGGATCGGACGCTTGGGCCCTGTTGGCCGCGTACGTTAGATCTTCTTCCAGGGTATCGTGAGCGAAATGGAGCAGCGGGTTTTGCGCCAAGTAACCGATGCGCGAGTAACGGGAAGCGGACGGAATTTTCTCCAGCTTCGTCCCCTCGAGCCGTACGTCTCCGCGCTGCGGCCGCAGCATGCCGGCCAGAAGCCGGAGCAGCGTCGACTTCCCGCTTCCGTTGCCGCCGAACAAGGCAACACGGTCGCCTCGACGGATGCTCCAAGCCAGGCCTCGCATGACAGCCGGAGCTTTCTTGTCGTAGGCGAAGAACAAGCCGTCCGCGCGCAGCAGCGGCGGCCCGTTCTCCTTGGCCGCCGCTTGCGGCGATCCGGCCGTCGTGCCGGCTTCCGCGGAAACGAGCCTTCTCGCCTCCTTCACGGAAAGTGGCGGCTCCGCCTCTTGGCCTGCGGCGGCGTTCCGCTCCAGCCCCCATCTCGTCACCGCAGGCAGCGCCTCGATCCAGGAAGGATCTTGGCGCCGCCACGCCTCGGATGCGAAAGCTCGCGGCGTTCCGTCGAACGCGGCAGCTCCCTTGTCGAGCCGGATCACGCGGTCGGCGACGGGGAGCAGATCGTCGATGCGATGCTCGCTCATGATCACGGTGATGCCCCATTCGTCGTTTAGCCGCTTGATCATGCCGAGCAGCTCCCTCGCCGCCAGCGGATCCAGCTGCGAGAGCGGTTCGTCGAGCAGAAGCACGCGAGGCTGCAGCATCAATACCGCCGCCAGGTTCACCAGTTGCTTCTGGCCGCCGGACAGCTCGTCGGTGCGGCGGTGAAGCAGCGGCTCCAGGCCGAAAAATCCGGCCATCTCCGCCATCCGCCGCCGCATCGCCCCGCGGTCTAATCCGAAATTCTCCATGCCGAATGCCAGCTCATGTTCGACCGTGTCCACCACGAGTTGGTTTTCCGGGTGCTGCATGACGAGCCCGACCGCAGAAGCGGCTTCACGAGCCGGCCAAGACTCGACGCCGCGTCCATCCAGCAGTATCCGGCCGGATAACCGGCCGCCGGGCGACACTTCCCGCTTCAGCAGCCGGAGCAGCGTCGATTTCCCGCTGCCGGAGGGTCCCGCGAGCACGACGAATTCGCCTTCGGCGATCGAAGCCGACAGGCCGGTCAAGGCCGTCTCGCTTGCGTCCGGATAGTGGAACGTTACGTCCCGGAGTTCAATAATCGCCACGCTTTGCGGTCCCTCCTTTCCCAGCCCATCGGCAGCAAGATATAAATGACGTACAGGATTGCGGCACCCCAGTCACCCGGAGACAGCGCCAACGATCCCAATCTCGGATAAATGTTCAAAAAGCCGTTGCCATCCGCCCACAAAACAAAAATGGCGGCCGCGGCAGCCAGCAGGCCGGCCATCGTACACAGATCGCGAGACCGGAACCGGAAAGCGGGGTAGGCGCTTCTCGGCCCCGTTCCGTATCCGCGCGCCTGCATGGAATCCGCGGTCTGCAGAGCATCCTCGAGCGACCAGGAGAGAAGCGAGCCGACCAAACGGGCTCCATTGTGCGCGCGGCGGGCGAGGGAGCCTTCCGTAACGGTGATCCCCCTCGTTTTCTGGACGAGAATCAGCTCCTGCATCCGTCTGCGGAGCCGCGGGACCATCCCTGCCGCCATCATCGCGAGCAGGGCCGCCTTCGGAGAAATCCGGGCGAAGAGGTACAGGAATTTGTGCTCAGTCATGAGTAACCGGTACGACACGAACAAGGTCAGCAAACCGAGGAGCGACGTTGCCATCGTCACGCCATAAGCGACCGACTCCATCGTGATCGGCAGGTCGCCCCAATAAAACCATACGGTCCGGCCCCGGTGGGAAATGAGCGGATTCACGATGATCAAGACGACCAGGGCCGAGAGCATCGGGACCGACCATTTCCGCCATTCCCGCCCGGCGTCCAGCCGTGCGTTCACGGCCAGCCATGCCGCCCAGCCGCACAGCAAAATAACCGGATGAAACAGCAACATGCCGAAGGTAATCCCTCCGGCATAGTAGAGCAGCAACACCGACGGATGCAGGGAGCGCGCGCCGAATCCTTCGCTCATGGCGCCTGCTCCTTGCTTTCCTCGGCCTGTTTGTCGCTTGAGGTATAGAACCATTCCACCCGGTCGCCCGGTTTAGGCTTATAGGAACCGGCTCCCACGTCGAGAACTTTTCCGTTCACCTTGTATTTCCATCCGCTCGTCGGACCGTCGTCGAATTCGAACAGCCCGTCGATTCCGGCCACGTAGAACATCGCGCCGCTGCCGCTCGTATCGTAAGCCAGCTTATGCGCTTTGAGCGTCCGGATTAGCAGGTCGGCCACCGTGTCGTTCTTCTGCAGCTTGACCTGCTGCGGATCCAGTACGCTGCCCCACTCGGCGTTTCCGACGACGGAGATCGTGACCGTCTGGGCGGTTTCCTTCCCCGCGTCTTTCGCGGGAGGAGAAGGTTCTGCCGGCTTCGCAGGCGTGGAGGGGGAAGGAGCAGCCGGAGACGACGCGGAGGCCGGAGGATCGTCCACCCGTTCGCGGATGGACGGCGTGGTTGCCGGCGGAGACTCGGTCGTGGCCTTTGGCTGCGGCACAGCGGACGGCTCCGTTGACGGCTCCGTCGACGAAGCCGCTGGCGACGCCGGCGGCGAGGCCGGTTGCGTGGGCGACACTTGCCCGGCCGGCGGGCTCGCTGCCGCAGACGCGGACGACGCCTCGTTCGGCTGCGGCTTTTCGGCCGTTCCGCAAGCCGCAGCCGTCAGAATGGCCGCGGCCAGCATAGCGGTAACCGCCGCTCTACGCCAAGATAGGCTCAGCATGCTCTTCCCCTCCTTTCATTATCACTTCAACCCGAATCTTGTTATTTGCCCAATTTGCCGACGCCCGCACGGTACAGGACGCGGACCGCGATGACGGCCGCTTGCTCGCGGGGCATCGTCATCTTCGGCGAGAACTTCCCGTTATACGCGGTCATCCAGCCTTGCTCCATCACAGCCTGCACGGCAGCCTTCGCGGAAGCCGACACTTGGCTCTCGTCCGCGAGCGCCGTCGTCGAACCGGCCTTCAGCTTCAAAGCACGCATCAGAAGCTGGGCGGCCTGCTCGCGGGTCAGCTTCGCTTCCGGCGCGAATTGGCCCGGCGCTACGCCCGCGATCAATCCGGCTTTCGACGCGGCTTGGATGTCCTTCGCGTACCAAGCCGTGGCCGCTACGTCTTTAAAGTCCGAACCGCTCAGCGGAGCCAGCCCGAGCGCGCGGACGAGCGCGGATACGAACTCCGCACGGGTAACCGCCGCTTTCGGATTGAAGGCCGCGACCGAATCGTTCTGCCCTTTCATGATTCCGCCGGCTTTGACGGTCCGTACCGATTCCAGCGCCCAGTCGGACACTTTCGCCGCGTCGGCGAAGTTTATGCCGACCGTGAGCGGTGCGACGGTCCGGACAGCCGCAGGCGCCTTGCCGCTCGCGTAGCCCGAAACCTCCAGCACGTACGCGCCTTCTTTCAATCCCGTGAGCGTCGCGTTCCCGTTCGCGTCGGTCGTTGCCGAGACGCCGCCCGCCGAAACGCGGACACCGGCCAGCGGCTGCGGAGCGCCGGGTTTGCCGGCGTCCCAATCCATTTCGCGGTACGTGACCGCGACTTTCACCGGCTCGCCCGGCTTCGGCGCCGTCGGCGTTACGACGACCGGCTCCGGCAGCTTGGTGTTGTCGCCATAGTACACGACCACTTCCTGCCCGTCTTCGAGGAGCAGGCTGTCGATGCCCACGGCCGGCACGATCCAGGACGCGCCGTCCTTCACGGCGTACAACCAGCCGTCATAGCCGCCGAACTTGCCCGCGGCCGTACCGGCGATGCTGGACAAGTATTTGCCGAAAGAAAGTTCTTTTACTTCATAAGAAACGTTTTTCCCTTTCAACAAGTTTTCCACGGCCTCGAGCGCCGTTCCGCCCTGGGCAGCTCCGACAGCGATCGTGCCCTGGTCGCCCTCCACGCGGACGGTCACTTTCTTCACGTAGGAGCCGACTTCGACGGACGTCTGATAGCCGACGTAAGCCGGAAGCGCACCAAGCTTGTAGCCGTTAACCGTCAGCGTTTGGGTGCCGATCGGCAGACCCTTCAACGCGACTTTGCCGTCTTTGTCCGTCACGCCGGTCTGGCCGCCCACTGTTACGCGGGCGCCTTCCGCCGGACTGACGACGGCTTTGCCGGCATCCCAATCGTAAATTTCTTTCTCGACCGTCACCGTGACCGGCTGCCCTTCACGAGGCGCGGCAGGTTCTACTTTAACGGAATGGATCAAGGCCGTGTTATCGCCGTAGTAGACGACGATTTTGTCGCCGCCCTGCGGCACGAACGAAGCGAGGCCCGGCAGGTTCGTCAGCCACTCTCCGCCGCGGCTGACCGCGTACTGCCAGCCGTCGTAGCCGCCGTAAGAACCGTTGGCCGTCGAAGCGATCGACTTCAGGAAGGGTCCGAATTGCGGGTGTTTCTCGATTTCGTAAGGCAGGTTGTTTTTGCGCAGCACTTGGACCAAAGAATCCAATGCCGTGCGGCCGTTCACGTTGCCTTTGGCCAGTTGGTAGCTCGGTCCGTTGACGGTCAGTTCCGCCGTTTGGCCGACGCGGTCTCCCGCGTAGAGGGACGGCAGGCCGTCCTGGTAACGCTGGGCAGCCGTCAGGCCCAGCAGCGCATACAGCGAGGACAGGCCGTCGCTCTTACCGCCCGGGACGTGCGTGAAACTGCCGTCGCTCAAGCGGAATTCCAACAACCGCGCCAGCACGGATTTCCCGTTCTTCACGAAGCGTGCGTCTTGCACCGGGTCGATGCCCAGCGACGTCAGTGCGATAACCACCTGAACGGAGCTCTCGCTCGACTCCGGAGAACCGAAGCCGCCGTTATCCTTCTGAACGCCGGACAGCCAGGTGAGAGCGGCGTCCGTGACGTTTTTGACCTCTTCCTTGTCTTGGTATGGCGCGAGCGCCATCAAAACGATTCCCGTCACGTCGACGTCGCTTTTGCCCGGAACGAGCGACCAGCCGCCGTCCGCGTTGCGGTTGTCCACCAGCCACTTAACCAAGGAGTCGCGCGTCCAGCGGTCATTCAGGCCGGGCTGATAATCCGCGGCGTTCAAGGCGAGAAGCGCGTAAGCCGGCGCGTTCGGGCCTTGAGCCGTCATTTTGTCGAAATTGGCGATTTTGGACAGCAGATTGAGTTTGCTGGCGCCGAACTTGCTCGCGTCTCCGCCGTTCGCGTTCACGGCGAGAGCCGTGCGCGCATAATCGGTAACGAGGCGCAGGCTGCCTGCTGCAACGCTTTTCTCTGCTTGAGCTAAGTATTTCTCCCCGAACGGCTTGCCGCCGCGGGCCAGAGCGAGCGCCACCCAGTCGCTGACCGGGGTTGCTTTGCCGAGCGAGGACTGCAGCGCGGACAGCGCTTCATCCAACTGGGCGCGCGATGGCGCCGCGGCAGGCGTTGCCGTTGCGGCCGCGTCCCCTTCCGCCGCCATGGCGCCCGACCACGCGCTTATCGTCAGGGCGAAAGCCAGCAATCCCGCCGCGATTCCGCGGAGCCAGCCGCGCCGGGCCGTCCCGTTCCCCGTTTTCCGTTCCTTCAACATTCTCCCATTCCTCCTCTTCCCATGAATCGGGCGACCAAACAAAAAGCACCCCCCTGCCGGGGGATGCCGTGTGGATGACCGATCAAGGACGGAGCAGGCCGTAAAAAATCCGTCGCCGCCGCTCCGCTTGCGCTTGCCTGAACCGATCGCGCGGCCGCCGCAGCCCCGAGTTTCTCAAATCGGGTTACGAACATAGACGCGCAGCCACACCTCCCCTATTCCTCGTAGGTTGCCGGGTGTTTGTCGAAAACAGGCAGTTCTCCTGGCTCCAGGATCATCGTCTTCCGGGCCTTCCCATCGCGGATGCGATAGTGGCACGTTCCGGAAGACTCCCCATGGTCAGTGGCGGGACCGCGTCGGATTTGCACCGAACTTCTCTTTTAAACTATGAAAGTACCTGTTTTCCGCCGTATTCATTTGTGATGCCATCTTATCACGCGGGCTCGCCGGTGTCCATACTCGGAGCCGGGTCCGAAGGGCCGGAAGAGAAGGTAGATTTGCCTTCGTCCAACAACCGGAGCACGCGCGCCAATTCACCCCAGGTCACCCTGCGCTCCGGATGCGGCGAAGGTAACGGCAGCCCTCCCCGTTCCCCCAGCCACAGCATGTCGCTTGCGAATGCCGCCTCCGCAGCGCCCCGCCGATCGGCCGTCCTGTGCTCGTCCACCGTTTCCTCCGCTTCTCTCACGACTTCTCCCTCCCCTTCCCACTCCATCATGTTTTTCCAGATCGCCAAAATGTCTTGAGCGTACTTGTGGCCGGGCAGCGCCCATTTGCCGTTCAGGTCCTCCCAGCAAAACACGCTCTCTTCCCGCGCCGCGGCGAGGTCGAACAGCCGTTTCATATGCAGCTCGGTCCTGCGCCGGAGCTCCTCCTCCGTCCATGCCGGATCCGCCGCGCTCCAAATGGCATGGGCGTATGGTTTCCAAGGCGGGCCCTGCGGGTCCTTCTTCCACACCTGCGTATCCAGCATGGCTTGGCAAAACGCGATGTCGCCCCGGATGCCGTAGCGCTCTCCCAGTTCCCGATAATACGCAGCCACGTCTGGCGCGCCGGGATTGCGCCGGGCGGCGTACGCGCGCATCCGTTCGGCGGAACAGAGAGCCGGACCGAACACGGAAACCCTGCCGTTCGGCCGGATGGCCGGATGCTGGCGGAAAACGAGATTGATCATGCCTACCCCTCCCTCTCGGGCGGTTGTCCACCCCTCCCTATCCAGCCTATTCGGGAACGCGGCAATATTTGACCTGGTTTACCAAGCTGTTACAATTAAAAAGACTTATGCCCACAGAAAATAAAGAAGATGTGCATAACTCTGTGGATAAGAGGGTAGTTATCCACAGAATTGTGCACACCATGTTAACAACGAATGCATGTTCGCTGGTAATGAAAGGGGAATCTCCTTGCACGAGGACGAGAAATGGATGCGCGCGGCCATCGAGGAAGCCCATCGGGCGCGTTCGATCGGAGAGGTGCCGATCGGCGCCGTGATCGTACGAGACGGCGAGATCGTCGGTGCCGGCCACAACCTGCGGGAAACCTCGCACGATCCGACGGCCCACGCGGAGATGATCGCGATCCGCCAAGCCAGCGGGAAGCTGGGCGCCTGGCGGCTGCTCGGCTGCACCCTGTACGTCACGCTGGAGCCTTGTCCGATGTGCGCGGGCGCGATCCTTCAATCCCGGGTAGAGCGAGTCGTATACGGCACGGCGGACCCGAAAGCGGGATGCGTAGGCACGCTGATGGATTTACTGCAGGATACTCGGTTCAACCATCGGCTGCCCTGGGCTTCAGGGGTTCTTCAGGAAGAATGCGCCGCCTTGCTCACCGATTTCTTCCGCGGGCTTAGAGCCCGTCAGGACCGAAGCTGAGGGCGTTTCGGCGGCTCTTTTCCTGTCTTCGGCTTCTTGCTTCCGAAGACGCTGCAGTTGGACGATCAGCCTGTCCGCTTCTTCGCTGACGGCCACAATCTCTGGATCGGTCAAATTGCCCAAATCGTCTGCCATTTCGCAAAGTCGACGTTGCAGCAACTGGAGGCGATGGATCAACTGGGGCGTATCCATGTAGTCTCCCGACCGCTCCTTTCGCGTGATTTTCGTCATGCAGCGCTACCATTTTCCTTATCGTCCTATTATAGGACAAATTAATTCGTTTGATTGTAGAATGATGTCGACGTCTCGCCCAGAATTTCAATTTTTTTCCGACAAACCCGGGACTATAGTCATAAAACTGGCAAAATAACATTTATATCCAGATATTTAGCAGTAGGAAGGAGCATGACCGCGGTGGGAACGAAGGTGTTACTCGTGGAGGATGACGAATCGTTGCACAGGGGAATTCAGTTCACGCTGGAGCAGGAGGGCTTCGACACTCAGGGTGCTAGAACGCTGTCCGAGGCCCGGTCCTTACTGGCTCAGAGCGATTTCGGGCTGGTGCTGCTCGACGTGCAGCTCCCCGACGGCAACGGTTTCGATTTCTGCGCGGAGGTCCGCCGCCGTTCCTCTGTTCCGATCATATTTCTGACCGCGAGCGACCAGGAAATCGACGTCGTCCGCGGACTCGATCTCGGCGGGGACGATTACATTACGAAGCCGTTCCGGCTGCGGGAGTTCCTGTCGCGGGTGCAGGCCGTCATGCGCAGAACCGCGGCGGCTTCCGCCGAACGCTCGGAAAGACCGGCCTCGTCGGGCGGACTCGTCCTGCATGCCCAAGAGATGCGGGTCGAGAAAGACGGCCTGGATATTCCGCTCAGCCTGACCGAATACCGGCTGCTGGCCTTGTTCCTCGCCAATCCCCGGGCGGTGCTGTCCAAAGACCGGATCATCCGGAACGTCTGGCCGGACGGCGTGGACATTCTGGACGACAACACGGTCGCCGTCAACGTCCGAAGGCTTCGGGAGAAGATCGAGGACGACCCGCAAAATCCGCAGCGGATTCTCACGGTCCGGGGGGCGGGGTACCGATGGAACGGATGACGTCCGTCCGGTTGGGCGCCGCCCGCATCTGGCGGAACCCGCCCGTTCGGCGGCTCGCCTGGATCCTCGCCGGGATCGTGCTGCTCTCGGCGGTGCTGGCTTGGCTGTACGTAGAGCGATCGGCGGATCGGCTGCATAACGAGTGGCTCTCCAGGCAGACGGCGATCATCGGCAGGCTCTCCGCCGACGATCCCGCCAAAGCCGATGAATGGGCCCGCCTGCTCGCGAATCCGGACACTCTCACGTCGGCAGACCGGGAGAAAGGCCGTCAGTTGACGGAACCATACGGATTGACGCCGGCATTGAATGCCGGTCTGGAGCCGATCGTGTCCGGCTATCGGGACCGCTCGCTGGCGGCCTTGTTCGCGGGTATCGTTCTTTTGGCGGTCCTGCTTGCGGTCCTTCTCGTGCGGGAATACCGCCGTCAATTGGCGGATATCCACAGGCTGGCCTTAACCCTGGAGGATACGGTGAAGCACAACCGCCCGATGGCGTTCCGATTGTACGGGGAAGGCGAGCTCGGCATACTCGCGAGCGGCGTGCAGGAGCTGTCGATCCGGCTGCGGGAAACGATCGGGCAGCTGCACGCGGACAAGGAATTTCTGAAAGACACGATCGCCGACATCTCCCATCAGCTCAAGACGCCTCTGTCGTCTTTGATCATTTATACCGACCTGCTGCTGGAAGGCAACGTCGACGAGGAACGTACCCGGGAATTTCTCGGGACGTGCCGACGGGAGCTGGACCGGATGGAGTGGCTCACGCTGACGCTGCTGAAGCTTGCCCGCCTCGAAGCCGACGCCATGCTGCTGCAGATCCGTCCCGCTTCCATCCCGTACACCGTCGAACGTGCCCTTAATGCCGTCCGTCGCCTGGCTGAAGACCGGCAAGTGTCCATCGTCACGGTCCCGCCATCTCCCGAAGCCGCGGAACTTACCGAGGTGCCCCACGATTCCCGCTGGCTCGCGGAAGCGATCGCCAACCTGCTGAAAAACGCGGTGGAGCACAGCCCGTCCGGCGGCATCGTCCGCGCAGGCTGGGAGAAGACGCCTATTTTCCTCCGCTTCTATATAGAAGACGATGGCCCAGGGATCGCGGAGGCCGAGCTTCCCCGCATTTTCCGGAAGTTTTACCGCGGCTCCTCAGGCGGAAGCGGCGTCGGTCTGGGCCTGCCGCTCGCCAAAACGATCGCCGAGAGACATGGAGGCATGCTGTCCGCCGCAAGCCGATCCGAAGGCGGCTCGCGGTTCGTGCTGACTCTGCCTCTGCACCCCTTGCCGGCTCCGGAAGGAAACGCAGCTTACAATACTGTAAGCGAAGACACGGCGGAGTTGTAAGGTTCGCGCGTTATACTGTCCCCAAGAACGAGAAAGCGGGGAACGAAGAAGATGAACGTAATCCAAACCGACGGGCTCTGCAAAAGCTACGGCAAAGGCAGCACCCAAGTAGACGCGCTCAAGGACGTGTCTTTTTCCGTGAAGCAAGGAGAATTCGTGGCCGTAGTCGGCGCCAGCGGATCCGGCAAGAGCACGCTGCTGCATTTGCTGGGCGGACTGGACAGACCGTCCTCCGGCCATGTCCTGATCGACGGTGAAGACCTCTACGGCCTGAAAGAGAAAGAAAGAGCGGTGTTCCGCCGCCGCAAGATCGGCTTTATTTTTCAATCCTACAACCTCATCCCGGTGCTGAACGTCGAGGAGAACATCCAGCTCCCGCTTCTGCTGGACCACCGCCAACCGGACAAGGCTTACGTCGACGACCTCATCAAGACGCTCGGTCTCGACGAACGCCGCAAACATCTCCCTTCCGAGCTGTCCGGCGGCCAGCAGCAGCGTGTCGCCATCGGCAGGGCATTGGCGTACCGCCCCGCGATCGTGCTGGCCGACGAGCCGACGGGCAACCTGGACACCGCCAACGGCCGCGAGGTACTGGAGCTGCTGAAGCTGGCCGTTCGCCAATTCCACCAGACCGTCATCGTGATCTCCCATGACCTGAACGTCGCGGCGGAAGCCGACCGCGTCCTGCGGATGCAGGACGGGCGGCTGATCCACGACAACGGCGGGAGGAACGGGGCATGAAAGGCTATACCCTCCTGTCGGGCCGGTATTTGAAACAGCAACGGCGCCGTTCCGCGCTGACCGTGCTCGGCATCGTGCTGTCCGTCGCGCTCATCAGCGCGCTCCTCACGATGGGCCAAGCGCTGAAGGACAATCAGCTGCAGCAGCAAATCGCGGAAAACGGCTCCTTCCATTTCGCCTACTCCCAGCCATCGCCCGGATTGTACGACAAACTGAAAAACCATGCCCTGGTCGGCCAGGTCGGCAGAATCCGTTCCGGCGCGGAAACGCAAATCGACGGCACTTACAAGCTATACGTGGAGGAAGCGAATGATGACGCGTTCCGGCTGCTGCCGATCCATCTGGCGTCGGGACGGCTTCCGGAGACCGCCGACGAAGCCGTCTTGGAAGAATGGATCGTCGATCGGCTTCCGGGCAAACCGAAGCTCAGGGATTCCGTCACTTTGAACGCCCCGGACGGCAAACCGCATGGCTACCGGCTGGTCGGCATCCTCGTCAACCAAAAATACACCCAGGTACAGCAAGCCTCGCCGGCGTACACGCTGCTTCGCGAACCCGCCGGCGATCCCGGCGCCGGCCTTTCCGACCAGCTGTTCGTGACGTTCAAGAAAGGCGTCGACATCAGCGATCACCTGGCCGAGTTCGAGAAGCTGGGCACGCCATTCGCCACGAACCGGAACGTCCTCACGCTCATGGGAGAGTCGGCGGACAGCGGGCTCAACAAAGCGCTGATCATCATTTTCGGCACGCTCGTCGGACTTGTCGTGCTGTCCACCATTGCGGTGATTTATAATGCGTTCCATATCTCGGTCATCGAGAGGATCCGGCAATTCGGCTTGCTTCGGACCATCGGGGCTACTCCCCGGCAAATCCGCAACCTGGTGCTCAATGAAGCTTCAACGCTGGCGTTGATCGGCATCCCCGTCGGCCTCGCGGTCGGCTGGGGCGGCTTATGGCTGGCGCTCTGGCTCATGATCCAAGGCGGCTTCAACATTTTGCAAATGGAGGATTTCCGGCTGACCTTCCACTGGTGGATCATGGGCGTCAGCGTCGGCGTCAGCTTGGCCGCCGTCTACGTCGCCGCTTGGCTGCCGGCCCGGAAAGCGGCCAAAGTGTCGCCGGTGGACGCCGTCAAAGGGGCGGGAAGCATCGTCCGCGAATCGTACCGGCGCGCTCGCCTGCCTTCCCCGCTCCGTCTGCTGGGGATCGAAGGCAAGATGGCGTCCCAGAACATCCGGCGCAACCGCACGAAATTCCGGATCACGACGTTTTCGATCGTCGTCAGCGTCATGCTGTTCATCGTGTTCCACTATTTTACCCAGGAAGCCTTCAAGCTGACGGTGGATACGACCGAGAACAACAAGATTGCCTTCGAATTGAATCGTTACTCCATTCCGACGCAGGAAAGCGACGGCACGGCAGGCACGGTGCCGGATATCGTCACGCCCGAGACGATGCGAAAGATCGCAGACCTCCCCGGCGTGGAAGGCATCTATGGCCGGTATGATCTCCCCTCCGTGAATGCCCTCGTTCCGGACGAGAAGCTGAATCCGGCTTTCGCCGAGGCGGCCGGCATCCAGTGGGAGAAAGGGAAAACCCCCGAGGCGGAAGGCAGCGGAGTTCCCGTGAACCTGCAGCTGTATGACGATGCCAAGCTGGAGAAAGCGAAGCGGTTTCTGTCCTCGGGTACGGTCGATGCCGACCGGATGTCCGCGGAGGACGCCGTGATCCTCATTCAGACGGTACGGCCGTACAGCCCGAACGAGAAAAAGAAGGAAATCCTGCCCTTGGCCCGTTATAAAATTGGAGATACGATCGCTTTGCAGTTCGGCGATGATCTCTCCGATGCGAAGTCCGTTCGCCGCGTGAAAGTGGCGGGAATCCTGTCCCAATCGCCATTCGATTCGGCCTATCAGCCTAGCGCCCTCACCGTCATCGGCACCAAGGCGACGATCGCCAAGCTGATCGAGGCGGCCCCGCCCGCCAATCGCCCGTTCGGTACCGCGGTCATGGGCCTTTCGGTCGCCCTCAAGGACGGTGCCGACTCCGAACCCGTCCGAATCGCGCTGGAGCGAATCGCAGCCGACCTTCCGGGCGTGCAGCTGATCAACATCGTGGACCAACAGAAGCAGGAGCGCCAATTCGCGCTGCAAATGCAGATCTTCGTTTACGGCTTTCTGCTCGTGATCGGACTGATCGGCAGCTTGAACATCATCAACACGGTGCAGACCAACCTGCTGCTTCGCCGCCGCGAGATCGGGCTGCTCCAAGCGGTCGGCATGACGATGGGCCAAATCCGCAAAATGGCGACGGCGGAAGGCGTATGGTTCGGCGTCATCGGCAGCCTATGGGGCCTGCTGCTCGGAGGTGCGCTCAGCTACTTCCTGTTCAGCCAGCTGTCGAACATCCAGGGCATGCCCTTCCAATTCCCCTGGACCGGTGCCGTCATCGCCTGCGTATTCGCCCTAGGCGTCGGCCTGCTGTCCGTGCAGGGACCTCTCCGCCGGATGGCCAAAGCCAACCTCATCGAAGAGCTCCGCGACGAAGCATGACACAATCGGATACAAAGAAGGCCTTAACCGGCCTTCTTTTTTGTTGCCCCGAAGGCTACGATAGCGGTGTAGGAATGGACCGCCATAGGCGAGGGAGGAAAACGGATGTCTTATTTATCGGTCAGTACATGGAGCCTTCACCGGCTGCTGGGCCCATTGCGGTGGACGGCCTGGGACGAGGCCAGCCGGTCTCACGTGACGAACGAACAACCGCAGCCGGAGGAATTTTCTTTGCTGGAGCTGCCCGGAGAGGCGGCAGAACGGGGCTATCAAGCGGTGGAGGTGTGCCACTTCCATTTTCCTTCCGTCGAGCCTGCGTATTTGGCATCGCTGAAGGAAGCCTTTGCGAAAGCGGGGCTCTCCTTCGATACGCTGCTGCTCGATTACGGGGACATCACGACCGGAGACCCGGTCCGGCTGGAAGCGGACTTGGCGCTCGTTCGCCGCTGGATCGACATCGCGGCCGCCGCAGGCGCGAAAAGAATCCGCGTCGTCGCCGGACAGGCCCCGCATACGGACGAAGCGGCCATCCGCGATTCCGCGGCCCGGTTGACGGAGCTGGCGGAATACGCGAACGGCCGCGGCGTGCGGGTCGTATCGGAAAACTTTCAATCGCTGACTCGGACGGGAGCGAGTTGCTCCAAGCTGCTCGAGCTGACGGGGGACGCGATCGGGTTCATTACGGATTTCGGCAACTTCCAGGCTCCGACGAAATACGATGAATTCCTGTCCATTCTGCCGCACAGCGTCTCCGTTCACGCGAAAGCCGCTTACGACGCCAATGGGCTGCCGGACGAAGCCGAGTTCAGACGCTGCCTGGATACGGTCAAGCAGACCGGCTACAACGGGGCCGTCGTGCTGATCTACGACGGTCCGGGCGATATGTGGGCCGGGCTTAAACGAATCCGTGCGATCGTGAACGATTATTTATGAGTTCAGGGTTTTAGGAGGCGCGCAAGTCCCGCGCTCGATCAGCTCGGTCGGGAAAATGACGGCCGGCGCCGGATATTCATCGTCGTGGATCATCTCGTCGAGCAGCTCGACCGAACGCTTTCCGATGCTGAGCATGTCCTGCCGGACCGTCGTCAGCGCCGGCCGGACGTTGCGGGCGAGCTCGAGGTCGTCGAAGCCGATGACGGAAATGTCGTTCGGCACGGATAAGCCGGCCTCTGTGATCGCGTCGATCGCGCCCAGGGCGCCGTAGTCGGAGCAGCAGACGACCGCCGTCGGCGGGCGGGAGGCCGCAAGCAGCTTACGCATGGCTTCATAGCCTTGCTCTCTCGAATAATCGCCGAAGGCGACCGTCTCCTCCGCATAAGGCAACCCTGCCGCCCTCAAGCCCGAACGGTAACCGACGAGGCGCAGGCGGCCGACGTACGTGTCGGGCAGGTCGGAGATCAGCCCGATCCGCGTATGGCCGAGCCCGTGCAAATAGCGGACGGCCTGCTCGATGCCGCCGACGTTATCCGAGCTCACGTAACCCGCGCGGGGCCCTTTGACGTCCAAATCGATGAATACCGACGGAATGCGCGATTCGATCAATTCTTCGATGTTCATCTCCTCGTGGGAGAAGCCAAACACGACGATGCCTTCCACGTTGCGCGTCCGACAATGGCGAACGAGGTTGTATTCCTTGCTGCCGTAAGAGAGCTGGGCCAGATAGATGAGGTCGTATCCCCTCGCCTTCAGCCCCTGTTCCATACCGGCCAGAATATTGGAGAAGAACGGATGGGTCAAACCGGTCGTCAAATAAACGCCCAGCGTCATCGAGCGTTGGCCGACCAGCGAACGGGCCGCCGCATTCGGCTGGAAGTCCAAGTCCCGTACGATGCCCAGCACCTTTTCTTTGGTTTTCTGGCTTACCGTCGTGTACCCGTTCAGCACCTTCGAAACGGTCGCCACCGAAACCCCGGCCGCCTTGGCGACATCCCGGATGTTCGCCGCCATCCGCTTTTCCCCCTTAAAATAAAGTCCCGGCAGCTCCTGCCGGGACTTTCACATTCGATGTCATATACGAGTTCATGTAAACAATTGGCGGCCCCGAGACGACTCGAACGTCCGACACACGGTTTAGGAAACCGATGCTCTATCCACTGAGCTACGGGGCCACAGCAATGAACATTATAACACAAATCGTTCGCTTGCCAAACCGTTATTCGTGGGTTCCGAACCGTTTTTATCCTCGTTTACAGGACCTTCGACAGGAAGCTTTGGGTGCGTTCGTGCTTCGGCGCCCCGAACAATTCTTCGGGTTTGCCTTCTTCCACGACGTAGCCTCCGTCCATGAACAGAATGCGGTCGCCGACTTCGCGGGCGAATCCCATCTCGTGCGTGACGACGACCATCGTCATGCCTTCCTTGGCGAGCGTCTTCATGACGCCGAGCACTTCGCCGACCATTTCCGGATCGAGCGCGGAGGTCGGTTCGTCGAACAGCATGATTTTCGGCTCCATGGCGAGCGCCCGTGCGATCGCCACCCGCTGTGCCTGTCCACCGGACAGGGACGCCGGGTAAACGTCGGCTTTGGCCTCCAGGCCAACCTTGCGAAGCAGCTCCATCCCTATAGCCCGCGCTTGCTCCGGCGAGCGTCTGAGAACGCGGATCGGCGCCAGCATGATGTTGTCGATGACTTTCATGTGCGGAAACAGGTTGAACTGTTGGAACACCATGCCCATTTCCGAGCGGATTTTCGGAATGTCGGTGCCTTTGGCGAGCAGCTGGTCGTTCTCGACCCAGATCTCGCCCTTCTCCGGCTTTTCAAGCAGGTTCAAGCAGCGGAGGAACGTCGACTTGCCGGAGCCGGACGGCCCGATGACGACGACGACTTCCTTCGGCGCGATTTCCACGTTGATGTCTTGGAGGACGGTGTTCGAACCATACGACTTGGACAACCCTTTGACCCGGATCATCGGATTCATGGCCTCACACCTTCCTTTCCAAATACGCGAGCAGTTTGCTCAAGCTGTACGTCAGTACGAAATAAATCGCCGCAGCGGTTAAATACGGTTCCCATATGCGATAGTATTGCGTTTGCATGACTTTGCCCCAGTACATCAGTTCAGGTGCCGCGATAACCGAAACGATCGAAGAGTCCTTGATCAGCACGATGAATTCGTTGCCGAAAGCCGGGATCATCCGTTTGATGGCCTGCGGAATGATGATGTGGCGCATCGCTTGGCGATGCGTCATGCCCAGCGAATAGGCGGCTTCGCGCTGGCCTTTGTCGATCGACTGGATGCCGGCGCGGTAAATCTCCGCCGTGTATGCGGCAGAGTTCAAACTCAGCGCGACGATGGCGGCGACAATGACATTCGTACTGCCGTAAATCGGGGGAATGATGCCGAAATGAACGATGTAAACCTGCACGAGGAGCGGTGTGCCCCGGAAAAAGTTAATGTAGGCGCTCGTCGGCAAATTCAAGTACCGTTTCGGCGACATTTTGCCGATGCCGATCACGAGGCCGAGAATGGACCCGAACAAAATGCCGAGCAGCGAAATGCCGATCGTCAGCAGCGTCCCTCTCAGGAACAGGGGCGCGTAGTCATAGATAATATCGAACCTGAAATCCACGGCAGGCTCCCCTTCTAAGTGCGATTCCGGCAAAAAGCATGCGTAACGGTACTGTTAACCATTACGCATGCTTACCCGCAAATCTTATTTTGCATTCAATACGTTTTGAACATTCGGTTCCTTGCCGATCCACTTCTTGTAAATCTCGGCGTACTTGCCGCTCTCCAGCACTTTCTTGATCGCCGGATCGATTTTCGCTTTCAGGTCGCTGCCTTTCGGAAGCAGGATGCCGTAAAATTCGGACGGGAAGCTCGGATCGAGATTGCCTTCCAGGTTCTTGTCCGGATGCTGTTTCAGGTATTCGCCGACGATCGCCACGTCCGCTACGACCGCGTCCACGCCGCCGCTTTCCATTTCGGTGAACGCCAAAGCATTGCTGTCGAACCGTTTCAGGTTCGTGTTGTCTTTACCCATAATGTCGCTCATGATCGTGTCGGCCGTGGTGGAAATCTGTACGGCCACTTTCTTGTCCTTCAGGTCTTGCCCGGTTTTCAGCCCGCTGCCCGCTTTGGACAGGATCATGTTCGTCGACTCGAAATAAGGAGCCGAGTAATCGTAAGTCTGCTTGCGCTCATCCGTAATGGATACGGAGGAAATGCCGCCGGCGTATTCTTTGCCGTCCTTCACGCTTTGAAGCATCGGATCCCAGCCGGTGTTGACCAGTTGGTAGTCCAGACCGGCTTCCTTCATGACGGCGTCGAGGAAATCGGCGTCGAAGCCGACGACCTTGTCTTTATCCATCAGTTCCATCGGCGAGTATGCCGCGTCCGTGGCGAACTTATATACTTTAGCGCCGGACCCGCTGTCTTTCTTGCCGCACGCCGCAAGCGCTACGACCAGCAGCGCGGCCAGGGCGAAAAGACCCCATTTTTTCATTATTGTTAACCTCCTATAAAATATAAGCATATATCGACTGCATAAATTCTAGCAGGAATCGCGGTTGCTGGCAATGAACTTAACTAAGATGTTAGGTTGGAAAGTATGAGCAAGGGGTCCAATTGCAGTCCCTTGTCGGGTGTAAACATTGCCGATAAATTCCTGGGCTTTTTGCCTTCGCTTGCTCTTCCCTTTTGAAATTGTGTGTGCTATAATCGAATTCGTTCGCCGGAAACGGCGGCATCGAGACGTGGCTCAGCTTGGTAGAGCGCTTGGTTCGGGACCAAGAGGTCGCAGGTTCGAATCCTGTCGTCTCGACCATACATAACGGTGATCGCGGTCCCTTGGGACCGCGATTTTTGCGTTTTGCAGCGCAGTTAAAGAAACATTAAAAAGAGCGTTCCCGAGGGAACGCTCTTCTATTTATTGCGATGGTGGCTTACAGTCCGGAATCGGTCGCTGCGGAGTCGTCCGTTGCGCTTCCGCCGAACGCGCCGTCCATTTGCTGCTCGAATTGGTCCATCGTGATGACGTCCTTCGGTCCGTCCGGATACTCGAGCTTCACGTCTTTGTTGATGTCGAGCGTCTGGGACACGACTTTGAAGGCGAACGAGCCCGCTTGGCCGTCTGCGTCGATGGACGTTTTGACGTGCACGTCCGTGTACACCGGGTATTCCTTCGCGTCGATTCCGACGTTCGCGGTGACGTCGAGCGATTTGACGGATTTTTTGAACTCTTCCAGGCCCTTGGTGATATCTTCTTTCTTCGTGTCGGCCAGGTCTTTCTTCGCTTGGTCCAGATCTTCTTGTTTCAGGCCGAGCATGTCGCGGTATGCCGTGTTTTTGGACAGCAGGTCGATGATTTCGGGCGCGATCTTCTCGACCGCCGTATTGATGAACGGCTCGACTTGGTCTTTGCCGACTTTGAATTGGATCACTTGTTTGACGTCCGCGTCGTCCGGCAGGCCGGCGTCTTTCACTTTCACGTCGGACAGGTATTGTTTTTCGTCTACGTTTTTGAAAATGATCGCCAGAACGTCGTTCACGAAGTCTTTCGATTTCGCGGGATCGATGTTCGGCATCGGCTCGCCGGATTGTTCGGCCAGCTTCTTCAGGTCGAGCTCCAGGAACTTGCCGACCATGTCTTGCGGCAGCGGAAGGAAAGGAATGTTCGGGATTTTCACCCACATTTTATCCTTTTCCATGATGATCGGAATGTTGAAGTTCACGGCCATGTCGCCTTTCAGCGCCAGGGACAGCGTCATTTCAAGATGCAGCGGGTCGGCTTTGTACGCGCCGGTCCAGGAAATGTCCGTATCCTTGAACATCGTAATCATCTGAGCCGTGCTGGCGGCGTCTTCGCCTTCGGCCGGGAAGCTCAGATCCTCGATTTTCATGCTGCCTTTGAAGCTATAAGACTTAATGTCCGCGGATTTCTCCAAAGAAGACTTCAGAGCTTCCTGCGGCGATTTACTGCTGCTATTGCAACCGGCGAGCAACAAGGCGGCGGTCAGCATAAGTGCGACGAGCGATAACCAGACTTTGGATTTCACCAAAGCGAAAAACTCCCCTCATGAATAAAAGATCAATAAACTCCGTTCATTGTATCTTAATTCGGGGGAGTTAGAAAGACTTTTCGGCCTAAAAACTGACTAAAGCCCATTTCCATATGATTCCTAATTAATGAATATCCTTCTTTTTAAACCGTCCGCCTTTGACATCGTGGATATTGCCGACCGCGAGGAATGCATGTTCGTCGAGTTCGGTGACGATGGACTTCAGCTTGGCTTCCTCCAGACGGTTGATGACGACGAAAATCACCTTCTTGTCGTCCCCGGAATAGCCGCCTTCCCCGTTCAGGTAGGTGACTCCGCGGCCCAGCCGGTCCACGATCGTGCTGCCGATTTCGCGGTAATTGTCGCTGATGATCCAAACGGACTTGGATTCGTCGAATCCTTCGATCGTCAGATCGATCGCTTTGAAGGCTATGTAGTAGGCAATGAGGGAAAACAATGCGCGGTCCAGCGAGTAGACGAAGCCGGCGCTGCCCAGGATGAAGAAGTTGATGAACATAACGGTCTCGCCTACGGAGAACGGAGTCTTCTTGTTCACGAGAATCGCGACGATCTCGGTTCCGTCCAGCGATCCCCCGGCGCGGATGACGATGCCGGTCCCGACGCCCAGCAAAATCCCGCCGAATACGGCAGCCAGAAACGTATCCTCCGTGAACGGTTTCCAGCTGTGCAGCAGCGAGGTCGTAACGGAAAGCGTCGCGACGCCGAGCAGGGTGGACAGGGCAAACGTCTTGCCGATGGTTTTGTATCCGACCAGGAGAAAAGGAAGGTTCAGTACGAAGAGGAAAATGCCGACCGGCACATGGCTCAAATACGAGGACATGATGGAAATGCCGGTAATGCCTCCGTCGATGATGGAGTTGTTGATGAGGAACGTTTCGAGTGCGAAAGCGACCAGAATGGCGCCCAGCATGATGAAGAAGATTCGCCTGACGATTTCGAACGGGGTAAGGCTGCTGTGCTTGGCGGCCATAGCGGCCTTGGCTGCGGCTGTCGGGGGGCGCGGGGGAATCGGTTTGTTTTTCTTGGTCATCGATCTGCCTCCTCAGTGCTTTGTACCTTTTCTTCTATCATACCAAGCCGGCAACATCTGTGTCACTTTTTGCACACTTAAAATTTCGGATAAGAAAAACCCGGCGTTCGCCGGGTCCGATCAGCCTTCTCCGTTATTATGACGAGAATGGTTGCGGTTTTTGACTTTTTTGGACCCGGACAACGGTTCCGTCGGCGTCCGGCTGCGCTGCTCGCGGTTGCCCCCGCCCGCTTCTCCTTCGCCGGGTTGGGCGACAGACTGCACTCTCGGTTTCATAGCTAATGCCTCCTTATCGGGTTCGGTCAGGTCGTTTTGGGATGGTCCCTATCGGGAGTATGATCATGGTTCAACGCCGCCTGGTGGCGCCGGTCATTGCTGTCCTGCTGTTGCTGCTGAGCCTGGTGGGAGTTCACCGGGCTTTTGGCCAGGTCCTCCACGACGTTGCTCAGGTTTTTATCGGCCATCCCGTTCGCGTTCGACATGCGGATGTCCCTCCTCGTTACGCATGGGTTACGTCGTGCAGCGCCTGGGCGCACTCATGCAGGTGACGGCGATAGTCTTGGATCAGCGCCTGCATCACGTCGTTCCGTTCGTCCACGGTCTGCCCGTCTCTTTCGGCGTCCGTGAGCTGAATGTCGATTTCGCGGCTGTCGACGTAACGGACGGCAAAATCGAACTCCATCATCTGGTGGCCCGCGGTCCGGATATGGACGCGCAGCGCCTTCGGGTCGGCTTCGTCGGCCATAATCTCCGCCCGGTCGCCGCCGTGAAGCCGTTCGGGAAGCACCTGCCTCCACGCTTCGGCCAGTTGTTCCTGAGGGACGGTCAATTCGTCTTGGGTTGACATGTCAGCACCTCCGCCCTGTTAGGTTGGCTCGGCGCGCTCTTCTTATGCATTTGGCGGCATACGCAAAAAACCGACCCGCAGCGCGGATCGGTTCGCTAATATACGTTGTTATGGCGGAGAGGGTGGGATTCGAATTCCGGGGCCTACAAACATGCCCCCGGCATGTTTGCTTCACGGCCCGTTCGAACCCACTTGCGTCCTGAACGGAATACGTCGTTTGGCGGAGAGGGTGGGATTCGAACCCACGTGGGCTTGCACCCTAACGGTTTTCAAGACCGCCCCGTTATGACCGCTTCGGTACCTCTCCATGATATGGGCAGATCAAGCCCAAACAGGCGAAATCTGCCCCGTAATCATATCACATGCCCGAATCTCGCATCAACCCCTGGGACCGATTACCTCGTTACCGCCCATATACGGACGGAGCGCTTCGGGAATGGTCACCGTTCCGTCGGCGTTCTGGTAATTTTCGATCAGCGCCGCGACGGTGCGGCCGACGGCCAGTCCCGATCCGTTCAGCGTATGCACGAATTCCGGCTTCGCGCCCGCTTCCGGACGATAGCGGATGCCCGCGCGCCGTGCCTGGAAATCTCCCATGTTCGAGCAGGAAGAGATTTCGCGGTACACGCCGGCGCTCGGAATCCACACTTCGAGGTCGTAGGTCTTCGTGGAGCCGAAGCCCATGTCTCCCGTGCAAAGCAGCAGCACCCGGTAAGGCAGGCCGAGCAGCTGCAGTACGCGCTCCGCATGGCCGGTCATCTGCTCCAGCATGTCGAAGGAAGAATCCGGAGCGGACAGTTTCACGAGTTCGACTTTGTTGAACTGGTGCTGGCGGATAAGACCGCGGGTATCGCGTCCGGCCGAGCCCGCTTCCGAGCGGAAGCAGCTGCTGTAGGCGACGAAACGCTTCGGCAGATCTTCCGCGGACAGGATCTCTTCCCGATGGAAATTCGTTACCGGCACTTCCGCCGTCGGAATCAAATAGTAATCGGAGTTTTCCAGCTTGAACAGGTCCTCGGCGAACTTCGGCAGCTGGCCCGTTCCGACGAGGCTGTCCCGATTGACGATATAAGGAGGCAAAATTTCCTCGTAGCCATGGCGGTCCGAGTGCAGGTCCATCATGAAGTTGATCAATGCCCTCTCGAGCCGGGCTCCGAGGCCTTTATAGAATACGAAACGAGCGCCGGTCACTTTGGCGGCGGCTTCGAAATCGAGGATTCCGAGCTCCGAAGCGATATCCCAGTGCGGCTTCGGTTCGAAATCGAACGTCCGCGGGGTCCCTTCCCTGCGGAGTTCGACGTTGTCCTCCTCCGACGCGCCGACCGGCACCGATTCGTGCGGCATGTTCGGCACGGATAGGAGCATCAGGTCCATTTCCGCCTCGATCACGCGCACTTCGTCGTCGAGCTGCTTGATGCGGTCGCCCACTTCGCGCATCTCGGCGATCAGGTCGTCGGCGTTGCCGCCGGATTTCTTGAGCTTCGCCACTTCCTGGGACACGACGTTGCGGCGATTCTTCAGCTGCTCGCTTTCGCTCAGCTTCTCGCGGCGCGCGGTGTCGTATTCCGGAAATTTGGAGATCAGCTCGAGCGAAGCGCCGCGGTTCTTCAGCGATTGCGCCACGCGGTCAAAATCGGTCCGAAGCAATTTGACATCCAGCATGGGAATTCCCCCTTATCGAGCTTGGCGGGCCATATCCAGGAACAGCCCGTGCAAGCGGTAATCGTCGGTCAATTCGGGATGGAAGGAAGAGACGAGCAGGTTGTCCTGCTTCGCGGCCACGATCTCGTCCTTATAGGCAGAGAGCACTTCCACGTTCCCTCCGACTTCCTTGATCAAGGGAGCCCGGATGAACACCGCGCGAAGCGGCGTTTCGATCCCCTTGACGTCCAGCTCGGTCTCGAAGCTTTCACGCTGGCGGCCGAAGGCGTTCCGGGCTACCGTCATGTTCATCAGCCCCAGATGCGCTTCTTCTCCGCTCTCCAGGCGTTCCGCCAACACGATCAGGCCTGCGCAGGTGCCGAAAAGCGGCTTTCCCTTGCCTGCGAAATCGCGAACGGCTTCCATGAACCCGTATTTGCGCATCAGCTTGCCGATCGTCGTGCTTTCCCCGCCGGGGATGATCAGCCCGTCCAATTCATCCAGCTGCTCCGTACGTTTCACCGCAACGCCTTCCCCGCCGGCCAGGTTGATGCTGCGGATATGTTCGGCGACCGCTCCTTGCAGCGCCAGCACACCGATTTTCATATAAGGTCCCTTCCCCTCGCTCTTACGGTAAACCAATCACGGCGGCCCCCCTTGCCGGCCGATGAGGGCCGAACGGGAAGCCGCCGGATGGCAACAATCTCGTGTTGAATCGGTCAGGCTCCGTGCAGCTTAGATGCCGCGGTCCTGCATGCGTTGAGAGGATTCCAGCTTGGAAATCTCAATGCCTTTCATCGGAGCGCCCAGGTTTTTCGAAACGCGGGCGATCAGTCCGTAGTCATCATAATGCGTCGTGGCTTCCACGATCGCGCGGGCGAATTTCTCCGGATTTTCGGATTTGAAAATCCCCGATCCGACGAACACGCCGTCCGCGCCGAGGTGCATCATCAGCGCCGCGTCTGCAGGCGTCGCTACGCCGCCGGCGGCGAAGTTGACGACCGGCAAACGGCCGGTTTCATGCACGCCAAGCAGCAGGTCGTACGGAACGCCCAGCGTTTTGGCTTCATGGTACAGCTCGTCCTTGGACAGGTTCTGTACCTTGCGGATTTGGCCCATGATCAGGCGAAGGTGGCGGACCGCTTCGACGACGTTGCCGGTTCCCGGCTCGCCTTTCGTGCGAAGCATCGACGCCCCTTCCTGAATGCGGCGAAGCGCCTCGCCGAGGTCTTTCGCGCCGCAAACGAACGGTACCGTAAATTCAGCTTTGCTGATGTGGAACACTTCGTCCGCAGGGGTCAGCACTTCGCTCTCGTCGATGTAATCGACGCCCAGCGATTCCAGTACTTTCGCTTCGACGTAATGTCCGATCCGGGCTTTCGCCATAACCGGAATGCTGACGACTTTCATGACTTCCTCGACGATCGTCGGATCGGCCATGCGCGCTACGCCGCCGGCTGCCCGAATATCGGACGGAACGCGTTCCAGCGCCATGACGGCGGTTGCTCCAGCCGCTTCGGCGATTTTAGCTTGCTCGGCGCTCATGACGTCCATGATGACGCCGCCTTTTTGCATTTCGGCCATGCCGCGTTTGACTCTCGAAGTTCCCGTTTCCATGATCCATGCCTCCCGAAGATTCTAACTCTTGATTTTACAGCAAGGTTTACCAATAGGCAACCTATTAAGTCGGGATTTAGAAAAGACCGACGATTCCTTTAAACAGCGAGGAGAAGAAGTGGCCGATACCGCGGAAGAACAGGCTCAGCCATCCGGCCTTGTTCACGTCGTCGTTCGCCACCATATCGACGGTTGCCGTCATTTCTTTGCCGGTTGCGGGATCGGTGTACTTGACGGTAGCGGTCCCCACTTTGTCGCCTTGCTTCACCGGAGCCGGAAGCGGATCCTGGTTCGCTTTAATCGTCGATTCCGTGATGTTGACCGTCGAGCCTTTCGGCGCCATGATCGTAACGTCTTGTCCCGTGACGACTGGTACGCTGGAATGCTTGCCCTTGCTGACTTTCAGGGTTTCGATGCCTTTCAGGGGCGTCTTGGCTTCCACGATCGTCTTCTTCTCGAAATTGTTGAAGCCGTAATCGAACAGCTTCGCCGTCTCCAGGAATCGTGTTCCGTCGTACAGCCCGCCCGGAACGTTCATCACGACCGCGATCAGCCGCGTGCCGTTGCGGAGCGACGTACCCGTAAAGCAGTTACCGGCCGTCGGCGTATGGCCCGTCTTCAAGCCGTCAACGCCCGGATACGCGAATTTGCGGAAGTTCGGAATGTTTTTGTTGGATTCCAGCATCCAGTTCCAGTTCGGCGTAGAGGTTTTGTCCCTCTCCCGGAATTTCAGGCTCGGGATCTTCGACACCTCGAGGAACTGAGGCATTTCCTTCAAAATGTGGTACGCAAGAGTTGCGGAATCGCGGGCGGACATCATCGTCTCGCCGCCGCCCGATGGACGGAAGTTCTTGGGCATATCCGCAACGTCAAGTCCGGTCGTGTTGACGAAGTGGGTGTTTTTCATGCCGAGCTGCTGCGCGGTCTCGTTCATTTGCTCGACGAAGGCCTGCTCGGATCCTCCCAGAAACTCGGCCAGCTGTACGGTGGCGTCGTTCGCGGAGGCGACCGCCATGGCGACGTACAGTTCCTTGACCGTATGTTTCTCGCCTTTGGCCAAGAATACGCGGCTGCCGACTTGTGCGGCGGCATTCTCGCCCGTGGTCACGACGTCGTCCCATTTGATTTTGCCCTGTTCGACGGCTTTTTCCACGAGATACTCGGTCATCATTTTCGCCATGCTCGCGGGAGGCAGCTTGTCGTCCGCATTATGCTCGTACAGGACTTGTCCCGTCTCCGCATCCATCAGGAAAGCGGCTTGCGCGTTCAATTGAAGATCGGGCATAGAGGATGCCGCCGCGGCGGACGCGGATCCGGCAAACAGCATCATGGACAACATACCGAACAAAACGGACATGGAGACGAAGCGTTTGGAGATAGATGGCAAACGACGATACGGTGTATGAGGACGGTTCAAAACGTTCTCTCCCTTTTCGATAAATTACGACCTTCATTGTAACATAAGGGAATAGGCGAGAAAAAAGGCTTTCGAATCAATTCCAGCATTTCGCTGGAGATGGAAAAAATAAAACCGCAGGACCGGCGATACCGGCGATCCTGCGGCTTTCATGGCTGCGGAATTATAAGGAATAGTTAGGCGCTTCTTTGGTGATTTGGACGTCGTGCGGATGGCTCTCGCGAAGTCCCGCGCCCGTAATACGGACGAATTCGGTGTCGTTCTTGAGCTCTTCGATCGTGCCCGTGCCGCAATAGCCCATGCCCGAACGGAGACCGCCGATCAACTGATGAATCGTATCCTTGAGCGGCCCTTTGTAAGGCACGCGGCCCTCGATGCCTTCCGGAACGAGCTTGCTCTCGTTCTCTTGGAAGTAACGGTCCTTGCTGCCTTCCTTCATGGCGCCGATGGAGCCCATTCCGCGGTACGACTTGTACCGGCGGCCTTGGTAAATTTCCGATTCGCCGGGGCTTTCTTCCGTGCCCGCGAACAAGCTGCCGAGCATGACCGCGCTCGCTCCCGCCGCGATGGCTTTGGTGACTTCGCCGGAATACTTGATGCCGCCGTCCGCGATAATCGGAACGTTATATTCCCGCGCCACGGTGGCGCAATCGTAAATGGCCGTGATTTGCGGTACACCGATGCCGGCGACGATCCGCGTCGTGCAGATGGAGCCCGGCCCGATGCCGACTTTGACGATCGAGGCCCCGGCTTCGATCAGCTCGCGGGTCGCTTCGCCCGTCGCCACGTTGCCCGCCACGATCGGCAATTCCGGATACTTGTCGCGAAGCTTGCGCACCATCGACACGATGTCGATGTGGTGACCGTGCGCGGAGTCGACGACCAGCAGATCGATCCCCGCCTGAATCACCGCTTCGGCCCGCTCGAACGTATCTTTCGATACGCCTACCGCCGCTCCGACGAGCAGCCGTCCGTGTTGGTCTTTCGCCGCGTGCGGGAACTGGATCGCTTTTTCGATATCCTTGATCGTAATCAAGCCCTTGAGCGTGTTCGTTTCGTCCACGAGCGGCAGCTTCTCGATCTTGTGCTTCTGAAGAATGACCTCCGCTTCCTGGAGCGTCGTGCCTACCGGGGCGGTGACCAGATTGTCGCGCGTCATCACGCTGTCGATCTTGATGGAATAATCATGCACGAAACGCAAGTCGCGATTGGTGAGGATCCCGACCAGCTTGCCTTCTCCGTCCACGATCGGAACACCCGAAATGCGATACTTGCCCATCAGTTCTTCCGCGTCATATACGTGATGGTCCGGGGTCAGCGAGAAGGGATTGGTGATAACCCCGCTCTCCGAACGTTTCACCCGGTCGACTTCTTCCGCTTGCTGAGCTACCGACATGTTCTTATGAATGATGCCGATGCCGCCTTCCCGGGCGATGGCGATCGCCAAAGCCGATTCCGTGACCGTGTCCATTCCCGCGCTGATCAACGGAATGTTCAGCTTTACGGAAGGACTGAGCCTGGTTGACACGTCTACGTCCCGGGGAAGAATCGTCGATTTCCTGGGGATGAGCAGCACGTCGTCAAACGTGAGTCCTTCCTTGGCGAATTTGTTCTGCCACACGAGCATTTCCCTCCTTTGCCGGCTGCTTGCCGGACCATGTCTCCGATTGATTATAGGCAATCTTAGCAGAGGCACCTGGGGCTGTCAAGAACAATCCCGGTGCCGGAAAACCGCGCCGTTCGGGCGAATTTCGCGAATATTCCGACCATATCGGATCAGAAAACCGGGTACCGGCTGGACGAATTCCAAATCAGGTAAGAAGGAAAACCGGCTTGTTTGGCCGCTCGGATCTGCTCCCGAATTTGGTCCGGCCCATAGACCTGATGGGGTTGAACCCAAGACGCCGTAAATCCTTGGAGCCAGGGCCTGACGTCCGCCGGCTTCTTCCCTTGCCGACGAAGAACTTTATTCCGCTTGGACGCGTCTTGCATGGCCTTCGTCACGATAGGACCAGGGGTCAGATCAGGATTCGGGATCCCCCACGTTCCGTTGTTGTAGTGAGAGGGATATACCATCGGGGACAGCACGTCCGACACCGGCGCAAGATCGACCCAGCGCTGACCGATCCCCATATCCGAAGTGGTCGACCCGACCATCCCGAAAACGTCCGCCGATACGCGCAATCCGCGCGCGTGGGCTTCCCCTGCGGCATACCTCAGGAATTGGCGGATCGCCTCGCTTTTGCTGCGCCCGCGGGAGTATGGGTAGGCGATCTCCCGGTCCCTATTCGCTGCGATATCCGGAAAACGTACGTAATCGAACTGCACCTCGTCGAATCCGGCAGCCGCCGCCTCTTGGGCGAGTGCGGCCGGATATGCCCAAGCCTCCTCGTTGTACGGGTCAAGCCAGGCATGCCCGCGTCGATCGGTCCATACGGTGCCGTCCTTACGTTTCAACGCCAGATCAGGCCGCGCAAGGGCCGCTTCTGAATCCTTAAAGGACACGATCCTTGCGATCACATAGACCCGGCGGCTTTTGAGATCGCGGACAACCGCACGCAGGCGCCGGGCGGCGGGCGTTTCCGACCGAACGAAGCGCTTTGCATCGGAAGTACGGGTGAGCGACAGAAGCCGCGCTCCGCTGTTGACGTCAAGCACGACGGCGTTGAGCTCGGTGTTGTTGAGCAACGCATGGATCGACTTCATCTTGGAGCCGGACAGAGCAGCGAAGGTGGATACGTAAATGCCGCGGACGCTCTGTCTCGGGGGATTCGGCACGAACGGTGCCGCCGCACCGATCGCAATGCGCCTTTGTAAGTCCGTCGTTTTCGATTTGACCGTAAAACGTACGGGCTGCGATACAGTCGTTCCCTTAGATGCGACGGGCTCGGCCAGATCAGGACCATCCTCCCGCGTGCAGCCCGGCAATACCAAAGCGGTGAAGACGAAAACGACGAGAATCAACAGGTTCCGGGCAGTCGGTGTCGGCATGGAACGTTCGCCTCCTGGCAGCCGTTTTCCTTAGTGTGGCTGCGTTCGGCCGAACCTGTGATGTAAGATTGCTGGGAAAAGAGGAAATGAAAAAAGCACCTTCCGTCGAATGACGGAAAGTGCTTTAACGGTTTATAGGCTTGCGCCCTGAAAACCGGATAGCGAAACGTGAAAGCAGTGCTGAAGAAACAATCACCTGTGTTACTGCGTAGGATAAGCCCTCGACCGATTAGTACCCGTCAGCTGCACGCGTTGCCGCGCTTCCACCCCGGGCCTATCAACCTGGTGTTCTTCCAGGGGTCTTACGAATTGGGAAATCTCATCTTGAGGCGGGCTTCGCGCTTAGATGCTTTCAGCGCTTATCCCTCCCGCACTTGGCTACCCAGCGGTGCTCCTGGCGGAACAACTGGTACACCAGCGGTGCGTCCATCCCGGTCCTCTCGTACTAAGGACAGCCCCTCTCAAATTTCCTACGCCCGCGACAGATAGGGACCGAACTGTCTCACGACGTTCTGAACCCAGCTCGCGTACCGCTTTAATGGGCGAACAGCCCAACCCTTGGGACCTACTTCAGCCCCAGGATGCGATGAGCCGACATCGAGGTGCCAAACCTCCCCGTCGATGTGGACTCTTGGGGGAGATAAGCCTGTTATCCCCAGGGTAGCTTTTATCCGTTGAGCGATGGCCCTTCCATTCGGTACCACCGGATCACTAAGCCCGACTTTCGTCCCTGCTCGACTTGTTGGTCTCGCAGTCAAGCTCCCTTATGCCTTTGCACTCTTCGCGCGATTTCCAACCGCGCTGAGGGAACCTTGGGGCGCCTCCGTTACTTTTTAGGAGGCGACCGCCCCAGTCAAACTGCCCGCCTGACACGGTCCCTTCACCGGATTCACGGTGACAGGTTAGAACTCCGATACGATCAGGGTGGTATCCCAACGTCGCCTCCACCGAAGCTGGCGCTCCGGCTTCCAAGGCTCCCACCTATCCTGTACAGACCGTACCAAAGTCCAATATCAAGCTGCAGTAAAGCTCCATGGGGTCTTTCCGTCACGTCGCGGGTAACCTGCATCTTCACAGGTACTAAAATTTCACCGGATCTCTCGTTGAGACAGCGCCCAAGATCGTTACGCCATTCGTGCGGGTCAGAATTTACCTGACAAGGAATTTCGCTACCTTAGGACCGTTATAGTTACGGCCGCCGTTTACTGGGGCTTCGGTTCACAGCTTCGGGTTGCCCCTAACCGCTCCCCTTAACCTTCCAGCACCGGGCAGGCGTCAGCCCGTATACTTCGCCTTACGGCTTCGCACAGACCTGTGTTTTTGCTAAACAGTCGCTTGGGCCTCTTCACTGCGGCCCCCTCGCGCTATTCACGCTACCGGGGCACCCCTTCTCCCGAAGTTACGGGGTCATTTTGCCGAGTTCCTTAACGAGAGTTCTTCCGCGCGCCTTAGAATTTTCATCTCGCCTACCTGTGTCGGTTTACGGTACGGGCACCTTCGCCTGGCTAGAGGCTTTTCTCGGCAGCGTGAGCACAAGACCTTCGGTACTGCAATTTTCCCTCCCCATCACAGCTCAAGGTTATAGTGTGCGGATTTGCCTGCACACACCCCTCACTGCTTGGACGAGCTATTCCATCAGCTCGCGTCTTTGCCCTCCTGCGTCCCCCCATCGCTCGTAACGGCTTACGGTGGTACAGGAATTTCAACCTGTTGTCCTTCGACTACGCCTTTCGGCCTCGCCTTAGGTCCCGACTTACCCTGGGCGGACGAACCTTCCCCAGGAACCCTTAGGCTTTCGGCGGACAAGATTCTCACTTGTCTTTTCGTTACTCATACCGGCATTCTCACTTGTATGCAGTCCACCAGTCCTTCCGGTCTGACTTCAACCCGCATACAACGCTCCCCTACCCAAGTCGTAGCCTTCACTTCACTCTGGTGTGTTTAGCTGGGGCATTTGGTCAGAATCCTTGAACGACCTCTAAGGTCGATTCTGACTAATGTCCCGGTGCCAACCAGAACAAAGTGAAGACTACGACATGCCATAGCTTCGGTGGTGTGTTTAGCCCCGTTACATTTTCGGCGCAGAGTCACTCGACCAGTGAGCTATTACGCACTCTTTAAATGGTGGCTGCTTCTAAGCCAACATCCTGGTTGTCTTCGCAACTCCACATCCTTTCCCACTTAACACACACTTGGGGACCTTAGCTGATGATCTGGGCTCTTTCCCTCTTGACGACGGATCTTAGCACTCGCCGTCTGACTCCCGAGTACACATCCATGGCATTCGGAGTTTGACTGGACTTGGTAACCCTTGGCGGGCCCCGCACCCAATCAGTGCTCTACCTCCATGATGCTAAACCTCGAGGCTAGCCCTAAAGCTATTTCGGGGAGAACCAGCTATCTCCGAGTTCGATTGGAATTTCTCCCCTACCCCCACGTCATCCCAGAGCTTTTCAACGCTCACGAGTTCGGGCCTCCAGTGCGTATTACCGCACCTTCACCCTGCACAGGGGTAGATCACACGGTTTCGGGTCTACGACCACGTACTTAAGCGCCCTATTCAGACTCGGTTTCCCTTCGGCTCCGCCTCTACAGCTTAACCTTGCACGTGAACGTAACTCGCCGGTTCATTCTACAAAAGGCACGCCATCACCCATTAATCGGGCTCTGACTTCTTGTAAGCGCACGGTTTCAGGTTCTTTTTCACTCCGCTCCCGCGGTGCTTTTCACCTTTCCCTCACGGTACTGCTTCACTATCGGTCGCCAGGGAGTATTTAGCCTTGGCAGATGGTCCTGCCGGATTCCCACGGGGTTTCACGTGTCCCGCGGTACTCGGGATCCGTCTCGGAGAGAGCAGGCTTTTGGCTACAGGGCTCTTACCTTCTATAGCGGGACTTTCCAGTCCTCTTCGCCTAACCTGCTCTTTTATCACTCCATGTGAGACGTCCCACAACCCCAGGGAGCAAGCTCCCTGGTTTGGGCTAATCCGCTTTCGCTCGCCGCTACTGACGGAATCACTCTTGTTTTCTTCTCCTCCAGGTACTTAGATGTTTCAGTTCCCTGGGTGTGCCTCTTCATGAGCTATGGATTCACTCATGAGTAACTGCGCATTACCGCAGCTGGGTTTCCCCATTCGGAGATCCCCGGATCAACGCCCACTTACGGCTCCCCGAGGCATATCGCTGTTCGTCGCGTCCTTCGTCGGCTCCTGGCGCCTAGGCATCCACCGTGCGCCCTTATTAGCTTAACCTTTGCTGCAATCACAAGGATCACAGTTGCAGTCAAGACACAAGGTGCTTGATGTTTTCTTCAGCGCATTGCTTTCGTTTCGCTATCCAGTTTTCAAGGTGCAATTCCTTCGCTGCCTCATCGGCAGGAAGATCATCTTATCACGGCTGGCTTCGTCGCTCAACCCACAAAAGTTGGCAATTCGCTTCGCCGATAAGAATCGAATGGTGGAGACGAGGAGGATCGAACTCCTGACCCCCTGCGTGCAAGGCAGGTGCTCTCCCAGCTGAGCTACGTCCCCATAGGGTAATGAAATTTGGTTGGCCTTAGTGGACTCGAACCACCGACCTCACCCTTATCAGGGGTGCGCTCTAACCAGCTGAGCTAAAGGCCAATATTGTCAGGCCATGAAAAAGACCCATAATGGGCCTGCCTGGCGGCGTCCTACTCTCCCAGGACCCTTCGGTCCAAGTACCATTGGCGCTGGAGGGCTTAACGGTCGTGTTCGGGATGGGTACGCGTGGAACCCCTCCGCCATTACCACCAGACAGGTTGCGCATGTCGCCAAACGATGCGCGGTATTCAATTGAAGGAGGCTTGCTCCCCCAAAACTGAACTCGAGCGTAATACGTGCCACTCCTGCAAGCAGGATGTGGACTTTACTGCCCCGAAGGGCTCCTTAGAAAGGAGGTGATCCAGCCGCACCTTCCGATACGGCTACCTTGTTACGACTTCACCCCAATCATCTACCCCACCTTCGACGGCTGGCTCCTTGCGGTTACCCCACCGGCTTCGGGTGTTGTAAACTCTCGTGGTGTGACGGGCGGTGTGTACAAGACCCGGGAACGTATTCACCGCGGCATGCTGATCCGCGATTACTAGCAATTCCGACTTCATGCAGGCGAGTTGCAGCCTGCAATCCGAACTGAGACCGGCTTTGCTGGGATTGGCTCCGCCTCGCGGCTTCGCGACCCGTTGTACCGGCCATTGTAGTACGTGTGTAGCCCAGGTCATAAGGGGCATGATGATTTGACGTCATCCCCGCCTTCCTCCGGTTTGTCACCGGCAGTCAGCCTAGAGTGCCCACCATAACGTGCTGGCAACTAAGCTCAAGGGTTGCGCTCGTTGCGGGACTTAACCCAACATCTCACGACACGAGCTGACGACAACCATGCACCACCTGTCTCCCCTGTCCCGAAGGCCGCCTCTATCTCTAGAGGATTCAGGGGGATGTCAAGACCTGGTAAGGTTCTTCGCGTTGCTTCGAATTAAACCACATACTCCACTGCTTGTGCGGGTCCCCGTCAATTCCTTTGAGTTTCAGTCTTGCGACCGTACTCCCCAGGCGGAGTGCTTAATGTGTTAACTTCGGCACCGAGGGGTGGACCCCCCCGACACCTAGCACTCATCGTTTACGGCGTGGACTACCAGGGTATCTAATCCTGTTTGCTCCCCACGCTTTCGCGCCTCAGCGTCAGTTACAGTCCAGAGAGCCGCCTTCGCCACTGGTGTTCCTCCACATCTCTACGCATTTCACCGCTACACGTGGAATTCCGCTCTCCTCTTCTGCACTCAAGTTTCCCAGTTTCCAGTGCATCACGGGGTTGAGCCCCGCACTTAGACACCAGACTTAAGAAACCGCCTGCGCGCGCTTTACGCCCAATAATTCCGGACAACGCTTGCCCCCTACGTATTACCGCGGCTGCTGGCACGTAGTTAGCCGGGGCTTTCTTCTCAGGTACCGTCACCCAAGGAGCAGTTACTCTCCCTGGCGTTCTTCCCTGGCAACAGAGCTTTACGACCCGAAGGCCTTCCTCACTCACGCGGCGTTGCTCCATCAGACTTGCGTCCATTGTGGAAGATTCCCTACTGCTGCCTCCCGTAGGAGTCTGGGCCGTGTCTCAGTCCCAGTGTGGCCGTTCACCCTCTCAGGTCGGCTACGCATCGTCGCCTTGGTGGGCCGTTACCTCACCAACTAGCTAATGCGCCGCAGGCCCATCCATAAGCCACAGCTTGCGCCGTGTTTCCCAGCAAGATCATGCGACCTCGCTGCGTATCCGGTCTTAGCATTCGTTTCCGAATGTTATCCCGGTCTTATGGGCAGGTTGCCTACGTGTTACTCACCCGTCCGCCGCTAACCTCTTCGGGAGCAAGCTCCCTCAGAGATCCGCTCGACTTGCATGTATTAGGCACGCCGCCAGCGTTCGTCCTGAGCCAGGATCAAACTCTCCATAAAGGTAAAACCTTATTGAAGAGCCTTGAAGGCTCAAAAGTTAAAGCTGGTTTGTTCGAGCCGAAGCTCAAACCGTATTACGCTCGATGTTCAGTTTTCAAGGAGCAATCTACTCAGCTCGAAAGCCTTTCGTATAGCGCCGCTCACGAAGCGGCTTAAATAATATATCACGGTCGCCTATCGGATGCAACCCTTTTTGAGCTGGTTATTTTCGTTAAATAGAAAACCGCCCGCCAATCGGCGAGCGGCTCACAATGAGACATCCTATTAATCGTCGGCCCGCTCCCGCATGTGCGGGAACAGCAGCACGTCGCGGATCGACGGCGAGTCGGTCAGCAGCATGACCAGACGGTCCACGCCGATTCCCAAGCCGCCGGTCGGCGGCATGCCGTACTCGAGCGCGCGGATGAAGTCTTCATCCATCTCGTGCGCCTCGTCGTTGCCCGCGGCTTTCTCCTGCAGCTGCGCCTCGAAACGCTGGCGCTGGTCGATCGGATCGTTCAGCTCGGTGAACGCATTCGCATGCTCCCTCGCCACGATGAACAGCTCGAACCGGTCGGTAAACCGCGGATCCTTGTCGTTCTTCTTCGCGAGCGGGGAAATGTCAACCGGATGTCCGGTGACGAACGTCGGCTGAATGAGCGTATGCTCGACGAATGTTTCGAAAAACGCGTTGACGATATGGCCGAACGCCATATGAGGTTCAACCGGAACTTTATGCTCTTTGGCCAACCGGTGCGCTTCATCGTTCGTCATCTGCGCGGTGAAGTCGATGCCGACGGCTTCGCGGATCAATTCCATCATCGACACCCGGCGCCACGGCGGCGCAAGATCGACCTCTTGGCCTTGATAGTTGATCTTCGTCGTGCCAAGCACCTCTTGCGCGATGTGGGCGATGAGGTTTTCGGTCAGGTCCATGATATCCTTATAGTCCGCATAAGCTTCATACAGCTCGATCATCGTGAACTCGGGGTTGTGCCGCGTCGAAATGCCTTCGTTCCGGTATACCCGGCCGATCTCGTACACTTTCTCCAGCCCGCCGACGATCAGACGCTTCAGGTGAAGCTCGATCGCGATCCGCATGTACAGCTGCATGTCCAGCGCGTTATGGTGCGTAATGAACGGACGCGCTGCCGCGCCGCCCGCGATGGCATGAAGCGTCGGCGTCTCGACTTCGAGATAGCCGCGGCTGTCCAAATAACGGCGCATCGACTGGATGATTTTCGAACGGGCAATGAACGTTTTCTGCACTTCGGGGCTGACGATCAAGTCGACGTACCGCTGGCGGTACCGCGTTTCTACGTCTTTCAGGCCGTGGAACTTGTCCGGCAGCGGAAGCAGCGACTTCGTGAGCACGGTCAGTTCCTTTACTTTCACCGACGTTTCACCCGTCTTCGTCTTGAAAACGACGCCGTGAACGCCGACCATGTCGCCGATGTCGAGCAGGTCGAACGCCGCGAATTGGTTGCCCGGCACCGTGTCCTGGCGGACGTAGATTTGAATTTTGCCGCTCAAATCCTGAATGTGCGCGAAGGCGGCCTTGCCCATGCCGCGTTTCTGCATGATCCGGCCGGCTATGCTGACCTCGATCGCACGCGACTCCAGCTCCTCTTGGGAGAGCTCGCCGTATGCGGACAGAATGTCCCCCGCCTGGGTCGTGCGGACGAATTTCGAACCGAAAGGATCGACGCCGAGATCCCGCAGCTCATCCAGTTTGTTGCGCCGAATCTGCAGCAATTCGCTAAGCTCTGCCGATTCCGTGTTGTTTTCCGTATGTTCCATGTCGGATTCTCCTTCTTTCTAACCTCTCATACAACCAAAAAAGCTTCCGGAGGAAGCTTTTTTGCGTTGTCTGCGCTTGCGCCGGCAAGGCTGAATCACTTCTTGATATCGACGATTTTGTATTGGATAATGCCCGCAGGAACGTTGACTTCGACGGTCGTGCCTTTTTTCTTGCCGATAATCGCTCTGCCCACTGGGCTTTCGTTGGAAATCTTGTTCTGACCGGGATCAGATTCGGCCGTGCCGACGATCGTGTATTCCATCGTATCGCCGAATTCGAGGTCTTCCACGATAACGGTGGAACCGATGCCAACCGTCTCAAGGTCGATCTCGTCGTTATTGATGATGCGCGCGTTGCGGAGCATTTTCTCCAGCGTGATGATGCGGCCTTCGATGAATGCTTGTTCGTTCTTCGCATCCTCGTATTCCGAGTTCTCGCTGATATCTCCGTATCCGATCGCGATCTTGATGCGCTCGGCCACTTCGCGGCGTTTGACCGACTTCAGGTTCTCAAGCTCCTCTTCCAGCTTTTTGAGCCCGTCGGGGGTCAGAAGGACTTCTTTATCGCTCATCTCACCGATCTCCTGTCGTGGATAGGGTTAACTGCAACGTCTGATTACTCCAATATATGGCGCTTCCGCGTGGTCATGACACCGAAGGGAGGGGACCGGAAGATCCGGTCTGCCCTTGCGAATATTGGTACTGATTATATTTCAACCCCTCAAAAATGTCAATTCACGGAAAAGCCCGCCGGGGCGCGTCCTCAGTGCACGAGAAGGTTTCCGGAATCGCTCTCGTTCTGCGGTTCCCGGGCCATGTCTTCCTCCACCGACCGTACGTATTCGGTCAGCATCGACACGACGGCTTCGCGCGCCGTGAGCTCCATGATTGTGTCCTTCACCTTATGCGCGTTGGGCAGTCCTTTGAGGTACCACGCCAAATGCTTGCGCATTTCACGTACGGCCTGGCCCTCGCCTTTGAGGTTGACCAACCGGTCGAGATGAAGCACCGCAATGCGGATCTTCTCGCTCGGCGCCGGTTCCGGCAGCATTTCGCCCCGCGTCAGGTAGTGAACGGTGCGGTACAGCATCCAAGGATTGCCGAGCGCGCCGCGCCCGATCATCACTCCGTCGGCTCCCGTATGCTCGAGCAAGCGTTTGGCATCTTCCGGGGCGAACACGTCTCCGTTGCCGATGACGGGAATCGACACGGCCTGTTTAACGTCCCTTATAATATCCCAGTTCGCTTTGCCGGTATACAATTGTTCCCTGGTCCGTCCATGCACGCTCACCGCGGCGCCGCCCGCGCGTTCGACGGCCTGCGCGTTCTCCACGGCGTAAACGTGCTGGTCGTCCCAGCCGATCCGCATTTTGACCGTCACCGGTTTCTTCGCCGCTTCGACCGCGTAAGACACCATGTCGTAAATCTTATTCGGGTCGAGCAGCCAACGGGCGCCGGCATCGCATTTGGTGACCTTCGGTACCGGGCAGCCCATGTTGATGTCGATGATATCCGCGTTCGTGTTTTCGTCCACGTATTTCACGGCCGCGACGAGCGATTCCTTGTCGCCTCCGAAAATCTGCAGGCTGAGCGGCTTCTCCCGCTCGTCGACGAACAGCATCTCCATCGTCCGCTGGTTCCCGTGAAGGATCGCTTTATCGCTCACCATTTCCGCGCAGACGAGACCGCACCCGAATTCCTTGGCGATCAGCCGGAACGCCGGGTTGCAGACGCCCGCCATCGGGGCCAGCACGACGTTGTTGTTCATTTCTATGTTGCCGATCTTAAGCACAATGGCAACTCCTTCCTTATCGGGGCTCGTCCAGGCGGCCCCGCGGTTTGATTCCGGCCGCTTCCTGTTCGGCCGCGCCTACGGAGCTTTCCCAGGGGAAAGCTTTACCCGCAGGCCATACATCCTTCAGAGGAACCAACACGAACGCCCGCTCCCCCATGCGGGGATGCGGGAGCGTCAGTTCCTCCGATTCCATCCGGGCTCCTTCGTACAGCAACAAATCCAGATCGATCGTCCGCGGACCCCATCGGATGTCCCTTACGCGGCCCATGTCCTTCTCGATCGCAAGCAGCGTGCGCAGCAGTTCGGCGGGAGCCAATTCCGTCTCCACGGCCGCCGCCATATTCAGAAAAGCCGGCTGGTCGGCATACCCGACCGGATCCGTCTCGTATACGCCGGAAATCCCCAGCACTCGCACTCCCGGCACGGCCGCCATGCGGCGAAGCGCTTCCGAGAGGGAAGCTTCCCTGTCGCCCAGGTTGGCGCCCAGCGCCACGTAAGCCAACTTCAAATCCGTCAATCCTTTGCGGGAATCACGTTGCCGCCGCCATCCCGGCGTCTTCGAAGTTCCACGGTCACTCCATCGAAAGTGATGTCGAACGGCGGATTCGGCTTCGTTACCGATACCGTGGCTTCGTTGATAATAGTATACGTACCGAGTACCGCGTTCGCAATCTTTTCGGCCAGCGCCTCGATCAGCTTGACCGGAGCCCCTTCGACAATGGCTTTCACCGTCGAATGGATTTCGGCATAGTTCACGGTGTCCGCCACGTCGTCCGAACGAGCCGCCTTCGTCAGATCCAGTCGAAGGTCCAGATCCACGTAAAATTTTTGGCCGAGCTTGTTTTCTTCCGGAAAAACCCCGTGGTAGCCGTAAAACACCATCCGTTTAAGAACCATTTTGTCCATCATTCCACACCCCTTGCCGATGACTTGTATACGATCGCGTCGGTCATCGCCGCCACGCGTTTCATCTGTTTCACGTCGTGGACCCGAATGATCTGGCAGCCTTGCGCGATCCCGAGCGCTTGGGTAGCCGCCGTCCCTTCGAGCGCATCCGAGGCTTCCACGCCCAGCGTCCGCCGAATGAACGTTTTGCGCGAAGTCCCGAGCAGCACGGGATAGCCGAGCCGCACGATTTCGTCCAGTCGGCCCATCAGCTCAAGGTTCTCGTCGTAATCCTTCGCGAAACCGATGCCCGGATCCAGCCAAATGTTCTCGTCCGACACGCCGGCGGCTTTCGCCCGGGCGACCGATGCCAACAAATCCTCAATGACGTCCGGCACGAAATCGGCGTAATCCCGGCTTTCCCGATTGTGCGTCAAAATAACCGGACAGCCGTATTCCGCGGAAACCGCTGCGATTCGGTGATCGCGTTTGAAGCCCCAAACGTCGTTCACGATGTGGGCTCCCGCTTCCAGCGCCTGCCGGGCGGTTTCCGCTTTGTATGTATCGATGCTGATCGGCAAGCGGACCGCTTCCCGGATCGCCCGAATGGCGGGAACGACGCGGCGCAGTTCTTCCTCGAGCGATACCGGATCATGGCCGGGCCGCGTCGATTCGCCTCCGATGTCGATGATATCCGCGCCTTCGGCCTCTAGCTGGCGTGCCCGCTCGACCGCAGCTTCCACGGCGTCGTACCTTCCTCCGTCGGAGAACGAATCCGGCGTCACATTCAAAATACCCATGATGAGCGTTCTTCGACCCAGCTCCAGGCGCAAACCGCCTTCAAAGGCGTAACTTCTATCGTAAAATGTCGGGTTCATCGCTCTAAACTCCCTTCGGCGGCGCGGCGGTACCGTTCCATCCATTGCCGGGTGACGGAGTTCGCTTCCGCTGATGCGTAACGGGAAACCGTTAGCCCCCGGTCGTCCTCGAGCGTAGTGACCGGTACGATTTCCTGAATCGAATTGGTGAGAAACACTTCATCCGCCCGAAGAAGGTCCTCGAACGGATAAAGACCTTCCTTCACCGGATACCCGGAAGACGCCGCCAACTCCATGAGGTATTCCCGGGTAATACCCGGCAAGGGACCCGCTGCCGTTGAAGGCGTATGCAAGACGCCGTCCGACAGCCAGAACACATTGCTCACGATTCCTTCGCACACGTTCCCCGCCGCGTCCAGGAACAATCCTTCCGCACCGGGACCTGCCCCGCCCTCCGCTAACTCCCGCTTGGCAAGGATATTGTTCATATAATGGAAAGATTTTAACCGGATCTCCCCTTCCGTCGAGCTCCGTCGCAGATGCAGCAGCCGCAGCGTCTTGGCGGACCGGTTGTCCGGCCGGTCCGGCGCGAGCTCTTTGGCGTAGACGATTTCCGTCGGCGTTTCATAGGGACCCGTCGGCAAACCGACGGCTCCTTCTCCCGCGGAAACCGACCAGCGAATATAGGCATCCTCCAGCCCGGAAGCGGCCAGCAGCCGGGCTACGCCTTCGCGCATCCGCTCCGCGTCCGGCTCGTACGAGATACCGAGCAGCCTGCAGCTGTCGGCGAGCCGCGCCGCATGCCGCTCGAGCAGCCAAGGCTGACCGTCATAGGTGCGGAAGGTTTCGAACAGGCCCATTCCGTACAAAAAGCCGTGATCGAATGCAGAGATCACGGCTTCCTTGCTGTCTATGATTCGGCCGTTCCGAAGGACGTTCATGCCCGGACGCCTTTCTTATAAGCCAGAAAGTTGCGGAGCATGCGCAGCCCGTTGTCGGTCATGATCGATTCGGGATGGAACTGAACGCCCTCCACCACGTACTCCTTATGCCGCAAGCCCATGATTTCGCCGTCATCCGTCTCGGCGGAAATCTCCAGGCAATCCGGCAGCGTATCCCGCTTCACGACGAGGGAATGGTAACGCGTGGCCGTGAACGGGGACGGAAGCCCTTCGAAAACGGTGCGCCCGTCATTCGTGATTTCCGACGTTTTGCCGTGCATCAGCTTGTCCGCGCGGACGACCTCTCCGCCGAAAGCCTGGCCGATCGATTGGTGGCCGAGACACACGCCGAGAATGGGGATGCGGCCTTTAAAACGCTCGATCAGCGAGAGGCTGATGCCGGCTTCGTTCGGCGTACAAGGGCCGGGCGAAATGAGGATGTGGTCCGGCTTCATATCCTCGATCTCTTCCAAGGTGATTTCGTCGTTGCGATGTACGGCGATTTCTTCCCCGAGTTCCCCCAAGTATTGGACCAAGTTATAAGTAAAAGAATCGTAATTGTCGATCACCAAAATCATCGTTCGTTCCTCCCCTTCGTTCAGGCCGGCGGCCGGGACGGCCGATCTTGTCCTTCCGCGTACCGCTGCCCGTACTGTACGGCCTTCCAAAGCGCTTTGGCTTTGTTCAGGCACTCGTAAAATTCCCGATTCGGATCGGAATCAATGACGATTCCCGCTCCCGCCTGGATGTGACAAACCCCGTCCTTGACGGCGATCGTACGGATAATAATATTAAATTCCATATTCCCGGCGTAGTCAATCCATCCCATGGAGCCCGTGTACGGCCCCCGGCGGACCGGCTCCAGTTCTTCTATGATTTCCATCGTGCGGATTTTCGGCGCTCCGGTGATCGTGCCGCCCGGGAACACCGCCGCCACGACATCGAAAGCGTCCTTGCCGGGAGACAGCCGGGCTTCCACCTGCGACACGAGATGCATGACGTGGGAATAGCGCTCGACCGTCATCAGCTCCGGCACCTTCACCGTGCCGTACGCCGCCACCCGTCCCAAGTCGTTGCGCTCCAGATCGACCAGCATCACGTGTTCGGCCCGTTCTTTCTCGTTCGAGCGCAGCTCATCCTCCATCGCCTTATCCTCTTCCGGCGTGCGGCCGCGGCGCCTTGTCCCGGCAATCGGGCGTGTGGACAGCTTGCCTTCGTCCAGCTTGACCAACAGCTCGGGAGATGCGCTGACCAAGGCGAAGTTCGGCGTGCGCAGCATGCCCATGTACGGGGAGGGGTTCACGAGCCGAAGCCACTCGTACAGCTCCTCGGCGGGGAGGCCCGCCGCCACGCTCTGCCTGAGCGACAGATTGACCTGAAACGCGTCTCCCTGCGCGATATAATCCTGGATCCGCCGAACCGCATTTTCGAACGCGCCCTTGCTCATCGATGTCGCCAGTCCGGGAATGCGCTCCACTTCGATTTGCAGCAGATCTTCTTCTAAAAAGGAACGCATCGTCCGAAGCCGGCTCTCGGTTTCCGGCTCTTCGGAGACGGCGCACCATGACCGCCATTGCCGTTCCATCTCGTCGGCCGCCCGTTCCGCTTCCACATAAAGCCGCTCTAAATACTCATCGTCGTTCGGGGCATCGGCCGGCACGCGCATATGGACTGCCAGGTAGACGGCCTGCTCTCTGTGATCGGCGATCCACAGTCGCTCGTAACGTTGGAACGCGAAATCCGGCAGCCCCAAATCATCCGATGCCGCGACAGGCAGTTTTTCCAAGCTCCGTACCGTGTCGTAAGACCAGAAGCCGAACGCTCCTCCGCAGCAATCCGGAAGCCCTTCCGGACGGGGAGCGCTCCATCCCGTCATCCAGGAACGCACGAGATCCAGAGGCGCTCCTTCGAGAGAGCCCTGATCCGCCCATTCCTTACCGTCCCAAGAAGAGATGCGGGCCTTGTTTCCCTTCCCTTCGATAACCTCCACAGGTTGGAGGCCGGCCATCGTATAACGTGCGCCTTTCCCGCTTTCCAAGACGCAACCATAAGCGGAGGCATCGCTCCAAAACCGATCCCACACGACCGGCAGCAGCCTTCCTTCAGCCGCCCGGATCATGCGTACATAAGGAAGCAACGTATAGGAGCCTTGCCACTCCCTCCATTGCTCCAACGTAATCCTGTTCATTGCGCCCACCTTCGCCTTTGCTCATCCGACCCTTGTCCGTTCATCCGTCCGAACCGTTCCTTAGAGGATACCACCCCGACCGACCTCTGCCAAGACAAGAAAAAATGACAAAACCGCCCATGCTGTGCATGGACGGTTTAGGATCGCGTTTGAGCGTATTAGTTGTCGAAGTTGAACAGCGGCGTGCTGAGGTAACGTTCGCCGTTGGACGGAACGACCGCAACGACGCGTTTGCCTTCGCCGAGTTCTTTGGCCACTTTCAACGCAGCGAAGATCGCAGCGCCGGAAGAAATGCCGCAAAGGATGCCTTCTTGTTTGGCAGCCGCACGCGCGGTTTCGAACGCGTCTTCGTTCTCGATGGTGATGACGCCGTCGTAGATTTCGCGGTCCAGGATGTCCGGAACGAAGTTCGCGCCGATGCCTTGGATTTTATGCGGGCCCGGTTTGCCGCCGGACAGCAGCGGGGAAGCGGAAGGCTCGACCGCGTAAATTTTGACGTTCGGGAAGTTCTTTTTCAGCACTTCGCCGGCGCCGGTAATCGTACCGCCCGTACCGATGCCCGCGATGAACGCGTCCAGCTTGCCGTCGAGGGAGTTGATGGCTTCGACGATTTCCGGACCGGTCGTTTCGCGGTGGATCTTCACGTTGTCGGGGTTTTTGAACTGTTGCGGCATGAAGTAGTCTTTGTTCTCGGCCGTGATTTCTTCGGCTTTCTTAACGGCGCCGTTCATGCCTTCCGAACCCGGCGTCAGCACGAGTTCCGCGCCGTAAGCGCGAAGCAGGTTGCGACGCTCCAAGCTCATCGTTTCGGGCATGACCAGAATGGCGCGGTAGCCTTTAGCCGCTGCGACCATGGCCAGACCGATACCGGTGTTGCCGCTCGTCGGTTCGACGATCGTCGTAACGCCCGGCTTGATGTCGCCGCGCTTCTCGGCTTCCTCGATCATGCTGATGGCGATGCGGTCTTTCACGCTGGCGCCCGGGTTTTGGTACTCCAGCTTGACGTAAATTTCCGCGCTGCCGGCAGGAACGAGGCGGTTCAAACGCACGAGCGGCGTATCGCCGATCAGCTCGGTAATGCTGTTCACAATCTTAGCCATGAATAATTCCCTCCCGATAAGTTGCGACTGCTAGCCGCACGATGCTTAATCCGACTAAATCAGTCGGCTTTTGTCTGCTTTCATCTTATCAACCCAAACAGGGAATGTCAATAGCTGGCTGTCTGGCAAAGGCTTGCTCCCTATCGCTCTGAAGGCAGCTTCAGCTTGGGATCGAGCGTCTTTGCCTGATACTTGGCGAGCAGGGATTGCTCCAAATCATGCATGGAGGGAGCCTTCTCGAGCGCCAGCCGTCTGGCGATCTCATCCTTAACGGACTCGTAATCTTTGCCCTCTACGATCTTCCTTCCGTTGAGCAAGAGTACGACATAGCCTTGATCCGTTTGGATCGGCCCGGCGGCTTCGCCGACTTGAATCCGACTGGCCGCCGAAATCAACTTCGCATCCTGCAGCGGATCGGTTTCGTCGACCCAGCCCAGATTCCCGCCGCTGTCCGCCGTCATGCCATCCATCGAATATTGTTTCGCCAGCGCCGCGAAATCGGTTCCGGCTTCCAACTTGCCGAGAACCTCGTTGGCCTCTTTTTCCGTGCCCGTCAGAATCCAGGCCAATTCATACTGCTTGCGCGGGCCGTATTCCTTCTTATGGTCTGCATAATAGCGCCGGATATCCGACTCCGGGACGTGGATCCCCCGGACCGTCAGCTTTTCCAGCAAAACCCGGTACCTGGCGTCTTCCTTCACCGCTTCCCGGTCCATGCCCAGCTGCTGCAGCATGGAATCGTAAAACTCTTGTTCGCTCCCGTAACCTTCGCTCATCCCGCTGATTTCCCGCTCGATCTCTTCGTCGTCGGCAGAGAATCCCAGTTTGGCCGACTCCTGATTGACCGCTTCGTGCAGCATCATCTCCCGAAGCACTTCCGCTCCATAACCGGAGAGCAGACGCTCGGTCAATTCGGACCTCGTAATCTTCTTGCCTCCGACTTCCGCAACGGCTTCATCCGCCGCCGACGCCGCCAAACTCCCAGACGGAGACGGAGACGGAGACGATGACGGGGACGGCGGCTGGCCGGAGTTCTCGCCGGAGGAGCCGATCGCGCATCCCGTCGTTCCCACGGTCAACGAGACAAGGGCAGACCAAACGAGCCGCTTCAGCGGCATTGTCCTGACGCCCATCCGTTTCAAACTCCCTTCGGGGTCCTCTCCGAAGCGCGCCGATGAAGCTCTTCCAGTTCCTCGGCCGTGAATTTGTAGGTCTCGTTGCAGAAATGGCAGAGCACATCGGCTTTCCCGTCTTCGTCGATCAGGCTTCGAAGCTCATCGGGACCCAATGTGATCAGCGTTCTCTCCACCCGCTCGCGCGAGCATTGGCAGCGGAACACCGGTTCGATCGTTTCATGGATCGTCAGATCGTCGCCTACGAGATATTTGAGAATGCCCTCGGGCGTTTCTCCTTGATCCAACAGCGCGGTGACATGCGGCATCGCGGAAACCGCGGCTTCCAGCCGCTGCAGCTGATCTTCCGGCAGACCCGGCAGCACTTGGACGATCAGTCCACCGGCATGGATGACGGAATTATCCGTGTCCACCAGCACGCCGAGGCCGACGACGGACGGAATCTGCTCCGACTCCGCGAAGTAATAGGTGAAATCCTCGCCGAGCTCGCCCGATACGATCGGGACGCTGCCGCGGTAAGGCTCGCGCATGCCGATATCCTTGATGACGTTCAAATAGCCGCTCGTGCCGACGGCGCCGGCCACGTCCAACTTACCGAACTTGTTGCTCGGGAGGTGCACATGGGGATAATCCACGTATCCCCGCACTTCGCCGCGCGCGTTCGCGTCGACGACGATTTGCCCCAGCGGCCCGTCGCCCTTTACTTGGATCGTCAGTTTTCCTTCGTCCTTCAGCATGACGCCCATCATCGCGCCGGCGGTAGCGGCTCTGCCGAGCGCGGCCGTTGCGGTCGGGAACGTGTCGTGCCTTCTCTGAAGCTCGGAGACGAGCTGGGTCGTCCGGGCCGCGAACACCCGGATGCCGCCGTTCCATGCCGTTCCTCGAACCAATTCGTCTTTCATCACTTCCGTTATACCCCTTTCCAGTCAAAAACGACTTCGCGGTCCCGCAGCAGGACTGAGAATGTCGTTTTCGTCGCCGCTATCCCTTTTTTACCCATTTCTCTCGTAAACGATGCGCAGCCCTTCCAACGTCAGCAACGGGTCCACGAGTTCGATCGTTTCCGACTCATCCGCGATCAATTCCGCCAGCCCTCCGGTTGCGATGACGCGGGGCTTGCCGTCGAATTCCTTGAAAATCCTTCGAACGATTCCGTCTACCTGACCCGCATAGCCGAAAATGATCCCCGACTGCATCGCAGCCACCGTATTGCGTCCTACGACCATGCGCGGTTTGGACAACTCGATGCGCGGAAGTTTAGCGGCTCTCTGGTAGAGCGCCTCTGCCGATATGCCGATCCCCGGCACGATGGCCCCGCCCAGATAGGCGCCGGAGGCATCGATATAATCGAAAGTCGTCGCCGTGCCGAAATCGACCACGATGAGCGGAGCGCCGTATTTCTCGATGCCCGCCACCGCGTTGACGATCCGGTCCGCCCCGACTTCTTTCGGATTTTCGTAACGGATGTTGAGCCCCGTTTTAATGCCCGGTCCTACGATGAGCGGCTCCTTGCCGACGTATTTGGCGAACAGCCTCTCCAGCGTAGGCATGAGCGGCGGCACGACGCTCGACAAGATGACGCCTTCGATGTCCTGCGCCTTCACGTTCGCGATCTGAAACAGATTCGTGATGAGAACCCCGTATTCGTCCACCGTGGAGGAGCGGTTGGTGCTCAGCCGCCAATGGTGCGTCAGCTCCCGGTTCTGGTACAATCCGAGCACGATGTTGGTATTCCCGACATCCACGACCAAAATCACGGGTGATCCCCCTTTATTTCGTTCAAATCCAGGCTGATGTCCAGCGCTTGGAACGAGTGCGTCAAGCTGCCGGCCGAGATGACGTCTACGCCGCTGGCGGCAACCTCCGCGACCTGCTCCGGCTTCAAGCCTCCGGATGCTTCCAGCACGATGTGCGGAGCAACCGCTCGTACTTGGACGGCCGCTTCCTTCATCGCTTGAGGATTCATGTTATCGAACATGACGATATGCGCACCCGCGCGAGCCGCTTCGAGCGCCTGCTCGACGTTTTCGGCTTCCACCTCGATCGTCATCGTATGCGGGATTCTCGACTTGGCCGCCGCGACCGCCGCCGTGATGCCGCCCGCCGCTTTGATGTGGTTGTCTTTGATCATCACCGCGTCATACAATCCGAAGCGGTGGTTATAGCCCCCGCCGACCCGGACCGCGTATTTCTCGAGCGTGCGGTGTCCCGGCGTCGTTTTGCGCGTATCCACGATGCGGGCGGGATAATCGCGCGCCGCGTCGACGTAAATCCTCGTCTTCGTGGCGATGCCCGACATCCGCTGCATCAAGTTCAAAGCCAGCCGCTCGCCGGTCAGAATCGAATGCGTCGATCCTTCCACGACGGCCAGCACCGTTCCGCGTTCCACCCGGTCTCCGTCAGCGGCTTTCGCCTCGAAACGGAGCTTCTCGTCCACGACACCGAAAACGAGGCGGGCAAGCGGCATGCCGGCCAGAACGCCGCTTTGCTTGGCGTGAATAATGCCTCGGGAAACGTGTCCCGCCGGCACCGTCGCCATCGTCGTCACGTCTCCGGAACCGATGTCTTCCGCCAGCCACCTGGCGATCTGTTGCTTAACCGCCTCGACGGCGGGTCCTCCGTTCAGCCAATCGCTTTCTCGCTCGAACATGCCAGCCGTTCCTCCCCCAGCCCGTGATCCCTGTCTATTATCGTATGTTTGAGCCAATCGATATCGTCGCGCTCCGGGAAATCTTCCCGGAAGTGAGCCCCGCGACTCTCCTCGCGCGACAGCGCCGATTCGGCGGTCAGCATGGCGCAGGTCAGCAAGTTCGCGAACTCCAGCTCCTCACGGGAAGCCAGCGGGGTGCGGAAGACCGGCAGATGCTGCTTGATCTCTTCCAGCCCCCGCTCGAGCCCCAGCCGATCCCGCCTCAGGCCGACCCAGCGCACCATCGATTTTTGCAGCTTCAGTCTCCGCTCCGGTGCGGCCATGCCGGACGGCGACAACCGCTGCTCCTCATGGCGGACATGCATGTCCCGGTCCATCGGCTTCAGGCGGTTAATGCTTTCCACGATCCGCCGCCCGAACACGATCGCTTCCGACAGCGAATTGCTCGCCAGACGATTCGCCCCATGCACGCCCGTAGACGAAGCTTCGCCGCACGCGTATAACCGCTTGATATTGGTTTCCCCGTCCAGGCCCGTCTTCACTCCGCCCATCATGTAATGGGCAGCCGGGGCGACCGGAATCCAATCCGTCGTCAAATCCAGCCCGAACTGCAGGCAAAATTTATGGATGGTCGGGAACCGGTGCCTGACGAGCTCCGGACTCTGGTGGGTAATATCAATGTAGACGTAAGTCGACTTGGTCTGCTCCATCTCTTCAAGGATCGCCCTGGCGACCACGTCGCGGGGCGCAAGCTCGAGCTGTGGATGGTATTTATCCATGAACCGCTCGCCGCGGATGTTGCGCAGGTAGGCGCCTTCGCCCCGCACGGCTTCCGAGATCAGAAACCGTGGAGCTCCCGGATAACACAACGAGGTCGGATGAAACTGGATGAACTCCATGTCCCGGATCAACGCGCCGGCCCGATAGGCCATCGCGATGCCGTCCCCGGTCGCGACCTCGGGATTCGTCGTATAGCGATAGAGTTGCCCCGTACCCCCGGTGCTAAGCACGACGGCCTTGCCGTATACCGCCACGCGGGAGCCGTCCGGTTTCTGGACGACGGCGCCGCGGCATTCCCCGTCTTCCGTGAGCAGATCGAGCACGAAGTGATCGTCCCACACTTCAATGGAAGGATTCGTCTGCACCTTATCCGCCAGCGCCCTGACGATTTCGAAACCGGTGGCGTCGCCGTTGGCGTGCAGAATCCGGCGCTGGCTGTGGGCGCCTTCCCGGGTCAAGGCGTAGTGGCCGTCTTCCTCTTCGTCGAACTGGGTGCCGAGACGGATCAGCTCCTGAACGCCGCGGGGTCCTTCGTGCACCAGCACTTGAACCGCTTCTTCATCGCATAGCCCCGCACCCGCGATCAGCGTATCCTGAAGGTGGAATTCCGGGGAGTCTTCCTCTGAGAAAACGGCGGCAATGCCGCCCTGGGCATAACGGGTGTTGCTCTCGAACAGCGATTTCTTGGTGATCATGAGCACGCGGTTCCGTTCGCTGGCCTTGATGGACGTGAATAGTCCCGCGATGCCCGCTCCAATGACGATGACGTCCGTATGCACCTTCGGCAGCGTATCCAGATCGAAGTCTACGATATAACGCGGTATCATGGATTCTCGGTCTCCTGTCCGGCAAGAAAGTAGAGAATGCTACTTCACTTGCAGCATTCTCTCCAGCGATAGTCTGGCTTTGTCGGCCACTTCCGGCGGTACGTAGATTTGAGGCTGCATCGTTTCCAGGCAGCGAACGACTTTCTTCAAGTTGTTGACCTTCATGTTCGGGCAAACGAGGAATTTGGACGCAAAATGGAACGTCTTGTTCGGACTGTCCACACGAAGCTGATAGCCGGTTCCGTCCTCGGTTCCGACGATGAACTCCTGATGCTCGGATTCCTTGCAGTATTTGAGGATCCCGGTGGTACTGCCGACGAAGTCCGCCATCGCGACCACTTCGGGCCGGCATTCGGGATGCACGACGAATTGCGCGTTCGGGTGTTTGGCCCGCATTTCCACGACGTCTTTCACCGTCAGCATGTCGTGCGTATTGCAGTACCCTTCCCAGATGATCATTTTCTTGTCCGTGAATTGAGACACGTAATGGCCGAGGTTCTTGTCCGGGCACCAGATGATCTCGTCGGAGTCGACCGAGTTGACCACCTTCACGGCGTTCGCCGACGTGCAGACGATATCGGTCTCCGCTTTGACGTCCGCGGAGGAATTGATGTAGGTGACGACTTTGGCGTTCGGGTGCTTCGCTTTCAGCTCGCGGAGCCCGATCGGATGGACCATGTCGGCCATCGGACAGCCCGCCCGCTCGTCGGGCACGAGAACGATTTTATTCGGCGCCAGGATCTTGGCGCTTTCCCCCATAAAATGAACGCCGCAAAATACGATGACGTCGGCGTCCGTGGCAGCCGCCTTCTGCGCCAGCAGGAACGAGTCGCCGCGGAAATCCGCCACCTCTTGGATCTCATCGCGTTGATAGTAGTGGGCAAGAATGATGGCGTTGCGTTCTTTCTTCAGCTGCAAAAGCCGTTCGCGCAGCTCGCGGTTCTGTTCCGCCTTGCGCTCCAGAGCTAATGCTTCCATGGCAGTACTCCTCCTCCGGCTCCATCGTCCTCCCGCGGCAGACTTTGTGAATGCAGTCACAAAGTAGGGGGCGGATGGGAATCCGTAATCGATGATTACCCCCTAATTTACACTCGCTTCTTCACGGTTGTCAATGAATTTACGTGACATCGCAAGTAAAAAAATCAGCCCATGCGGCCGTTGGCCAGCATGGGCTGATCGTATAAACAGTCGGTTGCATCCAGCGGGATTAAACCTCGCCGGAACCGTCGTCCTTGCGGTTGTCCGGATTTTGCGGCGTCGGCGTTTGCAGGTCGTCCTCGCGTGTCTGGATGCGGACCCGGACGCCTCCTCCGAGCGTATCGACGATCGGATCGGTGTTCGGTTCTTCGCTTCCTCCGGAGGAACCGTCGCCCTCGCCGTCGGCGTTGCCCGTCTCGATCAGGCTCTTGATCTGGTCGAGATCCAGCGTTTCCTTCTCCAACAGGGTGTTCGCGACAAGATGCATTTCCTTGCTCTTCTCGGTCAAGAGGTTTCTCGCCCGGTCGTAGCAAGTCTTAATGATGTCCTGCATCTCTTGGTCGATCTCGTAGGCGATGGCGTCGGAATAGTTCTGCTCGTGTCCGAGGTCGCGGCCCAGGAAGACCTGGCCCTGCGAGTTGCCGAACTGCATCGGTCCGAGCTTGTCGCTCATGCCGTATTCCATGATCATGCTGCGGACGATGCCGGTCGCTTGTTTGAAGTCGCTGTAGGCGCCGGTGCCGATCTCGCCGATGAAAAGCTCTTCGGCGACGCGTCCGGCGAGCAGCCCGGTGACTTTATCCAGCAGCTCTTGCTTCGTCACCAGCATGCGGTCTTCCTTCGGCAGCATGATGACGTAACCGCCGGCGCGGCCGCGCGGGATGATCGTGACTTTGTGGACCATGTCTGCGTTCTCGAGGAAGAAGCCCGCGATCGTATGGCCCGCTTCGTGGTAAGCGACGATGCGCTTCTCGCGATCGCTGATGACGCGGCTTTTCTTCTCGGTACCGACGATGACGCGGTCGATCGCTTCGTCGACCTCTTGCATCGCGATGTCTTTCTTGTTGCGGCGTGCGGCCAGCAAGGCCGCTTCGTTGAGCAAGTTCTCCAGGTCGGCGCCGGTGAAGCCCGTCGTCCGCTTGGCGATCGTATTCAGCTTGACGTCTTTGCTCAGAGGCTTGTTGCGGGCGTGGACTTTCAGCACCGCTTCGCGGCCTTTGACGTCCGGACGGTCTACGGTGATCTGCCGGTCGAAACGGCCCGGACGCAGCAGCGCAGGGTCCAGGATGTCCGGACGGTTGGTCGCCGCGACGATGATGATGCCTTCGTTCGCGCCGAATCCGTCCATTTCGACGAGCAATTGGTTCAACGTTTGTTCGCGCTCGTCATGTCCGCCGCCGAGGCCTGCGCCCCGTTGACGGCCGACGGCGTCGATTTCGTCGATGAAGATGATACAAGGCGCGTTCTTCTTCGCGTTCTCGAACAGGTCGCGGACGCGGGATGCGCCGACGCCGACGAACATTTCGACGAAGTCCGAACCGGAAATGCTGAAGAACGGAACGCCGGCTTCGCCTGCTACCGCGCGGGCGAGCAAGGTTTTACCGGTACCCGGAGGGCCGACGAGCAGCACGCCCTTCGGAATGCGGGCGCCGAGCGCCGCGAACTTGCGGGGATCCTTCAGGAATTCGACGACTTCGACCAATTCCTGTTTCTCTTCGTCCGCACCGGCGACGTCCTCGAACGTCACGCGTTTTTTCTCTTCATTATAAAGACGCGCGCGGCTCTTGCCGAAGTTCATGACTTTGCCGCCGCCGCCCTGCGCCTGGTTGATCAGGAAGAAGAACAGGATGAACATGATGACGAACGGAATGATGGAAGTCAGGAAGGTCAGCCAGAAGCTCTGTCCCGGCATTTTCTCGACTTTCACCTGGATGTTGTTCTTTCTCGCGAGCTCCGCGAAACTCGAAGCGCCCGGATCCGACATGAGGATCCTTCCGCTGAACGTTTCCGATTTGGAGCCTGCTTTGGCCGGATCTTTATAGGTACCGGTGACCAAGTAGGAACCGCTTTGGATCTGCATCTGCATATCGGATGCGTTGCCTGTTTCGACGATTTCCATGATTTTGTTGTAGTTGATTTCATCGGTAGTCTCGTTCTTGCTGATGAAGAACTGGACGATCCCGACGGTCACCAAAAATATGAGCAAATAAAAGCCTGTGTTGCGGATGATCCGATTCATCCCTGGCCTCCTCTCGGCACGCTTACATCATTTTACCATAGCCTGTCTTGGCATCACAACAGAACGGGGGAGGGGGCGCGCCGCTGCCCTCCGGTCGATCAGCCGTTCGAATAGATCTCCGGTTTCAGCACGCCGACGAAGGGCAGATTCCGGTATTTCTCCGCATAGTCGAGGCCGTATCCGACGATGAACGCGTCCGGAATAACGAACCCGGTGAAATCGGCATTGATTTCCGAGGTCCGGCGTCCCGGCTTGTCGAATAAAGCGACGACCTTCACGGACAAAGCGTTGCGGCGTTCGAGAACGTCGATCAGGTAGCTGAGTGTCAAGCCGCTGTCGATGATGTCTTCTACGATCAGGACGTCCCGTCCGTCCACGGACGAGTCCAAATCCTTGACGATCTTGACTTCGCCGGAAGAACGGGTGGACTTGCCATAGCTGGATACCGCCATGAAATCGAGTTCGATCGGCACCGTGATGTTCTTGGCCAGATCGGCCATAAAAATAAACGCGCCTTTCAGCACGCAGATCACCAGGGGATTTCGGCCTTCGTACTCCCGGCTGATGGCTGCCCCAAGCTCCTTCACCTTGTCCTTGATGGCTTCTTCCGAGTAAAACACTTCTTGAATGTCGTTCAGCAAAGAAGGGACCTCCCAGTCGGTTATTACACGGTATGATGGCATGGCTTCATTCATGTCCCGTTTGTGGCGGAGTCCGGAACTCCGGTTCCACCGCCGCGCGGATCGTCCGGGCCGTGCCGGCATCGACGCGCGCGATTCCGGAGCGGCGCAGGCCCGGCACCCATAGGATCCGGCCTTCCGCGTCCGCAACGAGCGGCCATTCGTCCCGCATGGAGCGCGGGATCTTGGCGTCAACGAACATATCTTGCACTTTTTTGGTTCCGTTTAGTCCGAGCGGCGCCATCCGATCGCCCGGCAAGCGGGTTCGCACGATCAGCGGCAGGCTAAGCGAAGATTCGTCAAAAAAAGCCTCCCACCGGTTAACCGGCAGCGAGGTGACGGCTCTTTCCCATCGTTCAAAACGGATCGACCGTCCGCCGGTCCCCAATTCCACGAAACAGGGAAACCCGGAGACCGGATACGCGTAGACTGTCGGCTCGGCGGCCTGCGGCCCTAAATATACCTCGTCGTACTCCCGAACGCAAACCCAGCCCTCGCCGAGATCGATCCGGGCTACCGTCGCGACCTCGTCGGACAGGGCCTCCAGCACCTCTTCCACCTGCCGGAATGCCAAGGTATGCCAAGGGCCCGAAGAATACTTTAATATTAGTTTAATCAATCTGCGTTGTAAAGCGACGTGCAGGCCGCGGAACCGGCGCCGCTTCAGGCGGAAACCCGCGCCGGACGGGACCGCGTGATCGCGGAAAACGCCCTCGGCGGCGGCTTCCATGTATTCGTCGTCCGCCGCCGCCAGATCGGCCAGGCGGATCAGGGATTCCTTCAACCGGGGATTGTAGTTCTCCAGCATCGGGATCAAATCCAAGCGGACGGAGTTCCGGGTATAGTAACGTGCCGAATTGCTGCTGTCGACCGCGTAAGGCACCTCGTTTCGCCCACAATAAGCAAGAAGCTCTCCTTTGGTAATACGGAGCAAGGGGCGGATCAGTTCCAAATTCTCTTCCCTTCGGCGGTAAGGAATTCCGGCAAGTCCGCCGATCCCCGTTCCCCGGAGCATTCGCATGAGTACCGTCTCCGCTTGATCGTCCGCGTGATGACCCAACAAAAGCAAAGAGGCACCGTAAGATCGCGCCGTTTCCTTCAGGAAACCGTAGCGTTTCTCGCGTGCCGCGGATTGGGGGTTCATCCCCGTTTCTTCTATATATGCCGGCACGTCGATGTCGGCCGTCTCCACCGGAATTCCCCATTGTGCGGCCGTTTGCCTGACGAGCTCCGCTTCCGCCTCCGCCTCGGCACCCCGAAACCGGTGATTCACGTGGGCGGCGACGACCTTGAACGGCCGTTCCCCGGCCATCTTCCAAAGCAAGTGGAGCAGCGCCATCGAATCCGGTCCGCCGGATACGGCGGCGACGGCGGTCATGCCGGCCGTCCACCAGCCTTCGCGTTCCGCTTCTTCCATGATACGGACCAACAGCTCGTCCCGGCTCACCCTGCCGCCTCCCCTTCGCGTTATCGAAACAGCCACACCGAGGCCAACGTCGCGCAAAGCGCGACCGAAAGCACCAGAAGACCCGTCATCCAGGCCGGAACGTGCGCCCTCTCCGGCTTCTCGCGCGAATCCTTCTTGCGGTGCGCGAGCCGCCATTCCTTCAAAGCCTCCCTGGAATCCTGAAAGTCTCCATGAAAGGCCCGTTCCAGCCACCGTTCCATCGGACGCAGCTTCGGATTGGTTCGCACCAGCTTCATGAGGTCTTCGACGCCGCGGTCCTGCGGCAGCCGGGTGCCCGACAACTGAAGGAGCCGTTTGCCGTCCGTCGCGTGAAGCCACAGCATGCCGAACCCGAACCAATCGTAGGCGGGATCCGCCGTACGGCTGCCGGCCGACCAATAGCCGCGGTCGTAGATTTCGGTGAACTGGCGCACGCTGCGCCCGATCGCCGTCATGCCGCCGTAGTCGACGAGCTCAACCCGGCCGAAATCGTGGACCAGCACGTTGTCGTTTTTGATGTCGGAAAACACCCAGCCCGCTTCGTGAAGCTCCGCCAGCCGCTCCATCAGCCGGTAACCGATAACCCCGATCCAATGCGTGCCGTGTTTCTTCAAATAGGATTTCAATGGAGCCCCCGGTACATAACGCATGGAATAGAACGGAACGTCTTTGCCGTTCAACGTGAAATCGTCCACGTCCAACAAAAAAGGAGGCCTGCCCCTTCCCCGCTCGGTTCCGTCCAGCGAAGCGAGAACATTGGCTTCCCCTTGCAGTTCGGCGGCTTCGGTGCCGATTTTGATCGCGCAGACGGAGCGTCCGAGCGTCGCCAAATACACCTGCCCATTCGCGCCGAGGCCGAGCAGCCGCTCTAACTTATACTTTTTGCCGTTCCATTTGCCCGTCAGGATCGTGCCGGGAGGCAACTGGCTTTTCTCAGACGACGTAGTCACTGCGCACCTCGCCAGCATCGCCCCGCTTAGACGGCGGAGTGTCGACAAGTTCTGACTTGATCTTACCACAAGTTTCCCGGTAAAAATCAACTACCTGCATGAGCGCGGGCCCGGTCGGCGTCGTTCCTTTCATTCGGATGCGTGAAAACAGCAGCGGAAGCCTGCCGGCGTCCGCGGTCCAGTCGCAATCCAGCGCGCACGGAAGATGGCCGTATTCGCCGGGATAATGGAAGACGGCGACGGCGCTTCTACCGGTCCTCGCCTGCAGGCTGAGCGCAAGATCGCGGATCGCGTCCTCTACGGCGTGCAGCTTCGGCTTCATGCTGGCGCTCGTATCGATAAGGAGCGCGACCCGCAGCTCCGACGTTTCCTCGAGCTCATCCATCACCTTCACGACTTCCGCCCGCTTGGCCGGCGGCAAAGCACCGACGGAATCGAGGCCGAAAAGCTGCTTCAGTTCCGTGTTGACCGCTTGCCTGATCGTGCCGGCCACAGTCTGCCGCGTCATCATCTGCACGGTCTGGGACAGTTGGCGCGAGGTCACGATACGGCTCATCCCGCCCCCGGCCCTCGCGATTTCGGATATTTCACGAGCCCCAAGCTCGCCGATCGTTCCGTCGTCCACGACGCCGGCTACGTTAACCGTAATCCCCTCCGCGAACGCTTGAGCCGCCGCGGTGACCGGACTTTCGCCGACGTTGGAGCAGCCGTCCGTAATGAGCAGAATCTGGTTCATCCGTATTCACTCCTTCTCCTCTCAACTCTATTAGCATTGTCGCCAAGGAGTGGGAGATTTAATCCGGAGTTTTTGGCAGCGAGGCGCGTGATAGATGGGAGGCAAATGAAAAAGGAACCCCCTCGTGGAGTTCCTTTACCTTGGACAAATGAGTCCGTTTGAAATCAACCGCCGAGCCGCCCACGGGCTGCACTCATGAGAAACTGTAAGACGGTTACACCGTCTTACGTCGAAAGCTGCGCGGGATTTAAACTCCCTAAAACGGTCACACCGTCTTAGAAGTGCTATCGACGCGCGTCTCGAGCTCTGCAAGACGGCCAACCCGTCTTGCGTCCGCAAAATCGCCCGACTACGGCTCCGTAAGACGGCCATTCCGTCTTACAGCTTCGCTCATCCCAGCTTGTCCTCTTCTCATCCCCGAATCTCCCTTCTCAGCTCACCGTCCTCGGGCGTTCCACGCGGCCCAGCCCGGGGTAGCGGAACGCCGCCCACTCCGGCTGATGGCGCGTGATGCGCGATACGACGACCGTCATGTCGTCGCGGATCGCGCCGGGGTTCTGCTTCAGCGCGATATCGAGCAGCTCGTCCGCCAGCTCCTGCGGATCGTCCGTCTCGATCTCCTGCAAAACTCTCTTGATCCATACCTCCTTGTTAATGGCATGTCCGGGCGCGTCGAGCACGCCGTCGGTCATCATGATCAGCGTGTCGCCGGGAAGCAGCTGAACGCGCAGCAGGTCGATTTCGATGTCCTGTAAGATGCCGATCGGCAAATTGTTGGCCGCGATCGGAATGATCTGCCTCCCCCGCTTGATGAAGCTCGGCGTGGAGCCGATCTTCAGCATCGTCGCGTGCGCGGAGTAAAGGTCGATGAGCGCGAGGTCGACCGTCGCGAACATCTCTTCCGGAGAACGGAGCAGCAAAACGGAGTTCACCGATTTGACCGCCAGCCGTTCGTCGATGCCCGACTGCAGCAGCTGCTCCAGCATCGACAGCGCCGCGCTGCTTTCCATCCGCGCGCGGGCTCCGTTCCCCATCCCGTCGCTCAGCGCCACCGCGAACTTCCCGCTTCCGAGCTCCGTAATCGTAAAGCTGTCGCCGGAGAGAAGATCCCCGTCCTTGGCAGCCCCGGCCACTCCCGTCTCGACTTCGTACGCCTTCGCCGACGCGAAGACCACGGTGGTCAAATGCGGCGCGGGCTCGCCCGTCTTCTCCTGCGTGACGCCGACCGTCTCCCCGAGAATTTCGGACAGCAGCGGCGCGATCATTTTGCGGCACTCGTCATATCCGGTCCGGAAAGCGTGGACCAGCTCGATCTCCACTTTTCCCTCCTCCAGGCTGATGATATCTATGCTCTGAACGGCAAGGCCCATCCTGTCGATGGCCTCCCGGATTTGTCCTTCCTGAAGCTCCATCTGCTGGGCTTCGCGCCGGATTTCCTTGACGAGGTCGTCCATGACCTGGGAGACTCCGGACAGCTGATCGGCGACCAGGTATCGGCTGTCCTGCAGCTGGCGGCGCCAGTGAAGGTCGTGCCGGTACAGGTCGTATTCCCGCTTCAGGATGTCGAGCACCTGTGGCGTTCTGACGCAGAGCCTTCCCCAGCTCTTCGGCATGTCCCCCGGCTGCAAGTCCGGATTGTCCGACACGGCGCCCATCATGTCCGTCATCAGCTTGTAGGTCTGGAAAAACTGCGTGTCCCAGCAGAGCCCGCGCCGATGGCAGCTTGCGCAGGCTTTCTCGTGAACCGCGCCCGCGAAGTGATCGAAATCCTTGTTCTGCCGAGCCATATCCCCCGCCTCGGTGATTTGGCGGAAGCTGCCCGACAGCTGACGGAACACCTCGGAAAACCGCGCCACCCGCTGCGCCGTGAGGTCCCGAACTTTTTGCGCGTAATCTTTTTGATTTTGCGCATAATGCGAGGTACCCGGCACATATTTTGAAATAGCGTCGGTCACGGAACGCGGCGTGAAGAAGAAGAGCACCGCCGCCGCCGCCGTCGTCCAAGCGGAATTGAGCGTTTCGCTTGCGTCGGAAGCGAACAAGCTGAGGACCGTCGTGCCGAGCAGCAGGCCGAACAAGGTCCCCGCTTTGCCGCCTTCGCGGATCATGCCGGCCATCAGCCCGCCGAGCGCGAGCAGCCCGATGTCCCCCGCCGCCCCGAGATCGGACAAGGTCAGCATCATGCCCGCCACCACGCCGGCCGACGTTCCGAGAGACACCCCGCCCACGAATGCGGCCAGAAGCACGATATAGCGGGTCAGCACGTCCGTCAGTTCCATGCCCTGCACGCTCCAGCCGGTCATCCCGGTCAACACGCACGCAGCCAGAATCAGCAGTCCGATCCACTCTTCATGGCGGTACTGGACCGATTTCTTGGACCGGTTCAGAAGCGGCAACGCATGAACGAACAGCATCGTGAGCACGAACGCCAGCGCAGCCTCGACCGCGGTCCACATGTACGGAAGCCAACTCGGCTTGTCCGCCAACACCGCATGGAACAATCGGACAAGCAGGGTGGAAGCGAACACCACCACCGGCGCATGGGACAAGTCCGCCTTCTCGTAAACCTCCAAACCCCGGAACAGCAAATAGAGCACGCCGATCTCCGCCAGGATCACCGCCGGCGCCGGCTCCGCGGCCCAGAAGCTCCCCGCGGCCAAGGAAGCCGCCGCCCAGAACGCCATTTCCCTCCTCACGTAGAGCACCACTCCGAAAAACGCGGCGGCAAACGGAGCGAGATGCTCGACCAATTGCGCCCGCCCCAGCAAAAACCCGAACCCGACCGTCAACAGCAGCCACTTCTGTTCGCTCAAGGCCTGTCCCATCCGAGCCCACCGGCCCGGCGGCGCGCCTGCAAACCGCTTTGTCCTTCGGCCGGCCCACCACCTTTTCTTCACCGTTGCCGTGGATTCACCGCTGCCCGGACGCGGTATGAAAGGTACGACGGACGACTTGTCCATGCTGCACACCCCAATCTCCAGAATGAATGTGCCTCTCATTATAGACGGGGCCCTTTCAGAAAGTTTGTCAGAAGGCGTTGCCGCGGCAAAAGTTTTTTCCGACAGCCTCCGTGACCCGCAGACGACGGTATTCGGGACAAGCGCGAATCCGCGGCCCGTCCGGCGTTTTTCCCCCAAACAGAAAATACGTTCCCCTCCCGCTAAACCCCTCTCCCGCGAAAAACCGCGCGTTTCCGACGGCGCCGCAGCCCCTGAAAACAGACGCCATCCGCGCGGGGACTGCCGGATGACCGCGAATGTAAGCGGTCTGCCCCTGAGGATTTCTCCGGACGTGGCTCATTTTCCCAAAATCGGTTAACCTAAGAGAATCGGAGGTGTCCAACATAAATTCACAAACGAAAAAATGGACCGTCGTTCTCAGCGCGCTAATGCTGGCGATCGGTTTGGCCGGTTGCGGCAAGAACAGCGAAAACAAAGCGTCGTCCACCCCCGGAGCATCGGCGCCGACCGCGTCAAGCAGTGCGTCCGCCCCGGGTAACGATAGTTCGGATTTGCCGGCAACCAAAGAGTTCACCATCAAGCAGGACGGCAAAGAGAGCAAAGAGACCGGAAAACTGACCCAAGGACAAGGCTTCACGTTGTACGTTCTGGACGGGTATTCCTTCGTCTCCATGCTCAGCCTGCTGACGCTCAGCGCCGACCAAAACTATTACGCGCACATCGAGAAGCTGGCGGCCGGCTACAGCCTGGACGACCTTAAGAAAACGGCAAGCGAGCAGCTGGCCAAAGTCGGCAGCGTCAGCGAGATCGCCGGACAAGACCAGAACGCTCTGCTGGGCGGTACCGCTCTGATGCTGACGGCGAGCAGCGACAAGCTGACGCAGCAAGTGATCGTCAAAATCGTGAAAGGCTCGGCTTACCGCATCGACTTAAACGTGCCGAAGGGCGGTTCCGAGCAAACCTTCCTGCCGCATATCTATGCTTCGGTCGGATCCATCGCCAACTCGAACGTCGCAACCTGATCAACGATGGATACGCAAAAAGCCTGATCCCTCTCGGATCAGGCTTTGTTTTTGCTTTCGACGGGGAACCAGCCGGGCGTGTTCATGATCGCGTTCCATAACGGATCCGGGATAAACAATCTCTCCTGATCGGCCGGATTCAGCGTCGTCATGACGTCCGTATCGTTGCCTCCGCCGATTTTGCCGACCCAGTCGGGCTCCATGATCAATTCCCGGCCGAGTGCGATCAGCGGAACGCCCGTCTTCAAGGCCTTAAGCGAATCATCCGGCGTCCGGATCGCCCCGACTCCGATGATCGGCTTCTTCTGTCCGACCCGCTGCTGAATCCATTGCATGCGCGTCCCGCTTTCCGCCGATTCCGTTCGGGGAGCCGACCAGAAATCCATGAGCGAAACGTGAAGGTAATCAAGAGGCTGCTCGACGAGAGCGTCCAGAAGCCGCATCGTATCGGCCATCGAGATGCCGGGAGATTCCGCTTCTTCCGGAGAAAACCGGTATCCCACGAGAAAAGGGCGTTCCGCGTACTCCGTCGCCACGCGCACGACTTCTTCCACGACAGCCAAAGGAAAGGACATTCTGCCGTCCAGGTCGCCGCCCCATTGGTCGTCCCGCCGATTGGAATGAGGCGAGAAAAATTGCTGAATGAGATATCCGTTGGCGCCATGGATTTCGACGCCGTCGAAGCCCGCCTCGATGGCGCGTCTCGTCGCTTCTCCGAAATCCCGGATAATGCCTTCGATTTCCTCGTGCGTAAGCGGACGCGGAACCGGCGAGCCCTGCTCGACGGCCGGCACCGCGCTCGCGCTGACGACGTCTCCGCCCGGCACGAGCTCCGGCGGACAGCTCCTCCCGCCGTGGAAAATTTGCAGCACCGCTTTGGCGCCCCTATCCTTAATCGCGGAAGCCAGCCGCCGCAGGCTCGGGACCATCTCGTCCCGATGCGCGCCGAATTCGCCGTGGAAGCCTTTGCCGCTCGGCGTGACGTAGGCGCATGCCGTAATGACCATGCTGACCCCGCCGGACCTGCGCGCATAATATTGGACCTCCGCATCGGAAACCGTGCCGTCCTCATGGGAAGACCAGTTGGTCATCGGCGCCATCACGATACGGTTTTTCAAATGGGTGCCGATCGGGAAGACATATTCTTCGAACAAAGGACCGAACTTGGGATTCATCGAGACGCAATCCTCCATTCCGGCAGCAAGCCGCAGATGGCTTTAAGATGGCTCGGCGCTGAAATCCTTATTCGGTTCGAAGGCGCCGTGAAAATAAAAAGCCGGACCGCGAAGGTCCGGCTGATCCTGCTATATTACGAACGGCGTCCGCCTCGGCCGCCTCGTTTGGATTCGGTGCTTTTCTTCAGAGAGGAGATGCGTTCCTCGCTGTCTTTCAAAAACCGGCTCAATTTGTCATCGAAAGAAGCACGGCCGCCGCCTCCGCCGCCCTTGAAAGGACGACCTCCGCGATCGCCTCCGCCGCGTGGTCCGCGCGGATACGACTGCTGCTGCTGTTCAGGCGGTTTATCTACGGCCTGGCGGATGGACAATCCGATCTTCCCGTTCTGGTCCACATTGATGACTTTGACCGTGACCACGTCATTCACTTTCAAATGCTCGTGGATGTCTTTCACATAGCTGTCGGCAACTTCGGAAATGTGTACGAGCCCCGTAACGCCGCCCGAAAGATCCACAAACGCTCCGAAATGCGTGATGCCGGTCACTTTGCCCTCCATTTTGGTGCCCACTTCGATGGCCATAAAAACCGATGTTCCTCCCTGAACCTGAGTGTGACCGAACCGCAGGGGTTCGGCTATGCCGATTATAACCGACAGCGGAAAGCAAGGTCAACCGACGGATGCCCCGTCCCACTTGACGGGAACGGCTTTTCATGAGGTTATTTCTGGATCTGAATCGGTTGTTCTCCCGGCAATCCCATGCCTAAATCCCGGCGCGCGATTTGTCCGACGTACTCGTCTTGTTTCAGGCGAAGCGTCTCTTGCTTCAACGCCTCGTTCTTCGCCTCGGCTTCGGACAGCTTCTTGCTGGTTTCCCGCAATTCGGCTTGACGCCCGCTCATTTGTCCGTATTGGTTCGCCAGTATGTAAGCGGCCCAACTCAGAAACAAGACCATAACGAACGTGAGCAGCTTCAGTCTTCTGCGCGCGCCGATCGTCGATGGCGTTGCCTTCGTGTGGGATGACATGTCCGAATGCTCCTTTCCAGCAAGACTGTGGGACGCGATCATTATAGCATATTTTGGGATGCGGGAAATATAATTCTTCCGATTCAATTCATTCATTACCCGCTTCGATCGGTGTCGAAACAGAAAGAATCAACTTTTTTTCCAAAACGTCTCCCACGCCGCCTTGATGCGGTTTTTGAGCCGTTTCCATCCCTCGATCCCAGCCGTCACCCGTCTCCGAACCGGCAGCAACTTGTCCCACAGCCAATTCCAGAGAGGCATGAGAGGGATAAGGAGCAGTTTCCCGACGTAGAGGAGGATCGCGGCGATGATGACGAAAACAATGTCGAGAAGCTTGGCCAAAATGCGAACGAGAAACAGGAACGGTACCGCGATCACCAAGCGAAACGCCTTCCACAGCCATGCCGCGAGTCCTATGACCAGCGTAACGATGCGGTCCGCCGCCTTGACGACGTGCGGGCTGAGCAAGCCGAAATAGCCGGTAACCCCGATCCCCAGCCCCAGGAAGACGTAGAGTCTCACTTCCCCATGGTTATGGTCAAGCAGGACGTTGAACACCCCAAGCGTCGCCGCCGCCCAGTAAACGACGTCGAACGCCGGGAGCATCCACCGGGGAATATGGAACCGGCGGGCGATGACGCGGTAAAAGTCGAACACGAGCCCCATCAGCGCCCCGCATAACACCATCCAACCGATCGTCGACCATTGGGAAGCCGCGTTCACTTGAACAACTTCCCGAACAAGCCTTTCGATTTGCCCGTGCTCGCACCGTCGAGGTAGACGAGTGAATTCACCGTGCCCTCGATGGCGACCAAGCCCTGATCCAGGCTCAGGTTTTTCATATGCAGATTCTGGCCTCTCACCGCGAGGTAGCCGCATTCCGTGACGAGGAGGAATTCCTCGTTGTCGAAGCTCTCGACGTTGCCGACGCCGGTAATTTCCAGCGTCTTGCGATTCAGCATGCGGATTTCCTGGTGTTTCGCGCCTTTGACGTGTTCCATGCCCGTCCCCTCCCTTATGCCACTAACATATGGGGTGCAGGGTCCGTTTAGAACCGGGCTTGGACTTATTGCGCGTGCAGGCGGGAGAGGAACGATCTCGTCCGTTCGTTGCCCGATTCGCGAAGCACTTCGGCAGGCGTTCCCATTTCCACGATCTGGCCTTTATCCATCAGCACGACCGTATCCGCCGCTTCCTCGGCGAATTTCATTTCGTGCGTGACGACCACCATCGTACGGCCTTCCGCGGCGAGCGACCGCATCACCTTCAGCACTTCCCCGACGAGCTCCGGGTCCAGCGCCGAGGTCGGTTCGTCGAACAGCAGCAGATCAGGATCCATCGCGATCGCGCGGGCGATCCCGACTCGCTGCTGTTGTCCCCCGAGAGCTGATGCGGATATAGATCCGCCTTGTCCTCCAGTCCAACCTTGCGAAGCAGCTCCAACGCGCGGAACCTCGCTTGATGCTTGTCCGTCCGCTGAACCGTGATCAATCCCTCCATCACGTTCGCCACGGCGGTCCGATGCGGGAACAGGTTGTAGCTTTGGAACACCATGCCGGTCCGCTGGCGCAGGGAAAGGACATCCGACTTCCTCTGCTTCTTGCCGGGCGCGAAATCCAGGCGGAGATCGCCGACTGCCAGGGTCCCTTCCGTCGGGGTCTCCAGCAGGTTGATGCATCGCAGGAGCGTCGTTTTGCCCGAGCCGGAAGGTCCGATGATAACCAGCACCTTGCCCTTCTCCAGGCTCAAGTCGATGCCGTTCAGCACGTTCACGGGGCCGAACGATTTATGCAAATTCGAGATGGTTAACATTCGGCAGCCCTCCTATCGGACATGATACCGGTCGAAATACCTCTCCAAGCGGGCTTGCCCGAAAGAGAGCACGGAACTGAAGAGCAGATAGACAAGGGCGACCTCCACGTACAGCAGCAAAGGTTCGTAAGTGGTGGAGACGATTTGCTGGGATTTTTGGAACATTTCGGACACGGTAATGGAGAAAGCCAGGGAGGTGTCCTTCACGAGACTGATGAAAGCGCTGGCCATCGTCGGCGTCGCCACGCGCGCCGCTTGCGGCAGCACGGTGCGCCGGAGTGCCTGCCATCTCGTCATGCCCAAAGCATAGCTGGCCTCCCATTGCCCCCTCTGGATGGACAAAATGGCTGCCCTCACGGTCTCGGATCCGTAAGCGCCGACGCTGATGGTAAAGCCGATGACGGCGGCCGGAAAGGGATCCAGGATGATGCCGACCTTCGGAAGACCGAAGAACAAGATGAACAGTTGAACGAGCAGAGGCGTGCCGCGAATGATCCAAACGTAAAATTGCGCGAGCAGCTGCAGCGGCTTCGGGCCGTACAGGCGGGCCAGCGCCGTCAGCACCGCGACGAGCAAGCCGAGCACGAACGAGATCGCGGCCAACGGAATGGTAAAAGCTACCCCCGCTTTAAGCAGGGGTAGCAGCGAATCTTGGGCGATTTGCCATTGTCTTTCGGTCATAAGGATCGTCCTTTACTTGGACACGTCGGCGCCGAAGTATTTTTCGGAAATTTTGAGATACGTGCCGTCGCTCTTCATCTCGTCGAGCGCCTTGTTGACGGCTTCGATCAGCTCCGGGTTTCCTTTGTTGAAGAGGAACGCGCTGTGGGAAGCGTCGGAAGTTTCATCCACGATTTTGATCGGGGCGTCAGGCTTCTGCTTCTTGAAGTCCAGGAAGGACAAGCCGTCGTTGACGGTCGCGTCGATCCGCTTGGACAGCAGCAATTCGATCGCTTGGTTGAAGCCTTCGGTCTGCACGATTTCGGCTCCGTTGGCTTTGGCGATATCGGTCAGGTTGCTGGTCAGCGATTGGCCGGCTTTCTTGCCTTTCAGGTCCGCCAGCTTCTTGATGTCGTTGTTGTCCTGGTGCACGATCAGCACCGCTTTGGAAACGATGTACGGATTCGAGAAATCGTACTTTTCCTTGCGGTCGTCGCGGATGGAGACTTCGTTGGCTACCGTGTCGAAACGCTTGGCGTCCAGACCGGCGAACATGCCGTCCCACTTCGTTTCGATGAACTCAGGCTCGACGCCCAGGCGTTTGGAGACTTCCTGCGCGATTTCGACGTCGAAGCCGGTCAGCTTGCCGTCTTTGTCATGGAAGGTGAACGGAGCGTACGTTCCTTCCGTGCCGATGCGGATCTTTCCGTTCGCTTTAATCGTATCCAGCAGCGTTTTGCCGCCGGCCGAAGCGCTGGCGCTGGGAGAAGCCGAGGCCGATCCGGCGGGGGAAGCGGCGCCTTCATTGTTGTTTTTACCGCATGCGGCCGCCACCATCGTAAAAGCGAGCAGCAAAGCGAGAACGAGACTTGATTTCTTCATGTTGTGAAACCCCTCTCTGAGAATTCCGATTGGATTGATTGAAATATTCAAGATATTAGCATCCGGTAGTATCCCCGTCAATTCCTTTTTTAGAAAGGGCCCTCAGTACTCATTACGGGCGTGAGGCATACAGCGGATTGACCTTCAGGCACACGGGCTTGCGCGCCGGAATCTCCGAGCCGCTGAAGATCGGCAGTCCGGTGGCGGAATCCACTCTGAATAAGGCGATGTTGTCCGTATCCTGGTTGGCGACAAGCAGCCACTGGCCGTCGGGCGTGAGCACGAAATTGCGCGGATTGCTGCCGCGGGTGGACACGTGGCCTTCGGCGCGCAGCTCGCCGGTTGCGTCGTCCAGCCGGAAAATGGCGATGCTGTCATGGCCGCGGTTGCTTGCATAGACGTACTTCCCGTTCGGCGACACGACGATTTCCGCGCACGTGTTCTGTCCCTCGAAGGAAGCAGGCAGCGTGGATACCGTCTCCTGCCGCTCCAGCACGCCGGGCTCGGGGTGCGAAAAGCGGGTGACGCTGCTGCTCAGCTCGTTGATCACGTAGGCGGTGCGGCCGTCCGGATGGAAGGCCATGTGGCGGGGACCGTCTTCGGGAGACAGAACGGCCGCGCCGAAGCCGGTCCAGTCGGTGCCGTCCCCGGCCTTCTCGTAAATAACGACGCGGTCGAGTCCAAGGTCCGGAACGAACAGGAAGCCTCCGCCTTGCGGATCGAATACCGCCGAATGCGGATGGGGCTTCTCCTGCCGCTGCGCATTCGGGCCGGAGCCCGAGTGGCGCAAACGAACCATGGCGTCGCCCGGCTTGCCGTCCGGCTCGAGCGGGTACAAGGTGACCGCCGAGCCGTTATAGTTGGAAACGGCGAGCCAGTGCTCGTCCGGATCCAGCGATACGTGGCACGGAGCCGCTCCATGCGTGAGCCGCTCCCAGCCGGACTCCAGCTTGCGGGTATCCTGCGTAATGGGATAAGCGATCATCCGACCGCCCGGCTGTCCCTCGACCTCTTCCGTTTCGCTGACCGCATACAGCACGCCGGCCGAACGGTTCAAGGCGAGAAAGGACGGATTTTCGATGCCGCCGTATTCCGACGTCTTCAACCACTCTCCCGTTTCCCCGTTCAGCTCCAGTCTCGTGATGCCGACTTCCTCGGGAGACGCGTATGCGCCGACCCAAATCTCCCACGTCCGATTCCCCGACATTTTCATGCCTCCCATCAACATGCAAAAGGCCGCCTTGGGGCGGCGCTTCTGGCGTCAATCAAGCCTTCTCTTATATGTACCCGTTCCTCCCGCCGAATATCACGGTCACGGGAAAGACGGGCCTTCGTTTTCGTTTTTGCGGTACTCTTCTTTCAGCACCGTGTACATCTCTTGCGTGTCTTCCTTCTTCGCCGACTCCGACAGCTTCTCGATGCGCACCGTGACGATCCGCTGGCCGAATTGGATCTCGAGCTCGTCCCCCGGCTTGACGACGGCGCCCGGTTTGGCCTCTCTACCGTTGAGAAGGACGCGCCCTTGATCGGACACGTCCTTCGCGACGGTGCGGCGCTTGATAAGGCGCGACACCTTCAAAAATTTATCCAGACGCATGAATTACTTTACGGCGTCTTTCAGTTTGTTGCCTGCTTTGAAAGCCGGAACTTTGGAAGCCGGGATTTCGATCGATTTGCCCGTTTGCGGGTTGCGGCCTACGCGGCCGGAACGGGAGCGGGTTTCGAACGTGCCGAAGCCGATGAGTTGAACTTTGTCGCCTGCAGCCAGAGCGGTTTCAACTTCGCCCAGGAAGCCGTTCAGTACGGATTCGACGTCTTTTTTGGTCAAGCCCGTTTTAGTCGCGATGTTGTTGATCAGGTCGGTTTTGTTTGCCATTTCTAAAATTCCTCCCAGTATCGTTGGATTATTCGCTTTCCCGCTTGCGGCGGGCTTTCGCGTTGTTTTGATAAAACACGAAGAATACTATTCTGCTCTTTGCTAAAAAAATCCTGCCGGCCGGACAAAATTTTTCTCGAAAAAAGCAGAAAATGCCGGAACAATGCCGAATTCAGGACTTCGGAACCATCTTCGGACGTCACTTGGGAAGGTTTTTCGCCTCCTGCCACCACTCTTCCATCTCTAGTAAACCAGTTTCGTCAAAAGTTCGGCCGCTTATACGCAATCTCTCTTCGATATGACCGAAACGGGAGGCGAACTTGCGGTTCGTGCCGGCCAGCGCCTCTTCCGGATCGGCTTTCAGGAATCTAGCGGCGTTCACCACGGCAAATAGAAGGTCGCCCAATTCTTCCTTGCTGCGTTCCGGGGTCTCGTTCGCGGCCGCGTAGCGGAGCTCCGCCAACTCTTCCTCGATTTTGTCGAATACGCCGGTAAGATCCGGCCAGTCGAAGCCGACGCCCGCGGCCTTCTTCTGCAGCTTGTAGGCGCGTGGAAGCGCGGGCAGGTCCTTCGGAATGCCGTCCAGCACGGAAGTCCGTTCGGGCACTCCTTTGCGGCGTTTCTCCTCGGCTTTCATCTGCTCCCAGTTCTTGAGCGCTTCTTCGGCATCCTGCGCGTTCTCCCCGCCGAACACGTGGGGATGGCGGAAGATCAGCTTGTCGTTCAATTCCGCGAGCACGTCGTAGACGTCGAACGTACCGACCTCTTCTTCCATCTGGCTGTGCAGCAGCACCTGGAGAACGACGTCGCCGAACTCTTCTTTCATGTTGTCCGGATCGTCGTTGTCGAGCGCTTCGATCGCCTCGTACGTTTCTTCGATGAAGTTTTTGCGGATCGATTGGTGCGTCTGTTCGCGGTCCCACGGGCATCCTTCGGGACTTCTCAGGATGGCCACGATTTCATGGAGCCGCTCGAAGGAGCGCCTGCGCAGCCGGTCGTCGGCGTCCGCGCGTATGTAGACGAGCGTGAGATTGCCGTAAGCGTCGAGCCTGTCGAGATCGTGGAGCGGAACGGTTCGGATGCGCTCCTGGCCGGGAATGCCCAGCGCTTGTCCGACGACGACCGGGTAGTCGTCGGGATAGACGTTCATAAGCGCCAGTTTCACGTCGGAGGCGGTGAAAGCGTCGTAAACCTGCCCGATCACGGTGTGCAGGCGGGGACGAAGCTGCTCGCGGGTCAGCTCGGAAGCGTCAAGAAGCTGGAAGCCCTCGATCGGATCGAAGCCGAGCCGGACGAACGCTTGGTCCAGGAAGCTCTCTCCGCCGATAAGGCGAAGCTCCACTCCGCGCTGCGGAGCGTGCTCGCGCAGAAGCTGCACGGTCCGCTCGGCGACCATCGGGTGGCCGGGCACGGTGTAGATGACGGATTCGCCTTGCCGCTCCGATGCGGTCCGAAGCAGCGTTTCCGCAATCGATTCGTATACGTCCTCGAAGCGGTCGTGCGCTTCATAGTGGGAATCGAACGTTTCGAACGTGATCCCGCGTGCCTTTAAGTCGCTTATAGCAGGGTGGTCCGCCGTGCGGGCGAACCGCAGCGACGATTGCTCGAGCGCCTTCAGCGCGCCGAGCGTCAGTTGGTCTTCGCCGCCGGAGCCGAGCCCGACGACGGTGATGGATGCGGTCATGTTATACGATCATCCTTCCGGGGAAGATGGGGATGGAGCGGTCTTGCGCCGAACGGCGGCTTGCAGCCTCGTGAGCCGGGCATCCATGCGGGAGCCGGGGCCGCAGCCCGGCAGCTCCCGCCATTGCCGCGGGCCGACGGCTCCCGCGGCGATCAGGGCGGCGGCGAACGCGAGTGCGCCGACGGCGACGCCGGGCAGCGCGGTGAGCAGCGCCCCGGCGCGGGCCGGCAGGCCCTGCGTGAGCGCGCCGAGCGCCAGCGCGGCAAGCGCGACCGCCGCCGCCATCGCGGCGAGCGCGGCGGCGGGCTTCCAGGCGGTGGCGAGCCGTGCGGCCGGCACCGCCAGCTTCTGGCGCAGCGACAGCGCGTTCAGCACGGCCGCTGCGCCATAGGCGGCGACCATGCCGGCCGCCGCGCCTTCGATGCCGTACGCCGGCACGAGCAAGGCGTTCAGCGCCAGCTTGAATACCGCCGCCACCGCGAGATTGACGGCCGGGGACTTCAGATCGCCCCGGCCTTGAAGCAAGCCGCCGCTGACAGCCTGCAAAGTGCCGAACACGGCGGCGGGCGCCATCAGCACGATCGCGCGGCTGCCCGCGTCGTCGGCGAACAGCGTGATGTCGATCGGCGCCGCCAGCAGCGCCAAGCCGATGGCGGACGCACCGCCCAGCCACCAGCCGAGCCTCAGCGCGAATGCCGCTTTCTCGGCGGTCTCCGAAGCGTCGTCGCCGCGCGTGCGGGAAGCGGTCAGCGCCGGCACGAGAGCGGAGGCGGCGCCCCCCGCCGCCATCAGCACGAGCTGAAGCAGGGCGATGCCGCGGTTATAAACGCCGAACTGCGCAAGGGAAGCGGCCGCTTCCGACCCCGCATTCTGAAGCAGCCGCGGAATCGAAAACGCGTCGATGAGCCCGAACAGCGGAGCGACCACGGAAGCGGCGGCGACAGGCAGCGCGACCGTTATGATCCGCCGCACGAGAGTTTTGCGCGTTTCCGGCCAAATCACGATCCTCACGTTGCCGCCGTCCGGCCGGGACGAACGCTTCTTCGGCGTCTCCGCTCCCTGAATCCAGACGCCGGCGCCCGTCCTCCTTCTCTCCGGCCACAGCATGGCGACGAGGCCGCCGACGGCGCCCGCGGCCAACCCGCCGTGGACGGCCGCCGTCGCGGCGGAGGCGTTCCAGCCCGCATCGATCGCCCACCACAGCATCGCCAGCATGAAGGCGACGCGCGCCGTCTGTTCGATCACCTGGGACAGCGCGGGGCGGGCCATGCGCATCTGGCCTTGCCGGTATCCCCGCAGCACCGCCGCCGCAGGAGAGAACAACAGCGCGATGGAGGAAGTGCGGACGGCTGCCACCGCTCCAGGCGCGCCCATCCAATCCGCGAACAGAGGCGCTGCCGCCTGCAGAATGCCGAAGGCGAGCAGCCCGCTCGCGCACAACAGCCCGAACGACCAGCGGACGACGCGCTGGGCCCCCGCCTCGTCTCCTTCCGCTTCCCGTTCCGCCACCATCACGCTGACCGCGGTCGGCACGCCCGCCGCCGCCAGCGTCATCCACATGATCGCAAGCGCGTACACCGCGCTGTATAAACCGAACACCTCATCGCCGGCGAAGTTCTGCAGCGGGATTTTCTGCAAGGTTCCGATCACCTTGGAGATCAGCGCCGCTCCGCCGAGAAGCGCCGCCCCTTTCAATACCGTTTTCCCCGCGGACGGCCCCGGGTTCCGTTCCGTTGACATGACGACCGTTCTCCCATTCCCCGTTCAAGCTATAACGATAAAACGCTATGTACGCATTATAAACCAATCGGCCGCGCGGGACGAGCATGGGAGCAATGCAAAACAGCCCCCCGGAACGTCAAGCCGTTCGTCCGGGGAGCATGCAGGAGCGCAAACGTTATTGCTCCATTTGTTTGGCCAGGAAGCCGGCCGCCGTCTCGACCATTTTGCTTTCCATTTCGCCCATGGAAACTCCTTCTTCTTTGCTAAGCAGAACGACCGTGCCGATCGGGTCGCCGCCGGCGACGATCGGAGCCGCGACGAACGAGCTGAAGTTTTCTCCGCCGTCACGCATGATCTCGAAGCTGCCCGCTCCCGTTTCCAGCATGATTTTGCGGTTCTCCATGCAATTCTCGAGCACGCTGCCGATCGGCTTGTCCAAATATTCCTTTTTGGAAGCGCCGGCCAAGGCGATGACGGTATCCCGGTCGGAGATCATCGTGATATGATTCGTGCTTTCGTATAAGGATTCGGCGTATTCCTTGGCGAAGTCGCCGAGTTCTCCGATCGGGGAATACTTTTTGAGTATGACTTCACCGTCCCGGTCGACGAAAATTTCGAGCGGATCCCCTTCCCGGATGCGGAGCGTGCGGCGGATTTCCTTCGGAATGACGACCCTGCCCAGGTCGTCGATGCGGCGTACAATTCCGGTTGCTTTCATGGCTGCTGTTGCCCCACTTTCTTAGGTGATTTAACCATTGGCTGCTGTGCCGGCTGGGAAACTGACCGGCTTGTATGGCGAACGCGAGAGCTCGGAAAAAGGTGACATGGATTCGTAGGTGTAGTATTCAACCCCTCCCATTTTCTTATGCGCTCGCCCACCGCTGGTGGAAACAACCAATGCGTTATGAAAGTTATTACCCCGAAAATGGGAAGTGCCATCCAAAATTCACCAAGATTTCGGCAACGGAATGAAAAAAGCCGCTCCCGAATCGGGAACGGCTGCGGTGAGAAACCGGTTATTTGCTTGCCGGCGAGGAGCTCGGAGACGCGGAAACGCTCGGTGAAGCCGGTGCCGACGGGGATGCCGATGCGCCCGGAGATGCCGAAGCGGACGGCGATGCGGAAGGTTCGGCCGGAAGCGTCACTTTGACGTTCAGCTTCTCTTCTTCGGATTGCAGGTAGTTCTGCACCTTCGTGCTGACGACCGATTGTTTCAGTTCGTCTTTGTCCGCTTGGGCAAGCTTGTCGTAAGCCGTTTCCTCGCGGCTTTCCACCTTGATGACGTGGTAGCCGAATTGCGATTGGACCGGCTCGCCGATCTTGCCGATCGGCTGCGTGTTCGCGGCGTTTTTAAAGTCCGTATCCCAACCTTTGGCTTGCTGCTTCTCGTACAAGCCGCCCTTGTCCTTGGAACCCGGATCGTCGGAATATTGTTTGGCGATCGCGTTCCAGTCGCCGCCTTTATCGAGCTTGTCCTTCGCTTCTTTGGCCCGCTTGAGGGCTTCGTCGTCGCTTCTCAGCTGTTTGCCGGTCGTCGAATCGGTCGTGGCGACCAACACGTGCCGGACGGTGACGATATTGTAATCGGCCTTGTTCTTGTCGTACTCGGCCTTGATTTCTGCGTCGGTAACGGCCTTGGTGAATTCGTCGCTCTGGGCTTTGGCGATTTGGGATCCGGTCGCCAGCACCTTCACGATTTTCTTCATTTCGTCGACCGTCAATTTCTTCTGGTCGAGTTGGCTCTTCAGATCCGTACTGGTCTTCAAGGCGTCGTTAATCGACGTTTCGAAGTTTTTGACGTCTTCGTCGGCCGCTTTGGCCTGCGCGTCCGTCGCGCGGCCGTACATCACTTTGTACAGCGCGAACTGTTTGACGAACTGCTCTTTGAATTGCGGAATTTGCAGGTACATGGCCGTTTGGGGATCGGATACTTCCATAAAGGCGGTATACTTGTCGAACTCCCCTGAGGTAATCTGGCCGCCGTCGTACGTGGCGATGACGGTACCTTCCCCTGACCCGGGAAGACCGACTTTATCGGCATTCGCCTTATTATCGTTTTTCTTGCCGCATCCGGCGACGAGCGCGGCCAGCAGCACCGCCGCCAAGACCGTAAACAATACCCGGCGCGCAGATGCGCGTTTAGGGTGCAACATCTTGAAGTTCTCCCTTCGATTTTAGGACTTCCCTGTATTGTACCAGAAACTCCTCGACGAGCGCCAACAGTGCGTCTTCCCCGAGGCCGCGGGTTTTGAGCTTGGCCGATAGCTGCTGGGAGGACAGAACGACCAACAGGCGGCCCTGAAACTTGGCCTCGAGCGCCTTCAGCTTCGGACCCTCCACCTCGGAGGCGCGGCGATCCTCGAATTTCAGCGTCACGTCGTCGCCGCGATGGACGATCGACTCCACCCCGTAACGCCGCCCGTAAACCTTGAGCCGTGCGACGGCGAGCAGGTTGAGCACCGCTTTCGGCGGATCGCCGAACCGGTCCACCAGCTCGTCGAACAGATCGGATACGTCCTCGAGCGTGGTCGAGCCTGCGACTTTTTTGTAAATTTCGATTTTCTGGATGCTGTCGTAGATATAGTCCGGAGGCAGGTATGCGTCAACGCCCAAATCGAGCTGCGTGTTCACCGGCTGGACGGGAACGGCCGCCCCTCCCCATTCGCTCTTGCGCTGATTGATCTCTTCGGCCAGCATCTGCGAGTACAGGTCGAACCCGACGGACGCGATAAAACCGTGCTGCTCCGCGCCGAGCAGGTTGCCCGCGCCGCGAATGGCCAAGTCGCGCATCGCGATCTTGAACCCGGAGCCCAGCTCCGTGAATTCCTTAATGGACTGGAGGCGTTTCTCCGCGACCTCGGTGAGGACCTTGTCCCTCTGATAGGTAAAGTAGGCGTAAGCGATTCGGCTGGAACGGCCTACGCGGCCGCGCAGCTGGTAGAGCTGGGACAAGCCCATCTTGTCCGCATCGTGCACGATGAGCGTGTTCACGTTCGGGATGTCCACGCCCGTTTCGATGATGCTCGTGCTGACGAGCACGTCGTATTCGCCGTCCAGGAAATCGAGGATCGTCCGTTCGAGCTCCTGCTCGGACATCTGCCCGTGGCCGACGGCGACGCGGGCGTCCGGCACGAGAGCGCTGATCTGCTCCGCCATCTGGTAGATGCCCTGCACCCGGTTGAAGAGATAATAGACTTGGCCGTCGCGCGCCAATTCCCGCTCGATGGCTTCCCGCACGAGCGTCGGGCTGTATTCGACGACGTACGTCTGCACGGGGAAGCGGTTCTCCGGCGGCGTCTCGATGACGGACAAATCCCGCACGCCGAGCATCGACATGTGCAGGGTCCGCGGAATCGGCGTCGCCGTCAGCGTCAGGACGTCCACGTTCGTTTTCAGCTTTTTGAGCTTCTCTTTATGAGTGACGCCGAACCGCTGCTCCTCGTCGACGATGAGCAAGCCCAAATCCTTGAAAATGACGTCTTGGGAGAGCAGACGGTGCGTTCCGATCACGACGTCGACGGTGCCGGCTTTCAAGCCTTTGATCGCATCGTTCTGTTCCTTGCGGGAGCGGAAACGGCTCATGACTTTAATATTGAAAGGATACCCGGAAAACCGCTCGCGGAACGTCTCGTAATGCTGCTGCGCCAAAATCGTCGTCGGCACGAGCACCGCGACCTGCTTGCCTTCGATCGCCGCCTTGAACGCCGCGCGCACGGCGACCTCCGTCTTGCCATAGCCCACGTCGCCGCACAGCAGGCGGTCCATCGGCCGGGGCAATTGCATATCCGCCTTGATCTCGCGGATCGTACGCAGCTGGTCGTTCGTTTCCTCGTAAGGGAACATAGCTTCGAATTCTTGCTGGTACGTCGTATCCTCGCCGAACGCGAAGCCTTTCGTTTCCTGACGCGCGGCATAAAGCTTGATGAGATCGTCCGCGATATCTTTGACCGACGAACGGACTTTGGACTTGACGCGGTTCCAATCCTGTCCGCCGAGTTTGCTGACTTTCGGCTCTTTCTCTTCCGAGCCGATGTATTTCTGGATCAGGTCGAATTGCTCGACGGGCACCGACAGCCGGTCGCCGCCCGCGTACAAGATATGAAGATAGTCTTTGTGGATACCCGCGACTTCCATCGTGCCGATGCCGAGATACTTGCCTATCCCGTGATTCTGGTGAACGACATAATCGCCGACCTTGAGCTCGGTGTAGCTCTTGATGCGTTCGGCGTTGTCCAGATGGCGGTCGACGCGGCGGGCTTTGCGCTGCTTCTGCGTGAACATCTCGCCTTCCGTGATGACGACCAGTTTCACGGAAGGAAGCTCGAATCCGCTCTGAAGGTTGCCGAGCAGAATCTCGGGCGCCTCGATATGATAGTCGTCGAGCACGCGGCGGATACGCTCCGCCCTCTCCGGGCTGCCGGCCAGCATCAGGATGTGTGCGCCGCTTTTGCGCCAACGTTCCATTTCCGCTTTCAGCACGTTCATCTGGCCATGGAAGTTTTGCATCGAACGGCAGACGAAATTGACGATGTTCTGCGGCTGGGTGTGCGGAATCTGCCTGACGAACAGCGACAGGTAGACGACCTGAAACTGTTTCGGATACATCGCTTGTTCAGCCGGTACGGCGAGCGTGAAGCCGGGTAGCGTCTTGCCTTGCTGCAGCAAGTGAACGCTCCACTCGGATTCGTCTCGCTCCAGCTGTTTGGCGGTTTCGCCCAGCCGGTTCGGTTCGTCCATGATGAGAAGCGTGTCTTTCGGCACGTAGTCCAGCAGCGTCTGGCGCTCCGGATACAACAAAGAGACATACTTGTAAATTTCGGAAAAATAGACGTTTTGTCGCAAAAGATCGATTTCCCGGGAAATTTCGGACTCCAGCCGCTCTTTGGCTTGCCGGTCGCTCATTTTCTCCAGCTGTTTCTGCATCAAATCGTAGGCGTGTTGAGCCGCGGCTCCGAATCGCCTCGCATCGGCGATCAATTCCCGGCACGGACCGACCGAGTAGGCGTCCAGCTTGTCGATCGACCGCTGGTCCGTCGGATCGAAGGTCCGGATCGAGTCGATCTCATCGTCGAACCATTCCACTCGGTATGCGATGGAAGAGGCGAGCGGAAAGAAATCCACGATTCCCCCGCGCACGCTGAAATGGCCCTTCTGCTCGACGCGGTCCACGCGTTCGTAGCCAAGAGCCACCATGTCTTTGAGAAATTCGTCGAGCGGTTTCGTCCCTCCGACCTTAAGGTCGATGCGGGAGTTCGCCAGCGTCTGTCGATCCGGCTGGAACCGCCGCAATCCGGCGAAAGGTACGACGACCACCCCGCGGAATCCTTCCGCCAGCTTGAGCAGCACTTCCAGCCGCCTGGCCGAAGTTTCGGGACTCGATATCGCGGTCTCCGCCGCGATCAGCTCGTTGGCCGGATACAGGAGCACTTCGCCGTCGTTCAGACACTCCTGCAGGTCATCCGCCATCTTCTGCGCGGAGAACATGTTGTGCGTTACGATCAGAATCGGTTTTTGCAGTTCCCGGAACATGGCGGCCACGACCGCCTGCCGCGCGGAGCCCGACAACCCGGCAACCAGCTGTTCTCTCATTCCGCCGCGAATGCCGTTCATGATGCTGACCAGATCGGAATCCGTGGCGATCGTCTGGAGTAGCGGGTTCATCCTATATCCCCCCGGTGTTTCTAATGACTAACGAAGCATCGGCGCTTCGCTTCAAGATCATGATAAAAAGAGCCCGGCTCATGCCAAGGCCCCATTACAGTATCCCGGTGCGCACGGCGACGAAGGTTTCATTGCAGCGGATTGGACAGCAGCGCCAATTCGGGATGGCTATCCAACGTCTGGCTGCAATATTCGCAGATCACCTTAACGGTTACGTCCCCGTTCGAATTATACGATATTATACGCTTCCGCTCTTCGGGGGTCAAGAATTGCAGGCCCAGCCGATACTCGGGCACTTGATCGTTCTCGAACCGTCCGAGCGGCATACGGCAATGCCGGCATTCATAATTTACAGCCATATGTATGCCTCCTGAAGGGGGGATATGCGGCTGTGCCGCGTTCCCTTCAGTATGCCCGCCTATTGCCGGTTTTAGCCGGATTCTTAACCCCCGGACCGGCCGTTGAACTTGGCCATCGTCTGCTCGAACGTATGCGTGAGCGAAAACTCGATCGCGTCCGCCGCTTCCTCGACCATTCGCTTCACTTCCGCGGCTTCCGCCTTGGCGAAAGAAGACAGCACGTAATCGACGACGGTTACCCCCGGTCGGGGGCGCGAGATTCCCATACGGACCCGATTGAACGTCTGCGTGCCCGTATGCTGGATGATCGACTTGATCCCGTTGTGGCCGCCAGCGCTGCCTTGGTACCGAAGCCTGATTTTGCCGACCTCCGTATCGAGGTCGTCGTAAACGACGATGCCGTCCTCCAACTTCGCCTTGAAGTAGTCCATGAACGCACGCACCGATTCCCCCGACAGGTTCATGTAGGTCATCGGCTTGATCAACGCTACGCGCTCGCCCTGTATCCGGGCTTCGGCGATCAAGGCTTTGCATTTGTTCTGGAAGCTGCCGGCGTTCCATCTCCGGGCCAGCTCATCGACGACGAAAAATCCCGCGTTATGGCGGGTCGTTTCGTATTCCGCGCCGGGATTTCCCAGTCCGACGATCCAACGCATCTATCCATCAACCTCCGATTCAACGGCAAAAAACAAAAAATGACGATCGCATGCAACGAATCGCGAACCTTGCGTGTCCTAATCATCAGAGCGATCAAACACGCGAAAGAAGGGTGAATGGATGTATCTCAACGGCCAAATGATTTTCGACGATCGGCATTTCCAAGATCATATGGTGTCGGAAGTACCCATTCAGATTTATTGCGGCCGTTTGCACAGCGATATCGGGTTCATCGAATATTATGGCAAAGAATTCGTGAAGGTCAACAATATTTTCTACAGCCGCAAGCAGTTCACGTTCGTCTCGCGCCCCGGGTATTGAAAAATCTGGTGTGTTTTTCGGGGCCCCCGAAAAGTAATCGGAATAAACTGCGAAGGATCACGTCACTTTTTGGGCAATAAATAGAGCCGCGCCATAGAGGCGCGGCCCTCTGCCGTTATGCGGTCATCCTTCCACGAGGCGAGCCGACTTGGCTTGGCTTGCGTTCTCCTCTGCGGCATCGTCGATGGCATCCGCTTCTTCCGCCGAAATTTCTTTCTGCGGCGCCAGGACGGAAGCGACGACGCTGTCCGCGTCCATCAGCGGCTTTACGCCCTCCGGGAACTGGATGTCGGCCACCGTGAGGCTATCTCCGACCTGCAGGTTCTCGACTTCGAGCGGAATCGAATCGGGAAGGTTCTTCGGCAAGCATTCGACTTCGATCTCATGCAGCACCAGCTGCAGCATGCCGCCTTCCTTCTCGCCCGCCGATTTGCCGGACACCTCGAGACGGACCGGCGCTTTGATGCTTTCGTTCATATTGATCTTATGGAAATCGATGTGCAGCACTTCACGGCTCATGGAATCCCGCTGAACCTCGGAGAGCAGGACGTTCTCTTTGCCGTCTCCGGAGATGTCCAGCTCCAGCACGGCGTGCGGATGCGACCTCAGCAATGCTTCGAGCTCCTTCGCGTCCACGGCCACGGGGGTCGGTGCAGAGCGGTCTTTACCATACACGACGCCGGGGATCCGACCGTTTTTGCGCAGCTTGCGCAGCTCGCCGCGACTGGTCGTCGCACGGGTTTCGGCTTTCAATGTCATCGGGTTCATAGGGTACGACCTCCTTGCAGATATACCCTATTGTTACCCTTCCGGCTTGCCGAATAAACGTGAATGCATTTACACGTGGGGTTCGAACAGTTTACTGATCGACTTCTGCTCGTGGATGCGCTTGATGGCTTCCCCGATCAGCGGCGCGACGGACAATACCTTGATTTTGGAGCAGCCGTTGTTCTGGGGCAAAGGAATCGTATCGGTGACGACGATTTCCTTCAGCGGGGAATTTTGCAGCCGCTCGAATGCGGGTCCGGACAGTACGGGATGCGTGCAGCAGGCATACAAATCCTTGGCTCCCGCTTCCTTCAGTGCGTTGGCCGCAAGGGCGATCGTGCCCGCGGTATCTATGATATCGTCTACGAGAATCGCCGTCCGTCCCGACACGTCGCCGATGATGTTCATCACTTCCACGACGTTCGGCTCCGGACGCCTCTTGTCGATGATCGCAAGCGGCGCCTGAAGCGTATCGGCCAATCTCCGCGCGCGCACGACGCCTCCATGGTCCGGAGATACGACGACCGGCTTGTCCAATTCTTTCTCATAGAAATAATCGCCGAGAATGGGTACGCCAAGCAAATGATCCACCGGAATGTCGAAGAAGCCTTGGATCTGCATGGCATGCAAATCCATGGCGATCACGCGGTGCGCGCCGGCGGTCTCGATCAGATTCGCGACGAGCTTCGCCGTAATCGGATCCCGCGCCCGCGCCTTGCGGTCTTGCCTTGCATAGCCGTAATACGGCATTACAACGTTGATCGTTTTGGCGGACGCCCGCTTCAGGGCGTCCACCATGACGAGCAGTTCCATCAAATTCTCGTTGACCGGAGCGCTGGTGGATTGAACGACGAAAACATTGCTTCCGCGTACGCTTTCGTCGAGTTTGATATGGATTTCGCCGTCGCTGAACCGTCTGGTCTCGCATGCGCCCAGTTGGACGCCGATATGGCGGGCGATCGCTTCGGCCAGCTTCGTGTTGGAGCTTCCAGAAAGTATTTTTAAGTTGCCGTCATGGTAGGCCACCCGGAAACAACCCGCTTTCCGTCGCCAGAGCAAAACGCTCTTTCGACCCTTGTATTATGATTCGCCGTTCTTCTTCTCTTTGATCGCTTTCGCGCGGGAACGGATTTTGTCCGCATAGCCGGGTTTATTGACTTGCCGGGCCCTGGCGATCGCCAGGTCGTTCTCGTCCACGTTGTGCGTGATCGTGGATCCCGCCACGACATAAGCGCCGTCGCCGATTTTGACCGGCGCGATGAGATTCGCGTTGCTTCCGATGAAGGCATTGTCTCCGATTTCCGTCACAGACTTATTATACCCGTCGTAATTGGCGGTAATCGCGCCGCAGCCGATATTGACGCCTTTGCCGACGACGGCGTCGCCGACGTAGCTGAGGTGCGGAACTTTGGTTCCGTCGCCGATCGAAGCGTTTTTGATCTCGACGAAATCGCCGACTTTGACGCCGTTGCCGAGCTTTGTGCCCGGACGTAAATAAGCGAAAGGTCCGACGTTGCAGTCTTCCCCCACGACGGCGCCCTCTCCGACGGTCTGGCGCACGGTGGATCCCGCTCCGACAATCGTATCCGTCAGATCGGCCGATGGCCCGATGACGCAATCTTCTCCGATGGCCGTGCTTCCCCGAAGCACCGTGCCGGGATAGATGAGCGTATCCGCCCCGATGGTTACGCCGGCTTCAATGTAGGTACTGGCAGGATCGATCAGCGTGACGCCGTTTGCCTGATGGGCGGCATTGACGCGCTGCCGCATCAGCCGCTCGGCTTCGCCGAGGGCCATCCGGTCATTGACGCCGATCGCTTCGGACGGATCCTTGAGCAGGCTCGCGGCTACGCGTTTGCCCTTCTTCTGAAGGATGCCGATCACGTCGGTCAAGTAATATTCGCCCTGGGCATTCTCGTTCGTCACGCTCTCCAAAGCTTCGAAAAGCAGCCGGTTATCGAAACAATACGTGCCGGCATTGATTTCGTTAATGGCCGCTTCCTCCGGCGTGCAGTCTTTCTGCTCGACGATACGGAGCACGGCGCCGTCGTCTCCCCGAACGACGCGGCCGTAACCCGTCGGGTCGTCCATCTTGGCCGTCAGCACGGTAGCCGCCGCCCCTTCGCGGATATGCCGCTCCATCATCGCTTCAACCGTAGCGGCCGAGACGAGCGGCGTATCGCCGCAAATGACGAGCGTAATGCCTTCTTCCGAACCCAGCAGCGGTTTCGCTTGCATGACCGCATGGCCCGTGCCGAGCTGCTGGGCTTGCAGCGCGTACTCCGCCCCGTCTCCCAGCCTCTCTTTCACCGCTTCCGCGCCGTGGCCGACGATAACGACGACCCTTTCGCAGGAGGCATCCCGGACCGTATCGATCACGTGTCCGACCATCGGTTTGCCGCATACGGGGTGTAACACCTTATATAGTTTCGACTTCATACGCTTGCCCTGTCCCGCAGCAAGCACAATCGCCATTTTCTTCATCGGGTGGACCGCCTTCCATCCCCTCCGGGGGTATTCAATCCTGAAAGAATGATAGCTTATTCCCGGCAAAATGAAAAGAGAGCCTCTCTCGGCCCTCTTGTTCATGAGTACGTTATTATGCCCCTTCGACGATAACGTCTTCTTCTTGCGCTGCGCGTTCATACTCCGCCAGAACCGCAGCTTGGATTTTCTCCCTCGTGCCGGAAGAAATCGGGTGAGCGATGTCACGGAACTCGCCGTCCGGAGTCCGTTTGCTCGGCATTGCCACGAACATCCCATTGTTCCCGTCGATGACGCGTATGTCATGAACGACGAATTCGTTGTCAATGGTAATCGAAGCGATGGCTTTCATGCGCCCCTCCGAGTTGACGCGGCGGAGTCTCACATCAGTAATTTGCACTTGTGTTCACCACCTTTAGGCCTCTAGAAGACTTGGTGTAATATTCCACACGAGCAAGGCAAATCCTTCTTTAAACTGGTAATTTCGCTGGGTTTTTAGAAAAAAATTTTTAATTCCTTCCAGTTTCGACAGATACCGCCGCCACAAGCTCGATTTCGACAAAAACGTCTCTGGGAAGCCGTGCGACTTCAACGGTGGAACGAGCCGGCTTATGGTCTCCGAAGTAGGAAGCATAGATCCCGTTGAACTCCGCGAACTGGTTCATGTCCTTTAGGAACACGGTCGCCTTGATGACGTCCTTCAGCGTCGCGCCTTCAGCCGCGAGAACGGCAGTCAGGTTGGTCAGAACTTGATGCGTCTGCTCCGCGATGCCGCCGGAGACGAGCTCTCCGTCCGGCTTCAGCGGAATTTGGCCGGAAGTGAACAGCAGTTGTCCGAAGCGCACCGCTTGGGCGTAGGGGCCGATGGCGGCGGGAGCGTCCGGAGTGGACACGATTTTAAGCGTCATGAAGGAAACCTCCTCGGTTCATGGGATGGGATTTCAAAAAAAGTTGCCGGGCTGTACGGTAATGTGGCGGGTTTTCAGGTCCACTTCCGTGAGGCGGGCCAGCGAGATGTAGTCGTGGAGAAGCCTCTCTTCGTTATCGACTTCTCCGGACTCTACGAATACGCCGACACCCGCGACGACGGCGCGGAACTCATGCAGCAGGTCGACCATGCCTTGCACGGTTCCGCCCGCTTTCATGAAATCGTCGATGATGAGCACGCGCGACTCTTCCCGGAGGGCACGGCGCGCAAGGGACATCGTCTGAATCCGTTTGGCCGATCCGGATACGTAGTTGATGCTGACGGCGGATCCTTCCGTCACTTTATGGTCGCGCCGCACGATGACAACGGGCAGATTTAGAAATTGGGCCGTCGCGAACGCCAGAGGAATGCCCTTCGTCTCGACGGTCATGATGACGTCGATCTGGCGGTCCGCGAAAGCGCTGGCGAACATGCGCCCCACTTCCTGCATTAATCCCGGCTGTCCCAGCAAGTCGGTCATATACAAATAGCCGCCGGGCAGCAAGCGGTCCGGCTGTTCGAGTTCGCGGCACACGGCGACGATCTTCTCGAGCGCCTGGTCTTTGCGGCAGCGCGGGACGAACCGGACGCCTCCGGCCGCTCCCGCAAGCGTATTCAAATCTCCGACGCCTTCATCCTCAAACACTTCTTTGATGATGGCCAGGTCTTCGCTGATCGAAGACTTGGCGGACTGATATCTCTCGGCGAATGCTGTTAAGGATATTAACGTATGGGGACGGGCCAACAGGTATTGGGTCATCTCTACGAGGCGTGCGCTGCGCTTGAGCTTTTTCACGATTCTCTCTCCCGTCCGAAAACCGAATAATTTAACAAGATAATAACATCTTTATACGGTTTTCATCAACAACCAGTTCCCATTGGCCGCTTTTTTCTCCAAAACTATCGTGATTATGTAAGCAATCTTACCACGTAAACCTCTTTGCAGAAACCGCGAAGCCCGTTGTAGATTCTCGGGACCTTCGCTTCCTTCGACACGAGGCCGAATACCGTGGGGCCGCTGCCGGACATCAAGACGCCGTCTGCGCCGAGTTTGGCCATGCAGTCCTTGATTTGGCGCACTTCCGGGTAACGGTCGAGCGTGACCGTCTCGAGCACGTTTCCGAGCGAGTCGCACATCTCGGTAAACGATTCGCTTCGAATGGCCGACAGCATGTCCGAGAGCGACGGGTGGTTCTTCAGCTCGCTCGCTCTTAGTTTGCCATAGACGTCGGCGGTCGAGACGTTAATGGGCGGCTTGGCCAAGATGACCCAGCATTGCGGCGGAGCCGGAATGCTCTCGAGCACTTCGCCCCTGCCTCTGGCTACCGCCGTGCCTCCCCGGATGCAGAAAGGAACGTCCGATCCGAGTTCGGCGCCCAGCGATTCCAGCTCCTGCTGCGACAGGCCGAGGCCCCACAGCCGATTCAGGCCGCGGAGCGCCGCCGCCGCGTCGCTGCTGCCGCCGGCTAATCCGGCCGCCACCGGAATTCTTTTGTCCAGATGGATATATACGCCCCGCGACACGCCGTATCTTTCCTTGATCAACCTGGCCGCTTGGAAAGCGAGGTTCTTCTCGTCGAGCGGAATGAACCCTGCTTGGCTGGAAAGCACGATCCGGTCGCCCGGCAGCTCCTCCATCTCCAGACGGTCGGCCAGATCGACCATGGTCATGACCATTTCGACCTCGTGGAAACCGTCCTCCCGTTTGCGGAGAACGTCCAGAAGCAGATTGATTTTGGCGGGGGCTTTCTCGTAGATTTTCGTCATCTCGTCGTCACCACATTTGGAAAAAGCTTCTCGATATTATATCAAACCCCGGGCAAAAAAACGAACGGGCCCTTCCGCCGAGACGGAGTGACCCGTTCATTCCCATTGCCGTCCCGCGGGGAAGGAGGATCAACCCTGCGGAGGGCGCGCCATCGCCTGTTCCGCGATTTCGATCGCCCTCTTCACCATGTTCCCGGCATCTTTGGTCCGTATGCCGCCCCAGCCTTCCCGCTGGACCGTGTCGTAAAACCCGAGGTCCTTGGCTAGCTCCGCCTTGAATTGGTCAGACATGACACCTCTTCTTCGGCTCAAGCGCATGGCCTCCCTTCGACGGGTGACGCCTGTCGGCGTTCCCGCCACTAGCATACCCCGGACGAATCCCGGGCATGCAAAACGGGCAGCCCCGGCGCTTCTTGCGCGCCGGCACTGCCCGTGCTCAACCGGTCAATGCGAATAACTGATCCGGACCTGACCTTCTTCGTTGCACAGCATCACTTCGACGGACTCGGTGAGAATGTCGGCGTAGCTGTACGAAACCCGTTTGAAAGCGTGTTGTTCCTGGTCCAGCTTGACGATGAAAACCGATGGGTAGATTTCTTCCAGCACGCCCGTGCGTTCGATGGTCTTGCGTCGTCCACCGTTGGCGCGGAGCATGATTTTGGAACCGACGTGCGGCTCCAGGCTTCGCTTGATTTCCAGAAGCGCGTTCTTCGCCATGATCCACAACCACCTCTTTCCCTGTAAATTATAACTAAAAAGAGGGGTCTTGTCAAATGAGCGAAATATTATATCAGCCGCTCCATTTTATTGTCAACGGTGAATTTCCTTGATATTGTCGGGTTTTTAAAATTCTGCCGCGATCGACGTCACACAATGTTCACATTTTCGGCCGTTTCTTTCGGATTCGGAACTCCGATGCGGAAGCTGCCCATCGTCTCGATTCCCCCGACGCCCTGTATGCCGCTGATCGTGTTGGTAACGACGTCCGTCACGTTAATCGTTTCCCGGAACGGAGTGAATGCCGCGCGAACGGCAACGTATACGGGGTCGAGGGCATGGATCATGATCCTCGCCGGAGAGCTGGCGAAGTTGGCGCCGGCTTGAAGCAGAGCTTCGAAATGCGATTGGCAAGCTCCCGCCACGACGATCAACGAATCGCGGTGCCGCTCGAACTCGCGGGCCACCCGAACGGCATGGACGAAATTCAGGGAGTTCTTATAGTTCCCCAAATGCTGCAGATTCTCCCGCTGCTTGAGCACGCCGTCGTGGCCCGTGATGACCACGATATCCGGGCGCACCTGCGGGAGAAGCCTGACGAGCATACCGGGCATCTGCGACTCGTGGCAGTGGATCCCTTCGGCGGGAATCCGGAGCTGCCCGTAGACCTGCATGCTTTTCTTCAAGTAATTCGGATCGCCGTCGAGATGGAGCACCTTGCCCGGCATCTCGAAATAGTGCTGCCTGCGGTCAGGATTCGGATAGGCTCCCGCTCTCTCGGATTGCTTGAATCTCTCCTCGCGCATGCGGCGAATCGATTCGTTCGCCTGGATACGAGCCTGCCGCGTGCCGCTGAGCTCGTCCGGATTCCGCACCGGAAGAAGATCGTCGAGCGGGGCGTCCGCCAGCAGACGGTAGTCCGTCCCGCGCAGCAACGCTCCTTTACCGGCGAAGTCCGCGATTCGAAACATCATATCTCCACGATACGATTTGCGGACGACCAGGTCCCCCTGTTTCATGGGCCAATCACCTCTTCGTCTATCGTATGGAGAGGCGACGCTCATGGTGCGCGTCCGTCAGTCGATCATGCCCGCTTTCGCCAATTCCCCGTCGATCCGGGCGAATTCATCCAGAGACAGCGTCTCCGCCCGGCGCTCGGGCTGGATGCCGCATCCTGCCAGCAAGGCGGTGAGTTCCGCCTTCCGTTCTTTGCCGGACAACGCGGACAGGTTGTTGGCGATCGTCTTGCGGCGCTGCGCAAACGCCGCGTGGACGACGCGGAAGAACCGATCCTCGTCCGGTACCGTCACCGCGGGCTGCGGCCGCTTCGTCAGGCGAATGACGGCCGAATCCACGTTCGGCGCCGGGATGAACGAGCCGGAGGGCACGATCGCGACCAAATCCGGCTCGCAATAATACTGGACCGCGATGCTGAGGCTGCCGTATTCCTTGCCGCCCGGCTTAGCGGCCATCCGCTCGGCCACTTCCTTCTGCACCATCACGACGATGCGCTCGATCGGCAGCCGTTCCTCGAGCAGCTTCATGACGATCGGCGTCGTCACGTAATACGGCAGGTTCGCCACGACGCTCACGCCGGCTGTACCGGCGAAGTGCTCGTCCCACAACCGCTTCAGGTCGGCCTTAAGGACGTCTGCGTGAATCACGTTCACGTTGTCGTAAGGGGACAGCACGTCCTCCAGAATCGGAAGAAGCCGGTTGTCGATCTCGAGCGCCACGACGGTCCCCGCCGCCTGCGCCAACCGTTCCGTAAGCGCGCCGATGCCAGGACCGATCTCCAGGGCGCCGCGCGACTCGTCGAGGCCGGCGGCCGCGATGATTTTATCCAGAATATTGCCGTCGATCAGAAAGTTCTGCCCGAGGCTTTTCTTGAACGTAAAGCCATGCCGGCGAATGATGTCCTTCGTGCGTCCGGCAGCCGCGATGGCCGGTCCTTCTGTTTTTCTCATGTACGCTGCAACCCTTCCCTCTCCATCTGTTCCAACGCTTGCGCGAATTCCGCCTTCGTGATGCGGAACATGTTGCAGCGCTTGTGGAACTGCTTCCCGTTCGCGTAACCGATGCCGATCAGCTCACCCATTCTCTCGCGGCGCCGCGCGGCGTCCGCGTGCACGATCAGGCCCGCCTCCAGCAGATCGCTCCACTCGATCTCGCCCTCTGCCTCGGGGCCATTCGCCTGATCCGGCGTTCGGACCGCTTCCAACGCCCGCCGGATCGCTTCGTCGGAAGCATGCTCCACGCCCAGGCCGGTCTTGCTGCGGGCTTCGTCCTTCGTCAAAAACGCGTGCTTGGCGCCGGGCACCCGCTCCGCCACGATTTTGCGGATTCTCTCGCCGGGAGCGTCAGGATCGGTGAAGATGATGACGCCTCTTCTCTCCTGCGCCAATTCGATCCGCCGGAGCACGTCTTCGCCGACGGCGGATCCGCCGGTCTCGATCGTATCCGCGCCGACCGCCCGGCGGATCGCCACGGTATCGTCCTTGCCTTCCACCACAATCATTTCTCGGATCGTCAACGTTCATTCCGCCTGCCTTTGTCCCATTCGCTTCCTACAGCGTAAACGAGTTTGTCCTTGACTTCAAGAAAACGGATAACGGGGCAGCCGCGCAAAAACGGGCGGCCCCCGACCAGGAAGGCACGCCCGTTTCGCTTAACGTATATCGCCGCTTAAAGATTTGAATATTCTGCAACTTTAAAGCCTAGTCCGACGTCGGTTTAACTGGACCGATCACATAGACGGTGTAGCCCTTTTTCAAACCGAACCGCTCCGCCCGGCTTTCGCTGTCGTAGTAGACATCGATCTTCTTGCCGTTGATCGCACTGCCGGTATCTTCGGCGCGGCGGAAGCCGATGCCTTCGATGTAAACCCACCAACCCATCGGAATCACGTCCGGATCCACCGCGATCGTGCGTCCTTCCTTGACGGTCGTGCCGGAAGCGGTAATGCCGTAGCCCGAATCGCCTTTGGATTTGCCCGTGGAGGCGAAACCCGCGGAATAGGCGGTAAGAGTGACGTTCGAAATCTTGTGCTTCACGGCGATCGTTTTGCCGTTCAGCTTGAGGACGCCGCCCTGCGTCTTCGCGACGAGGGTCGTCGGAGCCGCCGCTTTCTTCGTTCCGACGGCAACGATTTGCTGTACTGCGGGTTTGGCGACCGTCTTATCGACGATCTGCTCGGATACGAGCTTGCCGTCTTCGAAGACGCGCTCGAATTTTTTAACCAGAACGCCCTTTTGGCCGGTTTTGACGACTTTCTGCGTTCCGGCCGCCAGTTGGGTGTTGGATTGCTTCACGACCGCGAAGTCGATCGGGTGCTCCGTCTCGATCGTCTCGGTGCGAACCCGGACGATGCGGACTTTCATCCCTTCTTCGATCGACGCGTCCACGCCGGGAATGACCCGATCCTGATCGCCCAGCCGGATATTCAGCGCCGCGAGGGCGTCTCCGACGGTGCGTTCCGTCGAATATTTCACCTGCTGTTTGCCATCGGCTTGGATGGACAACTGCTTTGCCCGCTCGATGATCAGATGCCCGTTCTTCTCAAGGGGAGAAGCGAGAGACAACGAGATGCGGTCAAAAGGCCCGACGTTAATATTATGCTCCTCGAGAAACCCGGATACGTCGGTACTCCGGGATTGGTAGACGACCGACTTGCCGCCGTCTACGACGGTTACGCTCTTGGCGTAAGCGCCTCGCAGCAGCGATGTGAACATGACAATGACAGCAAAAGAGAGAATTGCGCAGATGAAAATCAAACGCAAATGCTCATGCTTCCATTTCGCTGCGAAAAGCTTGTTGGTCGGTCGTGGATCATGGGTTCCCTGAGCAGGAATAACGCCCATTTTCTCGCTCCTCCTTCATAGCCCCGCCGTCGACTGTTACGCATGACTTTGTTCGACGCGACTAAATTCGTTTTGTTATCGGTGCAGCGTTCGCGTGTGCGGCGAATCCAGCGGACGCGGCAACGCCTTGACCAAACATAGGTCCTTAGTAACCTCGTTACCCGTTTTTTAAACAAACAAAAAGCCACCGACAGAGGACCTGTTCGTGGCTTCCGCTTGGTTAAAGGGAATTTGGCAGCACGAGGTTGACCTCTCTCTATGGACGCTTGCGAGGTTAGCTGTCGGGTTCGGGCATAGAGAGCCGCCCTGTCCGCTTCGCGGCTCATCGGCCGCTGCGCGAACTTCACCCCAAGATTGCTCGGACCGCTCGCAGGCGTCTCACGACACCCCTCGCGTTGGGTCCCCCGCTCTCCCAGTGGGAGATTCAGCGTTTTGGAAAAGGAATCCAGGTAGCAAAGTTAAACTCTGTGTAAGATCATAACCGCTTCCCAGCAAACATGTAAAGAGAGGTCAATGGACGTATTTGCCCATTTTAGCTTATTTTATCCGTTACTTTGGGATTATATTGTGAAGATCCTAGTTTTTTCGGCACCCAGGTTAATTTTAACGCTCTTTTCCTCTTGTTTTTACCGTAATGACAATCGCGATTTCGCGTTTCGGCTCGTCAGATTCACCAGTTCTTCCACAGAAATTCCTTTGATTTCCGCCGCCGTTTCCGCGACCAGAGAGACGTAAGCCGGCTCGTTCCGTTTCCCGCGATGGGGGTGGGGAGCCAAATAGGGGCAGTCCGTTTCGATCAAAATCCGGTCCATCGGAACCTTCGCCAGCACCTCTTTCGGCACCCTCGCGTTTTTGAACGTCACGGGTCCGCCGAACGAAATGTCGAAGTTCATGTCCAGGCACATTTTGGCCGTCTCCCAGCTTCCCGAGAAACAGTGCATGATTCCTCCGACTTCCTCAGCTTTCTCCTCCCGCAAAATCCGCACGATATCCTCATGCGCATCCCGGTTATGGATCACGATCGGTTTGCGGACCTTCCGGGCGAGCCGGATTTGCTCCCGGAACACGACGTGCTGGGTTTCCTTCGGGGACGTGTCCCAGTAATAGTCGAGCCCGATTTCCCCGATCGCCACCACTTTGGGGTGGTCGCAGAGCTCCTCGATCCAGGCCAAATCGGTTTCCAGATTCATGTCGATCGCGTCGGTGGGGTGCCAGCCTACGGCCGCATAGATAAACGGGTAGCGCTCGGCCAGTTCTATCGTGGTCGGAATGGTCTCGCGGTTGAAGCCGATGTTGACGATCGTGTCGACTCCGGCCTCCCGCGCGCGGCGGATGACATCCTCGCGATCCTCGTCGAATTTGTTCGAATCCAAGTGCGCGTGCGTGTCGATCAACATGTCGCAAGTTGTCTCCCTTCTATTATAAATACAGTCGTTCCCGCGTGAGCGGGGAGAGACGGTCCGCATGTTTGCGGATCACTTCTTCCGGGTAGTAGACATGATATTTGCCCCGCTGCAAGCCGGCAATCGACCGGATGATTTCTGATTTCGCGGAAATTTCCGTCAGCCGCTCTTTGTCGTCGAGAACCAGGATCGGCGGCTTGTACGAGCCGCCCTGCTGCGTCTCCGGTTTATACACGTCGTACGGCAGATCGGTAGGCGTGTCGACTTCCAAATAATAATCCGGATCGAGGCCGATTCTCCGCCATTGTTCCCTTAATTCCGCCAGCCATGTTTCGTCACGGAACTCCAAGGGTATGTACTTGTAAAGTTCCCGGTTCAAAAAACGACGGCACAAGTCCGACAAGATCGGATCTTTTTCGTGCGTCCACTGCCCGAAGGCGGTTTGCACCATCGCCTCGTCCAATTCCAAATATCCAGGGACCGTCAGCGTGCCTTCGAACAGCCTGCGGAGCGGCGACAGCAGGAATTCGAACCGGTAGCCGGACTCATACAGCGCGCGGGCCCTTTTGAATATCGAACGCAGCACGATTTCGGAGCTTCTGGTGACGGGATGGAAGTAGACCTGCCAATACATCTGGTAACGGGACATTAAGTACGCTTCGACCGCGTGCATCCCGCTTTCTTTGACGACGATTTGTCCCTTGTAAGGCCTGAGTACGCGCAGGATCCGATCGAGGTCGAACGTTCCGTAGTGAACGCCGGTGAAATAGGAGTCCCTCAGCAGGTAATCCATGCGGTCGGCGTCCATTTGGCTGGAAACCAGGCTGACCACGATCGGTTTCTCGTAGTTTTTACATATGACGGAGGAAATCTGCCCCGGAAGGTTCTCGTCCGTTTCGCGCAGTACACGGTTGACCTCGGTATCGCCAAGAATGATATCGCAGGTCCATTTTTCGTGGTCGGTTCCGAATACTTGTTCCAGGGAATGGGAGAACGGGCCGTGCCCGACGTCATGCAGCAGCGCCGCGCAGAGGCTGACGAGCCGTTCTTCGCGGGGCCATTCGGCGAACCCGTTGCGTTCGAATTGCGAGATGATCTTTCGGGTAATCTCATAGACGCCGAGAGAATGGGAAAACCGGCTGTGTTCGGCGCCATGGAAAGTCAAATAAGAGGTGCCGAGCTGGCGGATGCGGCGGAGCCGCTGAAATTCCGGCGTGTTGATGAGTTTCCAAATCGTCGGTTCCTGTACGAAAATGGAATGATGGACCGGGTCCTTAAACACTTTCTCCTCTTCCAACTCCCGCAGCATATGCGTCACCTCATTCAGACAAATGTTCGACAATCTTTGTCGACTTTTGTCGTATTTCGTTCTTCCATCCATTACCCGCACCCATGTGTGGCAATTCCATGAACTCCCGCAACAGCAAGCGATTTGGCTGTTTTTACCGAATTCGCCGCGGCGAATTCCGGTTGACTTATTTGGGAATCGTTGGTACGATATAAATCGTAAAAAAGAGAACTTTGTCGAATCGTGGCGATAATACATAACGTCAACGGCAAGTCTCGCGTTCGGTATTATTTTAACCTGAACTGAGGGGGATTTCCAAATGATGAAATCTACGGGGATCGTGCGGAAGGTCGACGAGCTGGGACGGGTAGTCATCCCGATCGAGCTGCGCCGTACGCTTGGAATCGGAGAGAAGGATGCGCTCGAAATTTACGTGGACGGCGAACGCATCATGCTGAAGAAATACGAGCCGGCTTGCATTTTCTGCGGCAACGCGGAGAACGTCACGTACTTCAAAGGCAAAATTGTTTGCAGAGAATGTTTGAAGGATTTGCCTTCCCCTGTGACAAATTAAAGAATATGCGTTATAATAGATAACAAGCCTGCTAAATTGTTAATTCTAACCTTTTTATATCTCCTTAATCCTCCCGAAGTTTGTCGGGAGGATCTTTTTTTATTCTTCCTCTCCGAGCAGCGCCTGGTAGACATCCCTTCGGGAAAGGCCGAGGTCCTTAGCGGCCAGCTTCATCGCTTCCTTGCGGTTGCCGGTCTGTTCGGCGTACCGATCCACGTGCTGCGCCAGCGTCAGCTGCGCCCACCAGGGCTCTTGTACACCCGGGCCCGCTTGGTTTCCGGCGCGCGTCGAAGCGTCGGCGGCGGTCGCTCCTTCGATCACGAGCACGCACTCGCCGATCGGCGGGTTTTCCTCTGCGTGGAAAAAGCAAGCTTGAACGGTACCGCGGATCGCTTCCTCGTGCCGCTTCGTCAGCTCGCGGACGATCGCCATGCGGCGATGCCCCCACCGCTCGGCGAGCAGCGCCAACGTCTTGCGCACGCGATGCGGGGACTCGTACAGGATGATCGTCCCCGGCTCGCCGCTCAAGGAATCCATCAATTTTTCGATGCCTTTGCGGTCCCTCGCCGGGAAACCCGCGAACAGGAAACGGTCGGTCGGCAGGCCGGAAATGATCAAGGCGGAGAGAGCCGCGTTCGCTCCCGGCACCGGAACGACGGGTATGCCCCGGGCTGCGGCTTCCGCCGCCAGCTCCGCTCCCGGGTCGGAGATCGCGGGAATGCCGGCGTCACTGACCAGGGCGATGCTAGCGCCTTCCTCCAGCATTTTGAGCAGCTCCGGGCCGCTGGCTTCGCGATTGTGCTCGTGATAGCTGACGAGGCGGTTCTGGATTTCGAAGTGGGTGAGCAATTTTCGCGTCTGGCGCGTATCTTCCGCTGCGATCAGGTTCACCTCGCGCAGCGTGCGGATCGCGCGGAACGTCATATCCTCCAGGTTGCCGATCGGCGTGGCGACCAAATACAACGTCCCCGGCTTCTCCCTCGCCGCGAAGCTTCGTTGGACCTGTGCCTGCTCTACGGACGGCTCGTCCATCACGTCAACCTTCCCCTTCCGTCTGACGCTCGTCCGTCAGTTCTGTTTTTCTTCCATAGAATACATCCAGAAGCTCGCCCGTATAACCCCCGCCGTCCTCGTAAACCACGAGCGGCGGCAGCAGGCGTACCTCCGGGCGGCCGTCTTTCGAGGCCTCCACCAAGACCATATTGGCTTCGCTCCCCTTCCGGGGATGGACGAATCGGATTCGCTTGGGCTCAAGCCGGTGCTTGCGCATCGACTCGAGAATATCGACCAGGCGCGCCGGGCGATGAACCACCGACACGCGGCCCCCTTTGCGCACGGCACGCGAGCAAGCCGCGACCACCTCGTCCAATGTGCAGCCGATTTCATGCCTCGCCATCGCCAGATGGGGGTTTTCTTTGTGCTCTCCCGTTCCTTTCGGCATGTACGGCGGATTCACCGTTACCGCATCGTACGCTCCGCCGACCGCGCCTTCTTGCGACCAAGTCCGTAAGTCTGCCTCCAAGATACGAATCTTGCCTTCCAGCCGGTTCAACGCCACGCTCCTCTTGGCCATGTCCGCCAATCGCGGCTGGATTTCGACACCGTCGATAGACGCTTCCGTGCGGGTCGATAGCAGCAAGGGAATGACGCCGTTGCCCGTACACAAATCCAGCACCTTGCCCTTGGGCGGCAACCCGGCAAACCTGGCGAGCAGCACCGCGTCCATGGAGAAGCTAAACACTTCCGGACTTTGTATGATTTTCAGCTCCTGCGTCAGAAGGTGGTCCAGCCGTTCGCCAGGCTGCAGATGCACATCGGGTTCGTTCATGCTTGGGGGAAACTCCTTTATTATATAGAAGAAATTTTTTCTGGGGGGTACGCCCCTTAGCTTACTCGACTTCCCTTCATCATGCAACGACGGCCCGATCTGCACAAAAAACCACCATTCCGAATGGAATGATGGTTCTGCGCGTTCACGATTATTTGCTCAAAAAAGAGAGACAGAACAGGCAATCTCCCTCCATGCGGAGGTGGCCGTAATAGACGTTGCAAATATGGAAGCCTTCATGGTATAAACGGGCCAAATTGTCGTAGCCTTCTCCGACCGTCGCTGCCGGCTTTTCCTTGCGTTCGGCAGCCGGTTCTTCCGCCGAATCGTTGTCCGCAGCGGAATCCGTCTCCCGCTTCAGCACCTTGCGCAGCTGTTGATTCTCGATACGGAGACGTTGGTTCTCTTCCAGCAGTTCTTTAATCTTGAGCTTGAGCGCTCCGAAATCGGCATGGATGCTGCCCATGTTGGACTCAAGCTCATCCATGCGAAGAAAAATATCCTTCATTTACGGCATTCCACCTCAAGCATCAGGTTGTGGGTTCCCGGTCATTTGAGGACGACGTCGTCAAACGGCAATTCTTTCACTTTGCCGAGCTCGAACAATTGGACGTGAACCGTCCGGCTGCCCAGGTTGAGGCCTACGACCTTGCCGTCGCCCATGGAAGTAACCACGTGGCGGCCGACCGAAGGCAATTCTTCTTTGGCGCTCTCGTAATTGTCGTGCTCGAATTTCAAACAACACATAAGGCGGCCGCAAAGACCTGAGATCTTCGTGGGATTCAGCGACAGGTTCTGGTCTTTAGCCATCTTGATGGAGACCGGTTCGAAATCGCCGAGCCACGAGGAACAACAGAGCACGCGCCCGCACGGACCGATGCCGCCGAGCATTTTGGCTTCGTCGCGAACGCCGATTTGCCGCAATTCAATGCGGGTCCGGAATACGCCGGCCAAGTCTTTGACCAGCTCCCGGAAATCGACGCGCCCTTCGGCCGTAAAATAAAAGATGATTTTATTCCGGTCAAACGTGTATTCCACGTCCACGAGCTTCATCTTAAGCCCATGGTCCCTTATCTTCTGCAAACCGACCGTAAAAGCGTTCTTGGCCGCGCCGCGGTTCTCTTCAACCGCTTTGGCGTCGACCTCTCCGGCCACGCGGATGACTTTCTTCAAAGGAAGCACGACATCGGATTCGCCGACCCTCTTCGGACCGACGACGACTTTGCCGTATTCCACGCCTCTCGCGGTTTCTACGATGACATGCTGATCTTGGGACACCGGATGCTCGGCGGGATCGAAATAATAGATTTTGCCCGCTTTTTTGAAGCGGACACCGACTACATCGTACAAATCTACCCCTCCCGCACGTTCACCAGAAATTGCTCCAAAGCCAACTGCGGCGGCACGTGAGCCTTGATGCGCCTCGCCGCGGTCAGCGCCGATTCCATGGCCTGCGCCCAAGCTTCAATACTCCGGCTCCAAGCGTGTTTCGAGATCCACTCCGCTTGGTCCGCGAATACCATCTGCTTCTGTCGGCCGGTCATGGCGTAAATCATATCTCTATACCATAAGGCAAATAATTGCAGCAACGTTTCGACATGTTCCGAGAGATCCGTCTTGAAAATTTGCTGTTGGGACAACAACAAACTGCCAGGGAACCGGGACAGATTCTCCCTGCCTAATTGTATCACTACGTTTCGGATTTCTGCAAACCAATTCTCATCCGCCAAAGCGCGTCCCGCAGCCAAGCCGGAAGCCAGATGCACCGCGGCTCTGGCTAGCAACGGAGGCTTGCCTTCGGCTATCAATTTCTCTTCCATCGCCTCACGGTCGCCCGGAACGAAAGGAACGAGCTGCGTTCTCGACAAAATGGTCGGAAGAACCGCCTTGGCGCCCGGCGCGATCAGAATGGCGACGACGGGTGAAGGCGGTTCCTCCAGAAATTTCAATAGGCTGTTGCCGGCTTGGACGGTCATCGTCTCTGCCGCGTGAATGATATAGACTTTATATCCCGCTCCGGCGCTTCGGTAAGAAAGCTCCCGTTGCAGCTCCCGGATTTGTTCGATCTTCACGCTCGCCCCGTCGGGTTCGATAACATGCAGATCGGGATGGTTGCCGTGGCTTACCTTGCGGCAGGACAAGCATTCCCCGCACGCGTCGTCGCCTCCCTGCTCGCAGAACAGCGCTTGGGCGAAAGCCATCGCCGTTTCGTGCCTGCCGGAACCGGAAGGACCGGCGAACAAATACGCATGCGCGACCCTTCCGGAGCGCAGGGCATGCTGCAAGAGCGATTTGGCCCTGTCTTGGCCGGGTATATCGCGTAAACCCATCATTGCACCTCTTCTGACTGCGAACCGCCGGTACGTACGCCGCAAACCGGCAGCGGTTAGAATACCAGGTTGATCAACATGCCGCGGATTTCCCCGACTTTATGGAGCAGGTCGAGACGGCCTTCTTCGGAATGGAGCAGCTCCTCGCCCATGCCAACGAGCAAGGCATCCACTTCCTCCAGCAGCTTATAGCGCTTGCCTCGGCCGCGGCGGTCCCAGCCCTTCGTTTCCTTCAAGCCGATGCCGCGGCGGACGGTGTCTTCCAGGAATCCCTTCACCATCTGGCGGTACAGCACGAGCTCCCGGACCGTCATCGAGCGGGTCAGCCGGTCTCCCTGCAAGCGGATATCCTCCAGCTTGCGCTGCAGCTCCTCATGGGATCGGTTTTCCTCCTGCTGCTGCATCATATCCGAGAAGTTCTGCGACGGCGCCGGCCGGTTGGCCGTTTCCCCTCTTTGCACCGTTTTGTTCATGGGATAAAAGCCCGGCTGGATTTTCACCGCCGCTCACCGCCCGGTTTCGGATTAGAAATGTTCAAAACGTTCTACCGGCATCACGAACACGGCGGCACCGCCGACCTGCACTTCCACCGGGAACGGAATATACGAATCGGCCGCTCCGCTGACGGGCGAAACCGGTGTCACGAGCTGATCCCTCACCTTACAGTTGGCGCGGATAACGTCGAGCGCTTGCTGCACCCGATCGTCCTCGATCCCGATCAGGAACGTCGTATTGCCCGCACGCAGAAATCCGCCGGTACTGGCGAGCTTGGTCGCGCGGAATCCTTCCTTAATCAGAGCGTTGGACAGACGGTTGCTGTCCTTATCCTGTATGACGGCAATCAGCAATTTCATCGGTCAGGCCCTCCTTCAGACAAAGTATGGGTCGATCTTGCTTCCTATTCTTATTGGACATGCCGGGCTCAAAATCCTCTTTTCAGAGGCGTGCCAGCGCATCCGACAAATACTGCCAAGCCTTGTCGGCCAAGTCTTGCTGGGATACCGAGGCATCCAGCGTCACGAATCGTTCCGGGAACATGCCGGCGACCTTACGGTAGCCTTCCCTGACCATTCGGTGGAAGTCCATGCCTTCCAGGTCCAGCCGGTCGACCTTCGTCCGGCCGCCCGCTTCCAGACGGGAGAGGCCGATTTCCGGTTCGATATCCAAATACAGCGTCAAATCCGGCATCCGGCTTTCGATGGCGAAGCGATTGATCTCCCAAATCGATTCGATACCGAGTCCGCGTGCATAACCTTGATAGGCAAGGCTGCTGTCCACGAACCGATCGCAAATGACGACGGCTCCCCGCTCCAGCGCCGGCAGCACCTTTTCGGCCAAATGCTGTCTTCTCGCCGCCGCATAGAGCAGCGCTTCGGTCAGCGGATCCATGGCGGTATTATCGACGTGCAAAATGATTTCGCGGATGGCTTCGGCAATCGGGATTCCGCCGGGCTCTCGGGTCGCCAGCACTTCGCGCCCCGTCGCGGTCAATCTGTCCGTCAGCTCGCGAACGAGCGTCGATTTGCCCGATCCTTCTCCGCCTTCCAGCGTGATAAACGTTCCGCGTGCCACCCCTGCTGCTCCCTTCGGCTATGAAACCCTGCTTCGCGCGATCATGCGCACCGCGCCGTACAAGACGGCGCCTGCCGCGCTTACTACCATCATATCAAAGCACGCGCTAAACATAAACAGATGCTTCCCGAGATCGGCCTCCCCGTCGCCCAAAATCGGCACGACGGCGGAGAATACGCCCGCCAGCCCTACGGCCGCCATCGTCTCCAGTCCCAATCGCACGCGGTTCGACCTGGACCGAAGCCACCATACGATCAATGCGGCGAAATAAATGAGGTAGAACCCTGCGAACCAGCCCAGCGTGTTCGGCATTCGGTGCGCTTTCCAATCGCTCCAACCGCTGAAGGTATGGGATACGGCGCCTCGTTGCTTGCCGGCTGATTGATCGTAATTACCCAGGTAATAAGGACGGATAAACATCGCGTTCGCCGAAGCCCTCTCCAGCTTCTCGACGAAACGCCCCGGATGGCGGAGATAATATAAGGCGATGTCCTTGTGGCTCAGCTTCAACAGAACCTCCCGTTCGAGCTCGGGGTCGTTTTGCGGAATGGCGGTTCCTTTTTGATAAAAGTTGGTTCCCGCGAGGACGGCGTACTTCTCCGGTATGCCGAGCTCCTTCATATCCCTCGACACGTCGGGTGAACCCTTCAACACGCCGAAAAAAATAGACTGGTACAAATTAATGTGCTTGAGGCCGCTCGGAGCGGCTACGATCATGAGCACGGAGCTGACGAGCAGCACGGAGATGCCGGTCAGCACCTGGCGATGCCAGCGGCGATCCTCCCGCAGGGAGAACATGCGCCACGCCAACAGCGCGAACGCGAATCCGAGCGGGGCGTTCTGGATCTTCGAGGTCGCCACTGCTAGCGACGCGATCACGAAAAGGGCGAGCAGCCGTCCGGTGGGTTGATCCTTGGATGCGAGCGCGAAAGCCGAAGCGATGGCCAGCAGCATGCCAAGCAAGGCGTACGGCTCGCCGAAGAACGATTGGAAGTAGGCCAAATAACCGACGTCGCCGAAAACGAACAATAGGATGAGTGCAGTTACGGCGGCAGCCAGACCGGTCGCGAATTTGCGTCCCGGATTGGATGGGATATAGCGGATGATTAAGTAGACGGCGGAGGCGAGCAGCAGCGTATAAACAGCCCCAAACCAGCGGATATCGAAAACTTGGTCGTTGAAGATCCGCGCGATCCAACCGATGACGGCGAGCAGCAGGATTTGAGTGGTCACGTAAGCCGAACCCCAGTTGCTCTTATATCCGAAGTATTGATGCGCGAATGCGAAATAGCGATCCGCATAGGTTTCCTGAGGATCGAGATAGCGGAAACCGGTGATTCTCATCAGCCGGCTGAAATCCCCGTTATCCGCCACCCCGATGAAAGGCGGCGTCATCAGCAGCCATATGGCCAATCCGATGGCTGCCAAGGCGGCGATCCAAGCGATATAAACCCGGATCTCGTATTTTCGGAAAAACATGATACGGTAACTCCCCCTCCATAACGTCTATCTCTCTATTTTTCAACCTCGACTCTGATTTCGTTCAGCATTGGATCTTCGGCGCCCTGGATCTGTGCGCCTTGCGATCTCCACTTGAAGAGTCGGGCGACCGCGTGCTCGGTAATTCTCTCACCCGGATACAGCTCCGGTATGCCGGGCGGGTAAGGTACGATCCATTCCCCTGCGATTCGCCCGACGCTTGTTTCCAGGCCGATTCGTTCGGTGGCGGATAGGCTTCGGCGAAAGGCAACGGGTTGAGGTATTTCTTCCGTCTCCGGTTCCAAAGCGTCAGGAATCGCGTTCGGACCGACGGACTGTGGGATAACAAGCTCGGAGATTTCGGAGAGAGCACGGTTCAAGGCTTCCGCGTCCTCCGGGCGAGTGCCTGTGCCCAGCGCCAACACGACATGGCGGGAATCGGCCATTTCGGCTATGCATCCCCGTTCAGCGAGTTCATCTCTCAGGCGGAATCCGTCCATGGTGCCGCGGGTGTCGTAAAGGACCAGTTTTAAGGGGTCCTGTCTGGCGTTCCCCGGCTGCTGGCCAATTGCCCGAAATGGCGTTGCCGGCAAAAATTCAAGCACTCGGTCTGCCGCTTCCAACGCCGGTTGGAACGCCGACTCCCCATCCACGTGCAGCTGCCTGCGGGCCAAGTCCAGCGAAGCCAACAAGGGGAACGACGGACTGGAGCTTTGCACCATACGCAGCGCTTGCCGAATCGCTTCCCTGTCGACCAAGCTTCCTTGCATATGTAACATGGCGCCCATGGTCATCGCGCTCAGTATTTTATGGGCGGATTGGACGACGACATCCGCCCCGGCGAACAGCGCGGACTCTGGGAACCTCGGATGAAACCCGAAATGTGGACCGTGCGCTTCATCCGCCAAAACCGGCATACCCGCGGAGTGGCAGATTGAAACGACCTTCTCCAAATCGCCGCACATCCCATAATAATTAGGAGAACATAAGACGACTCCCTTGGCCTCGGGATATCGTGCCACGGCTTCCGCAATTCGTTCAGGGGATGGCATGATGGCCAAGCCCGTAAGCTCATCGATTTCCGGCTGCAGCAAAACCGCGCGCACACCCGCAAGCATAAGCCCGTGCAGGACGGAACGATGGACGTTCCGTTGCACGATCAAGAGTTCCCCAGGTGACGCTGTACCGAGGATCATCGCTAAATTACCCGCCGTACTTCCGCCGACCACGAATCGCGTCTCTTCCGCCCCGAAGCAATCAGCGGCGAGAATTTGAGCCTCTTCGATCGGGCCCTGCGGATGGTGCAGGTCGTCCGTGTCCGCCAGTTCCGTCAAATCCAATGCGAGTAACTCCCGGAATCTATCGTCCGCCTCCGTATCGCTCCATGTCGCTCTTCCCTTATGACCGGGCACATGGAAGGAATGGACGCTCAGTCGCGCTTGTTGCGCCAGCATCTCATAGATAGGCGCTTTCGCTTTATCGGTCCGCATGCTGCGGCTCCTCTCCCTTATCCTTCCTCCATTTTAGCAATTACCGGTAGCTTCTCCAAACCGCGCCGTAAACAAAAACGCCAGAACCTTTGGTTCTGACGTTCTGGCCATCCCTTGTTTAAGCGTGGAATTTGACCCACAACTGACGAAGCTGACGGACGAAAAACGGGTATTTCTCGTCTCCGGCATCCGTGCGGACCATTTCGGATTCGCATGACAAACAGATGAATTCCGTTACGACGGTGATTCCTACTTCTTTCGACTGTCCGCACACGATGCATGTTTTCGTTTCTCGGGTTTCCATGCCAATCGCCTGCTTTCTTCTGCTTTGTCGTCAGTATGCCCGGAATTCTATGAAAATATACTTCGTTTCATAGGCCGAATCATAATAATCGCAACTCGATTAGCCGATAGTATTCTTCAGAAGCCCGCATCTAGCGCTTTGGGAGTGCATGAAATGAAACCAACCGCTGTCACCGGCGACCCGACCTACTATCATTATAAGCTTGTTCGCAAGATCACGCTCCGGCCGGAGAGCAAATACAGTTATATGACCACCGGTCTCGTAGGCTCCGCCGCCTTGATCGTCATTTACGGCCTGAAAGGCTTGCTTGCCGTTCCGTTGTCTCTGGGCATTATGCTGCTTGTCCATGCCGTCGTGCTTAGGCTGACCGTTCGGAGAGTCGAAGAACCTTGGGAGAAACGGTTCGCATTCCGCCGCGATTGGCCGTGGATCGGACCGCTGCCCGTCATGGACACGAATCTCGGTTTGTTCAAAAGGCTGCATTTTCACTTGTTTCTCGTAGGCTGCTGCATTTCCTTAATGGCTTACCCCTGGTCCGGTTCTTCCTGGATCGTCGCCTTGTTCTTCTGGCACCTGTGGCTGCTGTCCCCGAGACTCCGTCTCTTATGGCGCATGCGTAAGGAGAAAGCCGACGGCGTCATCCGGCTGGATTCCCGGGAAGTGTCTTACTATCACCGCTGAAATACGGTGAAAATACAAAAAAAGAGCCGCGTGAGCGGCTCTTTTCTTCTTTATCCGGCCTGGCGACGTCCTACTCTCCCAGGACCCTTCGGTCCAAGTACCATTGGCGCTGGAGGGCTTAACGGTCGTGTTCGGGATGGGTACGCGTGGAACCCCTCCGCCATTGCCACCAGATCGGATTTGTTCAAGGTTTACACCCTGAAAACCAGATAGCGAAACGAGAAAGCAGTGCTGAAGAAACAATCACCTGTGTTACTGCGTAGGATAAGCCCTCGACCGATTAGTACCCGTCAGCTGCACGCGTTGCCGCGCTTCCACCCCGGGCCTATCAACCTGGTGTTCTTCCAGGGGTCTTACGAATTGGGAAATCTCATCTTGAGGCGGGCTTCGCGCTTAGATGCTTTCAGCGCTTATCCCTCCCGCACTTGGCTACCCAGCGGTGCTCCTGGCGGAACAACTGGTACACCAGCGGTGCGTCCATCCCGGTCCTCTCGTACTAAGGACAGCCCCTCTCAAATTTCCTACGCCCGCGACAGATAGGGACCGAACTGTCTCACGACGTTCTGAACCCAGCTCGCGTACCGCTTTAATGGGCGAACAGCCCAACCCTTGGGACCTACTTCAGCCCCAGGATGCGATGAGCCGACATCGAGGTGCCAAACCTCCCCGTCGATGTGGACTCTTGGGGGAGATAAGCCTGTTATCCCCAGGGTAGCTTTTATCCGTTGAGCGATGGCCCTTCCATTCGGTACCACCGGATCACTAAGCCCGACTTTCGTCCCTGCTCGACTTGTTGGTCTCGCAGTCAAGCTCCCTTATGCCTTTGCACTCTTCGCGCGATTTCCAACCGCGCTGAGGGAACCTTGGGGCGCCTCCGTTACTTTTTAGGAGGCGACCGCCCCAGTCAAACTGCCCGCCTGACACGGTCCCTTCACCGGATTCACGGTGACAGGTTAGAACTCCGATACGATCAGGGTGGTATCCCAACGTCGCCTCCACCGAAGCTGGCGCTCCGGCTTCCTAGGCTCCCACCTATCCTGTACAGACCGTACCAAAGTCCAATATCAAGCTGCAGTAAAGCTCCATGGGGTCTTTCCGTCACGTCGCGGGTAACCTGCATCTTCACAGGTACTAAAATTTCACCGGATCTCTCGTTGAGACAGCGCCCAAGATCGTTACGCCATTCGTGCGGGTCAGAATTTACCTGACAAGGAATTTCGCTACCTTAGGACCGTTATAGTTACGGCCGCCGTTTACTGGGGCTTCGGTTCACAGCTTCGGGTTGCCCCTAACCGCTCCCCTTAACCTTCCAGCACCGGGCAGGCGTCAGCCCGTATACTTCGCCTTACGGCTTCGCACAGACCTGTGTTTTTGCTAAACAGTCGCTTGGGCCTCTTCACTGCGGCCCCCTCGCGCTATTCACGCTACCGGGGCACCCCTTCTCCCGAAGTTACGGGGTCATTTTGCCGAGTTCCTTAACGAGAGTTCTTCCGCGCGCCTTAGAATTTTCATCTCGCCTACCTGTGTCGGTTTACGGTACGGGCACCTTCGCCTGGCTAGAGGCTTTTCTCGGCAGCGTGAGCACAAGACCTTCGGTACTGCAATTTTCCCTCCCCATCACAGCTCAAGGTTATAGTGTGCGGATTTGCCTGCACACACCCCTCACTGCTTGGACGAGCTATTCCATCAGCTCGCGTCCTTGCCCTCCTGCGTCCCCCCATCGCTCGTAACGGCTTACGGTGGTACAGGAATTTCAACCTGTTGTCCTTCGACTACGCCTTTCGGCCTCGCCTTAGGTCCCGACTTACCCTGGGCGGACGAACCTTCCCCAGGAACCCTTAGGCTTTCGGCGGACAAGATTCTCACTTGTCTTTTCGTTACTCATACCGGCATTCTCACTTGTATGCAGTCCACCAGTCCTTCCGGTCTGACTTCTACCCGCATACAACGCTCCCCTACCCAAGACACATAGTGTCATGCCATAGCTTCGGTGGTGTGTTTAGCCCCGTTACATTTTCGGCGCAGAGTCACTCGACCAGTGAGCTATTACGCACTCTTTAAATGGTGGCTGCTTCTAAGCCAACATCCTGGTTGTCTTCGCAACTCCACATCCTTTCCCACTTAACACACACTTGGGGACCTTAGCTGATGATCTGGGCTCTTTCCCTCTTGACGACGGATCTTAGCACTCGCCGTCTGACTCCCGAGTACACATCCATGGCATTCGGAGTTTGACTGGACTTGGTAACCCTTGGCGGGCCCCGCACCCAATCAGTGCTCTACCTCCATGATGCTAAACCTCGAGGCTAGCCCTAAAGCTATTTCGGGGAGAACCAGCTATCTCCGAGTTCGATTGGAATTTCTCCCCTACCCCCACGTCATCCCAGAGCTTTTCAACGCTCACGAGTTCGGGCCTCCAGTGCGTATTACCGCACCTTCACCCTGCACAGGGGTAGATCACACGGTTTCGGGTCTACGACCACGTACTTAAGCGCCCTATTCAGACTCGGTTTCCCCTCGGCTCCGCCTCTACAGCTTAACCTTGCACGTGAACGTAACTCGCCGGTTCATTCTACAAAAGGCACGCCATCACCCATTAATCGGGCTCTGACTTCTTGTAAGCGCACGGTTTCAGGTTCTTTTTCACTCCGCTCCCGCGGTGCTTTTCACCTTTCCCTCACGGTACTGCTTCACTATCGGTCGCCAGGGAGTATTTAGCCTTGGCAGATGGTCCTGCCGGATTCCCACGGGGTTTCACGTGTCCCGCGGTACTCGGGATCCGTCTCGGAGAGAGCAGGCTTTTGGCTACAGGGCTTTTACCTTCTATAGCGGGACTTTCCAGTCCTCTTCGCCTAACCTGCTCTTTTATCACTCCATGTGAGACGTCCCACAACCCCAGGGAGCAAGCTCCCTGGTTTGGGCTAATCCGCTTTCGCTCGCCGCTACTGACGGAATCACTCTTGTTTTCTTCTCCTCCAGGTACTTAGATGTTTCAGTTCCCTGGGTGTGCCTCTTCATGAGCTATGGATTCACTCATGAGTAACTGCGCATTACCGCAGCTGGGTTTCCCCATTCGGAGATCCCCGGATCAACGCTTACTTACGGCTCCCCGAGGCATATCGCTGTTCGTCGCGTCCTTCGTCGGCTCCTGGCGCCTAGGCATCCACCGTGCGCCCTTATTAGCTTAACCTCGCTGTGGATCCTAAGATCCGCAGTTGCAGTCAAGACACAAGGTGCTTGATGTTTTCTTCAGCGCATTGCTTTCGTTTCGCTATCCAGTTTTCAAGGTGCAAGTTGAGATGAGTCATGCTTGCGCATTGCTCTCTCAAAACTGAACTCGAGCGTAATACGTGCCACTCCTGCGAGCAGGATGTGGACTTTATTGCCCCGAAGGGCTCCTTAGAAAGGAGGTGATCCAGCCGCACCTTCCGATACGGCTACCTTGTTACGACTTCACCCCAATCATCTACCCCACCTTCGACGGCTGGCTCCTTGCGGTTACCCCACCGGCTTCGGGTGTTGTAAACTCTCGTGGTGTGACGGGCGGTGTGTACAAGACCCGGGAACGTATTCACCGCGGCATGCTGATCCGCGATTACTAGCAATTCCGACTTCATGCAGGCGAGTTGCAGCCTGCAATCCGAACTGAGACCGGCTTTGCTGGGATTGGCTCCGCCTCGCGGCTTCGCGACCCGTTGTACCGGCCATTGTAGTACGTGTGTAGCCCAGGTCATAAGGGGCATGATGATTTGACGTCATCCCCGCCTTCCTCCGGTTTGTCACCGGCAGTCAGCCTAGAGTGCCCACCATAACGTGCTGGCAACTAAGCTCAAGGGTTGCGCTCGTTGCGGGACTTAACCCAACATCTCACGACACGAGCTGACGACAACCATGCACCACCTGTCTCCCCTGTCCCGAAGGCCGCCTCTATCTCTAGAGGATTCAGGGGGATGTCAAGACCTGGTAAGGTTCTTCGCGTTGCTTCGAATTAAACCACATACTCCACTGCTTGTGCGGGTCCCCGTCAATTCCTTTGAGTTTCAGTCTTGCGACCGTACTCCCCAGGCGGAGTGCTTAATGTGTTAACTTCGGCACCGAGGGGTGGACCCCCCCGACACCTAGCACTCATCGTTTACGGCGTGGACTACCAGGGTATCTAATCCTGTTTGCTCCCCACGCTTTCGCGCCTCAGCGTCAGTTACAGTCCAGAGAGCCGCCTTCGCCACTGGTGTTCCTCCACATCTCTACGCATTTCACCGCTACACGTGGAATTCCGCTCTCCTCTTCTGCACTCAAGTCTCCCAGTTTCCAGTGCATCACGGGGTTGAGCCCCGCACTTAGACACCAGACTTAAGAAACCGCCTGCGCGCGCTTTACGCCCAATAATTCCGGACAACGCTTGCCCCCTACGTATTACCGCGGCTGCTGGCACGTAGTTAGCCGGGGCTTTCTTCTCAGGTACCGTCACCCAGGGAGCAGTTACTCTCCCTGGCGTTCTTCCCTGGCAACAGAGCTTTACGACCCGAAGGCCTTCCTCACTCACGCGGCGTTGCTCCATCAGACTTGCGTCCATTGTGGAAGATTCCCTACTGCTGCCTCCCGTAGGAGTCTGGGCCGTGTCTCAGTCCCAGTGTGGCCGTTCACCCTCTCAGGTCGGCTACGCATCGTCGCCTTGGTGGGCCGTTACCTCACCAACTAGCTAATGCGCCGCAGGCCCATCCATAAGCCACAGCTTGCGCCGTGTTTCCCAGCAAGATCATGCGACCTCGCTGCGTATCCGGTCTTAGCATTCGTTTCCGAATGTTATCCCGGTCTTATGGGCAGGTTGCCTACGTGTTACTCACCCGTCCGCCGCTAACCTCTTCGGGAGCAAGCTCCCTCAGAGATCCGCTCGACTTGCATGTATTAGGCACGCCGCCAGCGTTCGTCCTGAGCCAGGATCAAACTCTCCATAAAGGTAAAACCTTATTGAAGAACCTTGAAGGCTCAAAAGTTAAAGCTGGTTTGTTGAGCCGAAGCTCAACCGTATTACGCTCGATGTTCAGTTTTCAAGGAGCAATTCAGCTCGGCATCCGGATCAACCGGCGCTTCGCTTTTCGTCCGCCGCGCTAACGGCGACTTAAATAATATATCACGCTGGGCAGAGCGATGCAACTGTTATTTTCTTCTTTCAATCCATGACCTATACATACATGAAAAATGACCGGATCCGGCGCTCACGCGCCTTCTCCGGTCCTACCGCAGCTTATCAGTTCGTCGCGAACACTTCGCGGATAAAGAGCTGCCGTTCCTGCATCAGATTGATGATGTTCCCGTGCACGGACACCATCGGGCGCGTCGGATTGTTGCGGTCCGAGAACACGATTTCCCCGATGCGTCCGTCGTTCAAGCGCACGAATACGCCATAATGGAATTGCGTCGTCCGATCGATGAACGTCTGCACGAACAGCGGATCCAATTTGCCGAACGACTCCGCCAGCAGTTCCTCCAACACCAAGTAAGGAGATTCCGCCTTCTTATAATTGCGGTTGGAGGTCATAGCGTGATACATGTCGGCGATGGCCACGATCTTGGCGTACGGGTGGATCTTGTCCCCGCGCACCTTCATCGGATACCCGCTTCCGTCGATCCGCTCGTGATGCTGCAAGGCCGCCAGCCAAACCCCTTGGTTCAGCGCGGTGCCGCCTTCGAGCAGGCGGAAACCGTAAACCGTGTGCTGGCGAATCTCTTGCAGTTCTTCGTTCGTCAAACGGCCGGATTTGTTCAGAATCGCCGAGTCCACCTTCACGTTGCCGATATCGTGGAGAAGGCCTGCCATGGCGATCTGCAGCCAGTCTTTCTCGGGAAACTTGTTCCATTTGGCCAGCAAATAAGAAGTCAACGCGCACAATACGCTGTTGCGAAGCAGCACGTCTTCTTTGCTGCTCCCGCCGGGAACGAGGAAAGAAATGACGTTATAGTCGTCGATATGCGCCAGAAGGGCTCCCAAACCGTTGCGGAGTTCCAAGACCGGCAGCTTCATCCCCGACGTAATCATGGAGAACGTACGTTTCAGCAGTTTCTCCATATTCACGAATTCCTGTTGCAGCGAGGAAAGCTTGACCTCGGTTGCCGCGCCTCCGTTATCTTCCGTTGCGGAATCCGGGTCGACCTCTTCCAAACCCGCCCGCCGGATATCCACGGTCGGGATGAGGAAAGCCTGCAAAATCTCCAGATCCCTATCCGTCAACGAGCGCCCTTCCTCCATCAACACGCTGCCGAGCGCCGTTTGGACGTCGCAGCCCAAACGGTCGCCGATTTGCGCTTGCATGACCGAGACCACCGGCATACGGGTAACCTCCCCCTACATCAGGTATGGAAAATCGAACGCCAACCTGTTACTCGACCGTCGAAGATTCTTCTCCGCCTTCCGCTTCTTCGCCTTCGCCGTTCTCGTCCTCGCTCTTCGGAGCGCGGGTGACGGTGGACACGGCGTCGTCTTCGCGGATATTGATCAGCTTCACGCCTTGCGTGATGCGTCCCATCGTATTGATGCCCGACATGCTGGTCCGGATCAAAGTGCCGGAAGTCGTCATGATCATCAGGTCTTCGTCGTCTTGTACGACTTTCAGGCTTACTACGGGACCGTTCTTATCGGTGACGTTCAACGTCTTGATGCCTTTGCCCCCGCGCGTCTGCGTACGGTATTCGGACATCAACGTGCGTTTGCCATAGCCTTTGGCGGTAACGATGAGCACTTCTTTCTCCGGATCGACGACGTCCATGTCGATGACTTTGTCGTCTTCGTCCAACTGAATGCCCTTCACGCCGGTCGCCGATCGGCCCATGGCGCGAACGTCTTGTTCCGGGAACCGGATAGACATGCCTTCGCTGGTCGCCATGATGATTTCGCGATTGCCGTCCGTCAGTTTCACGCCGATCAAATCGTCGTCCTCGCGGAGCGAAATGGCGATCAAGCCGACTTTGCGGATATTCGAGTAATCGTCAAGCGGCGTTTTCTTCACGACGCCGTTGCGGGTCGCAAAGAACAGGTATTGATTCGGTTCGAACGCCTCGACCGGAATGACCGCGTTGATCGTCTCGCCCTGTTCGATCTGAATCAGGTTGATGATCGGGGTTCCCCGTGCCGTGCGGCTCAAATCCGGAATTTCGTAAGCCTTCAGCCGGAACACCCGTCCTTTGTTCGTGAAGAACAACAAGAAATGGTGGGTGTTCGAGATGAACAGGTTTTCGACGTAATCGTCATCTTTCGTTCCCATTCCCGTGACGCCGCGTCCGCCGCGCCGCTGGCTGCGGTACGTGGACACCGGCAGGCGTTTGATGTAGCCGGAGTGGGACATCGTAATCACGACATCGTCGCGCGGGATCAAATCTTCGTCGAGGATTTCGTCGTCGCTGTGCGTGATTTCCGTGCGGCGCTCGTCCCCGAACTTGGTCTTGATCTCCTCGAGCTCTTCGTCGATGATGTTCAGCTTCAGCTGTTCGTCGGCGAGAATCGCTTTGTATTCGGCGATTTTCTGCATGAGCTCCTGGTACTCCTGCTCGATCTTCTCCCGCTCCAAGCCGGTCAAGCGCTGCAGGCGCATGTCCAGAATCGCCTGGGCTTGGTCGTGGGAAAGGCCGAACCGCGTCATCAAACCTTCGCGGGCCTCATCCGCCGTCCGGGAAGACCGGATCAGCGCGATTACTTCATCCAGATGGTCGAGCGCGATACGCAGACCTTCCAGGATGTGCGCGCGGGCTTCGGCTTTCTTCAGGTCGTATTCCGTACGCCGGGTGATAACTTCGATTTGGTGCAGGATATAATAATGCAGCATGTCGCGCAGGTTGAGCATTTTCGGCTCTTTGTTGACGATCGCGAGCATGTTGATGCCGAAAGTCGACTGCATCGGCGTCTGCTTGTAGAGGTTGTTCAGAACGACGTTCGGCGTCACGTCGCGGCGAAGTTCGATGACGATCCGCATACCGTTGCGGTTCGATTCGTCGCGCAAATCGGTGATGCCGTCGATCTTCTTCTCGCGCACGAGCTCGGCGATTTTCTCGACCAAGCGGGCTTTGATGACCTGGTACGGCAATTCGTGCACGATGATGCGCGCTTTGCCGTTCACTTCTTCGATCTCCGCACGTGCCCGCATCGTGACCGAACCGCGGCCGGTCCGGTAAGCTTGGCGGATTCCTTCGCGGCCCAGGATGAACCCGGCTGTCGGGAAGTCCGGACCGTGAATGTATTCCATCAAATCGAGAGCTGTGAGCTCGGGATTGCGGATCAACGCCTGCGTGCCGTTAATGACTTCGACGAGGTTGTGCGGCGGTATGTTGGTTGCCATGCCGACGGCGATGCCGGTATTGCCGTTGACGAGCAGATTCGGAAATCTCGCCGGCAATACGGACGGCTCATGCTCCTCCCCGTCGTAGTTCGGAATGAAATCAACGGTCTCTTTATTCAAATCGCGAAGCATTTCAAGGGTGATCTTGGACATCCTCGCCTCGGTATAACGCATCGCCGCGGCCGAATCGCCGTCGATGGAACCGAAGTTCCCGTGTCCATCCACGAGCATGTACCGCATCGAAAAATCTTGGGCCATCCGTACCATGGCTTCGTAAATCGACGAGTCGCCGTGCGGGTGGTATTTACCGATGACTTCGCCGACGATCCGCGCCGATTTCTTGAAAGGCTTGTCCGGGGTCATCCCCAGTTCGGACATGCCAAAAAGAATACGCCGATGAACCGGCTTCAAGCCGTCCCGGACGTCCGGCAGCGCTCGGCTGACGATAATGCTCATTGCGTAATCCATGAACGATTCCCGCATCTCCGTACCGATATCCCGGTCGACGACTTGGGAGCGTTGCTCTTCCGCCATGTAGATCCTCCTAACCAGTCTAAACCCATTTCAACGCACAAAATCAACGGAAAAACCATACCCGGCGCGGACCATCCACACCACGTTCCGGTTGCACTCATAAATTAAAACGAATGATTCCATTATACCATAACGTTACCGGGAAAGGTTGGATAAACCCGATGCGAATCCAACGCGTCCGCAGCAAGTGGGCCAAGACGCACGCCCTGCTGGCCGACCCCGCTGTGAGGCCGTTCGTGCCGGAAACGCGCCCTTTTACGAGAGCGACGGTAAAAGAAATGCTCAACCGCATGGGCATGGTGTACGTTAAGCCCGTCAACGGTACGTTCGGCAGGGGCGTAATCCGGGTTGAAAAAATAACCGGCCGGGACCCGCACTATTTCTTCCAATCGGGCGTGCGGCAATTCCGCTTCGAAACGTTCAACGAGATGTTCGACAAGCTGCTGGAGGTCAAAAAGCCGAAACCTTACCTTGTCCAGCAGGGAATCGAACTGTTGAAACTCGAGGGAAGACGTTTCGATCTTCGGGTGATGGTGCAGCGGAATCTCCAATCGGAATGGGAAACGACCGGCATTATCGGGCGATTGGCCCACCCCAGCAAAATCGTCACGAATTACCACAGCGGCGGCACGCCGATGACGCTGGAAGATTTGATGGACGGAAATATCCCGAAACAGTATTTCTCCCAATATCGCAACGGCTTGAAAAAAATCGGAACGATGGTGGCGGCGGCGCTTACCCGCAAGTTTCCCCGGCTTATGGAAATCGGCATCGATATCGCAATCGACGACCAGCTTCGGCCCTGGATTCTCGAGGTCAATACGCTGCCTGACCCTTATCTGTTCCGAAAGCTGCCCGATCCGTCGGTCTACCGTCGCATTCACCGATATGCCGAACACTATGGCAGATTCCGCCGCCGGAAAACCCGTTCCAAAGTTTAACGAAGGGGGTATCTCCATTGCAGAGATACCCCCCAATCGGTTTGACACGGGGCCCCCGAAAAGTAATCGGAATTCGCTTCGAAGCTTCACGCCACTTTTTGGGGAGTTTCTTAGATATCGAGATTCTTAACGGATTTCGCGTACTGTTGGATGAAATCGCGCCGCGGTTCGACGTTGTCGCCCATGAGCGTATCGAAAATCATGTCCGCCTGCATGGCGTCCTCAATCCGCACCTGGAGCATCGTGCGGCTGTCCGGATCCATCGTCGTCTCCCACAGCTGTTCCGCGTTCATCTCGCCCAAGCCTTTGTAACGCTGGACGTTGATCTTCGTGCCTTCGCCGAACTCGGCGATGATCTGGTCGCGTTCTCTCTCCGATTGCGCATAACGGACGACCTTGTTCCGTTCGATCTTGAACAACGGCGGCTGCGCGATATACACGTAACCCGCTTCGATCAGCTTGCGCATGTAGCGGTAGAAGAACGTAAGCAGCAGCGTGCGAATGTGCGCGCCGTCGACGTCGGCGTCGGTCATGATGCAGATTTTGTGGTACCGCGCCTTGGACAAGTCGAAATCGTCGCCGATGCCGGTGCCGAGTGCGGTAATGATCGCGCGTATCTCGAGATTGCTTAAAATTTTGTCCAGTCGCGCTTTCTCGACGTTGAGGATTTTGCCCCGCAGCGGCAGGATCGCCTGGAAGTGCCGATCCCGGCCCTGTTTGGCCGAACCGCCCGCGGAGTCGCCTTCGACGATGTACAGTTCGCTGATGGAAGCGTCCTTGGAGGAGCAATCCGCCAGTTTGCCCGGCAAAGCGCTCACTTCGAGCACGCTTTTGCGGCGGGTCAATTCCCGCGCTTTACGCGCAGCTTCCCTGGCCCGTGCGGCCGAAAGGGACTTATCGATGACCTTACGGGCCACGGACGGATTTTCGTCCATGAACTCCATCAGCTTCTCGGCGAGAAGAGATTCCACGATTCCGCGGACTTCGCTGTTGCCAAGCTTCGTCTTTGTCTGGCCTTCGAACTGAGGCTCCGGAATTTTGACCGAGATAATCGCGGCCAGGCCTTCCCGAACGTCATCGCCGGTCAGGTTCGATTCGTTGTCCTTCACGAAGCCCATCTTGCGGGAATAATCGTTAATAATCCGCGTCAAGGCGCTCTTGAAACCGGATTCGTGCGTTCCGCCCTCGTGCGTGTTGATGTTGTTCGCGAAGGAGTAAATGTTTTCGGTGTAGCTGTCGTTATATTGCAGCGCGATTTCGCACGCGATATAGTCCTTTGTACCTTCGACGTAGATCGGCTGCTCGTGCAGCGCTTCGCGAGTCCGGTTCAAATACTGCACGAACTCCTTGATACCGCCGTCGTATTTGAACGTCTCGCTGACGCCGGATCTTTCGTCGGTGAGCGAAATCTGGATCCCCTTGTTGAGGAACGCCAGCTCGCGGATCCGGCCTACGAGGATGTCGTACTCGTAAACCGTCGTCTCCGTGAAAATCTCCGAATCCGGTTTGAACTTGACGGTCGTGCCGGTATCGTTCTCGTCGGTGGTGCCGATCAGTTTGACGTCGTATTGGGGAACGCCGCGGCGGTATTCTTGCTGGTGAATCTCTCCGCCGCGCTTGACCGTAACGATGACTTGCTCGGAGAGAGCGTTCACGACGGATACGCCGACGCCATGGAGACCGCCGGACACTTTATAGCCTTCGCCGCCGAACTTGCCGCCCGCGTGCAACACCGTAAGGACGACTTCGAGCGTCGGACGTTTCATTTTTGGATGTTCGCCGACCGGGATGCCCCGGCCGTTATCGATGACCGTCACGCTGTTGTCTTCATGGATGAGGACGTCGATTTTATCGCAATAACCCGCCAAGGCTTCGTCGATACTGTTGTCGACGACTTCCCATACGAGATGGTGAAGCCCGCGGGAGCTCGTGGAACCGATATACATGCCGGGGCGTTTGCGTACGGCCTCCAAGCCTTCCAATACCTGAATCTGACTCTCGTCATACGTATTCTGTTGCGAATTCACGGACAAACCCTCCACCGCCTTCTTAGCATTGCCGAGATGTTGCCTGTTCCGGGCGAAACCCGGATGTTAGCCGTCCAGATAACGAGCTCTTTTCTTCAACGTGGACGTGGAAATCGGCGAATAATATACGCGTTCTTCGGTAACGACGATGGACTTCGGTTCTTCCTCTCCGATCGTCTCCACCCCGCGATTCTTCTGAGCCTGGGCGACGAACTGCCGCGACAGCTTGGAAGATTGCTCGATCGATATGTCAAAAATGGCCACGACTTGCGACGTTCGAATGATCTTCTCGCCGCCGAGATGAATGTACACGAGCCTCCCCCTTCCATCCCCTGGCAAACCGCCTCGTTAGACGGCCGCAGCGCGAGGAATGCGGTCTACTGCATCAGTGCGCCGTTTCGAACATGAAAAACGGCGGCATCCCGAAGACGGCTCATGTTCACGCTTTCCAATCCGGTCGTGGTGATGAAGGTCTGCACCCGGCTTTGGAACGTTTCGATGAGCTGTGTCTGCCGCGTCTGGTCCAACTCCGATAATACGTCATCCAGCAGAAGGATCGGATACTCCCCGATCTCCTCTCTCATGAGCTCGAGCTCGGCGAGCTTCAGCGACAACGCTGCCGTCCGCTGCTGACCCTGGGAACCGAAAGACTGGACGTCCTTGCCATTGATGGTGAACGTCAAATCGTCCCGATGCGGGCCTGTCATCGTCATGCCGCGGCGGAATTCCTGCTCTCTTCCCTGTGTTAACTTTATCATAAATTGCTGGAATAAAGAAGAATCATCTTGGGACTCGCCGGCGGCTTCTGCGGCGAAAGAAGGTTTATATACGACCTCCAAATGCTCGCTCCCCGCCGTGATGCCTTCATGGATTTTCTCGGCCCATTTTTGAAGGTGGTGTATAAAGTTTTTCCTTTTTTGCATCATTTTAACACCGTATGAAGCAAGCTGTTCGTTCCATACCTCAAGCAGCTCGGGCGAAGCCTTCGAGGAGTCCGTCGCCTTCAAATAGTTGTTCCGTTGCTGGAGCACCTTCTGGTATTGCTGCAAATCGTAAAGATAGCCGGGATGGACCTGGCCGATTTCCATGTCCATGAACCGGCGGCGTACGCCCGGCGCCCCCTTGACGATATCCAGATCCTCCGGCGCGAACAGCACGACGTTAAGCGAGCCGACGAAACCGCTCAGCTTGCGCTGTTCGAGTCCGTTCAGCTTCGCTTTCTTGCCTTGCGCCGAAATTTGCAGCTCCAGCGTCACGTTGCCGTACCGGCGTTCCAATTCCGCGCGGATTCGGGCTTGCGAAGCGTTCCAACCGATCAGCTCGCGGTCTTTGGAGGTCCGGTGCGACTTGGTCAGCGCAAGGACATGAATCGCTTCGAGCAGATTCGTCTTGCCCTGCGCGTTCGGCCCGATAAAAATATTGACTCCCGAGCCGATCGACAGCTGCAGAGAGTCATAATTGCGGTACCCGTGAAGCTCGATCGATTTCAATTGCATGGACGGCTTCCTTTCGCTCGTATCAGCGGGTGGTCACGGTAAAAGAGCCGCAGCCCTCCACCTCGACGGTATCCCCCGGCACGAGCTTGCGCCCCCGCCGGTTATCCGGTTCCCCGTTCACGAGCACCTTCGTTTCCTGCAGAAAAAACTTCGCTTCCCCGCCCGTACTGATGCAATCGGCCAGCTTGAGCAGCTGACCGAGAGTGATGTATTCGGTTGAAATGCCAATTTTCTTCATCTTGCTTCCCTCAATTCGTCGTTCTGTAGGGGAGAATCAGATGCAGGCTGTTGTCGTGGTCGCGCGGCTTGATGATGATCGGGCTCATCGCGCCGGTGAAGCCGATGAACAGCTCTTCGCTGTCGATGACCTTGAGCACGTCGAGCATGTACTTGGAGTTAAACGCGATGCGCAGCGGATCCCCGTTCAACTGGGATGCATCCAACTGCTCGGTGACGCGGCCCAATTCGGAAGAGCTAGACGAAATTTCGATGCTGCCGTCTTCCATTGTGGATAACCGGACGATGTTCGTTTTCTCTTCCCGGGACAGCAGGTAGGCGCGGTCGATCGCGTCGCTCAGCAATTTCGTGTTCAGGACGAGTTCTGTTTTGAATGTCGTCGGAATAATTTTGGAAGTATCCGGATACGTGCCGTCCAGCATTCTGGAGAAGAACAGCACGTTCCCCAGTTTAAACAGGACTTGGCTTTCGGCGACGACGATGTCCACCATCACGTTCTGATCCGGAACGATTTTGGCCAATTCGGACAAAGTTTTGCCCGAAATGACGACGTTGGAGAACCGCACGTCTTTCGATTCGACGGGCGCGACGCGGCTGGCGAGCCGGTGGCGGTCCGTCGCGACGAATTTGAACGAGCCGTCGTGCAGATTCCAAAGAACACCCGTAAGAATCGGCGACGATTCGTTAGTCGTAACGGAGAATACCGTCTGGCGGATCATGTCGCGCAGCAGGTCGCCGGGTACGGAAATCACCTGGTCTTCCGCAACCGTCGGCATCACCGGGAATTCTTCCGGATCCAAGCCGACAAGCTGAATATCCGTGGATCCGGAGCGGATCATCGTTTGGAACCGTTCGCCGACGTCGATATGGACTTGCTCATGGGGAAGCTTCTTGACCATCTCAACGAAAAACTTCGCCGGAAGCACGACGCTTCCCGTCCGTTCGACCGTGGCAATCGTTTTATCTGCTGTTTCCATGGGAATGAAGCTTTGGATGGAGATATCCGTATCGCTGGCCGTTAAGGTTACGCCGCCGAAAGTCGCGTCTACTTTAATCCCGCTCAAAATCGGAATCGTCGTACGGGAGGAGACGGCTTTGGATACATTTTGAATGGCCTCGTTCAAATCATGGCGCAAAATCGTCAATTTCAATGGGGTCACCTCATCGTTCAACGTTATTGTATCATGTTTTAAATTATTAAGTCGTAGCAGTAGGTGCGGTGAATATGTGGATAACGCGAAAAAAGTCGAAAAGAACGCCTATCCACAGTGTGAATGAATTGTGTATAGGCGTTTCCGTTATTCCCAGAAATTCAGTTTAAATTTTTGATGCGTTCCGTCAGGTTGTTGATAATTTTGTACAGCTCCTGGTCGACCTTAAGCTGCTGGGAGATTTTCTCGTGGGCGTGGATGACCGTCGTATGGTCGCGTCCGCCGAAAGCGTCTCCGATTTTAGGAAGCGAATAGTCCGTCATTTCCCGGGAGAGATACATGGCGATTTGCCGAGGGAAAGCGACGGCTTTCGTCCGTTTACGGGCTTTGAAATCTTCCAGCTTCAGGCCGTAAAACTCTCCGACCCGCTGCTGGATATCCTGGATCGTGATCAGCCGGTTGCGGCCCGTCGGCAGGATGTCCTTGAGCGCTTCGGCCGCGAGATGGGACGAGACGTCCTGGTTCGTGAGCGAGGAGTAGGCCACGATGCGGATCAGCGCGCCTTCCAGCTCTCGAATGTTGGTGTCGATCATGTTGGCGATGTACATCATGGCTTCGTTCGGAATGTCCAGATTCTCGGCTTTCGCTTTCTTGCGGAGAATCGCGATCCGGGTCTCCAGGTCCGGCGGCTGGATGTCGGTAATGAGTCCCCATTCGAAACGGGAACGCAGCCGCTCCTCGAGCGTCGGGATTTCTTTCGGAGGACGGTCGGACGAAATGATGATCTGTTTATGTTCTTCGTGCAAGGCGTTAAAGGTATGGAAAAATTCCTCCTGCGTACCTTCCTTGCCCGCGAGAAACTGGATATCGTCGATCAGCAGCACGTCGATGTTGCGGTATTTATTGCGGAAGCTTTCGCCGCGGTTGTCGCGGATCGCGTTAATGAATTCGTTCGTGAACTTCTCGGACGAAATGTAGAGGACCCTCGTGTTCGGATTGTTCTCCAAAATGTAGTGTCCGATCGCGTGCATCAAGTGCGTTTTGCCGAGACCTACGCCTCCATATAAGAAGAAGGGATTGTACGCTTTGGCCGGCGCCTCCGCGACCGCGAGCGATGCGGCGTGGGCGAAACGGTTGCCCGCCCCGATGACGAACGTGTCGAACGTGTACTTCGGATTCAGCATCGACACGTATTCTTCCTGCACGGCCGGCTTCGCAGCCGGCGCGGGTGGGAACGGAGCCGGCGGCTCGGCCGTCCGGGCTTCTTCTATAGCAAATTTAACCTCGACGGGACGGCCGACGTAATCGGCGATCGTCGTGGAAACCAGTTTGGTGTATCGCGTTTCGAGCCACTCGGCGGCAAACGTGGTCGGAGCCGTTACAACCACGACGTCGTCGGCCAGGAAAGAGGCTTTGGTGGATTTGAACCAGGTATCGAAACTCGGTTTGCTCAGCTTGGTCTGGATGACCGACAACACTTGCTGCCAGATCTCGCTGTTGCGGCTGTCCACAAGAACGTCACTCCTTTAAACCCGTTTCAGGACGCCAAAGAGCCAATGTGAACGCAAAGCGGGCGAATTTCACGCCTCTTGCGTCTACATTGGAAATCATTCAGAGCTGAGCGGGCGATACCGTCGTCTGGAATGAATATTCATAGGGAAGGAACGCCATCAACAAGTTGATCGAGTTATCCACATAATTCCCTGAATTCTTTGTAGGGTTGTCCATAACTGTGGGGATTTGTTCACAAAGTTATACACAGGGTGTTAATAATTATCGGGGATAAGGATGAAATCCACTGGAAAGAACATGACTAATCATAGCAGACAAACCCGCGGAATTCAACGAAATTCCGGGTGTTATCCACATTTTCAATAACTTGTGGAAGAAAGATGTGCACAGCACAAGATATTGTTGATAAAATGTGCGAGACTTCGACAAAGCAACTCGAAACGTGGAGAATGCCTCTATTGTTATTCACATGTGTATAAGTTTTCTTGAAAAATAGAGTCGTAGGTTGACTTTTGGGTCGTAAAATGGTTTAATGTAAAAACCTGAGTTTGCAAGTGAGGGGGTAAAGATTCATGGGACCGACATTTAAACCGAACGTGAGCAAGCGCAAGAAAGTTCACGGATTCCGTTCGCGCATGAGCACGAAGAACGGCCGTAAAGTATTGAAAGCTCGCCGCCAAAAAGGCCGCAAAGTACTGACGGCTTAAGAGTAAAGACCACTGCGGTGGTCTTTTTTCTTATATATAGGTTCAAACTGTTGGAGGGCCGTGGAAAAATGATGGCCGGAATGGTGGTACGCGAGTGCAGAGAAAGCTGAGGCTGCGAAAGAGGGAAGACTTCGGCCGCGTGTACAGGCAGGGCCGATCGTTCGCGAATTCGCAATTCGTCGTGTATTGGCGCAAACAAACGAATCCGGGTTGTTTCCGTTTGGGCGTATCGGCGAGCAGCAAGCTTGGCGGCGCCGTGGTGCGGAATAAGCTGCGCAGAAGGGTGAAGGAGATCATCCGGCTGAACGCCGCGAAACTGCAGGACGAGTACGACTTGATCCTGATCGTCCGCAAACCCGCTCTGGCGATGAACTATCAACAGATGGAAGGCAGCGTGCTGCACGTGCTGCGGAAGGCCGGCTTGCTCAAAGGCGGCACTCCCGGACAGGGACCCGGGGGAGCGGTCGGCAAACCCGGCGGACAGCGCGGGTCCGTTGCGCGGAAACCCTCGAACAAACCGCGGAAGTAAGCGTTCGCTTCCGCGTTTTCGCGCGCTTTATTTTGCCTTTCTTCTTATGGTATAGTGATCATGTGTATTTAGTTTTCTTGAGGGTTCGTAGAGAGGAGTTAAAGGTTTTGCTGCGAAATCGCAAATGGTGGATCGTCGTCGGCGCAATCATGCTGATGACGTTTTTGGCAGGCTGCTCGTCTGCACGCAAGACATCGACGACCGCCGAGATGGCGAATAGTAATTCTTGGTGGACCAAGAATGTCGTTCATTGGTTTTCGTACATGCTGGACACGTTTGCCCATTGGTTTAACGGTTCTTACGGAATCGCGATTCTGCTGCTGACGATTATCGTGCGGACGATCATTCTGCCGCTGATGATCAAGCAGTATAAGAATACGAAGGCCATGCAAGCCCTTCAGCCGGAAATGAAGGCGATCCGGGAGAAACACAAGGATGACCCCCGCAAGCAGCAAGAAGAAATGATGAAGCTGTATCAGACGCACCAGGTGAATCCGCTCGCCGGATGTTTGCCGCTCGTCATCCAGATGCCGATCTTCATCGCGCTGTACAACTCGATCTATATGAACGCCGCGATCAGGGAGCACTCGTTCTTGGGTTTGCAGCTCGGATTGTCTCCCAGCGAGTCCGGTCATTGGTACTATTATTTGATTCCGATCTGCGCCGCGATCACGACCTTCGTTCAATCGAAGATGATGTCGGCGCAACAGCAGGCGATGGGCCCGATGAAGGGGCTCATGATGGTATTCCCGGTGTTGATTTTCGTCATGGCGATCAACTTCGCCGTCGCGCTCCCGCTGTACTGGATATTCAGTAACCTTTATACCATCGTGCAAAACTATTTCATGTATGTGCGTCGCTCGCCGAAACCAGAGGACAAGCCCGATAACACGAAGAAGAAACCGAACGGCAAGTCCCGCGGCAAAGGCAAGAAGGGGGCCCATGCCAGATGAAAAAGCTGCAGGCATCCGGTAAAACGGTAGAGGATGCGGTAAGAAACGGTCTCTCCCAACTCGGCGTTGCGGAGAACCGGGTGAAAGTCGCGGTGTTGGAGCAGGCAAGCAAAGGCTTGTTCGGGCTCATCGGAGCCAAAGAAGCGAGAGTGGAACTGGAATTGCTGCCGGACGGCGTGGAGGAAGCGATGAACTTCCTTCGCGAAGTGTCCGGGGCCATGGGATTGTCGGTGACCGTCGAACGCGAAGACGACGCCGAGTCGATCCGGATCAATGTTAAAGGCTCGGATCTCGGTCTACTGATCGGGCGCCGGGGACAGACGCTTGATTCCCTGCAGTACCTCGTCAACATCGTGGCCAATCGCCATTCGGACCGCCATCTTCGCATCGTTTTGGATGCCGAGCAGTTCCGCGAACGCCGCCGGCGCACGCTGGAGGCGCTCTCGGACAGGATGGCCAACCGGGTCGTAAAGACGAGGAAGGAAATCGTCCTAGAGCCGATGAACTCGCAGGAGCGGAAGATTATCCATGCTTGGCTGCAAGGCCATGCGGACGTCAAGACCTACAGTCAAGGCGAAGAACCGAACCGGCGTATCGTTATCGCGCCTAAATAAGACCCAACTGCCCATGCTCTCATAAAACGTATCCCCATCATTCTTCAGGATGATGGGGCGTTTTGCTTGGAGGGTCATTGGCGTCTCAATGTTAGGGAACACTGCTGATGCGGAGAAAGAAGGTGAACGTATGGGAATGTCGGAAGATACGATCGCGGCGGTAGCGACCGCGCTTGGCGAAGGCAGCATCGCCGTCGTCCGCGTAAGCGGTCCGGATGCGATCGGTACGGTCGCCAAGGTGTTCCGTTCCAAAACGGATTTGCGTTCGGCGGCTTCCCATACGGTTCAATACGGGTGGATCGCCGATCCCGAAAACGAGCGCGTGCTGGACGAAGTGCTGGTCACGGTCATGAAAGGACCGAGGTCGTTTACCGCGGAAGACGTGGTGGAGGTCAGTACGCACGGAGGCATCATCGCCGTGAAATCGGTGCTGGAGCTGATCCTTCGGCACGGCGCGCGAATGGCGGAACCCGGGGAGTTTACGAAAAGAGCTTTCCTGAACGGACGAATCGATTTGTCCCAGGCCGAGGCCGTGATCGATTTGATCCGTTCGAAGTCGGAACGCGCCTTCCAATTGGCGAGAAAGCAATCCGAGGGAGCGTTATCCAAACAGATTATTCCGCTGCGTGCTCAGTTAATTGAGCTGCTTGCGCATGTGGAAGTGAACATAGACTATCCGGAGCATGACGTGGCCGAGGTTACGGCAGGCGTCATCCGGGAAACGTGCGGTTCCGTTCTATCGAAGGTGAACTCACTTCTGGAAACGGCGAACGAGGGGAAGATTTTGCGGGAAGGCATCGTAACGGCCATCGTCGGCCGGCCGAATGCCGGCAAGTCCTCCCTGCTGAACGCGCTGGCGAAGGAGAACAAAGCGATCGTCACGGACATTCCGGGCACGACGAGGGATATCGTAGAAGAGACCATCTCGCTGGGCGGTATTCCGCTGCGGCTGCTGGATACGGCGGGTATCCGCGAAACGAGCGATATCGTAGAACGAATCGGCGTGGAACGTTCTCGCAGCGCGTTGAACGAAGCGGATCTGATTCTGCTCGTGTTGAACCGGCATGAAGAACTGCATGAGGATGAGCGAGAGTTGCTCGGGCAATTGAAGGATCGCCCGGCACTCGTGGTCGTAAACAAAATCGATCTGCCGGGGATGCTCGATCTATCGGAGATCGAGGATTTGTACGGGAAGGATCGAATCGTATTCTTGTCGGCCAAAGAGGGCATCGGGATGGACGGTTTGGAATCGGCCGTATCCCGCATGTTCTTCAGCGGATCGGTGGAAGCATCCGATCTGACTTACGTGAGCAACTCCCGGCACGTCGCCGCGCTGCATCGCGCTCGCATGTCCTTGGAAGACGCGATCGGAGCAACGGGAGAAGGCGTACCGGTTGATCTTATCCAAATCGATATTTCCGCGGCGTGGGATGCGCTTGGGGAGATCCTCGGGGATGCGGCCGGGGAATCGCTGTTGGATCAAATTTTTTCGCAATTTTGTCTTGGAAAATAAACGAAACCCGGGGTTGCGGGATCGGCTGCAAGCTCGCGTTTGGAGAGATGGAGGTAGACAACGATGGGATACCGTGCAGGCGAGTATGACGTCATCGTCATCGGCGCCGGACATGCGGGAGTCGAAGCCGCGTTGGCATCGGCCCGTATGGGCTGCGATACGCTATTGCTGACGATTAACTTGGACATGGTCGCATTCATGCCGTGCAACCCTTCCGTCGGCGGTCCGGCCAAAGGACACGTCGTACGCGAAATCGATGCGCTGGGCGGAGAAATGGGCCGCAATATCGATAAAACGTTTATACAAATGAGAATGCTGAATACGGGGAAAGGACCGGCCGTGCACGCGCTTCGCGCGCAAGCCGACAAATTCCTATATCAGCATGCGATGAAGGAAACGATCGAGAAGCAAGAGAATCTGACGCTCCGTCAAGGCATGGCGGAGGACTTGATCGTGGAGGACGGCGTCGTTCGCGGCGTCGTGACGAAGACCGGCGCTGAATATGGCGCCAAAGCGGTCGTGCTGACGACCGGCACGTATTTGCGCGGCAAGGTCATCATGGGCGAGCTGATGTACGAGAGCGGCCCGAACAACCAACAGCCTTCGGTGAAGCTGTCCGAATCTTTGCGCAATCTGGGTCTGCAGCTCGTCCGGTTTAAGACGGGCACGCCGCCGCGTGTTCATCAGGACACGATCGACTTCGATAAAACGGAAATCCAGCCCGGAGACGCGAAGCCGAAATACTTTTCCTTTGAAACGGAATATATGGCGCATTCCGAAGACCAACTGCCTTGCTGGCTGACGTATACTTCGGAAGAAACGCACAAAATCATCAACGACAATCTTCATCGGGCTCCGATGTTCTCGGGCGCGATCGAAGGGACGGGGCCGCGTTACTGCCCGTCGATTGAAGATAAGATCGTCCGTTTCGCTGATAAGCCGAAGCATCAGATTTTCCTGGAGCCGGAAGGACGCAATACGAAGGAATATTACGTGCAGGGACTTTCGACGAGCATGCCGGAAGACGTACAACTCCAGATTTTGCGTTCCATCCCCGGCCTTGAAAAGGTGAAGATGATGCGTACCGGGTACGCGATCGAGTACGATGCGGTCGTTCCGACGCAGTTGTGGCCGTCATTGGAGACGAAAATCGTTCAGAACCTGTTCACGGCCGGCCAAATCAACGGCACGTCCGGTTACGAAGAAGCCGCGGGTCAAGGCATCATGGCCGGCATCAACGCTGCGCGGAAGGTAAAGGGCGAGGCGCCCGTCATCATCGACCGCTCCAAGGGATACATCGGCGTTATGATCGATGATCTCGTGACGAAGGGGACCAACGAACCTTACCGCCTGCTGACTTCCCGCGCGGAATATCGTTTGTTGCTTCGCCATGATAATGCCGATTTGCGGCTGACTCCGCTTGGCCGCGAAATCGGTTTGATTCCGGAAGAAAGATACAACAAGTTCCTGGACAAAAAAGAACGTGTCGACGCCGAAGTGGCTCGTTTGAAGGAGACGAAGTTCCGTCCCGACGAAGAAGTTCAAGCGATGCTGGAAGCTTGCGGTTCGGCGCCGCTTCAGAACACCGTGGACGGTACAACGCTGCTCCGCCGTCCGGAAGTGACATACGAAATGCTGGCTAAGCTGTCCCCGGCTCCCGTCGAATTGACGGAAGACATGAAGGAACAGGTCGAAATCCAGATTAAATACACCGGGTATATCGAGAAGCAGCTTCTTCAAGTCGAACGCTTGGAGAAAATGGAGAAAAAGCGGATTCCCGAAAGCATCGATTACGACATCATTCACGGATTGGCGACGGAAGCGAAGCAGAAGCTTGCGAAAGTCCGACCGCTTTCGATCGGGCAAGCGTCCCGCATATCGGGCGTAACGCCGGCGGATCTCTCGATTCTACTCGTTCACCTGGAGCACTATAACCGGGTAACCGCCGCGCAGGCCTAATCGATGGATAGCGTTCAACGCGTATTCGTCGAGCGTCTGTCGGAGTTAGGTATTCATTTGAGCGAACCGGATAAGCAGCTCGAACAATTCGAAACGTATTATCGGCTGTTGGTTGAGTGGAACGAGAAAATGAATTTGACCGGCATTACCGAGAGGGAAGCCGTTTACGAAAAGCATTTTTACGATTCGCTGACGCTCGCCGGCGTGACCGATCTCCGGGAGACAGCTTCGATTGCAGACATCGGTTCCGGTGCCGGATTTCCCTCGCTGCCTATTAAAATCGCGTTTCCCCATTTAAAAGTGACGATCGTGGACGCTTTGGCCAAACGGATTCGCTTTCTCGAGGAGGTCGTCTCCGGTCTCGGTTTGAAAGATGTCGTTTGCCTGCATGGCAGGGCGGAAGAGGTCTCGCGCAAACCCGAGCACCGGGACGCTTACGATTTAGTGACGGCTCGTGCGGTCGCGAGACTGGCGGCTCTGAACGAGCTTTGCATGCCTTTCGCGAAGACCGGCGGGAAGTTCATCGCCATGAAGGGATCGGACGTGACGGAAGAACTGGATGAAGCTTTATACAGCGTGAAGCAATTAAACGGCGCTTTCAGGAACACGGTTCAGTTGACGCTTCCAAGCGAAGGCTCGGCGCGTCACCTGATCGTCATCGCGAAGACAGGTTCAACGCCGAAAGCCTATCCGCGCAAACCGGGACTACCTTTGAAACAGCCCTTGGTCAACGGCGCAGCGAAAGTGAAATAAGTATGTCGGATGTATGTTCCACGTGAAACATTTCGGAAGCCCGAACTTGTTTCACGTGGAACATTTTTATTCATGGCGTAATACGTCTCTCTCAGGTATAATAAATAGAGCAGAAATTGATAGTCTTGGTGCGATACAAGGGCCGGCTTAGGGGCCGGCAGCAGGAAATGAAGACCTGACAGCGAATTGATTTACATAAGGAAATCGTGGAATCTGTGCCGCATAGGCGTCTTCGGGCGCAAAATGGCGGCGCTTTTTGTCGCTAAGGGCTGGAGTTGGAGTTTAGCCATCGGGATCCGTCCCTTATTATTCTTGAATGTGGGGATTAAAGACAGATGAGAGAACCATTCTCGCGCTTGTTGGGTTTAGGCGATAAAGGCAATCAAGAAGAAGTGAAGCAAATCCAGGTGAAGGACATCGTTCCGAGCCCTTACCAGCCGCGTTCGGTGTTCGATGATGACCGGATCGACGAGCTGTGCCAGACGATCAAAACCCACGGCATCATTCAGCCGATCGTCGTGCGTATCCGCAACGGCAAACACGAAATCATCGCCGGCGAGCGCCGTTGGCGGGCCGTTACGAAGCTCGGCATGGAGACGATCCCCGCTATCGTTCGGGAAATCAACGATTCGCAAGCCGCTTCCATGGCGCTGATCGAGAACCTGCAACGGGAAGGGCTTACCGCGCTGGAAGAAGCGATTGCCTATCAGAAGTTGATCGACCTGCACCAACTGACGCAGGAAAGCTTAGCGCAGCGACTCGGTAAGAGCCAATCGACGATCGCCAATAAGATCCGCCTGCTCCAATTGGGCGATGAGGTTAAAAACGCGCTGCTCGACCGTCAAATCACGGAACGGCATGCGCGGGCGCTGTTGTCTCTGCCCAATGAGGAAATGCAAAACAAGCTGCTTGCCGAAATCATCGAGAAAGAGCTGAACGTGAAGCAGACCGAAACGCGTGTCGCTTTCTATCTCGAAGTCTCAAAACCGCAGAAGAAAAGCCGAATTTCTTTCTCGAAAGACGTAAGACTGGCTTTGAATACGATTCGCCAATCGGTGGACATGGTGACCGGATCCGGAATCCCGATCAAAGCAAGCGAGAAGGACTTCGAAGACCATTACGAAATCGTCATTCACATCCCTAAGCGTTAGCGAAGAACCGTTCGCCGGCCGGTGAACGGATACTATTGAGGTGAACAGGTTGTCCAAAATCATTGCGATTGCCAATCAAAAAGGCGGTGTCGGCAAAACGACGACTGCGGTCAATTTGGGCGCATGTCTCGCCACCTTGGGCAAGAGAGTGCTCATCGTGGACATCGACCCGCAAGGCAACACAACGAGCGGCATCGGCATCAACAAAGCGGACGTTAATTACTGCATCTATGACGTGCTGATTAACGAGGTGCATCCGAAACAAGCGATTGCGGAAACCGGCATCGAGAACTTAAAAATCATTCCCGCGACGATCCAACTGGCCGGGGCTGAAATCGAACTGGTTCCGACCATGTCGCGTGAGGTCCGTTTGAAAAAGGCGCTCGCGATGGTGAAGAGCGATTTCGACTATGTGCTCATTGATTGCCCGCCGTCGCTGGGGATCCTAACGATCAACTCGCTTACGGCTGCAACCTCCGTCTTGATCCCGATCCAATGCGAGTACTATGCGTTGGAGGGTTTAAGCCAATTGTTGAACTCGATTCGCCTGGTGCAAAAGCATTTGAACACTTCGCTGCAAATCGAAGGTGTGCTGCTCACGATGTTCGATGCTCGTACGAATCTGGGCATCCAGGTCATCGAAGAAGTGAAAAAGTACTTCCAGCAAAAGGTCTATCAGACGATCATTCCCCGTAATGTTCGCCTGAGCGAAGCTCCTTCCCACGGGCAGTCCATCATCACGTACGATCCGAAGTCCAAAGGAGCCGAAGTTTATCTCGAGCTGGCGAAGGAAGTGATCTCGTATGAGCAAGCGGCTAGGTAAAGGCCTAGATGCCTTAATCACGTCTCTTTCCATTAAAGAAGACGATAAAATCGTAGAGATTCCGTTGCCGCAGCTGCGGGCAAACCCTTATCAGCCGCGAAAGACGTTCGACGACGACGCAATCAAAGAGTTAGCGGAGTCGATCCGGGAACACGGCGTCATTCAGCCGATCGTCGTCCGCCAAGCACTGAAAGGGTTTGAGATCATTGCCGGCGAGCGGAGGTTCCGCGCATCCCAATTGCTCGGCAATCCGACCATTCCTGCAGTAGTCAGATCCTACAGTGATCAGCAAGTGATGGAGATCGCCCTGATCGAAAACGTGCAGCGCGAAGATCTGAATGCGATCGAAGTCGCGATTGCCTACCAGGCAATCATGACGCAATTCACGCTTACGCAAGAAGAACTCTCTTTGAAGGTCGGTAAATCCCGGTCGCATATCGCGAACTTTTTGCGTTTGCTGGCGCTGCCCGATGAAATCAAAGATCATGTTTCACGTGGAACATTGTCCATGGGACATGCCAGGGCACTGGCAGGCGTGAAGGAAGACGCGAAGAGAAGAGAGCTCGCGAAACAGACGCTGACCAACGAATGGAGCGTCAGGGAGCTGGAGGAAGCCATTCAGGGACTGGAACTGAAAGGAAAACCGAAAGCGAAGAGCAAAGCGAAAAAACGCGACCCCTTCCTGGAGGAAATCGAGCAATCGCTTCGCGAGAAATTCCAGACGACGGTGAAGATTAAAAGCAACAAAGATAAGGGCAGAATCGAACTCTCCTACTTCAACAAGGGAGACTTGGAGAGGCTGCTGGAACTATTGAAAGCACTGGCATAATCGACCCTAACGGATAGCATACCCAAGTTGTAATCTTTCCAGCGAAGGATTAAACTAAGGTATGCTATCCTTGCGTCAGGACGGTGACGAAGGAAATGTCGCAATCATCTAAACCGCTGATTTATCTCGATAATGCCGCAACCTCTTGGCCGAAACCGCCGGAGGTTGCGGAAGCGATGGACAAATGCCTGAAGGAAGCGGCAGCCAACCCGGGAAGGGGAAGCCACGCCATGGCGGTTCGTTCGAGCCGCATCCTGTTCGAAGCGCGGAAACGCCTGGCCGGTTTGTTCCGTATTGCGAACCCGAATGATATCGCATTTACGCTGAATACGACTCATGCGCTGAATATGGCGATTCAAGGATATTTGCAGCCGGGAGATCATGTCATCGCTACGTCGCTGGAACACAACTCGATTCGTCGTCCTTTAGAAGCGCTCAAGAGAACGCGGGGCATCGAAGTGACGTACGTGCCGACGGATGCCCGCGGGCGTTTGGACTTGAACCGGGTGGAAGCGGCGATCCACAGCCGCACGCGACTCTTGGCCGTGACGCACAGTTCCAATTTGCTCGGTTCGATCTTGCCCGTGAAAGAGATTGGAACGTTAGCGCGGAGCAAAGGGGTCAAATTCCTCGTAGATGCGGCCCAGAGCGCGGGCGTGCTCGCTATAGATGCGGAAGCGATGGGGATCGATTTGCTGGCTTTCCCCGGACATAAAGGATTGATGGGGCCTCAGGGCACCGGCGGTCTCTATATTCATCCGGAGCTCGAATTGGAGCCGCTGATGTACGGAGGGACCGGGAGTAAGTCGGAATCTCCGGAGCAGCCAAACGTGCGGCCGGACCGTTATGAAGCGGGGACGCCGAATACGGTCGGCATTGCGGGATTGTCGGCAGGGGTAGACTTCGTAAAACGGGAAACCGTGGAGGCGATCCATGCTCGGGAGCGGAAGCTGACGGGCCAACTGATGACCGGCTTGCTCGACATTCCGGGCGTCGAGGTGCTCGGGCCGGAACCGGGGGAGGAACGGACGGCGATCGTGTCCTTCGTCATGGAAGGAGTGGATCCGTCCGAGACGGCTTTCGTGCTGGACCAGCAATTCGGCATCGCCGTGAGGTCCGGGTTCCACTGCACGCCGCTCGGACACGAGAGCGCGGGCACGACGGAGACCGGGGCCGTGCGCGCCAGTCCCGGATATTTCACGTCGGAATCGGAAATCGTATCCTTCATCGAAGCCGTAAGGGAAATCGGCAAGGCCCTCCGGGTCTGACATATACGCGCGAAAATCTTGAAGAAGCGAACATACGGGGGAGAAGAATAGACATGAACGGTTGGAACGATCAGATCGCCATGGCGGTGGCTGCCGGCGAAGGATTGCTGCTATTGGTTTTGTTGATTTGGGTTGCGGCAATGGCGGCGAAGCTGGGGAGGCTGAAGAAAGCGCACTCCAAGCTGATCGGCGATACCGGCGTGAACGGGTTGGAAGACGTGCTTCACGCGATACATCAGCATATGGGTGCGCTTGAGCGCAAGCAATCGGAACAGGAAGCTGCGCTAGGCCAACAAGAAAGACGCCTCGTCTCCATGAAAGGGAAAGTAGGCGTCCATCGCTTCAACGCTTTTTCGGATTCCGGAAGCGACCTCAGTTTTTCGGTTGCCTTCATTAATGAAGAGCAGGACGGGGTTGTCATCACGGGCATCCACGGAAGGGAACAGACGTTCCTCTACGCGAAGCCGATCGATAAAGGGCAATCTGCCTATATGCTTTCACCCGAAGAGAAAACGGCGATCAGTCTGGCATTGCAAAAGGGATAAGTTCCCCGCGAGCGGAATGGATGGCTCTTTTGAGGCTCTGGGCGATAATTTCGGACATTTTCATGACCAGGTTCAAACGGGTATTCTGCAGCACGAAATACTCCATGAAGCCGCCGACGTTTACGATCCCCGTCATGTGAATGTCCCCAACGGGCGGCAGCTCCTTGTTCACGCCGGCTCCCGGCCTCACGGGACCGACGCCGAGCTGGATGCACCCGACGCTCGATACCTGCCCTAGGCAGGCGTCTACGGCGATCACGAAAGGTTGGCGGGAAACTCGCGAGATTTTGAGCAGCGTTTCGCTCAGGTTCATCGCATGGACAGGGTCGTCCAACGTGCCGTACAAGTCGAAGTACGGGCTGGCATCGCGGGAGAGAGCCGTTCCGACGAGGGGACCGAGTGAATCGCCCGTGGACCGGTCGGTGCCGACGCAAACGACGACGATCCGGCGGTCGTGACTGACGGGCTGCAAAAAATGCTCTAACTTTTGGGATAATCGCTGCAATACGGCGGGTTCGTTAAAAGGAATTTTCAAAGAGAGCGCGGCAGTTTCCGCTGCCGTTCCCTGCCGTTTGTCCCATAATCCGTTCATTCGTACGTTCCGCCTCCTCCCAACGCTGTTACTAGTATATGGACGGGATGGCTCATTTATACTCGCCGTACGGACAACCGCTTCTCTTTTATTATTAAACTCGCCGGGAGGATTCTCCGCGTGGAGGCTCTATTGATCGCATTCGATTCGACCCAGCAGGCGCTGCGCGCCGAAATGCTGCTGGAATACGCGGACATAGAAATCGATATCCGGCCGACGCCCAAGGAAATCACGGCGGGCTGCGCCCTATCCATTGAATTTCCCGCGCAAGACTTGCCGGAGGCGCAGAGGGTGATCCGGGAAGAGAAGGTGGAGATCCGGGGGCTGTTCAGGAAAACGGAAGCCGGATACGAGGAAATCGCGGTTTAAAATATTGTCGCTAAAGGAGAGTTCGACGGATGCGCAGCGGATTTTGGATGGCCGGCGATACGGCTTCTACGGGCAACCTGTGGGAACAATTCGTAGACAACGTGTGGAGAACGCTTGAGGACGTAGAAATGTGGAAAGCCTGCGCGGCCGTGCTCGGAAGGATCATCCTGATTTTGCTCATCAGCCGGCTCGCTCTGTTCGTCGTCGGCCGCGTCATCGACCGCCTCACGATCGATCGCGACAATACCCGTCTGAAGCTGCGTTCCAGGCGCGTCCAAACGCTGGGGAGACTGCTGAAGAACGCGGCGGGGTATGTGACGAATTTTATCGTCATCCTGCTCGTCCTCGGAGAATTTCATATCAACCTAGCACCTCTGCTAGCGGGAGCCGGCGTTCTGGGCCTCGCGATCGGTTTCGGCGCGCAAAGTCTGGTCAAAGATATCATCACGGGCTTCTTTATCATTTTGGAGGATCATTTCTCGGTAGGGGACGTCATCCAGACAGGCAGCTACAAGGGAACCGTCGAAATGATCGGCCTGCGGGCGACGCGCATTCGCAGCTGGACGGGGGAAGTGTTCATCCTGCCGAACGGAGCGATCAACGACGTGACCAACTTCTCGATCAACAACGCGCTCGCCGTCATTGACTTCCCGGTCTCTGCGACGGACGATATGGAGGCGGTGAAAGACCTCATCCGCGGCGTGCTGCATAAGTTCGACGACGCCAACCTGATCGGGCAGCCCGACCTGCTCGGCGTGCAGACGGTGAACGCGACCGATATGACGTACCGCATCATCGCGGAATGCCGTTCGAACACGCAAGCTTCGGTCACGCGGCATTTGAACGCCGCACTCAAGAAAGCTTTCGAGGCCGAACGGAATCCGCGGTTCTACAAGCAAGAAGAGAAGACGCTGGCGGGGGGATAACGTTGGAACGGAAACAATTCCAATTGGGCGACGTCGTGCAGATGAAAAAGCCGCATCCCTGCGGCACGAACGAGATGGAGATCATTCGGATGGGGATGGATATCCGCATCAAGTGCGTCCATTGCAAGCACAGCATCATGCTGCCGAGAGCCAAGTTCGAGAAAAGCATGAAAAAAGTTCTCCGTTCCGCACCCGGAGGCGACGACGCCACCCCGCCATCCGAGATGGAATAACCTAGATCGCGAAATCCCCCAGTTGCGCGGTTCCGGTAAATGTGATATGATTTCTCTTGCTGTGGAGAGGTACCCAAGAGGCCCAAGGGGGTTGACTCGAAATCAACTAGGCGTCGCGAGGCGTGCGTGGGTTCGAATCCCACCCTCTCCGCCACCAACATAACAGCGAACAAAGCGGTTCCTTCGGGAACCGCTTTTTGATTTGTTTAGCAGCAGACAGAACGTTGCAAGCGAAGCAAGAAACGTGAATGTCGGTATAGTCACTTGACCGTCTGCAGCGAGAAACGCGATAGATGGCCAACCCCCGCACATGCACGCACTCCCACCAAACGCACGTAGTTCCGCACATCGCCAGGGGTTGAGTCCGGGTGTCCAGAGGGCGGAGCGCCTCGGAGTCCTCCTCCCGGGGGAGGAGGATTAGGAGGTGGGCGAAAAATAACGAAGAGCCCCTTGCGGGGCCCTCCGGGCGACGGTTGCTGAGTAACGATCGTTTCCAGACGTTGCTGAAACAAATCAGCGCTTCGGTGTCGGAGTTACGCATTCGCGACGTGTGTTACAGACAAGTGTCTTTGGCACAACCCTCCAGTTACCCTACTCCGAATGGTACGTGTCTGACGGTTGTTGCTTCTCCTCGTTCAAGGGAACCACACCTCTCAATTCCGTCGCCGAGAATTATAATGCCCGATCGGGGATCCATTATACACGGGGCGGCGAACTTTTTCGGATCAGCCCCGGAATCTTTTCCAAATGCGGTTATGGTTCGTCGTTACAGGAAAACGGCCGCCTGCGCGCATTCTGACTTTTTTGGGGTTTTCGATATGCATGTGGAAATCGTTCTCGCCGACTTCAATGTAGATGCCGTCGTTAGGCGCCTGATCGCCCGGTTTGAACTCGGATTGTTCTCCCACGTTGTTCACCTCCCGAAGCTGCCGCCTTGCAGGCGGACAGCCGTTCTCCCGACTAGTGTGACGACATTCACATTGACCTATGCGGTGAAACGTGATAAATTATTTAGGTATGCGATCTGTACGCATATCCTTGCTTCCCGGCCGTGAGACAAGTTCTGGCGGTATCCCAAGCGGGGGGCCAAAGACCAAAAGGAGGTGAACGGAAGATGCGCAACTATGAGTTGATGTACATCATCCGTCCTGACGTGGAAGCCGAAACCGTTCAAGCCGTTACGGAGAAATTCCAAGGCATCATCGCGAACGGCGGAGAGATCACGAAGCACGACGTATGGGGTAAAAAACGTCTGGCTTACGAGATCAACAAGCACCGCGAAGGAACGTATGTGTTGGTTCAGTTCAAAGCTCCCGCATCCGTTGTGACGGAGCTCGAGCGCGTGCTGAAGATTTCTGACGAAATCATCCGCCACATGGTAACCAAAGACGTTACCAGCGCTTAATCGACCAGCCGCACCGACCAGGCGGACAACCGCCGTTTAACCGTCAAGTACGGGAGGGAATGTTTCCATGTTGAACCGGGTTATATTGATCGGACGACTGACCAAAGATCCCGAGCTTCGTTACACGCCTGCCGGCGTGGCCGTCGCCCAATTCACGCTCGCGGTGGACCGTCCGTTCTCGTCTTCGAGAGAAGAAGGCAACAGAGAACGGGAAGCGGATTTCATTCCGATCGTGACATGGCGCCAGCTGGCCGAGACTTGCGCGAATTACCTTCGCAAAGGTCGCCTGGCCGCCGTAGAAGGCCGCATTCAAGTGCGCAACTACGAGAATAACGAAGGCCGTCGCGTTTACGTGACGGAAGTGATCGCCGATAACGTACGTTTCCTGGAATCGCCGAACCGCGAGAGCGGCGGAGGCGGCGCGGGACGGGACGAGTATTCCGGCGGTGGCGGAAGCGGGTACGGAGGCGGAAGCCGCAATTCCGGCTCGAGAAACAGCGGAAACAACAACGATCCCTTTGCGGACGACGGACGACCGATCGACATATCGGACGATGATTTGCCATTCTGAACGGAAAGGATTGAAAATCCATGAGCGAACAACAAGCACAACCGCAAGCGCGTGAAGAGCGCGGACCTCGCGGGCCCCGCGAAGGCGGAGGCGAACAACGCGAACCCCGTAAATTCCGTCGCGGCCGCAACAAGCGCCGCAAGGTTTGCTACTTCACCGTGAATAAGATTCAACATATCGACTACAAAGATCTCGACCTTCTTCGCAAGTTCATCAGCGAGCGCGGCAAAATCCTGCCTCGCCGTGTGACGGGCACGAAAGCGAAATATCAGCGCATGCTGACGGTCGCTATCAAGCGCTCGCGTCAAATGGCTTTGCTGCCGTACACGACCGAGTAATCGATCGATATAAGAAAGGCCTCTCATCTTCGGATGAGGGGCCTTTTTGCGTTACTGAGTTGGCCATTTTTCATACACTTTTTTCACATTTATCACCAAGCCGTTCCATACTCTCCTCCTATACTGGGAACGTAACCTCATCCCCTTGGTAAAGGAGAAAACGAAAATGAAGAAAAAACTGATGCTGCTGTTGATGTGTTCGATGGTGCTTGGCGCGGGAAGCGCATTTGCCCAGACGCCGGCGGGAACGGCGAATCCTTCCTCCATAAAGGCAGCCGCTCCGGTGAAAAAGCTGCAAGTGCTGAAGGAGTTTCAGGATGAATTGCACACCTTGAACGGCTTGCGGGAAACCCGTCTCGAAACCAAAGACGGGATCGTGCACAAGCAAGACCAGTTAGTGGACCTGACGCTCGCCGCCAAGGAGAACAAGGACAAAGAAGCGCTTATACAGGCCGCAGACATCCGCAAGCAAATTAGAGCGACGCATCAGGAAATCAAAGGGCTCTACGACAGCTTTCGGACTGAAGCGAAAGCGTTCCGCCAAGCGGTGAAGGATCGCGATCAAGCGCAAGCGCAGACGCACATCGATTCTGCGATCATGATCTTGGGCCAGGTGAACGCCAAGTTGGCCACAGAAGCTTCTCTGTACGACCAAGTCATCGCGATTTTTAGCTAAGGAGCGCTCCATAACGGCTTGCAAGGGGACAGGAGGGCCTGTCCTCTTTCGCGCTGTGCGGAAACGCCGAAATGATGTACGCTTGAAAAGGGAGGGGACGCCGGTGAAGCACGTATTCGTCGTGGACGACGAAATGAATATCCGCACGATCCTGAAGAAATACATTGAGACCGAAGGATACAAAGTCACGCTGTTCGATGACGGCACGCAGTTGTTGAGCGAACTGACGCGGCTGAAGCCGGATTTGCTCGTTCTCGACATCATGATGCCGGGTGTTGACGGAATGGAGCTGTGCAAGCAAATCCGTAAAACCAACGAGATCCCGATCATTTTCGTATCCGCCAAAAACGAGGAACTGGATCGGATTCTGGGCCTCGAGCTCGGGGCGGACGATTATCTTTCCAAGCCGTTCAGCCCGAGGGAACTCGTCGCCCGCATCAAAAACATTTTCAGAAGAATGGAGAGAACGGCGGTGCCGGCAGGACCGACAATCGTCGGAGATCTCTCTTTGCATAAAGAACGCAGGCTTGTGGAAGTCGGGGACCGGGAGATGAAATTAACGGCCAAGGAATATGAACTGCTGGAATTCCTCGCTGAACACCCGAAGCTTCCCTTCAAGCGCGAGCAATTGACCCGGAAAATATGGGGATACGATTATTTCGGAGACGAACGGTTGGTCGACGATTTGATCAAACGGCTGCGCAAAAAGCTGGCCGAGTTTCAGTCTGGCGTGCAAATCACGACGGTTTGGGGGTACGGCTACCGCCTTGATCCGTAATTTGAGAGTCGGAACGAAAATCCAACTGCACAATCTCTTTCTCATTGCGACGGTCATCCTCGTGACGGCGTTCAGCTTTCAGGTATTGTCCGAACGGTATTTGCTGAAGGAAGCGAAAGCCCAGTTGAAGTCGGACGCAGAGGCGATCGTCTTCTCGTTGAAAGGAACCCCCGTCTTATCCGGGCGCATCATCGCGGAACGCATCGTGAATCGTGCGAAGTTCAAATTGGTAGGCAGGGCAATCAGCTCCAGGCTGTTGATCCTCGACAAGAGCAACCGCGTCATCTATTCGAACGCGGACAGTGCGGAAGTTGAAGTTCTGCGTGGTTTGACCAAGTCTAACGATCAAGGGTACTTGGTTCAACGACGGGAAATTCTTTCTGAAAACGGCCAGCTTCTCGGACGGATCGTTCTCGCCGTTCAAATCCGGGAGGTGCAGGGATTCAACCGGATCCTGAGGGGAGCGGAATGGGTCAGCGCGCTGATCGGCGGTTTGTTTGCCATGGTTATGGGCTTCCTTCTCGGCAAAACGATTACGAGGCCGCTTGGGCGGCTGGCAGCCGGAATGCGCAAATTCACCCCGAAACAAAACGTACCTGCGATCGGAATCGCTTCACGGGACGAAATCGGAGAGCTTGCGGAATCCTTCAGCACAATGGCCGCAGAGATCCGTTCGCATGACCGGGTCCAGACAGAGTTCCTGCAGAACGCGTCCCATGAACTCAAAACTCCGCTTATGACGATCCAAGGAAACGCCGAAGCGATCAAAGACGGCATCGTTCAGGGAGAGGAAGCGGGGCAAAGCCTGGATCTGATCGTATCGGAATGCCAGAGGCTCAAAGGAATCGTGGATGAACTCATCTATTTGACTCGTTTGGAGCAAGTCTCGGAGGCGTACCGATTCGAGCGCTTACGGATCGGCGACGTCCTCTTGGACGCCATAGAAAGGCTTCGGGCAGTCGCGGAGCAGAAAGGCATTGAGTTGAGGGTAGAGGGGGAACTTGACCGGGAGGGGAATTACGATTCCGAGAAGCTGATGCGCGCCATGCTCAATATCGCGGGCAACGGGATTCGGTATGCCGGTTCCTTTGTAAGGCTAAAAGTGTCGGCAGAGGGGAATGCCACGATCATTATCTGCGAGGACGACGGGAAAGGTTTTGCCCCCGGCGAAGAAAATAAAGTGTTCGACCGGTTCTATAAAGGACAACAAGGCGGCACCGGGATCGGACTCTCCATGGCCAAGGCCATCGTCGAAGCGCACGGAGGTACGATCGAGGCCCTACCCGGAAAGCCGAACGGCGCCGTATTCCGTTTGCGCCTTCCATAACTTCGTTATCCTACAATAATCATGCCTGCCCACGCGAGCAGCAACCCCGTAACGACCGATCCCGCTACATAGGCGGCGGCCAGGCCCCAGCGTTTTTGCTCGATCAATTGGACCGTCTCGTAGCCAAAGGTCGAGAACGTCGTATAAGCTCCGCAAAAACCGGAACCGAAGACGAACCAAGCCCATGACGGAACCGTTGTGTTTGCATGCAACGCGTACAGCAGACCCAGCACGAACGAGCCTGAGATGTTGATCAAGAAGGTCCCGAAAGGAAACGTAGAACGAGACTTGGACGCGACCCATTTGCCCAAATAATAACGGGCAAACGCGCCCGCAATGCCTCCGATTCCGATCCATAGAATCATGCCGCCGTTCCCTCCTTCGCCCGCCGTGATTGCCGTTTGGCGACGGTGAAGCCCAGCGCGGTGAACAATACGCCGCCAATCAGACTGGCGAGTACGTACCCGGCCGCAAGCCCAGCGCAACCATTTCGGACGAGATTCACGGTCTCGACGGAGAACGTGGAGAACGTGGTGAAGGAGCCGGTAAATCCGGTGCCGATGCCTATTCGGACGGCAGGAGAGACGCGGATACGGTAAAGCACGATCGTAAAGAACCAACCCAGAAACAAACATCCAAGCAGGTTAATCGATAAAGTGGCGGTGGGGAATCCGGCCGGAGAAGCCCCGATCCATTGTCCGATTCCATACCTGCATAAAGTTCCGATAAAAGCCCCAATGGCTAGCGCCAATGCAACCAAGAATGCCCCCTCCTCCCTGCACGGTACCTCTTAAAACTAAGCCAAGCCGCGTTTTTTGACAACCTCGCTCCCCATTTTCGCGGGCCCACTCATTAACAATTTTTCACGAAGGCATAAGAAACAGGCAAAATGTCGTAACAATAAGCAACTTAGATCCGTGTTTCATCGTATATATGGGGTCCGCAATCCGCTTGCAGAAGCGGGAAGAGGCCATTCGGAAAGCGAGTGAAGACTTGCTGTGCATAAATTTATGAAAATGAAATCGGTCTGGATTACGCTGGCGGTACTGCTGGTCGGAGCCGGTCTGGGCTATGCCAACCGAGGCACGCTGGCCGCCTGGGGTTACGATACGTTCCTGTCCAAACAAGTGGAGAAGAAGCTGGAGAAATCCTACGTCCCCTTAACCGGACGCAACCCCGCGACCACGACCTCGGTCAATGAGGAAGTCAAAATCGCGGAGAATCCGTTCAGCGTGCTCCTCATGGGAGTAGACGCGAGAGGCCAGGAGAGAGGCCGGTCCGACACACTGATTTACACCGTCGTGCGCCCCAATGACGGCCGAGTGCTGATGCTGTCCATTCCGCGCGATACCTATGCCGATATTGTGGGTAAAGATTTCAGGGATAAAATCACGCATGCCTACGCCTACGGAGGTCCGGAGATGGCGCTGAACAGCGTAGAGAAACTGCTGGACGCGAGAATCGACCATTATGCGTCGATCAATTTCCAAGGCTTCGTCCAAGTCGTAGACACGTTGGGAGGCATCCCGCTGCCGATTACCGAAGATATCGTCAACAAAGGCCAGGATCACGAGAAGTTCACCATCAAGGCGGGCCAGTCCAGCTATGACGGCAAGGACGCCCTGAATTTCGTCCGGTACCGCGAAGACGCGGGGGATGACGTGTCGAGAACGGAACGGAACCGGCAATTCATCGAGGCGCTGATCCACAAAGCTTCTTCGCTGCAGCAATGGACCAAGATTCCGGAAGTCCTCGGCATCATCGGGGACAATTTCCGCACCGACATCCTGCCTTCGGACATGACGGATCTGGCCAAGCGGTTTCTGCAAACCGACCATCGCATCGTAAGCTACACGCTGCATGGGGAAGGCAAACGGATGGGCGAGAACAACCTTTGGTACTATGTGGCGGACGAAGCGGACCTGAACGCCGTGAAAACGACGATCGCCGCCTGGCTGAATCCGGATACGCCGGAATCGCAGCTGACCGCGCCTTCCACGGACACGAATGCGTATGCCGATTAATCGGCGGAAAAAGGCATCCTTGGGGATGTCTATCATGGTGGGGAGGCTCGGCCCCGTGCTATAATGGGGATGGCCGTTGCCAATCCGCTTCGGTTTCCGCCACAGTAAGGAGAGGAAAAGATGAACATCGCCTTTTTTCTTCTGCCTAAGCAGGAAGTCGTCTGCGTGACGGAAAACGCGACTTTCAGGCAGACCCTAGAGAGAATGGAACATCACCGTTACACCGCCGTTCCCGTGATCAGCGAGAAGGGCGAGTACCGGGCGACGGTGACGGAGGGAGACCTCCTGTGGTTTTTGAAGAACAACCCGGAATTGTCTTTCGATCAGCTTCACCGCGTATCGCTGTCCGAAGTGCCGCTTCGGATGAACAACCGCTCCGTCCGCATCGACGCGGACATGGAGGACTTGATCACGCTCGCCAAGACCCAAAACTTCGTTCCCGTCGTGGACGACATGAACCATTTCATCGGTATCGTCCGCCGAAGCGACATTATCGATTACTGCGAGAAGCTGTTGCTTCCCGGAAGCAAAACGGAAGCCAAGCTGATGAAAGAAGCCTAGAAGACGAACACCGCGCGGACCGCGCAGGAAACGCCCATAGCTGCACGATCGAACAGCCGCCAGGCGGAATCCGAAAGCTCGGTACCGCAGGCGGCTGTTTTCATGATTTTATAAGAGGTAACGGGAAGGATGCAGACATGAATCTCGACTATTGGCGAGCTTTTCTCGAGACGGCCCGTACGGGCAGCATGGCCAAAGCCAGCGACAAGCTGGGGCTGACTTCTCCTGCGTTGGGCAAGCAGATCCGGGCGCTGGAAGGCTATTACGGATCGCCTTTGTTCATCCGGTCGAGCTCGGGCGTCGAGCTGACTTCGGAAGGACGGCTGCTGCTCGCCAGGCTTCAACCGCTCGTGGAAGCGCACGAGAACCTGATGGAAGAACTGCGGAGTCTGCAGCTATCCGCAAAAGCCGTGACGATCGGCACGATTCCGAGCTTGTCCCAGCATTATGTTCCGGAAGTTTACCTCAGCCTTCAAAATGCCGGATACCGGGTAAACGTGGAAGTGCGCCACACCTCCCAGGAAGTGTTGGAGCTGCTGGCCGCACGGAAGGCGGACGTTGCGCTGGCGGAAAGTTCGTCCGTCGCTTCTTCGCTCTGGTCCAAAGAAATGATTCGGGAGCCGTACCACCTCGTGATGCCTTCCGGCGATCCGCTCGCGGACCGCGAATCGCTGTCGCCGGAGGATTGGGCGGGAATGCCGCTGGTGGTGTATCCGGAATCCTGTTCCATCCGCAGAACGGTGGAAGGCCGGCTTCTGCGGCACGGGCTTGCCTTGTCCATCGGCAAGGAGATCGGCTTCGGCGAATCCGCCGGCGCCTATGTGGCCGCCGGAGCGGGCATGGCCGTCATCCCTCTCCGGACCGCCGGGCAGCTCGCCGATCCCCGTCTGAAAGCCGTGCCGATGACCGGGTTCCCGGAGGAGAGATCCGTGTCGCTGATCGCCCGTACGGCGCAGGAAGCGAAGCCGCTATTGAGGCACTTCGCGTTTGCTTTCCGGTAACGCGAAGGTCCGCATGGTTTCGTTTCGCCGGTCATAGGATAGAGGACGATAGGACGCTTGATTTTTGTGGGGATCCCCTTGTTTTGTGTTATAATGAAATTTGCAGCTTTTACGGAAAGAAACCGGACAAGCTCACATAGATGCAAGGGGTGACCCCTTTGAATATTGGCTGGAAGTCGCTGGTCTGGAGCTTTATCGCGTTGCTGCTTCTGCTGTCGATACCGACGCCGCTGAACGCCTTGACGCTCTTCTTGCTCATGACGCCGTTCGTAATCCTGTTCACGACGCTGAGGCCGGCCGTGTTCGCAGGCCATGCCGCGGTCATCGCGGCTGCGGCATACTTGCTCAGCGGAGCCTACGGACCGCTGGCGCTGACGCTGATGATCTTTTTCCTCGTACCTTCGATCGTGATGGGGTTTCTGTACAAGAAAAGGCGAAAAGCTTGGTCGATCGTATTGGCCGGGTTCCTCGTCATTCTGGCGCAATTGCTGCTTGAGCTCGTCCTGTTCTCGCTGCAGTTCCGGATCGACCTGTCTGCGGAGCTCGCCGCGCTGATTCAGAATTCGCTGACGCAATTCGAAACGAGCGGCATGATGCCGGCCGGATGGGCCGCGAATACCGCGTCCGATCTCGGCGACGCGATCGTGACGATGCTGCCGCTTTTGCTGCTGTTGTCCTCGTTCCTGTTCGCGATCATCACACACGGGCTTACCCGCGCCGCAATGAGCCGCGCCGGCGTTCAGCTTCCGGCGTTGCCGCAGGCGAAGACTTGGAGATTGCCGCGAAGCCTGGTGTGGTATTACTTAATCGGCTTGGTCATTTCTTACGCGGTGCCCGCTGACGGAGGGGGTTTCTGGACGGTCGTCAGCGCGAACCTGGTGCCGCTTCTCCGGTTCGCCTTCACGGTACAGGCGATCGGGTTTTTCTTTTTCCTGGCGGACGCGAGAAAATGGTCCAAAGTCGTCCCCGTTCTGATCGCGGTGCCGATCGTGCTGTTTCCGCCGTTTTATCTGATCGGATTGCTGGACGTGGCGTTCCCGCTGCGTCGTTACTTTGTGAAATAGGATCGGCCGGTTACACGTTTCCCAAGCGCATGGAACGACCGGATCTGGGTGACGGGAGCGAAGTGGAACATGCCCAAGTTTCTCGTGAATCGATGGCACGGCATGCATATCGTGTGGGCGCTGGTGCTGATTTTCGTGCTGACGGTGGCGCTGACATGGTACCAATGGGTGCTTGGCCTGCTCGGCCTGGTGCTCGGCGGGGCCGTCGGCGTGTTCGGGGTGTTGGCGGAGCGGGCATTCCGCAAGGACTTGAACGATTACGTCCTTACGTTGACTTACCGCATGAAAGGCGTCGGGCACGATGTGATCGGGAACCTGCCTTTCGGCATCATTTTGTACAACGAAGACAAAGACGTCGAATGGCATAACGCCTTCGTCGGGACGGTCATGGGCCGTCCGTCGGTCGTCGGCGAGCCGCTCGGGCAGCTGTTCCCCGTCCTCATGCAAGCCAAGGACAAAGACAAGGAAACGCCCCCTATCGAGACCTCCATCGGCGGGCGCGTGTACGAGCTGATTTTCCGGCCGCAGGAGCGGATGCTATACGTCCGCGATTTGACGGACATGTGGACGCTGAAGAAGCGCTACGAGGAAGAGAAGCTGGCGCTCGGCATCGTCATGATGGACAATCTCGAAGAGGTGGCCCAAGGCATGGACGAGCAGCAGCGGGCGCTGATGCTGTCCAAGGTGACCGGAGAGATCAACGAGTGGGCGCTCCGGTATGGCCTATTCCTGCGCCGGCTGTCTTCGGACCGCTACATGGTCATCGCCAATCAGGGCTCTCTCAAGCAGTTGGAGCAATCCCGATTCGAGCTGCTGGATGAGGTCCGCGAGATCACCATGGACCAGAAGCTTCCGATGACGCTCAGTATCGGGTTCGCTTCAGGCAACGACAACGTGATCGAGCTCGGCCATCTGGCGCAAACCAGCCTCGACATCGCGCTCGGACGAGGGGGCGACCAAGCGGTCGTGAAGGTCGGCCAGCGGCAGAACTTCTACGGCGGCAAGAGCAACGCGGTCGAGAAGCGCACGAGGGTTCGTGCCCGCGTCATCGCGCACGCGCTGCGGGATCTCATGAAAGAGAGCGATAACGTCGTCATCATGGGGCATAAGATGCCCGACATGGACTCCGTAGGAGCCGCGATCGGCGTGCTGAAAGCCGCGCAGCTGCACGGCAAGGAAGCGTTCATCGTGCTGGAAGGCGTGAACCCGTCGATCCAGCGCCCGATGGAGCTGGTGAAAGAGGACGAGAAGCTGTACCGGCGGTTCATTTCGCCCGATCAAGCATTGGGCCTCATGGGCAAGCGGTCGCTCGCCGTCGTGGTCGACACCCACCGGGCGACGATGGTGGCGGAGCCAAGGCTGCTGCAGCAGACGGACCGGATCGTCATCATCGACCATCACCGCAGAAGCGAAGAATTCATCGACGACGCCGTGCTCATCTATATGGAGCCCTATGCGTCGTCGACATGCGAGCTTGTCACCGAGCTCCTGCAATATATCCACGAACGCGTCGTGCTCGATGTACGGGAAGCGACGGCTTTGCTGGCCGGCATTACCGTCGACACGAAGAGCTTCTCGTTCAGGACCGGCTCGCGCACGTTCGAAGCGGCATCGTTCCTGCGCCGCAACGGAGCGGATTCGATGCTGATCCAACGGATGCTGAAAGAAGACCTCGAAGAATACATCCGTAAAGCGGAGATTATCCGCCACGCCGAAATTTTCCGCGAATCCGTGGCGATCGCGGCGGCCGACAACGGCAAGCAAGTGCCGCAGCTGCTCATCGCGCAAGCCGCGGATACGCTGCTGAACATGACGGGCGTCAAAGCTTCGTTCGTCATCGGACTTCGACCGGACGGTTTGGTCGGCATCAGCGCCCGCTCGCTCGGCCAGATCAACGTACAAGTGATCATGGAGAGAATGGGCGGCGGCGGACACCTGACGAACGCCGCGGCGCAGATGCAGGGCACCGTAACGGAAGTCGCCAAGAAGCTGAAGAAAATTTTGAAAGAAATCGAAGGGGAAGAGGGGTTTCCGGAATGAAGGTCATTTTCTTGCAAGACGTGAAGGGCCAGGGGAAAAAAGGCGAAGTCAAAGAGGTATCCGAAGGTTACGCGCGCAATTTCCTTCTCCCGAAAGGACTCGTGCAGATCGCCACGACAGGAGCCGCGAAGACGATCGAGCAGATGAACGCCGCCGCGGACAAGAAGAAGGAGCGCGAGAAGCAGGAAGCGCAAGCGCTGGCCGCCAAGCTGTCCGAGATGACGGTCGTCATCAAGGCGAAAGCCGGCGAGGGCGGAAGGCTGTTCGGCGCGATCACGAGCAAGCAGATCGCCGAGGCGCTGGAGAAGCAGAAGATCGTCATCGACAAACGCAAAATCGAGCTGAACGAGCCGATTCGCACGCTTGGCGTGACCAAGGTTCCGCTTAAGCTTTACCCGGAAGTAAAAGGTACGCTGAGCGTACAAGTGTCGGAGGAATGATTCCATGAACGCGAACGCGGAAACGTTTGTATTCGACCGCGTACCCCCGCAAAACCTGGAAGCCGAACAAGCCGTGCTGGGCGCCATCCTGCTGGAAGCGGAGGCGCTCATTACGGCCATGGAACGGCTGCGCACGGAAGATTTCTACAGCGTGTCGCACCAGCGGATTTTCGACGCGATCATCTCGCTGAACGAAGACAACCAGCCGCTTGACCTCATTACGCTCACCGCCCGGCTTCGGGACCAGGGAGAGCTGGAAGAGGTCGGCGGCGTCAGCTATTTGGCGAAGCTGATCGGTGCGGTTCCGACGGCGGCCAACGTGGAATACTATGCCCAGATCGTTGAAGAGAAGTCGATGCTGCGGCGGTTGATCCGAACGGCCACGAACATCGTCACGAACGGTTACGCGGAAGGCGACGACGTCGGCGCGTTGCTGAGCGAAGCCGAGGCCAAGATCATGGAGCTGTCCAACCGGCGTTCCACGACCGGCTTTATCAGCATCCGCGACGTTCTGATGGACGTGTTCGAGCGGGTCGAGCACCTGTACAACCACAAAGGCGGCGTAACGGGAATTCCGACCGGTTTCCCGGACCTGGACAAGATGACTTCCGGTTTTCAGCGGAGCGACCTCATCATCGTCGCCGCGCGTCCTTCCGTCGGCAAGACGGCGTTCGCGCTCAACATCGCGCAGAACGTGGCCGTACGCGCCGGCGAGACCGTCGCCATTTTCAGTCTCGAGATGTCGGCCGCCCAGCTCGTGCAGCGGATGATTTGCGCCGAATCGAACGTGGACGCCGGCCGGATGCGGACAGGCAACCTGGAAGGCGACGATTGGGAGAAGCTGTCCATGGCCATCGGCTCGCTGTCCGAGGCGCAGATCTACATTGACGATACGCCGGGCATCACGGTCGCGGACATTCGCGCCAAGTGCCGCCGGCTCAAAAAAGAGAAAAACCTCGGCATGATTCTCATCGACTACCTGCAGCTCATCCAGGGCCGTGGCAAAGCCGGCGAGAACCGTCAGCAGGAAGTTTCCGAAATATCGCGTACGCTCAAGATGATCGCGCGGGAACTGGAAGTGCCGGTCATCGCGCTGTCGCAGCTGTCCCGGGGCGTCGAGCAGCGGCAGGACAAGCGGCCAATGATGTCCGACTTGCGGGAATCGGGCTCGATCGAGCAGGACGCCGACATCGTCGGGTTCCTGTACCGGGACGATTACTACGACAAGGAAACCGAGAAGAAGAACATCATCGAAATCATCATCGCGAAGCAGCGGAACGGTCCGGTCGGCACCGTCGAGCTCGTGTTCCTGAAGCAGTTCAACAAATTCGTCAGCTTGGATAGACAGCACGCGGGTTAAGGGACTGCAAGCGGATTTGCCCCCGACGACCAAGCAATTTCCGAACATTAAAATAGGCACCCGAGGAATTGTTCGCTTCTTGCGTTGACTTCCCCGGGTGCAATTGATACACTTAACATGCCCCGGGCATCGCCGGCGGCAGGGCTCTGCATGCCCTGCGTTTCGCGAAGGCTTAGCGGGCATTATTATACCGGCGGCAGAACATACGCCGGGCGGAGGGATGGCCTTGTCTACAGTCGTCGTAGTAGGGACGCAGTGGGGAGACGAAGGAAAAGGGAAAATCACCGATTTTCTCGCCGAGAAAGCGGACGTCGTCGCCCGTTACCAAGGCGGCAATAATGCCGGTCATACGATTTTGATCCAAAACAAAAAGTATAAGCTGACGATGATTCCGTCCGGCATCTTCAACCAAAACAAGCTGTGCGTCATCGGCAACGGCATGGTCATCAACCCGGCCGCGTTGGTGGAAGAAATCCAATACATCATCGACAACGGTTTTTCCGTCGACAATTTGAAAATCAGCGACCGCGCCCACGTAATCATGCCTTACCATCTCGTGCTGGACGCGCTCGAAGAAGACCGCAAAGCGGACAATAAAATCGGCACCACCCGCAAAGGGATCGGTCCGGCTTACATGGATAAAGCGGCGCGCAACGGCATCCGCATCGCCGACCTGATGGTCGCCGAAGAGTTCACGGAGAAAGCCCGCCGCCTCATCGCGGACAAGAACCAGATCATCACCCAAATGTACAACGGACAGCCGCTGGAAGCGGAAAGCATCATTTCGGAATACTTGGCGCTGGCCGAGAAGCTTCGTCCGTACGTGACCGATACGTCCGTCGTGCTCAACGACGCGATCGACGACGGCAAGAAGGTGCTGTTCGAAGGCGCGCAAGGCGTCATGCTGGATATCGACCAAGGCACGTACCCGTACGTCACGAGCTCCAACCCCTCCGCGGGCGGCGTGTGCATCGGCTCCGGCGTCGGCCCTTCCAAAATCCAGGAAGTCATCGGCGTCGCGAAGGCTTACACGACTCGCGTCGGCGACGGTCCTTTCCCGACCGAGCTGCACGACGAGCTTGGCCAATGGATCCGCGACAAAGGGCATGAATACGGTACCGTAACGGGCCGTCCGCGCCGCGTCGGCTGGTTCGATACCGTCGTCGTCCGCCATGCCCGCCGCGTCAGCGGCATCACGGGCCTGTCGCTTAACTCTCTCGACGTCCTGACGGGGCTGGAGACGGTCAAAATCTGCACGGCCTACCGCTTCCGCGGCGAGTTGATGGAGCACTATCCCGCGAACCTCAAAATCCTCGGCGAATGCGAGGCCGTTTACGAAGTGCTGCCGGGCTGGAGCGAGGACATTTCCGGGGCGAAGACGCTGGAAGACCTGCCGGAGACGACCCGCAACTTCGTCCGACGCGTCTCCGAGCTGACGGGCATCCCGATCGCGATTTTCTCCGTCGGCCGCAACCGCGAGCAGACGAACCAGGTCGCGAAAATCTATTGAGAGTCAAATCAGCGTTAAGAGCACGTTAAATATTCGGATTTCGGAACCGCTTTGGCGAATCTTTAGGTCGCCGGGCGGTTTTTTTGTTGTATGATGGTTGCTGTGTCTCTGGAACATATGACCAATTGTCAGCCGGTCCGGTTCGGACTCCGCCTTAAGTCCAGGTGGGTTTACGTACCCGAGACCATGTTCGCCGTAAGGCCTGCCGATTACAATAAGTTCCAACAGACAGACGTGCCGGCTCGATGCAGCATACGGCAGCCGCACATGAAAAAGAGGAGAGAGTGGAGAGAACATGAAGTTTTTCGCGAATTTTTCCCTGAGAAATCCGGTGGCCATCGTGCTGCTGGTCTTGCTCGTCGCGGTAGGAGGCGTATACTCCGCGTCCCAGTTCCGCCAAGAGCAGCAGCCGGAAGTGAACTTCCCCGGCATCATGGTGCAAGCGGTGTTCCCGGGCGCGGCTCCGAACGAGGTCATGAACCAAGTGACGCTGCCGCTGGAGAAAGTACTCCGGAACGTGGACGGCGTCAAAAACGTCACGTCGCAATCCGCGAACAGCGTCTCCATGCTGCAGCTGGAATTCGGCTACAACGACGACATGAAGAAAAAACAAGAGCTGGTGAAGCAGGCGATCGGGGACGTGAGGCTCCCGGAGAGCGTCGAGAAGCCGAACGTCATGTACTTCTCCACGACGAACCAGCCGATCATGTACACCACCGTCACGGGTCAGAAGGGCATGAGCCCCGAAGAGCTGACCACGCTCGTGAAAAACTCGGTCATTCCGGACCTGGAAGCGATCGAAGGCGTTAACGAGGTACAGGCGATCGGGCTCAAGGACGATGGCGTATACATACGCCTGGATGCTTCCAAAATGGCGGCTCTCGGCATCACCTACGACCAAGTGATGGGCGCGTTGCAAGCGAATAACCTGAGCGTGCCGCTCGGCGAAGTCACGTTGCAGCAGAACAAGCTGCCGGTCTTCGTGCAAGGCGACCTCCGTTCGCTCGAACAGCTGAAGGCATGGAGCCTCACGCCGGACGGCAGCGTGAAGCTGACGGACATCGCGCAAGTGGAACAAGGAAAAGACCTGAGCGTCATCAACCTGACGAACGGCCAGCCGAGCATCACGCTTAACATCGTGAAGACCGGCGCGGCCAATACGGTCGAAGTGGCGGATAAAGTCCTGAAAGTCTATGAGGACGCCGAGAAGGGCGGCCAAATCAAGTCGCTGATCATGTACAACCGCGCGACCGACGTCAAGGAATCGGTCAGCTCGCTGGCCCGCGAAGGCGGACTGGGCGCCTTGTTCGCTTCGCTGCTCATCCTGTTCTTCCTGCGGAATTTCCGCGCGACCTTGATCGCGATCGTCTCGATTCCGCTGTCTATGCTGATCGCGCTGATCTGCCTCAAGTCGTTCACGGACGTGACGCTGAACATCATGACGCTCGGCGGTTTGGCGGTCGCGACCGGCCGGGTCGTGGACGACAGCATCGTCGTCATCGAGAACATCGTGCGCCGTCTGCGCGGCGAGAAAATCAGCAAGGATCTCGTTCTGTCGGCTACGGCTGAAGTGGGAAGAGCGATCACCTCTTCCACGATCACGACGGTTGCCGTATTCGCGCCGCTCGGCTTGCTGCAAGGCATGATCGGCGGATACTTCCGCCCGTTCGCCTGGACCGTCGCTTTCGCGCTGCTGTCTTCCTTGCTTGTGGCGCTCACGGTCGTTCCTCTGATGGCATGGGCTTTGTTACGCAAAACCCAGCCGAAAGCGGAAAAGGAATCCGCCGTCAGCCGCGGTTACAAACGCGTGCTGAAATGGTCGCTCGGCCATAAAGCGACGGTGCTCATTCTGTCTTTCCTTATCTTCGTGGGCAGCCTGGTTCCGATCTTCGCCGGCAAAGTCGGCGTGACGCTGCTGCCGGAATCGGATTACAAATACATTTTCGCCTCGCTTAAGATGCCGAAAGGCACGAGCCTGGATTCGATCCGCGCCGAAGCGGATAAAGTGGACGCAGTCGTACGGAAACACACCGCGGTCGAGAACGCCAGCCTGACGATCGGCGGAAGCATCACGGGAAGCGGCGATGCCGACACCGCGGAATGGTTCATCGGCTTGAAGAGCGATACGGATCTGGATCAATTCAGCGACGAAGTCGGCAAGCAAGTCACCGTTCCGGCCGGCGCGGAATTCAGCCTGATCAAGGATGACATGTCGGGCGGCGGGGCGATCTCCATTACCGTAACCGGCAACTCCACGCAGGACATCCGCACGGCGACGGAACAGATCACCGCGGCGGTCGCTAAGGTCGCGGGCACCAAAAACATCAGCAACAACCTTCAAGACGGAACGAAGGGCATCGCGATCGAAGTCCGGCAGAACGACGCCGCCAAATACGGCCTGTCCGCGGCCCAAGCTTCGATGCTGCTGCACCCGTTCCTGACGGAAACGAAAGCCGGCACGATCGGAGACGGCGCGAAAGCAAACGATTTGTACCTGGCATTGAACGGGGTCTCCCTGAAATCCGTAGACGATATCGCCGGCTTAAAGCTGCACGCGCCGACGGGCCAGGAAATTTCCGTTCGAGACATCGCGGACGTCAAGGAAGTCCAGCTTCCGAGCACGCTGCAGTATAAAAACGGCGCGGAATACGCGACCGTCTCCGGTAAAATCACGGATAAGAACGTCAACAAAGTCAACGCGGAAGTCGAGAAAACGCTGAAAGCGTTGAAGCTCCCGGCCGGTGCCGACTACACGACGGGCGGCAGCAACGCGGACATCCAGCAGATGATGAAGGATATGTTGATGGCCATGTTGGTAGCCGTGGGCATGGTTTACATCGTGATGGTCATCGCCTTCCGCGAAGGCCGCGCGCCGCTGGCGGTGCTGTTCTCCCTGCCGTTCGCCCTCATCGGCGGATTGGTCGGCACGCTGATCGGCGGCGAGCCGCTGTCGGTCTCCAGCATGATCGGCTTCCTGATGCTGATCGGCATCGTCGTCACCAACGCGATCGTACTGCTCGAACGCGTGCACCAGCAGATCGAGCACGGCCTGACGATCCGCGAAGCGTTGATCGAAGCGGGAGGCACGCGTCTCCGTCCGATCCTCATGACGGCGATCGCGACGATCTGCGCCCTGATCCCGCTCGCGATCGGCATGGGCGGCGGAAGCATCATCTCGAGCGGCCTGGCCGTCGTCGTGATCGGCGGATTGGCCAGTTCGACGCTCCTCACCTTGGTCGTCGTGCCGGTCATGTACGAACTGCTGTACTTCAAACGCTCGCGCAAGCAGCGTCAAGCAGCGTCTGCCGCACCTGTCGCCGAAGCGGCTGCATAACAAGGAAATGTAAACGAGAAACCGTTCGCCCTTTAAGGCGGACGGTTTTTGCGGTTTAAGGACTAGGGGGGATGCGATTTTTTTCCTATAATAGAGCAGGAAGACAATTCGGTCATGGAATGGAGGAGGCAGCATGAAATCGGGAAATCCGCTTTTCCCCGGCTGGTACGCAGACCCGGAAGCTAGAATTTTCGAGGATCGTTATTGGATTTATCCGACCTATTCCGCCGATTACGAGGACCAGACTTTTTTTGACGCCTTCTATTCGGACGATCTTGTCGTTTGGACGAAATCGGAACGGATATTAGCCGCGGAAGACATAGAATGGGCCAGCCGGGCGGTATGGGCGCCGTCTCCCATCTATGCGAACGGGAGATACTACCTCTATTTCGCCGCGAACGACATCCAGAACGACGAAGAGCGGGGCGGCATCGGCGTCGCCGTCGCACTCCGCCCGGAAGGCCCCTTTCTGGATCCGATAGGCAAACCGCTGATCGACAGGTTCGTGAACGGCGCGCAGCCGATCGATCCGCACGTTTTCATCGACGACGACGGTACGCCGTATTTGTTTTACGGCGGATGGGGCCGCTGCAACGTCGTGAGATTAAACCGCGATATGACCAGCCTGGACACCCACGATAACGGAGAGACGTTCATCGAGGTGACGCCGTCGGGTTACGTCGAAGGTCCCTGCATGCTGAAGCGGCAGGGCCGCTATTATTTCATGTGGTCGGAAGGCGGATGGGGCGGACCCCACTATTCGGTCGCTTACGCGGTTGCCGACACTCCGATCGGGCCTTTCGAGCGGATCGGAAAAATCTTGTCCGCCGATCCGGAGGTCGCGACGGGCGCCGGCCACCACGGGTTTCTGAATGTACCCGGGACTGACGATTGGTATATGATCTATCACCGGCGTCCTTTGGAAGAGTCGGCAGCCAATCATCGCGTCGTCTGTATCGAGCGCATGGAGTTCGAAGATGACGGGACGATCCGTCCGGTGAAGCTTACGTTCGAAGGCGTCGGGCCTCAGCTCTTGCCGCCGCGCCACCCCGGCGAATAGCCGGAAATCGCTCTATCGCCGCCCGCCTGTGCTTTTCCACACGGTTAAAAGCCGATAGGTTTGTCCATACTGAAATCTATGAAAAGAAGATGGAAAACAGGTGGTAGCGGCATGTGGTGGAAATGGATGAACTGGGCGGCGAAGACGCTGGCGACGGCCCTGCTGCTCAGCTTCCTCAGCATCTGGACGACGGGTTATATCGTGAACAGCTATATGGAATCGCTGCTGAAGCAGCTCGACCTGCCCCTTCAGACGCAGCCTTTCGCGCTGTCCGGCGTCTGGGGCCGGCTGTGGGGCGCACATCCTGAGCCGACGGCCGCCGCGGATGCATCCGAAAAGCCGACGCCCTCCCCCGCGTCGACCTCCCCGGAAAACGCAGGCCGCGGAGGCGGAAGCGGGAAAGCCTCTCCCGATCCGAGCCCTAGCGCAAGCGCGAACGCCAACACTAGCACAAGTCCCGGCACAGGCGGCATCGCATCGGGAAGTCCAGGTCCCGGTCTTCCGGATGAGACCCCCTCGGTTTCGGCGTTTAGCGGCAGCACGGCGGAAATGACCGCGGAGCAGCGCCAACTGCTGCGAACGGTCATGGCCAAAATGGACGCCGAACAACTGGCCTTGCTTTCCGACAAGCTGGCCGACGGGCTGACGAAAGCGGAAGTCGAGGAGATCGGAAAATCGATCAAGCCGATTCTGACCGAGTCTGAGTACACCCAAATGATGGAGCTGCTCCAAAGCCGGGAATCCGGGACCGAAGACACCCCCAATCCCCCGGCCGGCGAGGAGCTCGCGCAAAATCCGTAAACCGAGAGTGTGCATTCAAAAACCGCCCCCGATAGGGCGGTTTTGCCATTTTTCGAACATCAAACGTTTGTTTGGTTGTCCGGTCTGTAAGACCTATGTTAAAGTAGGACTCAGGTTTTACCTTGAACGGAAGGCAAATAGGTTCCGAACATCATACGCGTAAAGGAGAAGATCATGGCCGATTTCAGGGGAACGGGCCGAATCCGGAGCGCAGCTGCTGCCGTCAGGGGCAGTCTCCGGCACGTTCGGTCTTACTGCTTGAAAGGAATAACCGTTGTTAATAAGAAAATGCTTCCGAAGTGGAGTCGTTTTGTCGGGCATTACCGCAGTCCCATCGCCGCAACCGCGATCGCCGTTCTTGGCGTCGGAGCGGTTGCCATTGGCGGGCACCAATACGTGAAAGCCCACATGGTGGATTATTACCGGGTTTACGTGAAAGGCGTGCCGGTCGGCACGATCAGTTCCAGCGCCAAAGTCGAGCATTGGCTCTCCGCCAAAGAAGCCGAATTGGACCGGGCGGACACCTCCCTCCTGCAGGCGCTCGACGGCAACCAGGTTACATACCGCCTTGAAAGGGCTTACAAGGCTCGTCCCGGCGACGAGCAAACGCTAGCCGCATTGGCGGGCAAAGTGACGACGCATCCCATTGGCGTGGAAGTCAGGATCGAAGGAAAAACCGTCGGCATCGTCCGGGACCGCGCGACGGCGGAAGAGCTGCTGGACAAAATCAAGCACCAATACGTGCCGAAGGACGCCAAACTCGCCTTCGCCGAAGCGGAAGCCGAAGATTCCGCCGCGGCCGCGCAGCAGCCAAGGGTTCGCACGATGGCGCTGTCGGCGACTGTCGGCGCGAAGAAACCCGCGACAACGGCTCAAACGCCTAAAACGCCCGAGCATCTCGTCACCTCCGTGGACTTCGTCGAGAAGGTCGATCTCCAGGAAGTCGCGCTCGGCGACGGAACGTTAACCGATCCCGATCTTCTCTATGAACGGCTGACCGAGGACAGACCTTCCCCGATGCTGAACGTGCAATCGGTCGAACAGGTGACGCAGGACGAAGTCATCGAGGCGACGATCGAGTACAAGAAGAGCGACGACATCCGGGCGGGCCAATCCAAGATGATCCGCCAGGGACGGGACGGCAAGAAAAGAGTGACGTACCGACTGGTCAAAACCAACGGGGATCTCGCGGAAGAGGAGATCGTCTCCGAGCAAATCCTGGAGAAGCCCGTCTCCACGATCATCCTCAAAGGAACGAAAGTCATTCCGGGAGAGGGTTCCGGCAAATTCATTTGGCCCGTCATCGGGCACCGGATCACGAGCTATCTGGGCGAGCGCTGGGGACGGATGCATAACGGCATCGACATGGTCGGCCGAAGCAACATCATGGCCGCCGATGACGGCGTCGTCGAGTACGCCGGGTATAAGTCCGGGGGCCTCGGCAACATGGTCATCATCGATCACAAGAACGGCTTCAAGACCGTTTACGGGCACATGAGGAGCATCAAAGTCAAGAAAGGCCAGATCGTCGAACAAGGCGAAACGATCGGCATCATGGGCAGCACGGGCCACTCTACCGGCACTCATCTTCATTTTGAAATCCATTTGGACGGCAAGCTCAAAAACCCGACGAGTTACTTATAAGCGCAACGAAGCTTTCTCCGACCGGAGAAAGCTTTTTTCTTGGCCGTAGAATCGGTGCAGGAGATTGTTTCCTTCGTTCTCCCGGCTATGCGGTTATGGTAAGATAGAGTCATGGAAACGAGCTTCCGGAGAAGGGAGGCGTGCAGGCATGCCGGGCAAAATTCTGGTCGTGGACGACGAGCGGCCGATCGCCGATATTCTGAAATTCAATTTGGAAAAAGAGGGCTACGAGGTCGTCTGCGCTTTCGACGGGGAAGCGGCGGTGCGGCTGGCGTTCGAGGAGGATCCCGACTTGATTCTCCTTGATTTGATGCTGCCTATCAAAGACGGTATGGACGTGTGCCGCGAGGTGCGTTCGCGTTTGTCTACGCCCATCATCATGCTGACGGCCAAGGATACGGAGATCGATAAGGTGCTGGGGCTTGAACTCGGCGCCGACGATTACGTGACCAAGCCGTTCGGCACGCGGGAGCTGCTCGCGCGGGTGAAGGCGCACTTGCGGCGCCAGCGGAACCTGGAGGCGCCCCGCGGCAACGACGACAGCGCCCCGCAGGAGACGGAACCGCAGGGAATCAAGCTGTTCAACCTTTTCATCGACACGGACATGTACGTCGTATACAAGAACGGCCAGCCGCTCGATCTCACCCATCGGGAGTTCGAGCTGCTCCACTATCTGGCCCGCAACAGCGGCAAGGTCATGACGCGGGAGCATCTGCTGCAGGCGGTATGGGGCTTCGAATATTTCGGAGACGTCCGCACCGTCGACGTCACGATCCGCCGGCTTCGCGAGAAGATCGAGGATGACCCGAGCCGCCCCGACATCATCATGACCCGCCGCGGCCTCGGCTATCTGATGCGCAGCACGCGCATGTCGGGCGGTCCCCTGGGATGAAGCTTTTTCGGATTTTCCGGAGCATTCAGGCAAAGCTCATTCTGATGGTGCTGATGCTCATCCTGATCGCGGTTCAGCTGATCGGGGTGTATTTCATCAGCACCATGAAGAGCTCGCTGATCGAGTCTTTCACGAGCAACCTGAACTACCAAGCGAACCTGCTGACCAATCTGACGGCCCCTGCGTTGTCCCAACAGGACAAGAGCGGCGGAGCGCTGCAGGAAGCCGGGGACGAACTGAACGCGCTGACCGGGAGCCTCTCCAGCATCAGCGGCGCCGAGATTCAGGTGTTGGACGCCAGCGGACGCGTGCTGACGACGTCCAAAATGACGCAGCCTTCGATCATTGGGCGCAAGAACACTTCGCTGCTCGTCAGCCGTGCGTTGCAGCGCATCCCCGACAACGAGGAAGAAATCATCGACGACGACAACGTCCGCAAGAAAGTGATCGCCAAGCCGGTCATCGCCGGAGGCAAAGTCGTCGGCGTCGTCTATATCACCGCTTCGATGAAAGACCTGTACCAGACAGTCGAGCGGATCAACCGCATTTTCGTCTCCGCGATCCTGATCGCGCTGGGACTCACCGCCTTGCTCGGCGTACTGCTGGCCGGCACGATCACCGCGCCGATCAAGGCGCTCACCCGCCAAGTCACCGAGGTGGCGGAAGGCCGCTTCGACCAGCGGGTTCCCGTGCTGGGCACCGACGAGATCGGGCAGCTCAGCGCCGCGTTCAACGACATGACGGACCGGCTCTCCGAAGCGCTCGCGCTGAACGAAGAGGAGAAGGAGAAGCTCTCTTCGGTCCTGACGAACATGAACGACGGGGTGCTGGCGACGGACGAACTCGGCCGGGTCATCATCACGAACCGCCGCGCGCAAACGCTGCTCGGTTCGGAGAATTGGGAGGGCCGAACGCTGTCCGAAGCGTTGGGCGTGGACAAGGCGCCGATCGCCCAGACTCTCGAAGGCAAGGAATCCTGGCTGCTGCTGCGCAGGGAGGTGGCGGAAGACGAGGACGAGGTTATCGTCCGCGTCACGCTGACGCCGATCCGGCGAAGGGACAAAGGCGTGGCGGGGGCCATCGCCGTGCTTCACGACGTCACCGAGGCGGAGAAGCTGGAGCAGTCCCGCCGCGAGTTCGTGGCGAACGTTTCCCACGAGCTTCGCACGCCGTTGACGACGATCAAGAGCTACGCCGAAGCGCTCGGAGACGGCGCGATGGAGGAGCGCGAGCTGGCGGACCGTTTCGTCGGCGTCATCCGCAACGAGACCGAGCGGATGATCCGGCTGGTCAGCGACCTGCTGCACCTGTCCCGGTTCGACTCCCGCCGCCTGCAGCTCCGCCGCGAAAAGACGAACATGAACGACATGCTGGAAGAGGTCGTCGACCGCTTCTCATTCCAATTGCGCCAGAAGGCGATTACCGCATCGGTGAAAGTCGATGCCAAGCTGGAGCCGGTATGGCTCGACCGGGACGGTATCGACCAGGTGCTGGACAACCTCGTCTCCAACGCCCTCAAATACACCCTCGACGGAGGAACGATCGACCTGTCGGCGGCTCGGACCCCGGCCGGGCTTCTCTCCGTCGTCGTGATAGATACGGGAATCGGCATTCCGAAGAAGGATTTGGAGCGCATTTTCGACCGGTTTTACCGGGTGGACAAGGCCCGCTCGCGCAACATGGGCGGCACGGGCCTCGGCCTGTCGATTGCCCGGGAAATCGTCCGGGCGCACGGCGGCGCGATCTCGCTCGACTCCGAGGTCGGCGTCGGTACCGTCGTGACCGTGACGCTGCCGATCGTGCAGGAAGGAAGTGAGCCGGCATGATGGAGAAGGGCAAATCCGTGCTGCTCGGCTTGCTCGTGGCGCTCAGTCTGGTGCAAAGCTATTTCCTGGCTTACAGCATGCCGAGCCTGGAAGCCAAAGTGAAGCCGAATCAGGATTACGTCCAGACGGAGCCGCTCGGTCCGGAAGAGAAGGTGCAGAACCTGCTGTTCCCCGAAGAGATCGTGCTTCATCTGGGCGGAGACAAGCATACCGTTTTTTACCCGGACAACTCGCCTTACTACGATTTGATCCTGAGCAAACTTCAGGGCAGGGATTTCAAAGGCTTCGAGCGCAGCTCCGTGGACTCGGTCGATTGGGACTTGGTCAGGCGGGAAGACCAAGGCGTCGAGCTGCGGTTCGGCCGGCCGATCCCGTTCAAGCTTCTGCAAGGAGAAGGCGTGTTCAAGCTCGAAACCGACTTTCTCTTCTCGGGCGATTCGATCGACCGGATCTGGATTTTCGTTCGCAAAGACAGCGAAGAGGTGCGCACGTTCTTCTTCAGTTCGGACGGTCGCAACGTCTACGAGTCGCTTCGGGCCGACCTGACGGTGGGCGACGTGGCGACGAACGTCGGGTTCGGCCAGTTCTGGACGCCGTACCAGACGACCGACGGCCAGCTGTATTTGCCGGAGAAGCCGTACTCCTGGCTGACGCAGATGGACGTGCCGATCACCCGCTATACAAGCGAACAGATGCAGACGAACCTGTTTTTCGATCCGGGCATGACGCGGACGATCCAGGAAAACAAAGACGGCAACTTGATCTATACAGACGGCAGGCGAGGGCTCAAAATCGGCGAAAACGGCGGATGGATGTCGTATACCGACCCCGTGGCGCCGACCGAAGGCCAGACCGACTTCATCGACAATGTGACGGGCGCGGTGCGGTTCGTCAATCAGCACGGCGGGTGGAACGGGCAGTACCGCCTGACACTGTCGCCCGAATCGGATGCGGACAACGAAGACAGTGCAGACAGTCTCATCCGCTTTCAGCAATATTACGGCAAAGTGCCGGTGATGCCGGGCAAAGGGTTGACGTTCGGCTACATGCAGCTTCTGCTGCAGCAAGGTACCGTTACCTCGTATGAGAGGTCCTTGCTCATCATGGACGACACCGCGAAAAACCGCACAAGCCGGACATTGCCGGGAGGAGACCCTCTGCGCAGCCTGATCGCGCAAGCCTCTCTCGGATCCAGGGTGATGGCGCTGTTCCCGGCTTACCGGCCGACGCTGGAGAAGGACGTCATCACGCTTCATCCGGTTTGGGCCGTGCGCTTGGCGAACGGCTCCGTGCAGATCGTGGCGGAATCGACCGCCGCGCCGTAAGCCGGAAGCTTCAAACCATAAATCCGCGCAAAAGCGCCAAGGAGGGGAAGGGATGGACTGGAGACGGGCGAAAAGCGTACTGATTCTCGCCTTTCTGATGTTGAACGTGCTGCTTGGCTATCAGCTGTGGACGGAATGGCGCGCCCAAGTGAGTACGTCCGTCGACTGGACGTCTCTTCCCGCGGAGACGCGGCAGATCATGCAGGAGAAGAAAATCCGGATCGACGCGCAAATCCCGGCGGAGACGCCGTCGATGAAGGACTTGTCCTTCAAGCTGAAAGAGCAGCCGGCGAAGGGCGATAAAGCCCGCATCCCGATCGCGAAACCGCCGGAATCCCGAATCGTTTTCAATACGCAGGAGCTTTCGGACGCGCTCGGCGGGACGATTCCGGAGATCGGCAAATACGCCTACGACGACCCCGGCAGCCGGGAAGGCGTCTTCGTGTTGAACCGGATCGTGGACGGGTTCCCGATGTTCGACATCCATCTGGAACTGTACAACAGCGAGCAGCGGATCCAATCGTACCGTCAGGACATCGTCCAGACGCTCGCCTCGGACGTCTCGCAGGAGCAGCGGGTGCTGCCCGCATCCCAAGCGGTCGCGGTCGTCATCAACAACTACCTGCCCGCCAACTCCGTCATCAAGGACATCCGGCTTGGCTATCACGGGCAAATATTTCCTGACGCGGAAACGCAAGTTTCGGCACCCTCGTGGAGGGTTTTGTTAGAAAATGGCGAAGTGTACTATGTACATGCGATCAGCGCGGAAGTCACCACCGGCAAAGGAGAAACGCCTCCGGCGCCGGAGACGAAGTAGAGACTAGAGAGCAATACGGGAGAGAGAAAGGAAACCGCCATGGGCTTACGTTTTACGGTGCTGGCCAGCGGCTCGACGGGCAACGCGACGGTCGTATCTTCGGATGCGGCGACCGTGCTCGTCGATGTCGGGCTGAGCGGCAAAAAAATAGAAGAATTGATGCAGCAACGCGGCGTCGCGGGGAATGAATTGGACGCGGTGTTCGTGACGCACGAGCACTCGGACCATATCAAGGGCCTCGGGGCGTTCGCCAGGAAATTCGAATTGCCGGTTTACGCGAACGAGAAAACGTGGGCGGCCATGCACAAGCACGTCGGCGAGCTGCCCGACCACCAGCGCAAGGTGCTGGACACGGACAGCGCGATGGAATTGTTCGATCTCAAGATCGAATCGTATGCGATCTCCCACGATGCGGCGGAGCCGGTCGGCTATTGCTTTGAATCAGGCGGACGCAAACTGAGCCTCGCGACCGACATGGGCTACATGAGCGATAAGGTCATGGCCAAGCTGATGGGCTCCGACGTCATCGTACTCGAATCCAACCATGACATCGAGATGCTGAGGATGGGCCGATACCCTTGGAACATCAAACGGCGCATTCTCGGGGATACCGGCCACTTATCCAACGAAGCCGCAGGGGAAGCGTTGTGCAGGCTTCTGTCCGGCGCGACCCGCAGAGTCTATTTGGCGCACCTGAGCTTGCAGCACAATCTCATGGATTTAGCCAAACTGACGGTGAATACAGTATTAGAAGACAATGGGTTCTTCTATCAGAAGCACGAGTTCGCCTTATGCGATACCTACCCTGACAAGCCGACGGAGTGGGATCTGCTCAAGGCTTGAAACAGCGGCTTCAGAGCAGGAGCTGACGGTTCAGTTCAGCCTCCATATGGAGCGATTTGTCGCGGATTTCCTCGGGCGTGAGCAAGCCTTTGTCGACGAGCAGCTCGATGAGCGTGCTGAGCGCCAGAAGCTGCCGGTACTGGTCGTCCTTCAAGTCTCCCAAACGGGCGGCGAGATCGAGATAGTGCCAATCATAGGAAGCATTTTGCATAAGTCATCCCTTCCTTTCTTTTCATTGGAAATTCCTTGGTTGTCGGCTTGCCTGCGGGAATCTATTCTATTAGTATTTTAGTCACGGACTATGAAAACATTCCTGTTCATGATAGAAACTTGATTGATCCTGGACATACTCGTAAAGGAGGGAGAAAGACGATGAGCCTGTTCGACGACGATTTTTATTCCACCAAAGCGAAGCGTTCCATCCAGCGTTACGGTCCATCCGGCTCCGGCGGCATGCGCGGCTTGCGCTCCATGTCGACGTTCCGCGTCGCGGTCGTCTCTTCCCTCGTCAGCGCCCTTGCGGTGGTGCTGCTTTTCGTGCTGATCACGGGCGGCAGGGAAGCTTCGCCGGCGGCCATGCCCGCGCTTGCGGGAGGCCAGTCGCTGGTGGAGACCTCGGAGCGGATCATCTCGGCGTCCGAGAAAATCCGGCCCGCGGTCGTCAGCATCATCAACATCACGCAGAAGGCACAGGATCAGCAATCGCAGGACAAAGGAAGCGGCGGGGACGACTCCGGCGACATTCCGGAGAACGCCAGCCTCGGCTCCGGCGTCATTTTCAAGAAGGGTGACGGCAAAGCCTACATCATCACGAACGCGCACGTCGTGAACGACGCCGCGGAAGTGCAGGCGGTGTTGATGGACGGCACCAAGAAGGCCGCTACCATCGTCGGACAGGATACGATCAGCGACTTGGCGGTATTGTCCGTAGACAGCAAAGGCATCGATACGGTCGCCGATATCGGCGATTCGGAGAAGCTTCGCGTCGGCGAGATGGTCATCGCCGTCGGCAACCCGCTCGGCTTCGGCGATTCGGTCACGAACGGCATCGTGTCGTTCCTGCACCGCATCGTGCCGGTTTCGCTGAATCAAGACGGCATCTACGACTGGGAACAGGAAGTCATCCAGACGACGGCGGCGATCAACCAAGGAAACAGCGGCGGCGTGCTCGCCGACCTGAACGGCAATGTGGTCGGCATCAACAGCATGAAAATCGCCGACACGGGCGTGGAGGGGATCGGCTTCGCGATTCCGATCGACACGGTCATGCCCGTCGTGGAGCAGCTGATGGAGAACGGCAAAGTGCTGCGTCCTTATATGGGCGTATTCTCGATGGACTTGGCGACGTACCTGGACAATCCGCCTGCAGACGGCTCGGATTCCGGAACGGATTCGAACTCGGACGAAGGCGATTCCAGTGCTCCGCAGCTTGTCGTTCCGGACGGAGTGAAGGACGGCGCGCTCGTTCTGGAGGCCGTCGGGCCGGCCCAGGAAGCGGGACTGCAGCTGAACGATATTATCACGGCCCTGGACGGCAAGCCGATCAAGGGCACGATGGATTTGCGCAAATATCTGTATAACGAGAAGAAAATCGGGGACTCTCTTACCGTGACCTATTACCGGGACGGCAAGAAAGAAGAACTCAAGCTGACGCTGACGGAGAAAGACAAGGAGCAGTAAGCTCGGTGTCCGGTTGCCGGTAGGAAAGGAACGAACACATTCATGTATTGCGTATGCCGGGAACACGTGGAGCTCGCGATCGACAAATTCGTCGACGAGTACGAAGACGCACCGGATTTAATCAACCTGCAGACGACGACGTTCTCGGATTGGACGGCACCCGCGCGCTGCGATTGGTGTGAAGGGCCGGCGGAAGTGCTGGTCGTTTAAACGAAATAAACAAGAAGCGAAACCGGGGGCGAAAGCCTCCGGTTTTTTGGTGTGTCATTCGTTTTACTGGATTCGCAAGATCTTCGCATTTTATTGACAGGAAACCGACGGGAAACCCGCACGAACTTCAAACCGAATCCGTAACATACGTATCGAAGAGGGGAACGGATGGCCGTGTCGAACTATTTTACGACGGTTTGATTTTATTTCCCGAAAGAAGGCCGCGCCATGCAGCATCCCGAGGAACGAATCCGAATTCTCGTCGTTGATGACGAGGAGCAAATGATTTCTTTCATCGCCACCTATTTGGAAAATGAAAATTATACGGTCCTACGGGCTTCCGGAGGAATCGAGGCTTTGGAACAGCTGAAGCGGGAGCCGGGCCTCGATCTGGTGCTGCTCGATTGGATGATGCCGGGGATGAACGGGCTGGACACCTGCCGCAAAATCCGGGAGTTCTCGCAAATTCCCGTCATTTTCTTGACGGCCAAAGCCGAAGAGGTCGACAAGCTGCTCGGTCTGGAGCTGGGGGCGGACGATTACATCACGAAGCCTTTTTCCTTGCGGGAGTTGGAAGCGCGTATTCGCGTCATCCTACGCAGGGTCAATAAGACGGGGAAAGAAAGCGCGGAATCCGTGAGCGGGGACATCGTGAAGCATGGCAAGCTGACGATCGATTTGCCCAAACACAGGGTTGTTCTGAACGGGCAGCCGATCAGCCTGACGCCGACGGAATTCAAGATTCTCCGAACGTTGGCCCAGTCGCCGGGCAGGGTATACAGCCGGCTCGATTTGCTGGAAATCGCGCTCGGCGAGGAATATTCGGGTTATGAACGGACGATCGATACGCATATTCGAAACATCCGCAGAAAGATCGAAACCGACCTCTCCACCCCCGGTTACATCGTGACCGTTCATGGGGTCGGCTACACGTTCGGGGAAACGCCATGACGTTTCGGACGAAGCTGATCTTGTGGATCGGAGGGTTGGCCTCGTGCGCCTATCTGATCGCCTTGCGGATCGGCCGGCTGTGGGGCGGATCTTCCGAAAACGGCTATACGGGCGCGCTGTTCTGGATGACGGCGTTGTTCGGGCTCGCATTCATTTGGACGATGGCATGGTGGGCGGGACAGAGGCTGGCGGCCCGAATCCGGAGTTTGCTCGGACAAGCGGCAGCGGGGTTTCAACCGGGCGGCTTTCAAGCGATTCGGATCGGCGGCAAGGACGAGGTCGCCGAACTGGCCGCGCTCATGAACCGGTTGGTCGTCGAGAGGATCGCCGGAGACGAGGCCAGAAGCCGGCTCGTGTCGGACTCCGCTCATGAGCTGAGGACGCCGGTGGCAATCCTGAGAGGCCACCTCGAGACGATGCTGAAGGGCGCCGCCGAGCTGAAACGCGAAAACCTCGTATCCTTGCTCGACGAAACGAAGCGGATGTCTCGGCTGATCAGCGAGCTTCAGCAAGTCAGCCTCGCGGAAGCCGGCAAGCTGAAGCTTGACCGCTCCTGGACCCCGATATCTCACATGATCCAAGAGGTCGCGGACATCTTCGCGGTGGAGGCGGAAGACAAGCGCATCAAGCTGACGTGCCGGCTGGAGGAAGACGATGAGGTGTATTGCGACGCAAGCCGCATGAAGCAAGTCATGATTAACCTGATCGGCAACGCGATCCGTTACACGCCCGAACAGGGAAGCGTGGATGTTATTCAGACGATTCAGTTGAACGGCCAAATTCGCGTCGAGGTGTCCGATACCGGACCGGGTATCGCGCCGGAGAAGCTCCCTTATATTTTTCATCGTTTTTACCGCGTGGATGATGCCAGAAACCGGTCGGACGGAGGGACCGGCCTGGGCCTTGCGATCGCAAAGCAGTTCGTGGAAGCGCATGGAGGGACGCTGGAGGTCTCGAGCACGCAAGGGGAAGGGACACGGTTCATTCTCCAGCTGCCGATCTTTCCGGATCATTGATTTTGCTGTAGAGTGGGGGGGTTGGAATTGAGCGCGGAAGCGAATGTGCTCGAAGCCAAGGACATCTGGAAAGTATACGGGGACGGTGATCCGGTCGTTGAAGCGGTTAGAGGCGTGTCCCTGGAGGTGCGCCGGGGCGAAATCGTCGCCATTATGGGGCCGTCCGGGTGCGGGAAAACAACCCTGTTGAACTGTCTCGCGGGCATGGATCCGGTCACAAAGGGCAACATCATGCTCCTTGGCAGGGATCCATCTGCATTGTCCGAACGCGGCAGGGATGCGCTCAGGGCGGAGAGTTTAGGGTTCGTCTTCCAGTTTTATAATCTGGTGCCCGTACTGTCTGCCGCGGAGAACGTCGAGCTGCCGCTGCTGTGCCAGGGAATGCCCCGTGCGGAGGCTCGCCGGCTGGCCCTTCATGCTTTGACGAGAGTCGGCCTGCGGGAGAGGGAAAATCACCGCCCTTCCCAGCTTTCCGGAGGCCAGCAGCAGCGGGTGGCATTGGCTCGCGCCATCGCACACGGACCCAAGCTGATCTTCGCCGACGAGCCGACGGGCGCTCTGGACAGCCAGAGCAACGACATGATCATGGATTTGATCGATCACGTCAATCGCCATGACGGCATTTCCTTCGTCATCGTCACCCATAATCCGAAAGTAGCCGGTTACGCCGGCCGTACGTTGTTCATGGACAGCGGGAAGATCATTTCCGTGCGCCAAAGGACGGGAACGCCGTGAGGCCCTTGCTGCCAATCCTGCTGTTATTACCGCTGATGGTCGTGGCCGTTTATTTCTTTCGGGTCGTCTTTCGCTATCCTCACGTTCGCCGGATGGCGTTTCGGGAGTCCGCGGCGAGCAAAACGACCGCCTTGCTCACGATCTTGGGGCTTGCGGTCGGCACGTCGTTGATCACGATCGTCGTTTCCATCGAATTCATGTTGAAGACGGGTACGGAAAGCCAGCTTCGGCAGCATTTCGGACAGATCGAGTATGAGGTTCCCGCTATCCGTCAGCCGGAGCCGACCCGCTATTATTATTCGCAAGCCGAAATCGACCGGATGCTGCAAGCGGTTAGCGAGCCGGACGATCTGCTGCCTATCGTCTCGTATACCGTCTCCGTGTCCGCAACGCCTGAGGCGGACCCGGCAGGCGACCGGGTCATGCCGAACGTGCTGGTCATTGGGTTGGATCCGGCGCAAGCGGCCCCCTGGCTATCCGCAAGGCAACGTCCGGAGTGGCCGGATCCGTTACCCGCGGACGGCATGATTCTGTCGAGTCCGGTCGCAGAACGTCTTGGTGTTCGAACCGGAGACTATACGGATGTCGTCGATTTGCAGAACCGCAGCCACCGCTTCCGGGTGGCCAAAGTGCTGCCGGAGGACGGGCTGACGGGTTACCCCGGGGTCCAGCAAGCCTCCGCGACCGTGATCGTTGGTTTGCAAAGCGCGAGATCGCTGTTTGAGCTGCCGGACAAAGCCTATACCACGGTTCTCGGCGAAGGTCCGCCGCCCGGCGGTACTTGGCAAGCTGCGGCCGTTCGCTCGGAAGCGGCGGCACGGATGTTTGATTGGACCCGGACGGCATCCTATGTATTTCTGTTTATCAGCCTGAATGCGGTCGCCATGAGCATGATCCTGACGTTCAACCTGCTCAAAATGATGTCGGAGGAGCGGCGGCTCGGTCTGGGCATCTTGCGCACCGTCGGATTCGGGCGAGCGGATCTGAAACGGATCATGCGCGTGGAAGGGCTGATTTACGCGGCCGCGGCTTGCTTGCCGGGTTCGGCGGCCGGCTTGATCCTCGCCCAATGGCTGATCCGGCGCATCGATCTTCTGGGGAGCGGTCAGAGGGGCTTGGCGGGCCAGCTGGATTGGACCGTGGCTGCGCAGGCGGCGCTCATCGGCGGATCCCTCTCGCTCGCGTTCGCGGCCGTCTGTATCTGGATCGTATCGGCCCGGACTTTCTCGGCCTCCCGCATGCGTGCGAGCCGACCGGGTTCGGAAGTAGCGGGAGAACGGAGGAAGGATCATCCTGTATCCGTTCATGCCCTCGTCTCCTGGATCGTCCTTGCCGCGCTCCTCGGCTTCGTGACCATCAGCCAGTTCCCGCAGGTGAGACAGGGCTGGTTCCGGCAGGCGAATATCCTCCTATTGCCGGTCGCGTTATTCATGCTGACGCCCGTTATATCCTACGCCGGGATTCGCTGGATCGAAGGGTTAGGGTACGCAGGGCTGCGCCTGCTGAGGCCGCTTCCCCGCGTTTATGCCATGCTGCACCTAGCCTTGAAGCAGCTGGTGGCGGAACGGGTCCGCGGCGGACTGTCGATCGCGCTGTTTTGCGCCGTATCGGGATTCGTGAGCATGGCGATCGTCATGTCCGGGTACGTGCAATCCATAATGGGGCAGACGGATCCGAGAGATGCGATCGGAGGGTATGACGCGTACGCGGAAGATATTCGGATGATCGATTCCGGGAGGTTTGGAAATCTTTTGGCTTCGGCCGGTTATCCGCAGGGCGAAGCGCCCGTTTCGGCGGCGATTGTCCAGCTGCCCTGGAGCGAATCCGGCAGCTATGCTTACATGGTCAACGGCGTGGATGAAGCCTATGCTTCCACGACCCGGATTCCGGTCAAGGCGACGGGAGGACGCAGCGCAACGGCAGCGGAGTTGTGGCAAGAGTTGGCCGAAAATCCGGATACGGTCATCGTTTCCACGGGAGCGTTGGAGTTTTTGCAAATGGCGAAGTGGGAAGCGAAGGACGGCCATCTCTTATTTTCGATGAATGGGCACAAGTTGAGCAAAAAAATCATCGGCATCGTGGACGAGAAAGAATCCTATTACCCCTTCATGAAAGGGGTGTGGATGAACGCGGAGGAAACAAGGCGCATCGGCGAAGGCTTCAAAACGATGCACTCCATGCTCTTTCTGCGCTTCCCGACCCCGGAGCTTGCCGCCCAATGGCAGACAAAAACCGAATGGGCGTTGGCAAAGGGCAACATTTACCCCTTGAATAGCGCGTCCGAGTCGGAGACTGGATACTACCGCGATATCGGCACGATGCTCGGCATGTTCCGGCAGTTTAATTTGCTCGCCATGGGCATCGGAATGGCCGGCCTTGCGCTCGTTATTTTCCGATCCGCCAAACGAAGAAGAAGTCAGTTGGGAGCGCTTAGGGCAATCGGCATTCCTCCAGGTACGCTCATGATTTATGTATGGGTCGAGGGCTCCGTTACCGGCATTTTCGGAACACTCCTCGGATTTACGTCCGGCGGATATCTTTCTTATACGGTCTGCCTGTCTCAGGTTCAGGAAGGGGCAAATATCGCCGGATTCGGTTTTCCCGTCGCTCCTTCCCTCGTTTTCTTCGGAACGATTGCCGCCCTCATTGCCGTCGTCACGCTGGCCGCCGCCTGGTCGGTTTACCGGGTTTCTCCCGTACGTTCGGCGAAATACTTGATCTCATAGGCTTCTTGATCCACAGGCGACCCGCATCCGCGGGGCGCCTTTTATTGCGTGCGCAGGAAGGCTTTCCTTCACAAGATCTTCGCAATATATTCGCACGCCTTCGACGGAAACCCGGCAGAAAATTCAAACCCGGCCCTTAACATACGAGATGCAAGAATAAGATTCGAATGGATAAGAAACGGGAGGAATTTATCGTGAAAAAATCGGTCAATCTCAAACATGCCGGCGTTGCCTTCTTGTGCGGGTCGTTGTTCTTCTCCGGCCTGGCGGCCGCTCAGCCCAGCGCCATCAGCGTCTCCATGGAAAAGCTGCGTTTTATCGTACACGGTACCGACCGCGCGCCTGCCGACAACAAGTTCGACAATGCCGGACAGCAGGTCCCGGCGTCCATTGTGTACAAGGGAACGACCTATGTCCCGATCCGTTTGGCCGCGGATTTGCTGGACCAACCGGTTCATTGGGACGGAACGACGCAGTCTATATGGCTCGGTGAAGAGGAAGTGCCGCTCGTGAAAGCGGACGGAACCGTGATCGGTCACGCGATGCTGTCGCAGGGAGATAAGGGCGTGAACGTGCACGTAGAGGTGTCCCAACTGACGCCGGGCAAGCACGGGTTCCATCTTCACGAGAAAAACTTTGACAACAACGACTTCAAAACCGCCGGCGGGCACTTCAACCCGGAGAGCCACAAGCACGGGCACGACAATCCGGACGGGTCGCATGCGGGAGATCTGCCCAATATCGAAGTGGGGGCGAACGGAACCGGTCATGCGGAATTCACGCTGGAAGGCTTGACGCTCGATCGGAGCAGCGCCAACTCCGTATGGGGAAAATCCCTCATCATCCATGCCGCGGAAGACGACTATAAGACCGATCCTTCCGGCAATTCCGGCGACCGGATCGCGGGAGGCAATATACGTTAATGTTAGCTAAACTGCGCGTGCTCGGATCGGCTTTAACCGCGGCATTGCCGACGGGTATTCTGTTCGGCATTCTGCTGCGGCTCAACATGAGGATCATCGCGCTTGCCCGACCGGAAATGGCTTCCGGATTCCATTGGTCCAGCACCCTGATGATCATCATGGTCGGTACGGGGATGACCTTAGCCAGCGCCATCGTTTACGCCATCATCGGCAGCCGGCTGCCGGTGCGCCAAGTGCGTAGAGCCGCCGCATACGGTGCCGTCAATCTGCTGCTTTTCGGCGCGCCTTTCCTTCTGTCCAATCCGAGCGGGGAGTTGTTCGGAAGCCAGGCCGCGTTTGGGGTTCCGTTGTTCGCAGCGGGGTTCTTCCTGCAGGGTATGGCGATCGCGGCATTCGCAGGCAAGGTGGAACGCTGGGCGAATTCCCGCCAATCCGGGCGCTTCCGGCTCCTGCAAGCCGCAGGAATCGTTCTGGCTATACCGGCGCTCGTCATGCTGGGCGCAATCGTTTACGAGTACTATACGGAAATGCTGCCGGCCCTCCGCCAGTTATGGTGAGAGAAGGCCATAAGAGAGCCGCGTTCGTCCTTCCTGACGGGCGCGGTCTTCGTTATCTCTGCCTTCTGCGTATCCCGTCTTTGGCCCATTTATACAACACATTCGAAGTCAGCGCCACGGCGACCGCCAAACCGGAGAGCGTAACGGCCAAGGCGATCCATTCGAACAGCGAGTAGCCCCGCACGACGGACCAATGAAGCCCCGTTTTCAAATCGTCGATGACCTGGTTCATCCCGTAAATTCCGCTGACGACGGCGTAAATCGTCAGGATCGTCAGCAAGTAGCCCGACCGCTGCTGGCTCCGCATTTCCTGGTATTTGTACAGGTCGTTCAACGTCTGTTTTACGTCCGTGAACAATTCGTCGTGCCGGTAAACCTTCCGAAGCTGGACGAAAATTTCACGTCCCGCCGTCTGCGCGACGACTTCGACGAAGTTGTATTTGGCGGCATAAGCGGTGATGTCGCGGATCAGCTCGACCGTATGCTCTTCCTTGCGCTCCAATTGGACGTGGGAGTAAGCGTTGGACAATTTCAGCAGGACGATCCGGTGGAAGAGGTTCAGCAGCAGTCCATAGTAATATTCGCCGTACAGACGGCTGGTCAGCGAAGCCGCTTGCGCCTCGGAGTCGTTCGTCAGACAGCAGAAGCAGTTGTCGTCGGTCATGAAATAGGTGTAAGGAGCCCACCGTTCATAACCGTAGCGGGAACAATAATCCTCGATATAAGGCATATGGGTTGCACTGACGGCGGGACGGCCGTGCTCATCGAGCCCGTCTACTCTGGCGGCACGGTACCGGTCAAGCGTCGTGATCTCGGTTCCTTCGGGAAACCGGTAGAAAGCGATCGCGAACATCCTCTCATCCATCAGGAACGGCAGCTCTTCGAAATAGGAGCCTTCCATCGCCGTCATATCCAGGAAGGGCAGCACTTGCGGGACGAGTTCTTGAAACAGAAAGCCGTCGATCTCTTCGTAACGGTTATTTCCGTATTGAACGAAAGTCTCCCGATCCTGCCGGTTCGTGTCCTGCAAGCTGCGGAACCGGTCCGCGAACTCGATCGCTTGCGAGAATGACGGCGTCTCTCCGGAAAGCTCCGCCCTCAGTGTCAAAAACCCCGTATCGAACGGGCAGAGGAACACGTCCAAGGAATGAATGACGAAATCGCGCCGTCCGAGGCGGCTGATCAAGGAAGCCCGTAGGGCCAGCTTTTTGGACAGTCTGCGGAACGACTCGGGATTGTTATCCAGGGGGAACAGCACCTGGTTGGTAAACGGCAGATAGTAGCGCTCCATGTCGCGGTGCGAAATCCGGCGCCCGGGACCGTAGAAAGCGGATTCGAGCGAAGTCTCGTCCAGGCGGAATGGAAGGTACCCGTCCTCGAGCAGCATTTCCCGCAGCGCGCTCTGGCAGCGGTGCTCCAGGGAAAACGGAAAGACGAACTGGAACAGCGCCTCCCGCACCGGTTTGTCTTCGATGGGCATCGGCACCGTCATGGGATCCCCTCCCTCATTTTAAACCAAGCTCTTGGATTCCAGGTCGTGCTTCCTCAAACGCACGCGGTCCTGCAGCTCCTGCCGGAAAACTCGTCCGATTTCCTCCCGGTCGCCATACAGATAGAGTACGTCTCCGGCCTCCAGTCTCGTCGCGGCGCGTTCCCGCCTGATCTGGAGAGTTCCCCGTTTGATGAACAGAAGGTTAATATCGGAATTCGCTTCGCATCGCTCCACGATCGTCTGTCCGACCAGGCCGGAGCGTTCTCCGACCGGAATGTCCACGAACCAGTCCCCTTCATTCTGCAGAAGTACGACCTCAATCGGAAGCTCTTCGATCTCGAAGGTATCCTCCAGCGGTTTATCGAACTTGGCGGCGAGTATCCTTCGTACCGCGGGAACGCGGACGATCGCGAGGAGCAGCGCGAGTCCTGCGGAGATTTCGGCCAAGTGAGTGACTTTAAAGTCGGGCACCAGGATGCTGCTGATCGAAGAGATGATGACCGCGAAGGAGAATACCCCGAACAGGATGAGAAAAATCCCGATCCGCCGGCGAACCGGGTGGCCCAGGATCAATTCGGATTCTTTGGTGGTGAAGCCCGTGCTGGTCATGAGAGACACGACTTGAAACCGCGAAACGTCGTGGTCGAGACCGGTAGACCGCATGAGCACGACGGCGATTTCGATAACCAGGAACACGATCAGGAAATAGTTCAAAATGAAACCCACCGGCGGCCCGCCTCCTTACTCGCGTGGTAACTTCCTTCCTCTGCATTACCCTTTTTCGCACCAATTCCATCCGAGAAGGGTGGACAAGCGTTCGGTAAAAAGTTCATAAAGTTTTCAAGGGAATCCTTGACAGTCTGTGAAACGTGATGATAAAGTGACACATATACTTGATGAACGGAAAGGAGGGTTACGTCCCATGCGGAAAGATACTGTCATGATTGTGCGGATGTCGGGAGTCGGCTTTGGCCATCAACATGGGCGTAACCCTCGCGCGGAGCAAGCGGCGGCTTAAGAACTTTTCGTTCTGAAGACGGCGCAAAGGCGCGTGGTTACGCATCCGTAACCATGCGCCTTTTGTGTTCCTCAGGGAAATGGAGACCCGTGACCGGTAACGGGTTTCCCCACAAAGGCGTATCGCTGGCAACGGCGGTAGGCCTTTTTTGTTCCCAACCGTTCCCATCCAGATGAGAAAATGGTAGACCCGGGAGAGGGGTAGAGAGTTTTATGTTTATCGTTTTGAAGAAACTCGGTTGGTTTTTCCGGCTGCAGTGGAAAAGGTACGCGTCGGCCGTCGTGCTGCTCGCCATCGTCGGGGTGATCGACATCCTGCCGCCGAAGCTGATCGAGTACACGATCGACGGCATCCGAGAAGGCACCTTAACGGCCGGCAGATGGACGGAAGTGGTGCTCTACTGGTTCGCCATCACCGTGGCGAGCTACGGACTGACGTTAATTTGGCTGTACCAGCTGTTCGGAGGTTCGTTCATTCTGGAACGGATGATGCGGTCGCAACTGATGAGGCATTTTCTGAAAATGACGCCGACCTTCTACGAGCGGAACCGTACGGGAGACTTGATGGCGCGGGCAACGAACGACCTGTCGGCCATCTCGATGACGGCCGGGTTCGGCATCCTGACGCTGATCGATTCCACGCTGTTCATGGCGACGCTCCTTATCGTCATGGCCGGCACGATCAGCTGGAAGCTGACGCTGGCGGCGATGATCCCGCTGCCGGTCATCGCCATCGTGCTCAAATATTTCGGGGCCATGATCCACAATCGTTTCACCAAAGCGCAGGACTCCTTCGGCGAATTGAACGACCAGGTGCTGGAATCGGTATCGGGCGTTCGGGTCGTCCGGGCGTTCGTGCAGGAGAAAGCCGACAAGGATCGGTTCCGCGTCAAGACCGATGAAGTGCTGCATAAAAATGTTCAGGTAGCGCGGATTGACTCTTTGTTCGAGCCGGTGATCAAAATTCTGGTCGGGCTTAGCTACCTGATCGGCTTGGTTTACGGGGCTTGGCTGGTGTACCACAACGAAATTACGCTGGGCGAGCTCATCTCGTTCAATATGTACCTGGGCATGCTGATCTGGCCGATGTTCGCCATCGGCGAGCTGATCAACATCATGCAGCGGGGTAACGCCTCGCTCGACCGCATCCATGAGACGCTCGGCGTGAAGCCGGACGTCGCGGATGCCGGAACGCTCAAGAAGGTCGAAGTACCCGATAACATCGTGTTCGATAAGGTTACGTTCCGTTATCCGTCCTCATCCATCGATAACCTGGTCGATATCTCGTTCTCGATCCGCCGCGGGCAAACGCTCGGCATCGTCGGACGGACGGGAAGCGGGAAAACGACGGTGCTGCGCCAGTTGCTGCGGGAGTATCCTCTCGGCAGCGGCGTCATTACCGTAGGCGGCGCGCCGCTCAGCGAGGTTTCGCTGGAGCAGATCCGCGGCTGGCTCGGTTACGTGCCGCAGCAGCCGGTGCTGTTCAGCAAGACGATCCGCGAGAACATCCGGTTCGGCAACGCGGACCGCGAGTTCACCGAGGAAAGGCTGAACCGGGCATTGGAGCTGGCCTCGTTCCGCAAGGACGTCGCGTTCCTGCCGGACGGCCTCGAGACGCTCGTCGGCGAGAAGGGTGTCGCGCTCTCCGGCGGCCAGAAGCAGCGGGTCAGCATCGCGAGGGCGGTCATCGCTGACCCGGAAATCCTGATGCTCGACGACGCGCTGTCGGCGGTAGACGCGAAAACGGAAGTTGAAATCCTGGAAGGCGTCCGCCGGGAACGCGCGGGCAAAACGACGATCATTACGACCCACCGGCTGTCCGCCGTGCAGCATGCGGACTGGATTATCGTCCTGGACGAAGGGCGGGTCGTGGAAGAAGGCACGCATGACCGGCTTCTGGAGCTGGGCGGTTGGTACAAAGAACAATTCGACCGCCAGCAGCTGACGGAGGTGCTCGATGCGTAATAGACGACGAATGGGGATAGAAGGTGAGAGACTGTGAATACGACAGGTATACGGTTGTTTCGATATGCCCTGCTGTACAAAAAGCCGATTCTGGCGGCGCTGCTGCTCCTGGCTCTGGCGGTAAGCGCCGAGCTGGTGGGGCCGATCTACGCGAAGCGGATGATCGACGACCATATCATGGGGATTCAGAAGGTTTGGAACGAAACGCAGAGTCATGACCGATACAGCGTGCCTTATGACGGGAAGCGTTACAAACGCGGCGACCGTCTAGCGGAAGGCGAATCGGCGGGAGCCGCCGCGCGCATCGTGCAGGTAGGAAGGTCTTATTATTTCGTGAATGCCGGTGACTTGGCGGAAGGGACGATGGCCGTCAGCGGCGATATGCTCACGGTGACTCCGTCGCAAGGAAACCCGGTATCTTACCCGGCGGCAAAGCTGACGACCGGAGAAGTGTACTCCTTCTATCAGCCGGAATTCCGCGGCTTGATCCAATTGGCGCTAACCTACTTCGGCTTCCTGGCCGCGGGTTCGGTGCTGGCTTACGGCCAGCGCTACCTGCTTCAGGTTTCGGCGAACCGGATCATCCACCGGATGCGCAACGACGTGTTCTCGCACATCCAACGGCTTCCGGTGCGGTACTTCGATAACTTGCCGGCGGGCAAGGTCGTCGCCCGGGTCACCAACGACACGGAGGCGATTCGCGAGCTGTACGTGAACGTGCTTGCGAACTTCTTCTCCGGCGTTATTTTCATCACGGCCATTCTGGGCGCGCTGTTCGTGCTCGATTGGCACCTGGCGGTCATTTCGCTGCCGGTCGTGCCGATCCTGTACTTCTGGATCGTGATCTACCGCAAATTCGCGGCCAAGTACAACCACGAGATCCGGTCGCGGCTGAGCGACATCAACGCGATCGTCAACGAATCGATCCAGGGGATGCCGATCATCCAGGCGTTCCGCCGCGAGAAACAGACGGAGAACGAGTTCGAAGAGCTTAACAGCAGCTACCTGGGCTTCCGGAACAAGCTGCTGCAGCTGAACTCGATCATGTCGCACAATCTGGTCAACGTTTTCCGGAACTTATTTTTCCTCATCGCCATATGGATTTTCGCGAAAGACTGGCTCGGAGCGGCGATGACCGTCGGGATGCTGTACGCCTTCATCGACTATATCGGGCGGATGATGCAGCCGGTCGTCGGGATCGTCAATCAGCTGGCGAATCTCGAAACGGCGCGCGTATCGGCGGAGCGGGTGTTCGAGCTGCTTGATGAGGAAGGGGTCGACGTTTCGGAGGAGAAGCTGCCGCGCTACCGCGGTGACGTCCGCTTCGACAACGTGTCCTTCGCTTACAAGGAAGGCGAGGACGTGCTGAAGAACATCACGTTCAATGCCCGCCAAGGGGAAACGGTCGCGCTGGTCGGCCATACGGGCTCCGGCAAAAGCTCGATCCTGAACCTGCTGTTCCGGTTCTACGACGTGGAGCGGGGCATCATCTCCATCGACGGGGTCGACGTGCGCGACCTGCCGAAGCAGGAGCTGCGCCAGCACATGGGCATCGTGCTGCAGGATCCGTTCCTGTTCACGGGGACGATCGCGTCGAACGTGAGCCTGGGCGATCCGTCGATTACGCGGGAGAAGGTTGAGCAGGCGCTCAAGGATGTCGGCGCCTACGAGATGTTCCAGCAGCTGCCGCAAGGCATCGACGAGCCGGTGATCGAGAAAGGCAGCACGCTGTCCGCAGGGCAGCGGCAGCTGATCTCGTTCGCGCGGGCGCTCGCCTTCGATCCGGCGATCCTGATCCTGGACGAAGCCACGGCGAGCATCGACACCGAAACGGAAGCGATCATCCAGGCTGCGCTCGACGTGCTGAAGCGGGGACGCACGACGTTCGTCATCGCGCACCGGCTGTCGACGATCCGCTCGGCGGACCAGATCCTCGTGCTCGATCGCGGCAAAATCGTCGAACGCGGCAATCACGACGAGCTCATGCAGCTCGGCGGCAAATACCACGCGATGTACCAGCTTCAGCTGGGCGGCGTGGAAGTGCCTGCATAAGGCGGCACGAGCATGAAACGCCGGCCTTCGGCATACGTTCGAATGAATGGACGTATGCGGAGGTGCGGCGTTTTGCCTTATATCGAGTCGGAGAACGGGGTCTATATCTATGTAGAGGACATCGATCCCGGGATGGGAAAGCCCATCCTGTTCATTCATGGCTGGCCGGTGAACCAGAGGATGTTCGAGTACCAGTTCGACGTGCTTCCCCGGTTCGGCTATCGGTGCATCGCGATGGATTTGCGCGGCTTCGGCAGGTCCAGCAGCCCTTGGACGGGGTATACGTACGACCGGATGTCGGATGATGTACGGGCCGTGGTCGAGGCTTACCGGCTGCGCGATTTCACGCTGGCCGGCTTCTCGGTCGGGGGCGCGATCTCCATCCGCTACATGGCACGGCATGGAGGCTACGGCGTTCGGAAGCTGGGCTTGGTATCGGCTGCCGGACCCGTCTTTACGAAGAGGCCGGATTATCCTTATGGCTTGCCGGTGGAGTCGGTCAATGACTTGCTGCGTCAAACTTTGGCCGATCGGCCGAAGATGCTGGAAGGATTCTCGAAGGATTTCTTCGCCGTTCCGCATAGCGAGCCTTATATGAAATGGTTCGGTGATTTGGGACTGCAGGCGTCCGGGCACGGCACGTACGGCACGCTCGTGGCGCTGCGGGATGAGGACCTTCGCCGCGATCTTCCCCGCATCCGGGTACCGACGGTCATTTTTCATGGAGCGCATGACAAAATCGTCCCGTTCGAATCCGCGCAGGAGATGCACCGCAGCATCGCGGGGTCGCAGCTGTACCGGTTCGAGAAAAGCGGCCACGGTTTGTATTACGATGAGTTGGAGACGTTCAACAGCACGTTTTTGAAGTTCTTGCAGAAGTGAGCAGGCGGATATAAGAAATGCTTGGCCTTGGAGGCCAAGCATTTTATTTTGAGAATTTGATTTCGGCGATCTTACCGCTCTCCACGAACCCGATGTTCCGATAAACCTTGTTCGAGTCCGGATTCTTTGTATCTGCATACAGCATGGGGATCAGCCCCTCTTGGTGTACAATGTCGCATAATTGAGAGACTACGGCGCTTGCGTAGCCTTGCTTCCGTTGCTCCGGCGGCGTGTAGACCGCGTTGATGCGGGCATGGCGGGCGGAACGGTGCGCGATGTTGGCCATCGACACGGGCTCGGGGGAATCGGCGAACAGAAGATATAAGTTGCCCGATTGGATCATGCGTTCTGCCAGAGGGAGTTGACTGGAAGGCTCGGCGGAAGTCCCATAAGCGTCTCGGGCAAATCCTGCGCAAAACTCCGCAAGGGTCTGGGCGTGCTCGAGAGTGGCTTTTTTCAACCATGTGCCGCCTTTTGAGGGCGTCTTTACGACCGGGCAAACGTATGATTCCATGATCAATTCCGTTCGATAAGTTACCTGGCGCGCAAGGGAATAAGTATGGGCGAACTTCCGGGCCAATGCCGACTCTCCGGAAATGCCCGGCAGCTCCACATCCTGAATTCGTTCGATCAGCGCTGTGACGAGAACTTGCGAAAACTGGTCATCCACGTCGTCCGCCATCCATACCCAAGCCTTATGACCTGGAGTTTGAGCGAAGATGAAACGGCCGTCCGTACTTTTCAAACAATAGTTTTGTTCGTTGCCGCAGATCAGATGGATCAAGTTATACGGCACTTCAGCATCCGTGAAAGGCTGCCGGTGCAATATTTCGTCGTCGGGATGCAGAGTGACGAACATAGTATCCATCCTCTTGCCACGATTTTCCCCATCATAGCACGCATTTGGGAGAGTGGGCGCGCTGTAAATCGGATTTGCACAATTAAATCGACATCGCGCCCTCGACGTTCGGCTGCATTTCGAATTCGCCCACTTGCATGGCTAAAATCGACGGCGGAACGCAGGAATGGGGCTCCAAGTGTGCAAAATCCAACTGCTGCGTCAAATCGTCGGCGAAAAGTCCTGCAGTTGTGCAAATTCGAATTAGGCGAGCGCTAATGCAAGAGAAAAGCGGGTACCTCGTACCCGCCTAATCGCATCATTCTGTATTTTCGCCTTCCCGCATCAGCTTCTCTTGAATCTGCCGCTCGTATGCGGTGAACGCGTCCGATACGTGCCAGCCGCGGTCGGACATGAGCGATTGGTAGCGAAGCTTCTTGGCGGATAGTTCGCCCCGCAGCTTCGCGCGCTCGGTTTCGTCCCGGCAAGCCGCCAGCAGATCTTCGAGCGTGACCATATCCTTGCGCAGCTGCATTTCCTCCGGGATCATGCCGGCGTTCTTCAGCAGCTTGAAGCCGATGCGCAGCCCTTCCGGCACCCCTTCGAGGTCATCCGGAGGCAGAGGTTGGCCCTTGCCGGGGAGGTTGTCGAACTCTCCCTTGCGGATCGCTTCGCGGATTTTCTCATCGGCGGCGGAAACTCTCCAGTCCATTCGGTCCGCTCCTTCCGGGCATTCGACTCTATGCTTTCAGCGCCATTGTATCATATGTCTTTGCGCGATTCCCGGGCAAGGCGCATCGCTTCGTGGCGGTCCTGCACCTGGAGCTTGTTGAGGATGTTCGTGATATAGTTGGCGACCGTTTTCCCGCTGATCTCCAGCTTGGAGGAGATGGCCGCGTTGGACAGCCCTTCCGTCATGAGATACAGCACCTCGCGCTCTCGCACGCTCAGCTCCGGGAACATTTCCTCGCTGGCCGCGGGCCGGCTCATGGAGAAATATTCGATCATCCGCGACGCGATGCCGGGGCTGAAAATCGCTTCGCCGTTGCCGACTGCCCGGATCGCCCGCAGCAGCTCGTCTTTGTCCGCGTCCTTGAGGACGTAGCCCTTGGCGCCGCTGCGCATGGCCGTGAACACGGAAGCGTCGTCCTCGAACATGGTGAGGATCAGGATGCGGACGGCGGGGAAGCGGGAGGTGATTTTGCGCGTGATTTCCACGCCGCTCTCTCCCGGCATCCGGATGTCCATCAGCATGACGTCGGGAATCAGCTCGGAGGCCAGCGTCAGCGCCTCTTGGCCGTTGGCAGCTTCCCCGACGACTTCGAGATCCGGAGTCGTAGAGAATAGAGTCCGGACGCCGTGGCGAAACATCGGATGGTCGTCGACGATGACGATTCGCAGGGGATTCATGCGCTTTCGCTCCTTTCACCATTGTCATGGCCCGCTGTCAAGGGCAGCCTGGCCGTCACACGGGCGCCGGCCGGCTCCACATTCTCGACGCGGAAATAGCCGCCCAGCTCTTCCGCCCGTTCACGCATCGACTGGAGGCCGATGCCGCCCGGCCCCAGCCCGCCCGCACGGCGCGAGCCGCCACCGACGCCGATGCCCACGCCGTCGTCCGCGATCTCCAGCGTCAGCGCCGCCTCCGGCTCAAGGATGTACGCGATGCTGACTTCGCACCGCCGAGCGCCGGAATGGCGGATAACGTTGACCATCGCTTCGGTCACGATCCGGAAGGCAGCGACTTCCACCGCGGCGGGGAGCTCGGGCAGCGTCTCGGGAGCGAACAGGCGGAACTCGGTCGGGCCGCCTCCCGCTTGGCCGTCCGGCCTGGCCATCGGGCGGGTGATGTCGTGGATGCGCTCGCGGATCGCATCGATGAGCCCAAGCTCATCTAATGATGGCGGCCGCAGGTCGTGAACGAGCCGCCGGATGTCCGCCACCGAGGAGCGGATGACCGTCTGCAGCTCGGCGAGAATGGCTTTGGTCTTGGCCGGGTCGGACTCGAGCAGCGTCTCGGCGGCCGACGCGGTGAATGCGAGCGCCGCCAGCCGCGGCGCCAGGTCGTCGTGCAGGTTGCCGCGCAGCCTGCGGCGTTCTTCTTCCCGCGCGAGGACGAGCCGTTCGCGGGATTCGCGCAAGTCCTCCGCGGCGCGAATCAGGTCCAGCGAAGCGGTTGCACTCTGTACGACCGCGCCGGCCTGGCGAACCAGCATGTCGAGGAAGCGCCGATCCGACACCGTGAAGGATTCGCCCGCCGAGCGGGGAGCGCACAGCAGCTCGCCGAGCTTCTCGCCGCGGTGCACGAGCGGCAGCCGCAGCGGCTCGCTGGCTGGCTCGCCCTCTTCGGCCACGATCATAGAATCGCCGCCGCCGTCACGAACGATCGACAGCCCCGCGTAGGGAAGTTTGAGCGCGTCCTTGACGGTATGGACGACGACCTTGAGCGCTTCATGGGGCGACAGCGGATTTTCCAATTGGCAGCCCAGCGTGCCGAGTACGGTGAGCGGATCCTCGTTGTCCCCGTAGATCAGGCGGTTGACTTTTCGCTGCAGGAATTCCTTGAGGGGAGAGAACAGGATGGCGATGATGCCGGTCGCGATGAGGGAGGAGATGAGGTTGGAGGCGGACCGGAAAACCGTACCGACATACCACACCCCTACAATATAAACGGCGATCACGAAAAGAGAGAGCGCAACGTAGACGAGCGTCCGGTTGACCAGCGCGTCGATGTCCCACAGCCTGCGCTTAAGCAGGGCGATCGCCAGCGTGAACGGAATCAGCATCATTCCGAAATCGAGCAGCGTCTCCATGCCATAAAGGAACAGGGGATTTCGGTTCAAATCATCCGGTTTGAAGACGAACACCAAGGTGACGCCGATCAGGAACGCAATGCCGCCGAACATGCCGTAGAACGCCCATTTGGCTTGCTGTTTTTCGATGGGATCGAGCACTTTGCGGTAGCGGTGGATTTGCACCGTCAGAAGGCTGACCATCCAGGTCATCGTCCAGATGATATAAAGGTTATGGCCTACGGCTTGAAGGTCAAAGGGAGTACCGGGCAGAAGCGATCGCCCAATCCCCGGAAGGAGCAAGACGATCAGCGCGTACTTCGTCCAACGCGGGGCGAACCGCCCGTTCGGGAAGACGTAATACAGCGTCATGAACGCGGAATAGGACAGAACCTCCAGGATTTTCACGAGCAGGGTGACGGAAGGGTGGGCTTGCAGAAGAAATTGGGAGAGAGAGTTGAACATGTAACCTTGGGTGACTAACGCCACGGACGCGACGGAGCCGACGAACTCCTTGGATTTGTACCGAAAGATCAGCAAGCCTACCGAGATGTAGACGAGACCGAACAAAGTATAGAGGGCCGTGTAGGCGAAGGCGAAAGCCGATGCCGTAAGGCCATGGGATTCCAGCCATTCCGGGGTAGGAGCGGTATCATAAAAGGCGGAGCAAGACGCGAAGCCGACGCAATGGTCCCTTAATTCCACGTAAAACATCGGCACGGAATAGACGAACAGCACGATTCCGCACAAACAGATGAGACCCGCGACCCACCGCCCGATTTTCACAAACGTCCCTCCCTCTTGCCAAAGTATAGCAGGCGCCGTTTCAGCCCGTAAACTCCCGTCTTCTTCCCGAACGTTTTCCCAAAAAGATTTCCCGGCCGCCGGGAATCTCCCGCTCTTCCTGTTGGGAATGCAGGTCCGTGTATGATAGGGACTGCGCCTTAGATGCGCGAGTTAAAGGAGGAGATAATGAATGATCGCATTACCGAAAGGTTATTTGAAATTCGCGGGCTGGACTCTGTTGATCGGGGGAGCGATGGGGGTTGCCGGACAGCTTCTGCATATCGGGGATACCCCGGAAACGCTGGCCGATATTCCGGACTTCGTGAAAGCGGCCGTCAACACGCACGTGCTGCTGGCTTGGGCGTCGATCTTAATCCTGCTCGGGATGCCGGGGATTTTCCTCAGGCAATCGGCGAGGCTGAAAACATGGGGCTGGATCGGGTTTCCGCTGCTGTTCATCGGCATGATCCTTGAAATCTTCCACGGACCGGTCCAAATTCTCGCCTACCCGATTATTTTCGACCACGTGAAAGACTCGGAGACGCTGAAAGTCGTAAACGACCAAATCAACAATCTGATGACGGACCAATATCCGCTGTCGCTGGCCGTGCTGATTCCGCTCATTCCGGGCATTATTCTCGGCATGCTGCTTCTTGGCATCGCGACGCTGCGGGCCCGCGTATTCCCCCGTTGGCTGGGCGTGCTGACATTGGTTGCCCTCGTGATCCTGATCGGCGGGATCGGCGTGCAGACCATCAACGTGTTTCCGGTCATCCATCTGGTTTTCGCCTTGTTCGGCGGCATGCTGGCATTCGGAAAATCGGAGTCCGTATCGGTTGACGCGCAGGTTGCGGCGTAAAGTTGGCGGAAATTGGCGCGCAAGGTGATAATCATTCTCACTATTGGCTACAATAAGTGACGAAGCAAGGAAAAGCGGCTCCGGCCGGTGAGGGCCGAAACCGCCATTCAGGTGTCGCTGGCGCAAGGGTAAGGGACCCTCGCTCCGGATTAGAGCTTCGGTTCGAACGTTTTGCAGTCAGTTTCTTCGGATTGGGAAGCTTGCTTGTTGCGGTTGTTGACGACGTAGATGGACGAGGCGTTGCATTGATTGCCCGGCGCCCAGTACTTGCAGGAATTCACTTCGCAGAGCACGTCTTTGGCCATGTTCGGATTCACCTCCTGGAAATAGGATGGTCGAACGCGACGCGGCTTTATACGTCCAGCCGAACCCGCTTATCCCGCGTTGACGGGAGGGAGCGGGTTTTTGCCATCGGCGGAGGATGCGGGTTGCCTGGATATGGTACGATAGGAAAGGCAGATACAAATGTACGATAACCGGATGAGGTGCTGATATGGCAAGTTTTGAAGAATTAGGAATTGGGGAGGAAAGGGCGGCGCTGCTCCGCAAGATGGGAATCGCGAAGCCGACTCCGATTCAGACGCAAGCGATACCGCCGATCCTGGCGGGGCGGGACGTGATCGGCCAGGCGCAGACGGGCACGGGCAAGACGCTCGCGTTCGTACTGCCGATGCTGGAGCGGCTCGATCCTTCGGCGCCTTACGTACAGGGCTTGATCGTCAGTCCGACGCGTGAGCTGGCGATTCAGATTACGGCGGAAGTGAAGAAGCTGACCGCTGGCACGGATTATCGCGTGCTGGCCGTCTACGGCGGCCAGGACGTCGAAGCGCAGCTGCATAAGCTGCAGAAGAGCATGCACATCATCGTCTGTACGCCGGGGCGGCTGCTCGATCACCTGCGGCGGGAGACGATCGATCTGTCTCGCGTGAAGGTGCTTGTCCTCGACGAGGCGGACCAGATGCTGCACATGGGCTTCTTGAACGAAGTGGAAGAAATCCTGCGGGCCGTTCCGTACCGGCGGCAATCCTTGCTGTTCTCGGCGACGATGCCGGCGAACGTGCGGGGCTTGGCGACCCGGTTCATGGACAAGCCGGAGGAAGTGACGGTGAAAGGCACGCAGGTGACGGTGAAGGACATCCGCCAGTGGGCGGTGGAGACGACAGACCGCGCCAAGCAGTCGGCGCTGTGCAAGCTGATCGACGAGCAGCAGCCTTTCCTGGCGATGATTTTCTGCCGGACGAAGCGGCGGGCCAGCACGCTGAACGAGGCGCTTCAGCAGGCCGGCTACAACTCGGATGAGCTCCACGGCGACTTGTCGCAGGCGAAGCGGGAGCAGGTCATGACCCGGTTCCGCCAGGCCAAGCTTCAGCTTCTCGTCGCGACGGACGTGGCGGCGCGGGGGCTCGACGTGGAGGGCGTCACGCACGTCTATAACTACGACATTCCGCAGGACGTGGACAGCTATATCCACCGGATCGGCCGAACAGGCCGTGCAGGCGCTTCGGGTCTCGCAATCACGTTCGTGGCGCCGCGGGACAAGCCGGAGCTGGCGGATATCGAAAACGCCATCGGCATGGCGATGGAGCGGGTTCGCCTTGACGCCGGAGACGGCGGGGCGACGCGCGAACGCGCCGGCGGCGAAGGACGTGGCAGCCGGTCGCAGCAAGGCGGTCGAGGTGGCAATCGCGCCGGCGGCGGTGGAGGGAGACCGCAGCAAGGCGGTGGACGCGGCGGGCGTCCGCAGCAGGATAACCGCGGCGGAGGACGCAGTAACCGCGGAGGCGAAAGCGGCGGCCGGGGACACGGCGGCGGTCCGCAAGGCGGCAAGCCGCAGGGCAGAGGCCCGGGGGGCGGCAGCGGCAAAAAGTCGCCGATCCGCTCGTTGCGCAACAAATCCCGTTGAGTCGATTAAAACGTAAAGCCGGCAACCGCGTTCATGAGCGGTGCCGGCTTTTTTGCCATGTTAAAGGCTTTGCCGAATAAGAATTTCCAAAGCGGAAAAACCTGTATTAAAACTTGCGGCAAGCAAGCGGTGGAGGGGATGCAGAAATGATCATTGCGGTCGCGGTCATGGCTGTGCTCTGCTTAGGCGCTCTGATCTCTCTCCGCTGGATGCAGCATACCTTCCTGCTGCTGGAGAAGATCGTTTACTATATGGCCGCCGCAACTTCCATTCAGCAGCTGCACTCGGTCGTTCCCGACAATTTCAAGCTTTTTGAAATCGCCGACACCGCTTCCGCTTTCACGATCTTCAAACTCAGCCAGCTCGTCTTGTTTCCGCTCCTCACGGTGTGGCTTCTCTATGGGCTGTTTCGTTTGCGGGACCACTATTTTCTCAAAATTCTGCTTTCTGCGGCATGGGTTCTTCTTCTAACGGGGCTTTACGGCCTGTACGAAAGGTTAGGCGTCATGGAATTCACCGGATGGAAAACGAAGCATGCCATCGTCATGTGGCTGGCAGTACTGGCCGAAACGGCGCTCTTCTGCGTATGGTTCCGGATGCTGCTGAGAAAGAGTGGGAACCGCGATGCTGTATCCTCCTGAACGTTTCGATCTCAACGAATGGTTCTCGCTGCTGTCCGGCATCGTCGTTTTCGCCGCCGCCCTCTTGCTTCCCAAACGGTTTTCCGCCGTTCTGACCACCGTCTTCGTCATGTTCACGTTGTTCATTTCGCAGACGGTGGACGCATTGATCGCGGTCGAACCCGTTAACTTATACGATGTCAGCGACACGTCCAAATATGAAATTATGGACGCCTTCATCTATTATTTCGTTTATCCGCCGACGACCTACCTGTTCTTGTACTTCTACGATAGATGGAAGCCGGGAGGTTGGCGCCGAGTCCTCTACGTTGCGGGCGGTTCCTTCGTTTCCGTCGTGTTGGAGGGCCTTGCCCACTGGGTTCGCGTGTATACCTATAAAGGCTGGAACCTCGGCTATTCCTTGTGTGTTTATCTGGTCGTGTATGCCCTATACGTGTGGATATACCACTTGATGATCAAGCTCATGGACCGCCAAGGAATCCGGACGCGACGATAGGACCTTGGCCGACGAGGCGGGTCATGATCACCGCGATATCGCGGGGCGACTGCCGCTTGCCGGATTCGAACCAATGCTGGATGAGGCCGATGTTGGCCGATGACATGTAAGCCAAAATATAATCCATCGGAATCCCGAAGGTATCCACGCGCTCCGGCGGTGCGGCACCTACGACTTTGCTGTAGATTTTGTCTTTCATCATTTCTTTGACGCGGGGTGCGAAAGACGGGTCGCCTTTGGGCCCCAGAATGGCTTTGCAGAAGTCGGCATGGCGGCTCCAATATTCGAAAATGGTCAATAACGCCGGGTAGGCCTCGTTGCGATGCGCATATTCGACGAGCTCGAGGAAATCCATCTTCGTCGCGAGAGAGGCGAGACCTTCCAAAATCTCGGTCTGCAGCTGTTCAAGCAGATCGTACACGTCCTTGTAATGGAGATAGAAGGTTCCCCGGTTGATCTCGGCGCGCGAGGTCAGGTCGCTGACCGTAATGCCTTCAAGACCCTTCTCCTCGATGAGTTCCACCAAAGCTTGGCGAAGCAGTTTTCGGGTTCTAAGCGTTCTGCGGTCGGCGGATGGCTTGTCGGCGTTGGGGGTATGGTCGGTCATGAGGGAGCCCGCTTTCTCCATTTTTTTGGAAATATCCGACACTTTGAAGGAGAAGTGTTGAATATTGAACATATTCGGAAGCAACTGATGATTGCCGTTCTCTTCTCCATCATTATAATTAACAGCGTGACCATTAATCAACAGCGTGTTCATTATTTAATGGGGTGAAGAGACATGAAAATGTTCGTTCAACAAAAGTTCGTCCGGATCGCGGTCATCGCGGTGACTGTGGTGCTCATGGTTTTCGGGCTGGCGATGATGGGGTCGGTGCTCGGGGCGAAGCCGCAGGGACTCCCGATCGCGCTGGTCGTACTCGACAAGCCGGCTGAACTGCCGACAGGAGGGGAGCTGGCTGCGGGCGGGATGGTAAAAGAGAAAGTGACGGGGCTCGCTCAGCTTCCGGTGAAATGGAAAGTGCTCGGGACGGAAGGGGAAGCGGCGGCTGCGATGGATCGCCAAGAGGTGTACGGCGCGCTCGTGCTGCCGGCGGATTTCAGCGCGGGACTGCTGTCGATCCAATCGCCGGAGCCGAAACCGTCAACGGTGAAGTTGTATTATAACGAGGGCATGAGCGCCCAAGGCGTGGCTGCGGCGAAATCCATCCTGCAGCAAGTCGCGAAAAACGTCTCGGCCGAATTGTCCGCGCAGCTTCTTGAGCAGGTCGGACAGCGCGTTCAGCAAATTTCGGTCGGTTCGGTGCATGCGCTGCTGGCGCCTTTCGGCACGCAAGAGATTTCCGTACATCCGGTAGGCAGCAATAACGGAGGCGGAAGCGCGCCGAACATGCTGACGCAGATTATTTGGATGGGCTGCCTGGTCATGAGCGTGCTGCTGTTCTTCGCTTCGAAGGCGGCGACTGTTCACGGCGGCCGACGGAGTGCCGTGGCGGGGCAAACCGTCATCGGACTGGCGCTTGCGGCGGGAGCTTCCGGCTTCCTCGTCTGGATGGCCCATTCCTGGTACGGGATGGAGATCGCCGATCAGTCGACGACATGGCTGTTCTTGTGGTTGGCGGCGTCTGCATTCTTCCTGATGCAGACCGCGTTGTTCAACTGGATCGGCATTCCGGCGGTGGCGATCCTCGTGCTCCTGCTGTTCTTCTCGCTGCCGGTCCTCAATCTGGCGCCTGAGTTTATGCCGCAGGCTACTCAGGATTGGCTGTACTCCTGGACGCCATTCCGGTATGTCGCTTCGGGATTGCGCAACCTGATGTATTTCGGCGGCGAGCACGGTATGGGATTGTCTTACGGCGTGCTGTGGGGCATTGCCGGGGTGAGCTTGGCCGCGGTGTTGGCGTCGGCGCTTCGCAAGGGGCGTGTGCAGTTTGCGGCTGGGGGATCGGCTGGTGCGGCTCCGGCACAAGCACGGTAATATTTTCGAATGAAGCAAAAACGGCCTTTTCGCCTTGGGTGGCGGAAGAGGCCGTTTTTGTTTGGACTTGCGGCTAGGTGATGGACGAAGGGTTGATACTGCATTTGTTCAGGATGAAGTTGATCTGGTTTTCGAGACGGTTGATCGTTTCCTGCGACTGCTGATCTTCGCCGCCACGGCCCCGCAGCTCCGCGAGCTCCTGTTTGAGCTGGTGAAGGTCTTCTCCCGCGTGGGAGCAGTCGTAGTCGCTTTCGAGATTGCTGAGCATGCTGCGCATCCTCCATTCTGTCTTCGCTGTCGGTAAAGCGGACGGTTGCCTCATCCTATTATGGAGGATAACGGGCAACTTATTCGGCGTTTGGTCGAGGAAGCGGCGTGTGCTAACATTAGGGCAATGAGCTTGAAGAAACGGGGAGATAAACGGTTATGGCAGGAAGCGGGAAAATCCGGAACGACGTGCGTCCGGGCCTGGAAGTGGACATCGTGTTAAAAAAAGACCAGCGGACCGGCGCTTTGACGCGCGGGATCGTGAAGGATTTGCTGACCAACTCGCCGACGCATCCGCATGGCATCAAGGTGCGGCTGCAGGATGGACAAGTCGGGCGCGTGCAGAATATCATCGGGCCGAGCGGAGGCAACGGCTAATGCAGATCCAAGTTGTCTGTGTCGGGAAGCTGAAGGAAAAGTATTGGACGGACGGTATCGCGGAATACGCCAAACGGCTGGGCCCTTACGCGCGGCTAGACATCCGCGAGCTTCCGGACGAGAAAACGCCGGACTCGATGAGTCCGGCGGAGGAAGAGATGGTGCGCACGCGCGAGGGCGAGCGTATCCTGGCGGCGCTGAAGCCGGACGCGCACGTGATCGCGCTCGCGATCGACGGCGAGACGTGGTCGAGCGAGCAGCTCGCCGCGCATCTGGAGAAGCAAGCCGTGTACGGCGGCGGCTCCGTCGCCTTCGTCATCGGCGGCTCGCTCGGTCTGTCGCCGGCGGTGCTGTCGCGGGCGGACAAGCGCCTGAGCTTCGGCCGCATGACCTACCCGCATCAGTTGATGCGGGTTATTCTGCTGGAGCAGATTTATCGCGCGTTCAAGATCAATCGGGGAGAACCTTATCACAAGTAACGGCGAATTGTTGCTAAATATAGTTGCGTTTCGTGCCAAACCGATCGGATAACCATCCCGCCACCGGAAAAATCACGTCGAGTATTGCCAAGATAATTAAACATTTGGTTGGCGCAGTCCTTTGTGCCAGATCCTTAAAGCATGAGCAGCTCTCCGGCGGAATATAGCCGTTGAAGGGCTTCTCTTATTTGCTTTAGCTTAAGTTGCGGAAGCCGATCCCGTGCCTGAACGAACCTCTTTTCTCCCGAAGATGCCGCCCAACATGAACGTTCCGAGCGAGAGTGCCATGCAGACCGCGGAGAAGATACCGATCGACGAATAGCCGCCGAACTGGACATAGAGCAAGCCGGCAACCCACGCGCCGAACGTGTTCGCGCCATTCATCGTCGAGTTGGCCAGACTGGAGATCGTTCCCCGGATGGAAGCGTTAAGCGAGGTAAGCGCACCCATAACGATCGGGAAGACGATCCCGAGCGTCGTGAAAATGATCAGATAGACGATTCTCACGCTAATGACGCTCGTAAGTTGGGGCACGACCGCGTACAACGCTACGAGCAGCACCATACCTGTCGCAATCGTGTTCGCATTGCTTAGTTTTCGAGAGAAATACGAGCTGATCATGCTTCCGAACAGATTGCCGAAGCCGAGGAAGATCATGACGGTGCCGATTTGCCCGACGGGGAGCTCGAAGCGATCGGCCATCCACTTGCCTAAGAAGGCGAACGAGGTACCAACGGCCAAGTGAAGGAGCAGGTAGGCGAGGAAGCCGCTCCTCGCTTTGCCGCTCGTGATCAGGGGGACATATCGGCTAAGGATCGACTTCCGCTCGCCCTTGTTCGCGGCTGGCTTCATGTCGGGCAGCAAGAAGTAGGCGAAGACGACGAGCAACAACGAAGATATTCCGATCGTCCAGAACGGAACGGACCAGTTCGAGTTCGCAAGCCAGCTACCGATCGGCACGCCAAGCGCTTGGGATGCGGCGAGTCCCGAGAAGGCGATGCCCATTGTCTTCGTTATTTTGGCTGGAGCTACGACGGTGGGGATGGAAGCCCACACCTGCGGCGCGGTGAACGCCGCGCTTATGCCGGCAAGGAAACGGAACAGGCACATCGTCCAGAAGCTGTCTGCAAATCCGCATAGAGCCGTCGAGATGGAGAATCCGAGTAAGCCGCATATCAGAACGGTTCTCCGGTTCCAGCCGTCGGACAGAGGCCCGGCGATTAAGGCGAAGACGGCCGAGCTGAGCGTGTAGGCGCCTAGCATCCATCCGGCGACCCCCGTCGACACGCCGAATTGCTCTTGCAACGTCGGGAGCAAGGGAGAAATAATGAACGTATCGGTTCCGATCATGAACATGATGAGAAAGAAGAGTACGGTATACTTACTCACGGTCGATCACTCCTATTGGTTAGTGTTGCTTGCTGTCAATATTCTAAGGCATAATAGTGACAGAACATGTCATCAACACATCTAATTAGGATAAAGAAGGTAGTCGGAATGCCCAAATCCAAAAGATTGATGGAACTGATGATGACCGTTAACCGGAAGCGGCGGTTCAAGGTTCAGGAGCTTGCCGACGAATTCGGCGTTTCCAAGCGTACAATTCTAAGGGATTTACAGGAGCTTAGCGAGCTGGGGGTGCCGCTCTACTCGGAAGTTGGTCCGCATGGCGGGTATCAGGTCATCAGGGAGCGGGTGCTGCCTCCGATCGCATTTACGGAGGGAGAGGCGGTGGCGATGTTCTTTGCGGTGCATGCCCTGCGCCATTACTCCTCGTTGCCGTTCGAAGCGGAATCCGCCTCGGCGCTGAGCAAGTTCTACCTCCATATGCCCGGGGACGTCCGGGACCGGATCGACGGCATGAAGAACCGGGTCGACTTCATTACCCCGACAAGGCGGGGCGATGCCCCTTGCTTGGCCATTCTTCTTGACGCTGCCGTACATCGGAAGGTGCTCGTCGTCGAATACGAGTCGAAGGGAGAGGAGGCGGGCAGCCGCCGTATTCAGCCGGTTTGCATTTACGCGAGCAACGGCTTTTGGTATTGTACGGCCTACTGCTTCCTGCGCCAGGGTTTCCGCGTGTTCAGGTGCGACCGGATTCGCGAGGCGGCTTACGACGCATCCGGCACGGAGCCGCTCGATCTAGGCGACGTAAGTCTTAGCCGGCGTGCGTCCGCTAAGCCGAGGGAACCTATACGCCTCCGGGCGGAACTCAGTCGTGCCGGCGTCCAACGTTGCGAATCCGAATTGTGGCTAGCCCCCTTGCTGGACGTGCGCGAAGACGGAAGCGGCGCGATCGATAATGACGTGTCGCGCGGCGATATCCCTTTTTACACGGAGTTCTTCATCGGACTAGGAAACGAAGCGGAGCTGAAGGAGCCTGCAGAATTGAAGGATTCGATCCGGCGGAGGCTCTCCGAGATGTTGGCCCGATACCAATGAACGGTTCGCCGCGCTGAGCCCTATCCCAGCGAAAAACTGACACCTGTGGATGAAGTGTCAGTTCGCATAGAAACTACTTTTTTAACAAAGATTAATTTTTTTATTCCACTCCGCGCTCCTTTATCTCCGAGTAAAGATTTGGAACGTAACGCCGAACTTATCCGTTACCATACCGTAAGCCAAACTAAAGTGGGTTTTTTGCAGAGACGTGATGACTTGGCCTCCGTGTTGCAAGGCATCGAACAATCGAGTCGAATTTTCGACATCAGGTGCCGTGATGCAGATTTGAACTTGATTGCCCCTCTGATTGGGTTGCCCTTGGAATGTATCCGCAACGTACAGCTCTGTCTCCCCGACTAATAACACGGCGTGCGATAAACGTTCTTTGGTTTCTTCCGGTACGGTTTCCGTCCCCTCGCCGAAGGTTTGTTTAAAGATAACTTTGGCATCCAATGATTTTTCATAAAAGCCGATAGCCTCTTTTGCGTTTCCGTCCAGCATGATGTAGGGAGTCAATTGCAACGCCATCATTAGCAGCTCCTTAAATTTAAATTTTAAAACTTGTGCCCCCTCTAGCTAGGTTTAGCTGGGACTGGTTCCAATTGTAATTGCTAATAGTGACAGGTATTGTCGTGAATATACATTTTCGCCGTTATGACCGTTAAGGAGAACCGTATCATAAATAACGGCGAATAGAAGGGGGGATGGAACGGTGTGTTGAATCAAAATAAGCAAGAAGGGTCATGCTCTGTTAAAACAACGCATACCTTGTGGTCTACTCTATAAGGATGAGAAATGCAATCGATCCTATTTTGCGGAAATTCACTTTCCTGGTTTAAGTAATCCATAATAAGCGAACAGGATGCTACAATAATGCGTATTACGATATTCCGCCAAATACCTGCACTAACGCTGCCTTGGGAGAATGCATAGATTTCTACGACGATCGTCGGGACATGAAAAAAAATAAACACTGAGGTAATAATGCGTAAACTTCTGGCGACTGTGATCGTCCTGATAGCCAGACTTAATTCGCAAGTGCCGAGCAAATAGCAAACAAGATAGGCAGATGAGATGATTTCAACTCCAACTACAATCGGTATCATGCTGGGTGCAATGATAAGTACGATTCCTGTAGCAAAGTGGCAAATGCATGGATGAGGGATAATTGATAGGTTCTATTCGGCCCGGGCATTGAATGAAGCGCCGGATGAAATTTCAAAGGATATATCCTGATATCATGAGAATCAATATAATGAAGAAAGGATGTGCTAAGCTAGAATCGAGGTAAAGAATCATGATCCTAAGTACCAAACTTCATGTTCCGCAAAAGCGGCCCGATAGACTGATCGAGCGAGCGGCGGTTACGAAGGTTTTGAATGAAGGACTGAAGAGCAAACTAACAACCATAACGGCACCGGGAGGATACGGCAAGACAACAGCCTTGAGCCAATGGCTGCAGCAGACCGATATCCCATTTGTTTGGGTTTCCCTCGATGCGCAGGATAATGATCTGACTCAGTTTTGGACTTATGCGATTGCTGCTGTAAGCGGCAGGCATCCCCATTTTGACGAGGCGGTAAGCCCGTCTTTATCTTTACTTAAATCGGGAGCCTTTGAGCCATTCCTCACAGTCATGATTCATGAGCTTAACCGTTGTTCAGATGAACTGGTCATCGTTTTTGACGATTTTCATTCGATTGATCTTTCACCCATTCACGCATCGGTGGCGTATCTTCTCGCGCATATGCCCGCTCATATTCACCTCTATATTACTAGCCGTGCTGATATGCCCTTCCCTACGGCTAGACTGCAGGCGACCTTCCAACTGGTGAAAATCACGTTAGAAGATTTGCGGTTTCAACAGGAAGAGGGAGTCCGTTACTTTCAGGATTGTATGGGATTACTGCTCACGGAACAGGAGATCGCGAGGCTGGTCAGCCGTACGGAGGGTTGGATCAGTGGACTGCATCTAGCTGCGCTTTCGTTGCAAAGAAGCGGGAATTATTCTGAGTTTATCCTTGCTTTCAGCGGGGAACACCGCAGTATTTCCGATTACTTGTTTCAGGAGGCTTTCACGCATCTGTCCGACGAGCTGCAGTTTTTCCTCTTGCAGACGTCGATCTTGGATAGAATGAGCGGACCGTTGTGCGAAGCGGTTACCGGACAGGCCGAAAGTCAGGCGCATTTAGAAACATTAGAGCATCAAAACTTGTTCATCATCCCACTGGATGAACGGCGGGTATGGTATCGCTATCATCATCTGTTCTCCGACTTTCTGCGAAGGCTCTTTCGTCAGAGATATGCGGCAGCTTCGAAGCCCTTCCATGTCAAGGCCGCCAATTGGCTGGAGGAGCACGGGTTTATGGCAGAAGCGGTAGAGCAATTGCTTATGCAAGGAGATCCTGTTGAAACGAGCTCCTTCATCGAGAAGTATTTACGGGACCTTCATGTCAAGAGAGGGCTCGAGCGAACGCCATGGAGCGCTGAGACCCGCGCATGGGATTCACGGGTGCTGCGCACGCTGCCGGAATCTTGTTTGGCTGGAAAGCCGGGCATTCAATATCTATATGTCAAAGTGTTGTTGGAAACGGGCGAATTGAAGGCCGCGGAATCCCGGCTTCGTCTCATCGAGGAGCAGTTGTCTGCGCCAGATTGGAAATCCTATACGGGATCGGTGCTTTATTTGACTGCGGCTGTTTCCTCTTATCAGAAAAACATTCAGCGAGCGAATGAGTATTTTGAACGGTTCGATCGGTATATGCCGGAAGGCAGTCATATTCAGATGATGGAAGCGAATTCATACTCGCTCACTTTCGAGACATTCCTGACCTTTTTCCGTGATTTGCACGTAGCGGATTGGTATCTCCTAAAATGGATCAAGACATGGGAAGACAGGGAGAACTACCCGTTTGTCGGCTATTTTTACAATTCGTACAGTCTTCTCTTGTATGAATGGAACCGTTTGGATGAGGCTGAGATTTATGCGGAGAGGGTACTGCAGTCCAAGTGTATGCAGCCCTATGCCCTCATTGTGGTAAATGCATCGATCATCGCTGCGCAGATCCGTCTGGCAAAGGGAGAGCCGGCCAAAGCGTTCGAGACGCTGGAGCACGTGAAACCGAAAATTGATTCGGTGGATAAAAGTCTATTTATGAGAAAAATAGAGATGGAACAAGTGTATTTGTCGCTTGTGAGCGAGTCTTTCGATGAGAGCCGGCTGCAAACCTGCGGCATCCGATCTACCGATTCGATCCTGCTGGGTTCGGTAAGGGAGTACCAGCGCTTGGCCAGGGCGCTCATGACGTGCGGAAAGGTCGACGAAGCGCTGCAGCTGCTTGAACGATTGTATCGCCTTGTTGATGAGCATGATCGGCTTTGGGACAAAGTCAAGGTGTCCGTTCTGCAAAGCATGGCCTTGGTTCACAAGGGAGATAAGAAGAGCGCTTTGTCCAAATTGGAAATGGCGCTTGAATTGGCGGAGCCGGGCAAGTTCATTCGCACCTTTGTAGATGAGGGGACAGAGATGGCTGTATTGCTGCGAGAATATATCCAGCATAGGCAGCACCATTTCAACCGCAACTCCTCGGAGGTATCTTTACACTACGTTAGAGAATTACTTCAATTAATGAATGACAATAGGAATGATACTTCAAGCCCGGGGGGCCTTATTACGAAACAGGAATTAAACATTTTACGGATGATTGGCATGGGATTGTCGAATAAACAGATCGCCGAACAGCTCCAAATCACGGCTGAAACGGTAAAAAGCCATTTGAAAAACATATATAGAAAGCTGGATGTGAATAATAGAGAAAAGGCTCTGAAGCATGCGGAAGATTTAAAATGGTTATAGTAAGCTGCAATTTTATCCCCCATTTTTACTGCGCTTCCCTCCCCTGGTCAAGACCCCTTTTAGCGGACACTAAAGAAAAAGCCTACCCGACAAGCTGGCGCCGGTATTGAACCGGAGTCAGCTTGTTCAATTTTCTTTGCGGTCGACAATGATTGTAAAAGTGGATGTACTCATCAATTCGCCTTTGTGCTTCTTCAAAGGTTCGAATATCATAGGGGTAGAGCCCTTCCGCTTTCAAATGCGAGAAGAAGCTCTCCATGGAGGCATTGTCATAACAATTGCCTCGGCGAGACATGCTGATTTGGGCGCCAACCTTTGGCAGCATGTCGTGGTACTTGTAGGACGTGTACTGGGTTCCCTGATCGCTGTGAACGATCAGACCGGTCACGTCCTTCTCCGTTTCGAATGCCTTTGCGAATGTCTGCAATACAAGTTCCGTGTCATTACTCTCACTTATATGGTGAGCGACGATTTCGTTCTGGCATAAGTCTTTTATGGCGGAGAGGTACAGCCAGGAATCTCCAACTCGATACTGCGTAATATCGGTGACCCATTTTTGGTTCGGTGCATCTGCCCGGAATTGGCGATCTAAGATGTTTCTTGCTACTCGGTCGCCTATGTTCCAAGTCCGGCTGTACGGACGGTACTTGCGGCGAATTTTGGAGCGAAGTCCCATCCCTTGCATTAACCGCAGTACTTTCTTGTGATTGATCCAGATACCGTGATCCTGGTGCAGGAAAAGCTGAACTTGCCGGTAGCCGTAAATCCCTTTGTATCGCTCAAAGGTGGCACGAACTAACTGCTTTGCTGCTTTATCCTTATCCACATCCATCCGCTTTACATATGCGTAGTATCCGCTTCGGGAAACGCCGACTTCTTTACAGAGCTCTGCGACGCTAAAGCTTTCACGGAGCTCGTAGACGAGCCTATACTTCTCTGGTACACCTCCGCCTTCGTAATGGCCAACCACTTTTTTAGGACGGCATTCTCCATCTCCAAACGCCGTACATAGCGATCTTCATCGACATACTCTTTCCGTTTCCCACGGTGATCCATAAGCCCGTACTCGCCCATCTGCTTGTAGCGTCTCATCCATACTTTTAGTCGAGTAATATCCTCGATTCCGAGTACCTCTGCCACTTTCTGTTTTGTCATTCCTTGAAGTCGCATTTCAATTGCTTTCTTCTTCGTTTCGAAGCTATACGTAACAAATTTTTGCCCCTTCTTCGCCATGACGAAAAGCACCCCCTATAGTTTTCATCGGTTTAACACCAGGGTGTTTTTCCAATGTCCACTATAAGGGGTGCACTTCACCCCGACGGGGGATTTTTTTTTATTTGCGAGTGTCTTAAGATAATTCCCGAAAAGAAAAATTCGACAATAGAAGCGAAAAATATCGTGATTTGCTATTGAAGGGAGGCCTTCTAGAGTGGAGAAAATGGTTCTAAGCAAAATGTTGATAGGAAAAGAACTATCGGAGAATGTCTACAATCACAGAGGTCAATTGTTGATGAAATCGGGAACGTTGCTCACGGATAGTAAAATCGATTTATTGAAAAAAAATGAAATCCTTGAGGTTTCCATTGCGGATGAAGTAGTTGAAGCGGAATAGTTGAGATAATCGATTCGGCGAAAAGTGAGCAAGCAAACATTCGCTTATCTATTCATTAAAATGATGGAACATGAAGGAGATCGAGAAATGATTGTGATGGGTAAAAAAGCAACTGCGTATATCTTGGCAATGTTGATGGTGATCGGTACAATTTCCGTTAATTTCTCGGCAAAAGCATATGCGACGGCACCCCCGGTTCATGAAATCACGGCAAGCGGAGCGTTTTCCTTTTCCCAACAAGGAAAATTTAATCGTCCAAATTCAGTGACTGCAGACGTATATGGAAATGTTTATGTGGCCGATTCAGGAAACAATCGAATCCAGAAATTTGATTCTAGCGGTAATTACGTGACGCAATGGGGAAGTTATGGTTCCGCGAATGGTCAGTTCAATAATCCGACTGGAATAGCGGTAGACACTGCCGGTAACGTGTATGTGGCGGATTCAGGAAACAATCGAATCCAGAAATTTGATTCAGATGGTACCTACGTGACGAAATGGGGGAGATCAGGCGATGGGTATGGTGAGTTCGATGAACTTGCTGGAATTGCGGTTGATACGGACGGCAACGTGTATGCGGTGGATCCAGGAAACTCTCGAATCCAGAAATTCAAATTCAACCCGGTTACCTCTACCTACGTCTTTGACATGCTATGGGGTGGTTATGGCAGCGGAAATGGCCAGTTTATTTCTCCCAATGTAATTGCGGTAGACGCAGCTGGCAGCGTGTATGTGGTGGATTATGAGCCGGTTATGGGCACCTTCCGAATCCAGAAGTTCAATTTCAACGCATTGAACTCTACCTACGACTCCGTGACGCAATGGGGGGGGCTTGAAAATACTAGTGGAATAGCGTTAGATACTGCCGGCAACGTTTATGTGGTGGATCGAGTAAACGCGCGAATCCGGAAACTTAATTCAAGCGGTACCTCAGTGACGCAATGGGGGAGTATGGGTTCCGAAGACGGCCAATTTAGTTTTCCCAGTGGAATTACGGTAGACGCAAATGGCAGCGTGTATGTGGTGGATACGGGTAACAATCGAATCCAGAAATTCAATTCAAGCGGTACCTACTTGATGCAATGGGGGAGCTATGGCGTCACTTCCATAAGTCCATCAAGTATAGCCGTTAGTAATAGTGGTAACGTATATGCAGAGGATCTGGGCAATAGTCGAATCCTGAAATTTGATTCCAACGGTACATACCTCGCGCAATGGGGGAGTTCCGGCAACGGGGATGGCCAGTTCTTTTATTATGGCGGTAAAATTGCTTCGGACGCAGCCGGTAATGTGTTCGTAGTGGATTATGGCAACAATCGTGTCCAAAAATTTGATTCCAACGGTACCTACTTGACGAAATGGGGAAGTATGGGTTCCGAGAATGGTAAGTTCAATAATCCCACTGGAATAGCAGTAGACACGGCCGGCAACGTGTATGTGGTGGATACGGGTAACAACCGAATCCAGAAATTTGATTCAAGCGGTACCTACTTGACGCAATGGGGAAGTATGGGTTCCGAGAATGGTAAGTTCAATAATCCCACTGGAATAGCAGTAGACACGGATGGCAACGTGTATGTGGTGGATACGGGTGCGTTGGATACGGGTGTGTTGGATACGGTTAACTATCGAATCCAGAAATTTGATTCAAGCGGTACCTACTTGACGCAATGGGGGAGTTATGGCGGCGATAGTGGCCAATTCGATGATCCTCAAGGAATTGCTGTAGACGCATTCGGTAATGTATATGTGGCGGATACAAACAACAGCCGAATCCAAAAGTTTGATTCGAGCGGTAATTATCTCACGCAATGGGGTTCTGGATACGGGATCGATAATCCTCCTAAAGGGGTTTCGGTAGATAAAGATGGGATCATCTATGTGGCAGGAACCAGAACTAAGATATTCAGTCCCAACAATAATACGAATGTAAAGAAATTAACTCTCTCGGTTGGTCTCTCATCCGTTTCGTTGAACCCGTCCTTTACAACTGAAACAACATCTTATACGGCAACCGTCGCTTCTAACGTTGCCGTCATGACGATCACACCAGTGTTGGAAGATCCTCTGGCAACTGTGAGTATCAATGCTCCGTCGGGTACAGTGACATCTTCAGTATACAATGGCGTCACTTCTTATGACGTGCCTTTGAATGGTGGGGAAAATACGATCACACTGACGGTAACGGCATATGATCGCATTACAACGAAAAACTATACAGTTTCAGTGACGCGTTTGCCAGCGTTAACCTCAACAATCGGGACGGTAAGCGCAGGCGGAACAGCGAATGAAACGATTACGAACATTCCCTATGGGACAACACTAGCCAATTTCAAGGCAGCGATCACGCCGACCGCGAATGCAACGTTTGAAGTGTACGATGCGGATGGAACGACCGTAGCTACAACACTGGCAACAGGCAAGAAGGTCATTGTAACTGCGCAGGACGGAACTACGAAGGTCACGTATACCGTGACGGTGAATGCGCCACCCTCGAGCACAACAACACCAACAACACCAATCGACTTCCCGGTTATTTCAACAGATGGGACATTAACGCTTCCCGCAGGCAAAAAAGGCGAAGTGAGTTTGGAAGATGCGGTAACAATCTCGATTCCCGCCAATGCTACGAACAAAGAACTGAAATTAACGATAGACAAAGTGCTGGATACGCAAAATCTTCTCAAGGATAAAGAAACACTAGCTAGCCCGATCTTCGAGATTCTGAAAAACTTCCCGGAAAACTTCAGCAATCCGGTAACGTTGACCTTCACTTTCGACCCAACAAGCTTGAAGGGCAATCAAAAGCCAGTCGTATTCTATTATGACGAAGAGAAGAGGGAATGGGTGAAAGTTGGCGGCGAGGTAAAAGGCAATAAAATTACCGTCGATGTCAATCACTTTACGAAGTATGCGGTAATGGCTGTAGACCAAGCGGACAAGCCAACAACAGAAGATCCGGCGGCAAATGTTGCATTCAGCGATATATCCGGACACTGGGCGGAGGCTAACATCAAGCAAGCGATAAGCAATGGAATGGTCAGCGGTTATCCCGACGGCACGTTCAAGCCGAATCATACCGTAACGCGTGCGGAATTTGCGGTAATGCTGATGAATGCACTGGGGCAGCAAGGAGATGGAGCATCGCTGACGTTCACCGATAAGGCGAAGATCGGCGCCTGGGCGCAGAAAGCAGTTGCACAAGCGGTGAAGGCCGGTATCATCAACGGCTACGAGGATGGCTCTTTCCGCCCGAATGCCGTAATTACCCGATCGGAAATGGCAGTGATGATCACTAAAGCTTTGGGCCAATCGACAGAAGCGACATCGGTAACGGGCTTCGCTGACGACAAAGACATTCCGGCATGGGCGAAAGGCGCAGTGGCGGCCATGAAAGAGCTTGGTCTTGTCGAAGGCAAAGGTTCAAACGCTTATGCTCCCGGCGATCAAACGACAAGAGCAGAGGCGGTTACGGTTCTGTTGAAAATGCTGGCGTACAAGGACAAGTAAATAAATCTCTTACAAGGCTGCTTTGAAGTCAAATTCAAGGCAGCCTTGTTTATTAAGAAGCCTGTGACCCTCAAATCGATCACACCTTTCAAGATTCAGGGCCCCTGTTATCCCAAAAGGCAACTTTTAATTATAGGCGCAAGTACCGGCGCGACAAGGTCATGATTTTGGCCTTCCAAGCACAAATCACAGCACGTCTAATCTATTAACGGGAGTAACCGTCTATGGGAGCCGATTGTCCTGCTCCAGTAAACGCAATAATCTCTCCTCCGTGCCAGAACCGGGAACCGGAACAAAGAAACACCAGTGCAGTCCAGGGTCGTTATCAATGACAGCCGCCGAATGGAGCACGAACTCCATCTCCTGTGCGTCAGGAAGACGAAATAATGCGGTGGCTTGGCGCTTTTGCTTGACTTCATATAGCTCCCAGAAATGCACGAATTCCTCGCTTTCCCGTCTCAAGCGTTCGAACCGTTCCAAATACAACGGGTTGTTCTTGTAAAGGTCGAAGCTTGCCCGCAGAACCGCTACGGAGTAACGGGCAAAGCCTTCCCAATTCACCAGTCTTATGCGGTAATCCGGCTTTAAAAACATAATGTCCATCATATTCCGTTCGTTGTCCGGCAGACTGCCGAAATCGGCTACGATCAGTTCTGCCGCCCGATTCCAGGCGATAACATCCGTACCTTCGTCCGTGATAAAAGAAGGATAATGCAGCTGATCTACGATTTTCTGCAAAACTCCCGCATCCGGCCCTCCGTTATTCGGCACTGTAACGACACTCGCCGCGTCTACATTGGCCAGATCGAACAGATGCTTCTGTTCATCTTCGTCAAGCTGAAGCGCTTTGCCGATACTTAGCAGCACTTCCGGCGAAGGATTCACCTCCTTGCCTTGCTCCAGCCAGGTATAGTAAGTCACGCTTATATGGGCAAGATAAGAGACTTCTTCTCTTCGAAGTCCCGGAGTGCGTCTTCGTCCGGGCAGCGGCTGGATCCCCGCCTCTGAAGGCTGCAAGCGTTCTCTGCGCGATTTTATGAACTTGCCCAATGCGGATGAGGAACGATTTGTTTTCAAGCAGCTCACCTCTAATTACTTATATGGAACAATACGTATCGTAATTAACCAAATGGACCCAAAGCACTTCGTACACGATCATTATAATCTCTGTTAAGGTTTCGTATCCACAAAAGAGAACCATAACGAGTACCGATGCTGTTACTCCCATTACTAGTATAGACATGCTGTGGCTAACCCCTCCTACCGATAGTACGATTAAGATAATTTACATCAGAGCAGTGCTATCGATAGGAGGCTTTGTATCTTGAACAAGTATGCATATAGAAACAAGCTGGCTGTAGTCACCGGTGCTTCATCCGGAATCGGGAAAGCGTATGCCAAAGAACTGGCGGCACGAGGCTGTCATGTCGTTCTGGCAGCGCGCTCCAAGGACAAACTGGATGCAATGGCAAGGGAAATCAACCGCCAGTACGGCGTACGGGCTTATGCTCTCGCTTGCGATTTGTCCAAAGCGAATGCCCCGCGTCAACTGGCCGAACAAATATCCGAACTGGGCTTGTCGGTCGATATTCTCATCAACAACGCAGGCGTTGGCACATATGGCCGTTTCGAGGAAATAGACCCGGAGCGCGAGCAAGAAGAGATTATGCTGAACACGGCTGCGTTAGTCGATCTTACGCATCGGTTGCTGCCCGATATGCTGAGGCGAGAGGACGGAGTCATCGTTAACGTGGCTTCTATGGCCGCGTTTATGCCTTGTGCTTATTCTACCGTTTACGGGGCTACCAAAGCATTTGTCTTGTCCTTCTCTGAGGCACTATGGGCGGAAACGCGCGGGCGAGGCGTTCGCGTGCTCGCACTGTGCCCGGGTGCAACCGAGACGGGGTTCTTCGATGCGGTCGGCAGCGAGGAAATGGGGGCGGGCCAAAAGCTCTCGACCCCGGAGAAGGTTGTACAGGCCGGATTTCGTGGGATTGATCAGGGACGCAGCTATATCATCGATGGACGTAACAATTACCTTATGGCTCAAATGATCCGGTTTTTTAGCAGGCGCAGGGTAGCCTTGATCATGGAGCGCATGTCAAAGCCAAAAAGACACGGTTAGCGGGATTATTCGCCAGAACTTATTTTGCTTTCGAATTGGCACGACGAATCGAAGGAACAAGAGTTTCGTCATTTGCATTTCATCCGGGATGGGTAAAATCCAATCTGACCAGTTCAATGCCTCGAAGCTTTTGGCCTTGCTGAACAGCTATCTGCTTTACTATGGTCTGAATTAGGGTCAGCTTCTTTCCGCTTGGTCTTTCAGCCATTGTTCCTTTAGCTGAAGAAAGTAGGCTTCGATCTGATCGAGCAGTGTCGCTCGAAGGTTTCCGGTGTGACGCAGCACGTCAAAGTCCTGCTTTAACTTAAGAAATTCTCATGGTTGCATGGTTATCCTTAGATGACAATCCTCAGATGACATTACCAGAATACAAAAAGGCCCCACAGCCTAAACACTTTTTTCAAAGTGTTCAGTCTATGGGGATCAGTTTATTTAACTTCTTTTTTATTATGCAACAGGCCCCTCTATATCTGCTTTCAATTGTTCAAACCACTCTAAGTTAACCAAATGATGGGAACGGGAATTTTCGTTCATGCGGCGGTAGTAATCGATTGTGCCGGGAAGTTCTTGTGTGTTGGACAGGTATTCATCAAGGAGGGCGATTCGGGTTTTAGTCTGGTCTATTTGCGATTGGATCAGTTTCAGCAATTTGTTTTTGTCGTAATCATCGGCAAAGAGCAACGCCCCATAAAATTGCAGGTTCACATATTCCGATTTGGTGCCGTATTCAACCATTAATTTATCGAATTCAGCCATTCCCGATCCAGTGATTCTAAAGTTCCGAATTTCGCGCCCACTGGTTGAAGGATTCTGCTGAATCTGTTCAATCCAACCTTTTTCTTCAAGTTGCTGCAGATTGTAATAAAACGAGCCTTTCGTGAAGTTTACAATGTATTTGTAATGGCGTTTTTCCATTAAGGCTAGTAGTTCATAGCCGTGAGCGCCGGGGTTTTGGATGAGCAAGCCAAGGATGAGTAAGGGGATCAAGGCTGCATCACCTTCACCATCTGCGCCTCGAATTCCGCGTACGTGATTTTACCCGAAGCTAAATTCATGCTATGAAGGTAAATCTGTTCTGTTTTCGAATAGTCCCGATCAACTTTCAGCGACTGCTCCTCCCCCGGGATGGGTAACATGACATGGCACTTTTTCGAAAAAGCCTCGAAATAGCGGTAGCCGAATTTGCGTTGCGAAACCGCGTCTAAATGAATGCCATCAGGATTCGCGGTCAAATCTGCCGCTGTTACAAAATAACAATTTTGATGTTCGTTGGCGAAGTGCTGCAATTGTTCATTGACCTGTCGATACTCTGTCGCGTGCTGTCCAAAACCGGTCTTCCCAAGGAAATCACCAAGTCCACCAATGATCAACGGTATCTCATCAAGATTCAATTCGTTTCTTAGGGTCTCGATGATAAGGGTAAATTTCTCGTAATACGTTTCATGTAGCGAACGATAACTGTCGCTTTCACCCTGGTGCCAAAGGATTCCGTAGATTTGACTGGACCGCAGGGCGAAGCGGGCTTCGGACAAAGCATGCTGAAAAAGGATGCCTTCCGGATGCCAGTCATTCAAGGAACTGCCACCTTCCGCACAAGGGATCAAACCAATATCTTCATCGGGATTGGCTTTCGACCAGGCATCGGCGAAAGACGCCGCCAGGCTTACACCGGAAATCGGACGGTCATAATTAATCGGCTCTGTCATCATCTGCCACTGTCCATTCCGCAGCATTTTTATTTTTTCATTATAGATAGGATCGACTTCATGCAAAAATCCACGGCCTGCCATATTAGACTGACCCAACATTAAAAATGATTTTATCATTTAATCTTCACCCCTTTACGTCATTACTATGGTCTAATTAGACCAAAAACATTATATAGTCTAATTAGACTAAAATCAATTGAATTAAATAAAGAGGGCTCACGCGGCATGCTCCTTTTATTTTTTCGCTGTTACGAGCGTTAAGCTGAACCGTACCACAAGTAGTGGTAAGCGAAGAGTTGAGTTGAAGGTGGAGGCGGCGCTCGCAATGTGTGAGAAGTGTTCGTTCGAGATCGGAAATAATTTGTTTATTTGGTTCATCTGTTTTTCTGCGGATACTAAAAAACCGTTTCGCGGTAATTTCCGCGAAACGGTTCCGTAATCCGAATAGACGGATTATAGTGATTAATGCATCGGATTTTCCCAGCTTTCACCGCTGCTTCAAGATCGTGGATTTCCTGTGCTGTCAGCGTGATTTCAGCGGCTTTTACAGCATCAGCAATTTGGGAAGTTCTCGTAACGCCGATGATCGGAACGGTTCCTTTCGCAATGGCCCAAGCGATTGCAACTTGTGCAGAAGTCGCATTGTGCGTATCGCCGATTTCCTTCATAACATGGATCAAGGCTTCCAGTTTCGCAAGCACGTCTTCATTAAACGCCTCTCTTCTTTGGTGCCGCTTGGGAGAGGATTTTTCGCATTGTATTTGTCGGTTAATGCGCCTTGTTCCAACACCATATAGGAGAAAAACACAATCACAAATGTAGGTTTATTAGGAATGCTTGGCTAAAAAATTTGAGATTCCCTTACAGACTTGATTGGGTGCTTCTAAAGGAGAAAGGTGGCCGGTTTGGGGAATGACGTGTAGTTCTGCACGAGGTATGCGTGGCAGCAGCTCACTTTTCAGCGTTTCCAACCGATCTATCGGGTCAGATTCTCCGGCTATCACAAGTGTGGGGACATTGATGTTTTTCACTTCCCCGGATATATCCTCGAGCATTGCGGTTTCAGGCCATGCCTCACGAGCTAAAGGTGCGCTTTTTTGCATATCCTCGAGCACCATTTCGCGAATATTTTCTTCCAGAGGAAGTAAGGTAATATTGCTCAAAGCCATTTCTGCTCCCTCACGAGTATCATAAAAATGAACCATTGCATTTCTAATTTCTTGTGGCATATCTTGAGGAGTCGGGGGAGATGGTGCAACTAAAATCAAAGCTTCCAAACCGGCGGGATTACGTGAAGCCAGTAACTGTGCCGCTTTACCGCCCATTGAATGACCAATGACCGCATAACGCTTCAAACCAAGCTCTTGAATGAGCGCATGTGCATCATCGGCCAGATCCTTAATTGTATAAGATGTAGCAGACTTATCTGAGTTCCCCCATCCACGTTGGTCATAAGCTATGCAACGGTATTTCTCTTTTAGAACGTCAATAATCTTATCCCAGGTTCGTGCTGACCCGCCGTAAAAGTGCAAAAACACAAGAGCAGTGTCTCCTTGTCCCTGTTGTTCAACATGAAGTTCGACTCCGTTAACAAGATAGTGCATACAATCCACTTCCTTAATAGTATTAGTAACTGTTACTGTTACATATAATAAGATATCGAATCATGCCTTAGAAGTCAAGTTGATTCCGTGACCATTTTTTTAAATTTGATTTGCCTTTCAAAAATCAATACACTACAAATAAGCTTTACTCTGAAAGAAGGACCTTGCAAAAATGAGAAGCCAACAGTTCTCTGTAGCCGTTCATATTTTATGCTTTCTTGAATTTAATAAAAAAGGCCGTACCACGTCCGAATTACTTGCTATGAGTGTGAACGCGAATTCGGCGGTTATTAGAAGAATTATGAGAAAACTTACTAAAGCAGGTCTTATTACATCTACTCTTGGAACAAATGCAGCGATAAGCCTGGCCAAAAAGGCAAATCAAATCACGCTATTGGATGTTTACCGTGCTACCATTGAAGATAATCGTGGAATTTTTATCATTCATCAAGATACAAACCCGACTTGTCCGGTAGGAAGTAAAATGCCGCATTTATTAAATGGAGTTTACACTAAAGTCCAAACGACGATGGAGAACGAATTGGCGGGCATTACGATTGATCAGCTGGTCAAGAGTGGAATAGTCGAAACGAAAAATTAAGACGTGAACGGTAACGTCTTTGTCGGGATGGGTTTGGGATGGGCAAATAGACGATAAAAGCCCAAAAACAAAAGGACATTCGCACTGAAAACTCAAAGCGGATGTCCTTTTTGTAATCTCCATTAGCGACTTTCACGATCGACGAACACCGTTTCGCCCAGCCAGCATCAATGCCAGCGGCAGGATGAGCGCAGCGGCGGCGGCCAGCACATATAGACAAATGTTAAACGCGTCGGGATAGGCGGAGACCGAGCTATGGGCTCCAAGAGCGCTAAGCCAAACGATGCCGATCAGGGCGATTCCGATCGTAGAGGCGATCTGTATGCTGGTTGTCATAACACCGGATGCGGAGCCGATGTCCGTTGTGCGGATCTTCGCCAAAACGATATTAGTCAGTGGCGCGGCGACGAAGCCTTGACCGATGCCGAGCGCAGCTAAAGCCGGGATCCACACGCCGATATCGGATGAAACCCCGGTTGTTCGGACCGCCCAGCTAAGCAGCAGGTAACCTGCTGTCGTCAAGATGGAACCGACGGTCAGCACATGGGCTCCAAGCTTCGCGGCGACTCGGGAAGAGAACAGCGATGCGAGGAAATAGCCCATTCCCATCGACCCGATTACAAGACCTGCTTGCAGAGCCGAGAAATGAAGTCCAAGCTGAAGCATGTAGGCGGCGACAAGGAAGAAGGCGCCCTGCGATGACATCAACAGCAGCACGACGAGAATGCCGAACGTGAACACCCTATGTCTAAAGAGATCGACATTCATAAATGGGAGCCGGCCGCGGCGAAGCAGCCGCCGTTCGTACCAGGCGAACAAAACCAACACAGGGGCCGACAAGAGCAAACTGACGACGAGGCTCGCGGGCCATCCTTCACGTTGTCCCTGCACGAGCGGATAGACGAGCATCAGCAAGCCTGCAGCGGCGAGTGCGGCACCAATCCAATCCAGTCCGGCGCGATCCGGCGAGCCGGATTCCGGAATAAACGGAATCAGGGCCAATATCAGAGCCCCGAGCAGGACGCTGATCAGAAACACTGCTCTCCAATCCAGATCCCACAAATCCATGCGGAGAAGCAGCCCGCCGATGATCTGCCCGACCGCCGCCGCGATTCCCTGGGTCGCTCCATACATGCCGAAGATCGCACCTCGACGTTCCGGAGTATAATTGGCTTGAATGAGGGATAAAATCTGCGGCATAAACAAAGCGGCGCCGACGCCTTGCAAAACTCGCGACGCAATGAGCATCGTGACAAGGGCAGATAGGCCGCATAATAGAGAAGCAATCGTGAATAGGGCCACCCCGATGAACAGCATTCTCCGGCGACCAAACCGATCGCCCAGCCGTGCACCGATAATCAGCAGAACGGCAAACGTAAGAGTATACCCGGTAAGCATGAATTGTACATCGGCGAAGCTGGCCTCGAGCCCTTTTTGGATCGAAGGCATGGCTACGTTCACGATGAACGCGTTCGACACGGCCATAAATACAGACAATAGCAGAGCCGGCAGCATCAGACGCGATCTGCGTCCGTCTCCTTTAGAGACGGGGTCGCGAGTCCGCGCCGACTGGGCGGAAGCGTCCGAAAATGTCTTGGGCATAGAAAGTTCCCCTTTCCCACTACTCGCTCAATTGACAGAAGGCGAGAGGGCTTCATATAATGGGGGAGACAGGTCTGTCTCACCAGATTGAAATGATACAGACAGATCTGTCTCATGTCAATGCACTTTTTTCCAAACTTTTAGAGACGGGGGTCGAAGATGAAAAAAGAATCGGCCAGAGATCGGATACTGCGGGTCGCCTCCGAATTGTTCTACATGGAGGGAATACGGGCGGTCGGCATCGATCGGATTATCAAGCAATCCGGCGTTGCCAAGGCAAGCTTCTATCGAAGCTTCGCGACGAAAGATGATCTGACGGTTGCTTATCTCGAATTCAGAGATGAACTAAAAATAGATAAATTTGAAAAACTGAGGCAGCTGTACCCGAACTCCCCTAAAGAACAGCTCGTCACCCTCATCCACGATGTGACCGAACAGATGGGGATGTCGGATTACCGGGGGTGTCCGTTCTTGAACGCGGCGGTCGAATTCCCGGATCCGGACCACCCTGCCCACGTCAAATTGCTGAACATTCAGAGGAGCTTCTGGTCCCGGGTCCTAGAGCTTGCAAGGGCAAGCGGGGCACGTCAGCCCGAGGAGCTGGCTGCGCAGCTGAGGATGTTATATGACGGATTCGTCATGAAGAGGTACTTGGATAAGTCCGATTTCGATCGGGAGTATTTCCGGAATGCTGCGGAGCTGCTCTTGGAGAAGCAGCTCGACAACCATCGCGGGTAACCAAGTTCCGCATGCATCGCTTCCGCGATGCTATATGTCTCGGAGGACACAACCCAAGCGAAAGTATGGGAGTGTCCTCTTTGATCCGCCATTAAGCGAACGGTCAGAGTTATATTAAAACACTTGAGGGGGTCGAAACGGAGAGTCATAAAGTCGTTGTCCGGATGAACGATAAAGATACATTTCCAAGCTTTATCAAAGAAAAATGGTGCATCGAGCAAACAGCCGCAGTTGGCGTTCCAGGACCCGAAGTGTTGTCCATGGGTATAGTTGATGAAACTGTATATATGATTCAAGCCTTTATTGAGGGAGACAACGGAGTAGACAGTACTGTTCCCATTTCCATTCGCCCATTCTCCCATATTGTAAAAGTTCGGATTCAAGTAAAGCATAGAGGAGGAGCGGGATTAATTACAAACATGACTTCGGTGAATGATTCGTGAGGAATTATGGGGAACTTGCCCCGCTGTTTCCGCTCTCGTGGTTTCTGGCAGTAGTTCGGTAAGCTCTACGTTGCAGAGCTTAACCGCAAAACGCAAGTCGCTTTAAAGCCCGGAACGTCGCCGCGCGGCACACTTAGGCGCATTTTTCGCCGATAGCGTTAAGCTGAACCGTATCATAAGTGACGGCAAGTTCTTTGGTAGTGTAAAGTCGGGTTAAGCCATACATTGCATATTACAAAACCATTTCTAATGCTAAGATTTTCACAAATCAGATGCGCACCTGATTGAAGTGAGTTGAGAATCGAGCTAAGGAGATGAGAAGATGAGTAAGGATAATATCTTACGATCGATGCTATCCGAGAAGGTCAACATGACCCCGAATGGATTTGTGGCAGATCAATTAACCCCCGATCAGTTCTGGAATTGTCATGAGTTGTTTTTTGACAGTCTATTTGAAGTTCATGCTTCGGACATATCGGGAGTAGAGGGCTACGGTCGATTCAATGAGGATTGTAAAACGGAATACGGAAGTTGCAAGGAATTTTTGGTCGATACGTTCGCAGAGGATAAAGAAGGCTACTGGTATAACTGGGGGGAAATGTTCGGGACGACACTGTTGCAGCGCGATTTCTTCGAGCAGTACTACAAGGAAATGGAGGAGAGAATTCCTTATTGCGAGGGAAAGCGTTATTTGGTGAATAACTTCACATTTTTCGAAAAAATGATTACAGATGGGAAGACGACGGTCGGGTTTCCCGACTGGAGCTTCTCCGGCATCGGAGACTTCCTTATCGACTTCGCGATCATGGATTTAAATAAACCTTATTTGCGAATTCCGGAACTGCTCGTGGAGTACTGCAAGAAGAAGAATATCTTCATTCCTGACTTTAAAGAAAGATTCTTATGTATGGCGTATTATAAAGGGATCGATGGTTTACGCTGGCATGCATCGATCGACGACGCGGAGTCCTGCACTTCCATGATGAAATCGATCAGCGAACTGAAGGAGCGAATAAATGCTTTGTGACGGTGATTAGATGAAATATGAGAATGGCTGTGACATCCTCCCAGAGGAGCTATTACGGGAAGTTCAAAAATACGCAGCAGGCAAACTGCTCTATATTCCCTCGGGGGAGGAAAAGAGAGCTTGGGGAGAAGCCTCCGGCTACCGCAAGCAACTGCAGCGTAGAAATCGGATGATTCGCAACAAGTACGCTCATGGGCGTACGGTATCCGAGCTTGCTGACGAATACTTCTTATCCCTGGATTCGATTAAGAAGATTCTTTATTCGAAGAAGCAGGATGATCATCTAGTGTATGCACCGTCGATCGAATCGGCTGTTAACTATGCGAATGAAGGAATGCTTGAAGAATGGATGAATTGTTACTGGCAGCTTTCCAAGAAAACAGCAGTCGAGTCGGAAGATGTTGTGGCAGATCGGCTCTATTTCGGTATCGTAAAGCTTCCATTGCGTCTCATTCAACAGGATGAGTTCAATATCGGTGACGCTCATGCGGTTGCAACTGAAGACTTTTCAACACTTAGGCCTCTTATCATAGAGTATCATCAAGGGAAATTTTATTGTACCGAACAGAAGGCGCTATTGGCGGGGTTGAAGCAACGAAAGGTTAATAGTTACCCGACCATCATCGTGTTGCAGGATAGCACCGATTATAAGAGGTTTATGAATCATTTTGGAACAGTATTATTTTTCGTCAAATAAAGCATTAGAAACGGCCATCCCGCAAAGGATGGCCTTAAAAACTTGCCGTTACATATAGCACGGAGAACCGTATCATAAGTAAGGTACGCACAATCAGAAAATAAATCGTGCTTGATAGCAGCTATATCAGCAGATTAAGACGATAGTGACAATTGTCCGGCGAACAAAGACTATAAATTAACAACAACTTTATTTTCTTTCACGAACAGACCATTTGCATATCCTCGCCCCATGTGTTACCGTTTTTATATCGACAAATTTGCAGGTCAATACAAGGAGGTCACGCGCCTATGTGCCCCCGTACTAAAGAACAAAATGAGCTCATCCGCATACAGCGCAGAGGACAGATCCTGGCCGCCGCCGCGCGCGCCTACTTCCGCACGGGCGGCAGCTTTGATATTCGCGACGTCGCCCGCGAGGCCGAACTCGGTTACGGCACGGTATACCATTACTACCCCAACCGGCATTTATTAATAGAAGATGTACTGGGCAGCGGCTTCGAACGATGCGAGCAAGCCCTGGCAGAATGGGCAAACACCTGCGACGGCAGTCCGGAAGATAGACAGCTGTTGACGTATTGCAAGGTGCTGCTCCGGCTGTGGCAGTCGGACGCCTGCGCATATCTCGTCTACAAAATGGCCGCGGAGCATTATGCAGGCTTGCCTGAGAAGGATCGGCACCCCATCAAGAGACGATTCACGGAACGGCTGTACGTTCCGCTCCAATCGATCGCCCAGCGCGAAGACGACAGCGTCGACTATATGCTTGCTGTGCTGGTCGGCTGCTGTGGGCTGCACTACTATGCGGGCACTTCCGAGCTGGACGTCGATCGAATCGCCAAGCTCGCGATGCAAGCTACTACGAAGGAGTCCTGATACGAACATGATCATCTTAAAAAGCAAACATGAAATCGAGGCCATCCGCAAGGCATGCCAAGTGGTGGCTGAATGCCACCGTACGATTGCCCCGCTCATCAAACCTGGCATCACGACGAACGAGATCGAGCGCATATTCGAGGACATTATTCTGAAGCACGGCGCCAAGCCATACGAGAAGGGCTACAAGGGCTATCCATATGCGACCTGTGCCTCCGTCAACGACGTGATCGCGCATGGCTTCCCTAGCGATAAGCCACTGGAGGAAGGCGATATCGTAACGATCGACACGGTCGCGGAGCTCGACGGCTGGCTCGGCGATTCGGCTTGGAGCTATGCGGTCGGGAAGATTTCGCCGACGGCCGAGAAGCTGATGCGCGTCACGAAGGAATGCCTTGACCTCGGCATCGCGCAGGCGAAGCCCGGCAATCGGCTCGGCGACGTGACGAGCGCGATCCAGCGGCATGCAGAATCGCACGGCTTCGGCGTCGTGCGCGATCTTCTCGCCCATGGCATAGGCCGGGACCTGCACGAGGAGCCGACTTATATGCATGTCGGCAAGCCCGGCAAAGGCCTCCGGATCAAGGAAGGTATGGTGTTCACGATCGAGCCCATGATCACTGAAGGCACCTACCACATGACAATCGATCCGGACGGCTGGACCGCGAGGACGCTGGACCGCAAGCTCGCCGCCCAATACGAGCATACGATCGCCATCACGGCTGAAGGTCCACAAATCCTGACCGCGCAATAGTATAATTAGAAGCCGACCACGAGATGGTCGACTTCTTTTTACGAATGACTATTCCTTAATGTTTCCGCACCAGCGCGTGATTCCTTCATTTATCATTTGCATTGGATTCGGAGCTGATAGAGAAATCGCCCAGGCAATATGACCATCCGGCCGAATAAGTGCCGTGTGGACGTCGTTCCAATCCGCGTCTGCCTGAGCCAAAGATGCATGAACAACTTGAAGGTTGCTATACGTTTCCCATTGACCGCTATTCTGTTCATTAAAATGGAAGCGCAACAGAAGAAAAGTACCTTTGTTTAGGAATGGATAGGAGTTAATCCATTGCCCGTCTTTCAGCTTTAAGGTTAGATCCTTGAAACGTTTCCCGTTTAAAGGATGGAGAGGCGCTTCGGCATCTGGAGCATAATGTACGTCCATTGCGGAAATTTGTGCGGCGATTTGATAATTAGCCTCCGGTATTTGAATCAGATTAGCCAGCATGCTTCGCAGTTCCGTGATGGGAGGAGTCACGTCCAGAAGCAGGGTTTGGACCTCGGTATTCCGGAGCAAAGCCGTGTTCCATGGGAAACGTTCGGTATGATAACTGTCCAATAGCCAGTCCGGAGCCCAGCCTTTGATTGCTCCCGCAAGCTTCCAGCCTAAATTCATCGCTTCTTGCAAGCCGACGTTCATTCCCTGTCCACCAGCCGGAAAATGAATGTGCGCCGAATCTCCCGCCAAAAACAATCGTCCATTCCGATAGCGTCCCGCTTGCCGCGTCGCATTTCCGAAACGGGACATCCATTTCACATCGTTCAGTCCCAGGTCGCTTCCGGTCGTACGGATAAGCGATGAACGAAACTCTTCCAATGTAACGGTCTCATCCTTAGAGACGTTACGTCTCTCCATATCGATCATTAAGACCCGGTAAATATGATCATTGATCGGCATGATGCTGACCAAACCCTTTTCCGTAATCCGGGATATGACGCTCATAGGAGCTAAATCAGATAGAACGGCATCCCCCAGAATAGCCGTGAAGGTCGCGTCCGTACCTTCAAACGATATGTTTGCATGTTTTCGAACCAAACTTCTGGCTCCGTCCGTACCTACCACATAAGCGGATCTTAACGTTGTTTCTCCATGAGGTCCGGCGATCTTAACGTCGACCCTGTCCTCATCCTGATGCACGGATAGAGCCTCAACCTCTCGCCAAACCTCTGCGCCAAGGCTAAGAGCCCATTCCTCCAGCACCTTCTCCGTCTCACTCTGCGGTAAAAAGAGAGTGTGATTGGAAGTGGAATCCAACGCCGAGAAATCCAAAGGAGTTTTCAATCCGGCAAAATGTCCTCTTGAAAGTAAGCGGCCTTGACGAATTAATCGTGATTTCACTCCACGCATATCTAATATTTCAAGGGTTCGTGGATGTACCGTAAGCGCGCGTGAATATGGAGTTGTTTCTTTTAATCGCTCAATGACGCAAACCTTTACACCGGCTAATGCCAATTCTCCAGCCAGCATCATGCCGACAGGTCCGCCACCGATAAGGATGACTTCATATTCCATACAAATAACCTCTTTTCCTAAATATTATGGGAAGATAACGATAGCGTCTATTTCGATAAGCCATTCAGGATCGGCTAGTGCTTGAACGCCTATATATGTACTTGCTGTCTTCGGCCAGTTAGCGCCAAACACATGAAATCCGGCGTCAAAAATAATCGAAATCAATTCCGGGTTGTGGTTTACCACAAAAATATTCATTTTTGCAATGTACAATGGATCCGCTCGCGCGGCTTCCAATGCATACTTAATATTGGTAAACACTTGAATCGCCTGCGCGTAATAATCCCCTGAACCGACCAATGCTCCTGTTTCATCTACGGAAACCTGACCTGAGATGAAGGCCAATTTAGAGGCAGAAGTTACGACGACGTGAGAAATTACAGATGTAACCTTATCCGTCAATGTCTTTGGATTCACGATTTCCATAGTGTTTCGGGAAGAACCTCCTTCATGAATTATTGTTTCTAGCGCACCATTTTTGTCCTCAATAATACAAGGCAAAACAAAAATTAATAAATAATTTTGTTTCACATGAAACAATATTATTGTACGGTGTCATTCCTTATCCTGTCAACCCCAATATGAGCATGCCTGTCCGCTTGTTTCTCAGAAAACAATCTATGATATAATGAAACAAATGATTCAAGGAGCCGGCATGATCATGGATACTGCCAATAAAAACAAAGCCGCAATTCATGAGTTTTTCATTCAGTTTCTTCAGCAAAAAGAGCAATATGAAACGCGAATAACTGCAACATACCTCGAGGATATCCGGAAGCATATCGAATCGGAATTCAGATTGAACATGTCGGAACTGCACACCATTGCGTGCATCGGAGAGCGGGAGCCGATCAATGTCACTTCCATCGCGGAAAGGTTAAATTTAAGCAAAGGGAATACCTCCAAGATCGCAAATAAATTACTTAAGGCAGGTTGGGTGCGGAAAGCCCAACTCAACGATAACAAAAAGGAAGTATATTTTCGGCTAACGTCTGTCGGGAAAAAGCTATTTGCTGCTCATGATGAGCTCCATGCGAAGGAAAAGCAAAGAATGTACGAATTTTTGGAAAGATTCAACGAAAGCGAGCTTGAATTTATCAAACGGCTGTTTGAAGATATGGTTGACTTCTATCGCTAACGTACCTCAACAACGTTCCCACAGCAGCAGAGACCATCACGAACAATGAATGGCGTATACAGCCTCCGGCTGCACACGCCATTCATTGTCCCTCATCTATCTGGAGTTGTTCGGGTGTTTTGCCAACCGTGAAAAGTTCGGTAATCCGCTTCCGTTGACGCGTTAAGCAATCGGGTAATCCATAACGACGATCCCTTCAACGAATGGGCCAATGGATTGCAATAAATTAAGATGCAGGGGGTGCTGATTATAATCCCGGCAAGCCTGCTGATACTCAAAAGTAACTCGAATGCCCAACGTATAACCCTGCTTGTGCTCTACTTCCTCCGTAACGTTCATTCCGGCGCTTATATCGACAATACCCGGAATCTCATCTTTAAAGGCAAGCGCATTCTTCACTATATCTTCTTGTCGGTCAGTAGAAAAATTGGCATTGAGCTTCAACAATACAATATGCTCGAACATCCGTTTCCCCTCCAAGGTTCCTGATTATAGTTAGCTCTGCAGCTGCTTCAATCGGGATTGTTCCTTCATCCATTTCACGAAATTGTCGGCTACGAGATCAAGGTAAAAGCGGCGAGGAGATACCGGAAGAGAACAGAATGTCTCGCAGATGACCCTGCGCTTTGACAGACCCCAACAATCCCATGGAAGATCCCACGATCCACGAGGGCTTCCCCATCATGACTCGATCGACGCGGGATAACCAGTCAATTGCATTCGCCATGACGCCGGGAATGGTTGAATTATACTCCGGAGTGACCCATAACACCGCGTCGGCAGCAGCGACTTTGCTTTTGAAATCGATAACCGGCTGCGGCGGAACAGACTCGATATCCTGATCGTAAAAAGGAAGGTCCCGAATGTTTAAGACATCCAACTGAAAAAAGTGCTTATAACGGTTTTGAATATAACGGGCTAACTTCAAGTTGTACGATTCTTTGCGAATGCTTCCGACAATGGCAGCTACTTTCATTCTCATCACCTCATCCGATAATCGTTGTCCGATCCATTCTTGCCATTCTTCCTAAGGAGGACATAGACTAGTGTATATGGACCTGACGTGGCTAGGGAGAGATCTGGTTATCGTAGGAGTGGGAATCCTACGTTCATGAATGGAGAGGAGGCGTGGAGATCATGGCGAGCAGATTGGACCGTTACGAGGAATTGTCCCGTTTTCTGCGAACGCGCCGGGAACGAATGACCCCTCAGGAAGTAGGTTTGCCGGAGTCAGGACGCAGAAGGACACCCGGACTTCGCCGCAGCGAGGTCGCTCTGCTGGCGGACGTGGGGCTGGATTGGTATACCTATTTGGAACAAGGGCGTCATATCAACGTATCCGCCGAGGTTCTTGATCGAATAGCGGAAGTGCTTCGGTTAGAGGAATCGGAACGCAGGCATCTGTACCATCTTGCCCGTAAGCAATTTCCCTTGGTCGATACGAACCAACTCTCTAAGGTAACGCCGGAACTCCAACGCTTTTTGGATAGCCAAACCCTGTCCCCATCGAATGTCATGGATGCGCGCATGAACATCATTGCCTGGAATGAGGCCTATTGCGCATTGAATGGGGATCTCGCGGCTATGTCGGAGAGGGAACGAAATTTTGTCTGGATGACGTTTACTTCTCCCCGTTTCCGCTATGTCAAAGGAGACCAATGGGAACTTCATGCGCAACGGATCGTAGCTAATTTCCATGCCGGATAAGCGCGTCACGGCGACGATCCTTGGTGGTCTGAGCAGTTCGAGTCGCTGTCGCAGGCAAGCAGGGAGTTTCGGGAGTTTTGGGATTCCCAGGAGATTCTCGATGCCATTGATGCTCCCAAGACGCTGCATTGTCCGAATCTCGGGAAATTGAATTTTGATCTTGTATCTTTTCAGTATTTGAACGATGCAAACTTGACCGTGTCCATCCATGTTCCCCATCAAGACGGCACGATGGAAAAGATGCAGCGGCTATTGAGTGACTATCAGAGCCGGCATTCAGAGTTGCTTGAATCCAGAAGTTCAGATTTGGTCTAGATTTCGCGTATTGACGTTCGTTTTCGTCTACGCCATTCTCGGCGTGACCTCGGAGTCCGGCAATGGCAAAGTCGCCGGGTTGGTTATCGGCTTGACGGGGACTTCGGTCAATCCGGCGAGAAGCTTCGGACCAGCGATCCTGCTCGGGGGAGAAGCATGGTACGAACTGTGGGTTTTCGTCACGGCTCCATTCCTCGGGGCGCTGCTGGCGGCGGCCGCTTACCGGCTGCTAAAAGTCCGCAAAGCCTGCAAACAACGATGCTGGAGCCCATAATTGTAGCAACCAAAAGGAGCTGCCCGCGGCAGCTCCTTTCGTTTTTTTTCGCCATTATGACCGTTAAGCTGAACCCTGCCATAATAAGCAACTCTCTTGCAGAACACCGGCTCCTCAGTAAACAGTCTCCTAAACAAAGTTCTTCTGGAACTCAGCCATGAGGAGCACCGTCAAGAAACTCACGGCTATATATGTCCGAAATTCTGTCTAGGACGCGCTGCGCATGTTCTGCAAATTTCAAGTCCGCAACCCGACCCTTCAACAAAAATACGCCGGTCTCATCGCGGTGTTTGCCGAGAGCTCCTTCATATAATTGGTCGGCGCCGTGGGTAGGCGGAGAGGAAATAGCCCTAAAAAGCAGTTCAAACCATACGGGCATTCCCGAATCTTTTCCCTTTTTTAGCGTATTGTTAAGTCCCGGGTCAACGCTGCGGATCTTGATGCCTTCCTTGGCAAGTCGGGGCGCCACCGCTTGAGTCCACAACGATAGCGCCAACTTAGAGGCCGCATAGGGACCCACCATTTTGCGGAAGATATTGGGATGCTCTAGGTTTTCGATAGTAAACTCCTTCGTGAATCTAAGCACCTGTGATGAAGTGTTGATCACCGTCTTTAATCGGCCGTTTTTCAACGATTCCTTCAATTCCATCAGAATGATATAAGGAACGACCGTCAACAATTCATAGTGCTTTTCGCGACCTTGCTTCGAATAGCTCAGCTCGCTTAAGCCGCCTCCGGCGTTGTTGAACAAAATATCGATCTGCGGTTCCTGGCTTTTGATTTCTTCCAAAGAGCGTCTCAAGCTGCCATAATCGGCGAGATCCGTCACTTTATAGGTTCGAAGCCGTCCGTTCTTGAGGGCATTTTGCATGAGCATATCGTCCTCCGGAAAATCGGAACGGTTCAAAGTAACGACCTGCCAGTTCTGCGATAGCAATTTCCGGGCTAGTGCCAACCCAATCCCCTGGCTTGCGCCCGTAATCAGTGCGATATGTTCTCGTGCGTTCGTATTCAATGGATGTCCTCCCCTTCTAGGTCGGTTCGCCATAGTCGTGGAAACGGATCAGATCTGGGTGCCGCCTCCGTCGACAGGGAACTCGGCCCCGGTGGTATAAGTGGCGTCAAATGCTAGGAATGCCACGACTTTGGCGACCTCGACCGGATCGCCCAAACGCAGCATCGGAATCTGCTGTGTCATCTGAGCCTTTGTCTGTTCGGCAGCTTCTTTCGGCATCGCCTTCTCTAAGATACCAGTGTCAATGACGCCGGGACTGACTGCGTTCACGCGAATATTCCGAGATAATAACTCGCGTGCCAGACTTCGAGTCATGGAGCGCAGCGCCGCTTTACTAGCTGCGTACGCACTGAGCATGGGGAGACCCACTGCGTTCACGATTGAAGTAGTAAGTACTACCCCGCTTCCCGTGCTCAGGAGTGGGGCGAGTTTTTGTACGGTGAAGTACGGACCTTTGGCGTTGATGGTAAGGATCTCGTCGTACGTTTCTTCGGTCGTTGACTCGAAAGGGACAAAGCCCGTGACGCCTGCGTTAACGAACAGGGCATCTATCGTTCCGAATTCAACCTTCACTCGATCGGCCAACGCGGCGACATCCTTCAATGAGGCGGCATCGCTCAAGCACGCGAACGCGTTGTTGCCGAGTTGTTCGCGAGCCGCGTCAAGCGTCGCTTGAGTACGTCCGGTAATCAGAACGTATGCTCCTTCATCCACTAGCAACTTCGCTGTCGCGAGGCCGATTCCACTGCTGCCTCCCGTGATCACGACTTTCTTGCCGGAGAATTTGCCCGTACTGGTTGGTTCCATTTGAATCGTCCTCCCTTTGTGTAATCCGCAATCGGATGATTAGGTACAGGACGATTATACAACAATCACTTAACAAAATGAACTAATTTAATTAAATTAGTAAATTTAATTCGTTTGATTATTGATGTAAATAAAAATCAGCAAATTTGTTATAATGCATTTGTTAAGCAACAAAGGGAGGCGCTTATTCGTGAGAAAAGCCGTGAGTGTGGAGACCTATATAGAAAAAATAAAAACCGTTATAAGAAGAACAAAATTCAGCCAACTGAAAGTCGACGATCTCGCAAAATACATGGATATCAGCAAAGTGACGCTGTATAAGTATTTTGCCTCCAAAGATGACATCATCGAACAAGTCGTAGAGTATTACATTGAGTACTCGAAGAAAGCTGACGCCACGGTCAAAGATGATTCCGTCTCCTTTTTGGAGCGGTTTCAAATCACGTTCTTACAATCATTGATGTGTGCCATGTTTATCTCTGATCTGTTCTTGCAGGATCTGAAGGAATTTTATCCGCATCATTTTGAAAATCTGTCAGTTGCCCTGCAAAATCGGAACAAAAGCTTACAAACTTTTTTTGAATCCGGTATGGAGCAACAGATTTTCAACAGATTGAATGCCGTGTTGTTTATGGTTCAAGACGACGCTGTGCTTCGGCGCTTTATCGAGCCATCATTTTCGATTCAGTATGATATCACCTTGAAACAAGCCATAATGGATTTCTACCACATGAAGAAGTATCAATTGCTAAAACCTGAATACCTGAAGATGACAGACGACTCCAATATGGAGGGGAAGATCGTTCATCTTCTGCAAACCATCTCATAAAGTTAATGCTCACCTTGCATTTAAGAGAGCTTGAACGGGATGGCATCATTCATCGGGGGGAGGGGATCATCTTATCCTATTGTTTTCCGTTGAAGGTTCCATCATGAAGGGTTTCGATCATGAATCCCCATTAAGCCCGTATGCACAAGACGAACATAGAGTATGGCCGGGCATCTATGATAACGTTCCAAGCGAATTATTGTCTCTTCTGGAGCATGAAGGCGAAGGTGTCCCTATTACGATTGAGAAGATTCAAAAGCTAAACCCCGACTGTGCCGCAGAGGAAGTTTATCGGGAGTTGGAGTCCATGGGGTTCATGAAAATGGATTGAAGCAGGTGAGAACATGATCCGAATAACAAACCGCCAGGCACGGCAATTCCTGTTGTTGAAGCATGGACTTTTGGGCGAATATAAATTTAGTGAGAAGCAGGGCGTATTGGACTTTGCTCGGCAGGTCGGCTGCATTCAATACGACCCTATTGATGTTTGCGGGAAAAACGCCGAATTGGTGCTGCAGTCGCGAATCAAGGGATTTACCAAGGGAATGCTCGCCGAGTTGCTGTATGAGGATAGAAGCCTTGTCGATTATCCCGACAAGAACCTGGCCATTATCACTGTCGAGGACTGGCCGTATTTCGATCGATACAGGCAAGCCGCCCGAAAACATGCCGAACGCTATCCCGAATTGGAAGCGTTGACAGCGCAAGTACGGGCTCATATCCAAAATCACGGAGTCGTAAGTTCGGATGATTTAAAATTGGATGGAGAATTTTCTTGGCAATCGGCCATCCACTGGAGCGGTGGAAACAATTCATCTCGATCAGCGCTGGAACAGATGTATTCGACAGGCGAGTTGATTATCCATCATAAAAAAGGAACGCGTAAATACTACGATATCGCCAAGAAGTACATACGGCCCAATCTGCTGAATGCATCAGAGCCGCTGAAGGATGAGCTTGAGCATCATAAGTGGCGGGTACTGCGCCGAATCGGCTCCGTTGGTCTCTTATGGAATCGTGCGTCAGATGCATGGCTGAATATATGGGGGTTGAAAGCAGCACAGCGTAACGAGGTTTTTCGCCAGCTACTACAAGAAGCTCGCATTATTGCTGTTGCCGTGGAACGAATAAAAGATACGCTGTACTGCCTCGCGGAGGATTTGCCGCTTATGGAAGCCGTTCTGCAAAATCAGAAGCTGAAATGGCGTTGCGAGCTTATTGCTCCTCTAGATAATTTGATATGGGACAGAAAACTGATCAACGACTTGTTCGGTTTCGATTACACCTGGGAGATTTACACGCCTGCAACCAAACGAAAATTCGGCTATTATGTGCTGCCTCTATTATATGGAGAGCGCTTCATTGGACGAGCCGAGATCATCGTGGAGCGCAAAGCAGGAACGCTCGTTGTTAAAAACATCTGGTACGAGAACGAAGTGAAGCAAACAAAGGAATTGCGAACAGCATTGAACGGTTGTTTTCAAAAATTCGCGTTATTCAATGGGTGCGAGACGATTTCGGCAGAGTCTATGAACTGATAAGCTCCGTTACATCCAAGACGGGGTTATTCGGTGTTCCTTCAATGCTCTTGTTTCGCAGGAGAACCCCCCTTGCTGCTTCCATGTAAGATAACATGATTGGTGAAAGCCACTTGTCCTTATGCCATAACATCTGCGTAAACACGTGCAAGGCCGGAATTTGCCATGGAAGGGCAACAAGTTCGCCCCGTTTAACTTCGGCTTCTGCTTTTATTTACAGCGCTTGCTTGCGTCATGCCAGGGAGCACAGATCTCATCCTATCGAGTCGATCTGGGGCCTGCCGGTCGCGGAATTAACAGTGCCGATAATGAATTTATTGATGACAATCTAAAACGCTTGTTGGCGCTTAGTACAAACGGATGATCATCCTTAACATGGGAGTGTCCTGTTAGCGACTTTATGACGTTTTCAAGGGGGCAGTCAATGAACAAAGCAGATCGTTTGTTGGCCATCGTGCTGGAGCTGCAAGGCAGGCAAGTGGTGCGTGCCGAAGATTTGGCGGTACTATTTGAAACCAGCGTGAGGACCATCTATCGCGACATTCAGGCGCGCAGTGAAGCGGGCGTACCGATTACAGGCACTACAGGCACAGGGTATTCTTTAATGGAGGGATATTTTCTGCCGCCGATCAGTTTCACAATAGAGGAAGCCGTGACCTTGCTTATAGGAACGGACTTTATCGAGCAACGATTTGATGATGATTATCGTAATAGGGCTCATGTTGCTAGGAGGAAAATCGAGGTCACTCTATCAGAAAGTGTCCGCAGTGAGACCTCCCGTATACGCAAGTCGCTGCGTTTGCTCGCTCCAGGCAAACCGGCAGCTCTGTCTATCGAAAGGGAAAATCTAAATAAAATCCGCCGAGCGATATTAGATGGGCGTAAGATCAGATTTCATTATTCGAAAAAAATGGCGGATTCCACGGGAAGCCGTCAAAGTGAACGTACCGCCGCTCCCTATGGCCTCGTACTCGTTGAAGGATCTTGGATGCTTGTGGCCCGGTGTGATCTACGCCAGGACATCCGCCATTTCCGTTTGTCCCGAATGGTTGAACTTATCGAACTGGAAGAACGATTCGAACTCCCGGCGCATTTTGACTTAAGGGACTATAGCCCCTTGGATGATCGCCACTTGCGAGTCTGCCTTCGGTTTAAACCAAGACATCGCGGAAAAGGTGAAGGAATCGAACTATCATTACATTGAGGATATGAAAGAGCATGAAGAAGGATTGGATGTGGTTTTACGCGTTCGTCAGCTGGAAGAATTGCAGCAATGGGTGCTTGGCTGGGGAGCGGATGTGATCGTGTTGGAACCCGAATCATTCCGAAATCGGATTCGTGAGGAAGCCCGAAAAATTCTAGAACGCTACTGACATAACGTTGTCAGTAGCGTTCTTATATAATCGGACATGTAAACGTGACTAGGAAGGATGATATCTTGTGAAATTAGCTTCTGTACGCATCATTACTGACGACGTGGATCGTCTCGTCGAGTTTTATGAGAAAGTCATGGGGGTTTCGGCGGAGCGACCCGCGCCCGTATTTGCCGAACTCGTTGCGCCGTCATGTACCCTTGCAATCGGCCACTCCCAGACGGCGCAGCTATTCGGCGCCGGTTCCGTAGTGGGGGCCAACAATCGCACTGTCATTATTGAGTTCCGCGTCGACGATGTCGAGGCCGAATATATGCGCTTGAAGCCATATGTCGATAATTGGGTAATGGAACCGACCACGATGCCGTGGGGGAACCGTTCTATGCTGTTCCGCGATCCCGACGGCAACCTGCTTAACCTCTTCGAGCCGGTGACTGAGGATGCGATTAAACGGTTTAGAGGCAGGCATTGACGGTCTACGTCCGCAGCGAAGAAGCACGCCTATCAGCGAATCGACGTCATTGTTCGTGATGGAGAAATTGAAGTCCGAGGAGTGGTAGAGTTTTCGTTGGTTGAAGTGAACGACACGGAATTCCAGGGAGACAATAGGAAACGACTACGCGTCTTCTCGATCCCCGTAGGGGCCGGCATTGCCAATTCTGTTCTGGACGATACGGGCCTATTCACATGTGTTGGAGGAGTGGATGTATGGAACGCGGCGATGTGGATACCAAAAGCGGACGTCACTTGGTTGTCCTGCGATTGTACGGACTTCTCAGTGCTCGGGCTTTCGGGGCAGGATATCGTCGGAGGGCTGGCGCCGCATTATGCGTGAAGATGAATGATATTTTAAAGAAACCGGAAACCACCGCTTTAGCGGCAGGCTCCGGTTTTTTTGCTTCTGTTTTCATTTCGCGTATTATGAAGGAATATGTCGAATCAAAGAGAAATTAACGATGTGACGTTCAAATAATAACGGTAGATCCTTGGTGCGAATATGAAAATGGGACAGGAAACGGGTACGATGAGAAAGCAATTGACGGTACTGATCATCATGATCGGTGTATTTACCGTCGTTACATCGCTATTCATCCATGAATGGCTAAATCCTGCTTTGCGGCACCCGGAAGCGCGAGGAGGGGTATTAGACGCAAGACAATGGAATTTTGCGAAGCAAGGGATTATTCCGTTGCGGGGAGAATGGGAGTTTTATGAGAACAAACTGCTGACTCCGCAAGATTTCCAAACCGATGGAGAGTTGCTGAGAGCGGAGCGCCGAATCGTTCGCGTTCCTGGAGGCTGGAAGGGTTCCGTTTCCTCCGGCAGCGGGTACGGTGCGGGTACGTATCGTCTACGCATAAAGGTCGGCAACCCGGATTTCTATAGCCTTAGAGGCAAAAAGATTCGCATGTCCAGCCACGTATTTATGGGGGGATCGGACCTTGGCGGCACCGGAAAACCGGATTTGTCAGCGGATCGATTCGTACCTAGCAACCTGCCGTTTTTCGGTACGATTAAAGCGGATACCGACACCATTGACGTCATCATCCAGATCGCCAGCTACCGCTATCTGGAAGGCGGATTGGTCCAAGCGCCGGAATTTGGTTTAACGGCAGACGTATTGGCCAGACGAGACAATGCGAGGCTGGCGGATATGATTGTCATTACCACGATGCTTGTATTCGGGGTTTATTTCGCGGGGATGTTCAAGCAATGGCGGAAGGAGCCTTATCTCGCATTTTTCAGTTTGTTCTGCTTGTCATTAGGGTTGTTTTTCGGCATCGACAACGAAATCGTCATGGCGACCTTGTACCCGACGATTTCCTTCCTATTGTTGCAGAAAATGCTTTTCATTCTGCCCTACTTTTCGATCTTTTCTTTTGCCCTTTATGTCTACCTGTACCTGGACCACAGAGAAAGATTGGGATTTAAGTGGCTGCTCCGGATTTCTTATGCCTATCTGGCCTTATTGATCGCGATTCCGAACGAATATTTGATCAATATTCTATGGTCGGGGATCGTCCTGCAAATCACCGTGTTCATTTTCATTCTTTACTGGATTTTCCGTCATCGGGGTCGCGGGGTTCAAGTTTACTATATTTTGTTGGGTGCATTTTTCCTTATCCTTAGTTGGGTTTATGCCGAAACACGCTATCAGTTGGCGTTGGACAACCCGTATTATATGATCGTAACGCCGTTGCTTCTCGTTCTATCGCAATCGTTCCTCATGTCGGATCGGGTTCGTGAGGCGTTCATGCGGAGTGAGCGATTGGCAGAGCAACTGATCGTGTACGATCGCCAAAAAGACGAATTTCTCCTCCACACGTCCCACGAATTCAAGACGCCACTGCACGGCATCATCAATTTGGCGCAGGTGGTCATCGACCAGAACGGCGCAGAGTTAGCGCAGCGGCAGCGTGAGAATCTGGATTTCATCATTGCCCAGGCGACCCGCCTGTCCACGCTGGTTAACGATATTATCGATTTTCAGAGTTTGCAGCGCCGAAGCTTGACATTCCAGAATCAGCTTTTCGATGTCAGCGGCACGGTGCAGGCTACGCTCGAAGCGCTGCAATATTTGCGCAGGAACGAACAAGTGCGGCTAGTCAATCTAGTTCGGCCGGGAACCTCTTATCTGTATACAGACGAAAACCGCCTGAAGCAAATACTCGTGAACCTGGTCGGCAATGCGCTGAAATTTACGGAACGGGGAAGCGTGGTGGTGGCCGCGGAATCGCGTGAAGGCTGGCTTCACCTGACGTTTGCGGATACCGGCGCCGGGATGAGCGAAGAGCGGCGACGGCAGCTTTTTACAGGCGAACTTACGGGCGGTGGCACGGAACCGACAGCTTTGGCGAATCAATCTTCCGGTCTGGGTTTGAAAATATCAAAGGCGCTTGCAGTGCAAATGGGCGGTGATCTGGCACTGCTTTGGTCGGAGCCGGAGCAGGGATCGATTTTCGAGTTGCGGCTGCCGGAGGCAACGGCTGCGCAAAGGGAACGGGATCCCTACCAAGCTGAAGCCGCTGTCGGTCTGGAACCGCAGCTGCTGCCCGGGGCAAGCGCGCCGACGACAGAAGAGACGTCGCCTCATGCGGCGGAGCGGTCTGGCGAGGTGAAGATTCTGCTCGTTGATGACGATGCCTCCAACATTAAGGTGCTGCAGGAGCTGCTTGCACCAAGCCGCTATCAAGTTCTCGTGGCCTACAACGGAGCGGACGCGCTCAGGCTGATCCAGCAGCATCACAGCGACTTATCGCTTGTCCTGCTCGATGTGATGATGCCTGAGATGTCAGGGTATGAAGTGTGCAGGCGCATTCGGGACGAACACCCGATCTACAAGCTGCCGGTTCTTCTCTTGACGGTGCGCAACTCGCCAGCCGATATCGCGATGGGTTTTGAGGCAGGCGCCAACGATTTTCTGGTGAAGCCGTTCGACGGCAGAGAATTAATGGCGCGGGTGAAGACGTTGCTTCAGCTCAAGGAAGCGGTTCAGCATGCCGTTCAAGTGGAAACCCTTTTCTTGCAATCGCAGATCAAACCGCATTTTATTTATAACGCTTTAAGCGGCATTATATCATTGTGTTACAGCGATGGAGCGCGGGCGGGCAAGCTGCTGGGCGAATTCAGCAATTATTTGCGGCTCAGCTTCGATCTTGACCCCTATCATGCCAAAGTCAGTCTGAATCGGGAGCTTTCCCTGGTGAAATCTTATGTCGAGCTGGAGAAGGCGCGTTTCGGCGAACGATTGAAAGTGGATTGGGACACGGACGCTTCCAGGGAGACTCTGATTCCCGCGCTGATCATTCAGCCGCTCGTCGAAAATGCGATCCGCCATGGTTTGATGAAGCGCATATCGGGAGGTACGGTCCTCATTCAAGCGATTGCAGAGCAGCAGGGATTGCGAATTGTGGTTCAAGACGATGGAGTCGGCATGTCCGCGGAACAATTGGCAACGATCCTGTCTCCGGATCGATCGGGCGACGGGGGAATTGGTCTTATCAACGTGCATAAACGGCTCATGAACGAATACGGACAAGGCCTTCAAATCGAGAGCGTTCAAGGGAAGGGCACGAAAGTGACGATCCTGATTCCTTCTCGTAAGCAACCAGACCGACTAGGCAGGTGAATCGTGAAAGTGAGAGCCATAGTCGTAGACGACGAACGATTGATTGCAGAGCATATTGACAGACTTCTTGCTGACGCGGGGGTCGAAGTTGTGGGCTGCTGCACGAATCCTTACGAAGCTTTGGAGATGACGAAGGCGTTGCGGCCTGATGTGCTGTTCCTTGATATCGAGATGCCGGAGATGAGCGGTCTGGATATCGCGGAGAAAGTATATTCGGACAACCTCGATTCGGAAGTCGTCTTTATTACCGCCTACAACCAATATGCCATCGATGCTTTTCGGGTGAACGCGCTCGATTATTTGCTGAAACCGATCATGGAAGAAGATTTGAACCGCTCGCTGGAGCGGATCAGGAAGCGGCGAAAAGAGCGCATGGGGGCTGCAGGAATGATCGGAAACCGGCAGTTGTCGGCCTCGCTTTTCGGCAAGTTTTCCGTTTATATCGGCGATGATCCGGAACCGGTTCGCTGGGTGACGTCCAAATGCGCGGAGCTTTTCGCTTATATGCTCCTGCAACAAGAGGATAAGGAAGTAAGCAAATGGCAGTTGTTCGAGGCGCTCTGGAACGAGAAAAATACGGAAAAAGCGGACATCAACCTGCGAAGCACCGTTAGCAGGGTCAACAAAACGTTGAGGGATCTCCACGCAGGCATGTCGCTCACCTCCGTCAGAAACGGGTATCGGCTGACCATGTCCGGCGATGCGATCGTTGTAGACGCCGATCCATTGGAGAGCTTCGCGCTGGATTCCGTCGAGATCGGCCCGGATAATCTGAATCAAGTCGAACAACTCGTCTATCGTTGCAATCATCCGTTTCTGAAAGAGTTCAGCGGCGAATGGTGCGAGCCTTACCGGAACCGGTATCGTCAGTATTTCCTTTATCTTGGAGGCAAGCTGTTTTCGTATTACGAGCGTGTGAGGACTGAACCCCTCAAAGCGCTGCGTTTGGCGGAAATGTTAGTTGACCACGATCCTTATAACGATTCCCTTCGGGCAGCGGCGTTGAAACTCCGTCATCAGCTTGAGGGCCGGAAACGGGCGGCTGCATATTATGAAGCGTATGCTAAGCTGTTGAGAACGGAGTTGGGTACGGAGCCGGGAGATGCGCTTACTGATATGTTTCATAAATTGACCGATTGAATGACAGTAGTGGAATAAATGCGATAAAAGGAACCTGTGATCTATGAGGATCGGGTTCCTTTTCTTTTTGCAACAATTTTGCAACATTGCATGAGCTATTATGTCGTAAACAGCATATTTTTGTCGAAAAAATTCAAAGAAGGGCGGTAAATATGGGAACATGCTCCCAACGCTAGTTGCCACTATCATTTTACTCTATGCCCGCAATTGTGGAATACATACGATACGATCCGAACCAATCCAGCTCCCGGCTGGTCCAGGTGTAAAGCGGAAAGTGGGAATTTCCTCCATTTGTTTATTCTTTGTTTATCTTAAGTTGATATCATTCTTATCGAAAAAACAAGAAAGATATCTGAAAATAGGGAGGATAGACAGCATGAACGGCAATGTACGGGTCCGAAGAACTTGCACAGTTAAGGGAAGAAGGAATAATCCAACACTCCTGATAGCCGTTTATATGTCCAAATAATATAATGAGGTGGAAAAATTGCAACTTGATATAAGAAAACAATTGTCACTATTACTGGCTTTCATGCTATTGTTCAGCGCAGTTATTATGGGGCGGCCGGAGACCGTGTGGGCTGGCCAAGGGCCAATTCAGAAGTGGAATAAGGTAAGCTCACAAAGTCTTTCCAGCATCGCATACGGAAATGGCATCTATGTGGCCATCACTTCTGGCAGTAATCCAAAACTGGTCACGTCGACAGATCTGGTCAATTGGACAGAACAAAACATTGCAAACTTGACCAAGCCCTTTAACGTGGTGAAGTTTATTAACGGTACATTTGTCGTAGGGACGAACTATTCGGACCCCATCACCCAAACCGGTGCAACCTTCTTGTTCTCGAATAACGGGACGAACTGGGATGCGAGAACGGTTTCGCAGCCCCCTCAATTTTCGATCACCTCCGTCGTTTATGGGAACAACACATATGTCGCATCCAGTTATTTTGGAGAAATTACAACCTCCACCAACGGTGTTAATTGGACACCTCCAGTTCGTATCGTGGATCGGTTGTCCGAAGTTAAATTTATCAACGGTTATTTTGTTGCGGTGGGCTACAAAGAAAAAAATAAAACGATGCCTGAGATGGGGGGGAATGATTCGATATCAACCTCGACAAACGGTGCGAGTTGGACTACAACGATGTTGCAAGCCGTGAACGGAGGACCGGGATTGTCAACGGTCGCAAGCAACGGGAATAACGTTATTGGCGCAAGTTTTACTAGTGTATACCGTTTTTCTGCGAGCGACCTCAATAATATCTCGAATCAAACGATCCAAGATTTCAACAACAACTTCTTCATTAAAAAATTGGTTTACGCGAATACGGACGGCGGTACCTATATTATTGTAGGGACTGGGGGTAAGATCATAACATCAGCGGATACGAACAATTGGACGGATGAGTCGATCTCGGATGCAACTTCCGATTTTATGGACGTGATCGAAGCGGAAAATACGGCGGTCGCGGTCGGGACAATCGGTGTATATAAACGGGTTCCGCAGGTTGTGAACGCAACAATCAATCCGGGGACAGGCAGCTTTGATAAGAATACGGCGAATCAGGCGGATGTAACGACAACGGTAACGCTGAACGGCAATACGCTGAGCGGCATCGCAAACGGTGGAACCACTCTGACTTTAGACACCGATTACACGGTATCGGGGAGCACGGTAACGATCAAGAAAGAATACCTCGCCCGACAGTCGATCGGTACGACGACATTGACGTTTAGCTTCAGCGGCGGAGCCGATCAGACGCTTTCGATCACAGTCTCCGATACGACGCCGCAAAACAGTGCGATCAATCCGGTGACAGCCAACTTCGACAAAAATGCTGCGAATCAGGTGGATGTTACGACAACGGTGACGCTGAACGGCAATACGCTGAGCGGCATCGTAAACGGCGGAACCGCCCTGACTTTAGACACGGATTACACGGTATCGGGGAGCACGGTAACGATCAAGAAAGAATATCTTGCCCGACAGTCGATCGGTACGACGACATTGACGTTTAGCTTCAGCGGTGGAGCCGATCAGACGCTTTCGATCACAGTCTCCGATACGACTAGCACCTCGTCCGGTTCCGCTACTTCTACGACACCGGAGATAACCAATAATGTAGACGTACTTGTTAACGGGAAAGTAGAAAATGCGGGAACGGCCGCAACAAGCAAGCGAAACGGCCAAACGGTAACTACGATTGTCGTCGATCAGAAGAAACTGGACGACAAGCTCGCGGCGGAAGAAAAAGGCGCTGTGATCACGATTCCGGTTGCCGCCAAGTCCGATGTCTTCATCGGCGAACTGAATGGCCAAATGGTGAAGAACATGGAAGGCAAGCAGGCGGTTGTAGAGATTAAAACGGATAAAGCGGCGTACACGCTGCCCGCGCAGCAGATCAATATCGACGCTGTATCCGACAAGATCGGCAAGTCGGTTTCCTTGCAGGACATTAAGGTGCAAATCGAGATTGCGGCGCCGACAGCGGATAAGGTGAAAGTCGTAGAGGATGCTGCAGAGAAGGGCACGTTCACGCTTGTCGTTCCGTCGGTAGAATTCACGGTTAAAGCCATATACGGAGAGAAGACTGTCGAAGTATCCGCATTCAACGCCTATGTGCATAGAACGATCGCGATCCCGGATGGCGTTGATCCGAACAAAATCACGACGGGCATCGTCGTAGAGCCGGATGGATCCGTTCGCCACGTTCCGACGAAGATCGTTGTGATCGATGGCAAGTATTACGCAACCATCAACAGTTTGACTAATAGCACCTATTCCGTCGTCTGGCATCCGCTTGCATTTAGCGACGTTGCGAACCATTGGGCGAAAGGTGCCGTTAACGACATGGGCTCGCGCATGGTTATTGAGGGCACCGGGGGCGGCCAGTTCAGTCCTGACCGGGATATTACGCGCGCCGAATTCGCGGCTATCATCGTTCGCGGTTTGGGGCTCAAACTGGACAATGGAGCACCGCCATTCTCGGATGTGAAGGCAACGGACTGGTACAGCGGCGCGGTCAACACGGCTTATGCGTACAAGCTGATCGCGGGCTTCGAGGACGGAACGTTCCGGCCGAATGACAACATTACGCGCGAACAGGCGATGGTGGTGCTCTCCAAAGCGATGAAGGTCACCGGACTGAAAGACAAGCTTTCCGTTCCATCGGCAGTTGCGGTGCTTCGTCCGTTTGGAGATGCGGCAGAAGTATCTCCATGGGCGCAAAGCAGCGTTGCGGACAGCGTGCAGGCGGGCATTGTATCTGGACGAAGCGATGCTAAACTTGTACCGACGGACTTCATGACCAGGGCAGAGGTTGCAACGATGATTCAGAAACTGTTGCAAAAATCGGGTCTGATTTAAATAGAAATCAGTGATCAACGCGCTAGAAGGAACCTTTGGTCCATACGGATCGGGTTCCTTTTCTTTTTGAGAATGATAACAGAAAGTCATCGGGGACGGGTCGAGCGGGTTGTACGCGGCGTTTACATACTGCTTTCTGACCAAGGTCCTAAAATTTTATTTGCTCACCTGTCACACTTCACATCCCTTGCCCGTCATACAGGCAAAATACGAAAAGGGATGATGAGCGATGCAAAAGGTGGATGTGGTCGTGGTCGGTGGAGGGATTGCGGGTTTAACCGCTGCCATTTACGCAGCCATGGCCGGGAAACAAACGGTGGTCATTGAAAAACAGAATCGCTTAGGCGGCCGAGCCATTTCGAATAAGAAAAAAGGAGCGTACTTCAATCTTGGCGCGCATTCCTTGTATAAGGGAGATGCGTACGCGACTTTCCGGGAAATGGGGCTGACCTTGCAAGGAAAGCGCCCTTCGGCGTTCGCGTATGGCGTTTGGAAAGGGAAATTGAACGCCTTGCCTTCGGATATGAAGTCCTTGTTCACGACCCCACTGTTGTCTTGGAAAGGAAAGATGGAGTTCGCTTCCTGTCTGATGAAAGTTTCCAAAGCGGATACTCGTCAATTTGACCGGATCAGTATCCGCGAATGGGTCGAAGGGAATTTGCGAGATCCCATGGTGCGCAATATCTTTTATTCGTTGCTTCGTGCCGCCAGTTATGTGGTCGGGCCGGATTTGCCTGCCGCGGGTCCTGTATTGAAGCAGCTTCAGAATGCCCTTAAAGGCGCGTTGTACCTGGATCGCGGCTGGGGCGAATTGATCGAGGAATTGCGGAAAAAGGCATCCGACCTGGGAGTACGGTTCGTAACGAATACCAAAGTCTCGTCCATCGATACCCGTGGCGGGATCGTGCGGCAGGTTCTCTTCGAAGACGGAACGAAACTCGATACGCACCATGTTATCCTGGCCACGTCGCCTGCTATCGCATACGAGTTGGTGCCTTTCGCAGAAAAAACCGCCCTTCGTACTTGGAAAGAACAAGCGATTGAGGTTACCGCGGCTTGCCTGGATGTGGCCTTGAAACGGCTTCCCAAGCCTAACCGCCAATTTGCTTACGGAATTGATCAGACCGTGCTTTTTAGCAATTATTCGCGTGCGGCCTACCTAAGCGACGATGGTGCGCAAGTTATATCGCTCATTAAGTACCAAGGGAAAGATCCGGATCCGGATAAAGATCTGCAAGAACTGGAAGGCGTGCTGGACTTGATGCAGCCGGGATGGCGGGAGGAAGTGGTTGCCAAGCAATACCTTCCGAAAATGACGGTTTGTCACGACTTTATGCATATGAAACGCCATGAGAATCCCGGACCCGCTGTCCCGGAAATACAAGGGTTATACGTAGCAGGAGAATGGGCGTCGCACGGTGAAGTATTGGTCGATGCCGCAACCGCAAGTGCCAAAAGAGCCGTACAACACATGCTCTCCCTTGAGGGTAAGGAGAGGAACGCCCCTTATGAGCATAGAGGAGTTATATAAACTTTATAAAACGGAGCTGTTTTCGCTGGCTTATCGAATGCTCGGCAGCGTCATGGATGCGGAAGATATCGTACAAGATGCTTTCATGAGCTATAACGGATTGTCCGACATCGGGACGATCCGAAACGAAAGGGCATTCCTGTACAAAATCGTAACGAACCGTTGTCTTGATCTTCTGCGCTCGTCGGCCAAAAAACGGGAAATGTATGTCGGTCCATGGCTTCCGGAGCCCTTGATTGAAAAAGGGGCTTCGGACGACGATCCATCCAATCGGTATTTGAGGTCGGAGTCGATTTCCACGGCTTATCTTCTGCTTCTTCAGCAATTGAGTGCAACGGAAAGGGCGGTTTTTCTTCTTCGGGAGATTTTTCATTATTCATTTGATGAGATTGCCGATATCGTCGGGAAAAGCAGCGCGAATTGCCGGCAAATATTCCACCGCGCCAAAAAGAGCATCCATTTCAACCCTGACCAACAACCGGCGGTTTCCATTGCTGAGGAGAAGATTAAAGAGTTTGTCCATTCGCTGTTGCAAGGAAATACGGCGAAGCTTCTTGAACTGGTTAGCGAGAATGTCGTGCTCTACACGGACGGCGGAGGCAAAGTAAGCGCGGCTCAAGTGCCTGTTGTCGGGTTTGAGCAGGTGCTGAAGCTTCATCAAAATATGATCAACAGGCATGCGGGTAAATTTACTTACTCGTTCCTCATGGTGAATGGGCTCCCCGGAATCCGCCTTCGTTTGGATGAAGGGCTTCAATATGTTTATTCTTTTGCTTATCGGGATCATAAGATCGAAGCGATTTATACGGTCGCAAATCCGGAGAAGTTAAGACATCTATAGAATCACACTTATAAGAGCTCAAAAGGAGTGCCGAGGCACTCCTTTCTTTACTTTAATATCCGACGTCATTGACAGAGAAATAAGGTGTATGCTAAGGTTTATTAAACATCGTTCAAATAAAGAGAGGTCTTTCACTTGTCACCTAGAAAAGCCGTTGAGCATGAGCTGAGCAGACAAAGAATTCTTGATGCGGCAAGGCAGCAATTCGTGGAGCACGGTTATCGCGATGTATCCATGCGCAGCATTGCAAAGCAGCTGGGGTATTCTCCAGGTTCGCTTTATTACCATTTCCGCGAGAAGGCTGATTTGTTTAGTGCCATGACGGCAGAAGATTTTCACAGACTGGACAATCTGCTCGAAGAAGTGGTAAGCACTTCGCCAAACCCGGGACGCGAGCGGCTTGAGCTGATTTTTCTCTCTTTTATCCGATTCGGTCTGGAGAACAAACGGTCATTTGAACTCATGTTTTTGATTCGGGAACCAGGGCTTGAATGCTACACGTCACAAGCAAATACGGCCAGCTATGAGAAATTTTCTAACGCGGTGAAGGAATCGCTGCAAATGATCAACGCAGACCGGGCGAAAGATGTCCAATTGATCTGGGTCCTGTTTCTGTCCCTGCATGGTTTTGTCAGCTTTTATATTCATAGCCCGCAAACGTATGAAGACATTGCCATGCTGGCCGACGTACACGTGCAATTATTACTCCGTGGACTGACGTAATTTTTTTAATCTTTAATTGAACGGCAGTCAATTAAATTAGAGGAGAGTGGATATTGAAATGGGAAAAAAGATCATTCGGGCACTCATTTTTGTTTTTGCGTTTTCGATTGCAGGATATGCAATGGTTCAGTATGGCCTGCTTAAAGCCAGCAGTGCGGGACTCGTCGCTTTCAAATTGCAAAAGCCGAATTTCGAACTCACGCCATGGGTCTATGTGTTGTACATACATATCGTCACCGCCATACTTGCCTTGATCATTGGACCTTTTCAAATTTTCATGAAGCCGACGAACACAAGGAAACGTCGGCATAAACTTTTAGGGTATGTATACGTTATTTTGATTACAATAAGCGGGATCGTGAGTGTGTATTTATCCCTTTTTGCTACAGGGGGCTGGATTGCTGGGCTTGGCTTCATGTTGTTGGATGCATTATGGGTGGCGACGACACTTACGGCGACGAGAAAAATTATGGTCAAAGACATACAAGCTCATAAAGCGTGGATGCTTCGCAGTTATTCGCTTACTTTTGCCGCAGTAACGCTTCGCCTCTGGTTAGCTCCGCTGGCTCTTATTTTTGGTGATTTCGAGGCGGGGTATCGGGTAGTAGCATGGTTATGTTGGATTCCTAATTTGCTCGTCATAGAAGCGGTGATTTTAAAAAAAGGGTTCCGCTAGATCATTCAGTCACGGGCGCAATCCGCCGATCGTGTAACCGCCATCGACGAGTATGCTCTGACCGGTTATAAAACGAGCGTCGTCGGAAAGAAGCCAGAGTACGGCATCCGCCACATCTTCAGATTGCCCAACCCGTTGTAAGGGAGTATGCTTTACGAACGGATGCGCCGTAGTTTCGTCGCTTAGAACCTCCTGCGACATCGGGGTTGCAATCATTCCGGGGCTGACGTTGTTCACTCGAATGTTGCTGGGACCCACCTCCAACGCCACGGTTCGCATCATTGCGTCGAGTGCTCCCTTGGAGGCCGCGTAGCCTGAAGTTCCCGGCATCGCCCCATGCGCCGTCCACGAAGAAGTGTTAACGATCGAGCCTCGGATACCACGTTCGAGCATGGCTGCGATTTCGTATTTTAGACAGGCGAATACGCCCCGTAGATTGATCGACATCAGTGTATCAAAATCGTCAAACGATAGTTCGTGAATAGGCGAGAAAGTTCCGAGAACGCCGGCGTTGTTCCAAGCCATATCCAGACTTCCGAACACATCCAGCGTCCTGTTTATAAGCGCTGCGACCTGACGAGGATCGGCAACGTCGGTCGGAACGGCGAGTGCCCTGCCTCCGAGAGAGACAATTTCATCAGATACTTCTTGAAGCTCTTTCATGCGTCGACCCGCTATGACGACATTGGCGCCTTCCCGGCCGAGCCTTAGTGCAGCAGCACGGCCCATCCCGGTGCCGCCTCCGGTGACAATCGCTGTCCGGCCCTCAAATCTCTTTATTTCTTCCGCTTTCCCCATTTCAATCATTCCCTTCACATATTGGCTGCCTTCGGCCATTTCAGTATATTTAAGTTAGTAATATACTTAAAGTACGCAAATTAATAATACCAAGTAACAAAAATAATACTATGCAGAGGGATAATGAGATGGAAAATGCTATTGAAAAAAAGTGTCCAGTCGAAACGACGCTTGAGATCATTGGAGGAAAGTGGAAAGGGGTGATTCTTTATCACTTAATGAGCGGAACGAAGCGGTTCGGTGAGCTTCGCAGAATCTATCCAAAGGTCACACATCATATTCTTACTCTGCAACTACGGGAACTTGAACGTGAAGGAATCATAGAGCGAAAAACGTACAATCAGGTGCCTCCAAAGGTAGAATATTCGCTAACCGAATTTGGAAAAACATTAAAGCCCATTATTTTGCTGATGAAAGAATGGGGTGAGGGTTACAACGAAAGAGCAAGCCGGCATCCCCAATCCTCGGACGATTGACCTCGCATTCCCGCCAGTTCCCATTTGGTATGCTATTTCGCTAACCGACAATGTTGACGTTACCAAGTAATCCTTCCGCCATTATCCATCATGAATCGACGGCAGCCGGCCACACGAACGGCTGCCGTTTTCATTGAAGTAACGGGCGGGGAGAGAGATTAATTTAGTCTCTGTACACCTTTGAACCATACGGCTTTAATGGACAAGGTGTCCGAGATGTTGGTTGTCGGATCACCGTTTACTAGTATAAGGTCAGCGCGCGCACCCTCGGCAATACGGCCTCGATCGATAAGACCAAAGCAACGGGCTGGTTTCGCGGTAGCCGACTGAAGCGCTTCTATCGGGGTGAACCCGGCCTTCACCAGCAATTGCATTTCATGATGGACGCTGGCTCCATGAGCAAGTCCGCCAAGATTCGGAACGGGAACCGGCGCGACATCCGTCCCTACCAGAATGTCAACTCCGGCATGGTGAAGATCCATCACATTCTTAAAGCTGTTCTCCATATTGCCTTGTGGAAACGTATTGAAACTTGAGTTTAAAATATCGATCCAATCCGGACTTAATTTGGAATGAACACGCGGATCATTCGCCAATTCCGATGCCGGATTTCCAATAATAGATGAATTCAACACCAAGCACGGTGTAACAAAAGCGCCTGAATCCGCTATGGATTGCACTAACTCGGACGTGCACTCGGGTCTGTCGATAAACAAGTGGCCCAAACCGTCGACTCCAAAATCGATGGCTTCTTGCGATGAACGAGCCGTCAAGACGTGCAGTTGTGCCGACCAAACCGGCTTAATGTCGCTTCTATCGATAAGCATAAACATATACTTTCAGAGAAAATAACCCTTGACTATTTAATCGATTCAAGAGATAAAGATGATGAGGAATTATTTAACTCGGGGAGGAGATTGTTTGGCGAAAATCGTAGTGGCAGGCAGCATTAACATGGACGTGGTAATACGGGTTCCGCATATCCCCAGGGAGGGAGAAACGCTTCTGGCCAGAAGTATCGGCCGCTACGGAGGAGGTAAAGGAGCCAATCAGGCAGTAGCCGTCGGCCGTCTAGGCGGCGATGCGGTAATGATCGGCCGGTTGGGAAACGATGACTATGGCAAAATCCTTCTCGATAGCCTTTCCGACAGCGGCGTCCGTACAACAGGCATCGAATGGGATCCGGAGCAGCCAACGGGCACGGCTTATATCAACGTCTCCGACCGGGGAGAAAACAACATCGTCGTTCATTCGGGCGCCAACGGCCGATTTGACATTGCACAAATGGAACGCCATGTCCGATTGCTTGAAGAGGCCGAATATTGCCTGATGCAACTGGAGATTCCGATGGAGACGGTCGAACATGCGGCCGCAGTTTGCAGGAACAAGAACGTCAAATTGCTGCTTAACCCCGCTCCTGCCCAGCCCCTTCGACCGGAGGTCCTTAGGGGACTTTACATGCTGATTCCGAATGAATCGGAGCTTAACCTGCTGTGCCCCGAACCGGGAGACTTGCAATCGAAGGCGACTCAGTTGCATGAGGCCGGCGTGGAGAACGTGCTGGTTACGCTGGGTTCCAGAGGCTGTCTTCTCGTCAATCGGGACGGCGTGCGATCTTACTCGGCTATTTCGGTCAAAGCCAAGGATACGACGGCTGCCGGGGATTCTTTCATCGGAGGATTGGCCGTCGCGCTGTCGCAAGGAAAAACGTTGGACGAATCGATCCGGTACGCGTCCGTTGTTGCGGGCATCGCCGTCAGCAGGGAAGGGGCTCAAAGTTCAATTCCCGATCGGGAAACGGTGAGTCGAATTATTAAAATCATGGAACTTTCTGATTGACAGACGTTGAAACCGCTTTTATACTACAGTTAATCGTTTTAAGAAAGAAGGTGGATACGGTATGAAAAGAGCCACTCTGAAAGAAGTGGCCCAATTGGCAGGGGTATCCACTGCAACCGTTTCGAATGTGATCAATGGAAAGAAATATGTCCGAAGCGAAGTGAAAGAGCAGGTCCTTGCCGTCATGCAGGACTTGAACTATCAGCCCAATACGCTTGCCAAGAGCTTGAGGAAACAGGAATCGCGCATCGTAGGCCTTCTGATCTCCGATATCGCCAACCCGTTTTTCTCTTCCGTCGTGCGGGGAATCGAGAAGGAACTGGCGGCAAACGACTACAACGTGTTGCTATGCAACACGGATTCCAGTGTGGAGAAAGAACGCGAATGCCTGGAGGCTTTGATCGGAAAAAGAATCGACGGTCTCATCGTATCTTCGGCCGGCAATACGGGAGATTATTTTCGCTCCCTGGAGGAAACCGGCGTACCGATCGTATTCCTAAACCGCTGCCCGCAATTCATGAACTGCGATGTAATCCTGACCAACAACATGAGAGGCGCCTATAACGCGACGGAACATCTCATCCGCCATGGCTACGAACGGATTGCCATTATTACGGGCCCGACCTCTCTGAGTACCGGCAAAGACCGGCTTACAGGCTACCGCAGGGCGCTGGAGGACTATGGAGTTACCGAGCAAGAGACGTTGGTCAAGGAAGGCCGTTTCGATATCGATAGCGGATACGAGAAAATGATGGAGCTCATGGAGCAGGAGCACAAGCCGGATGCGGTGTTTATCTCGAACAACTCAATGACGCTGGGCGGATACAGATACTTAAGGGAACAGGGGATCCGAATTCCCAATGAATTGGCGGTGATCGTATTCGACGATCCCGATTGGGCGGAATTGGTCGATCCTCCGGTCACGGCAGTACGCCAGCCCACTTACGAGCTGGGGGTTCAAGCCGCTAAGCTCATGATAGCCAGCATCAAGGACAGGAAAACGAAGCACGACATCATGTACATGGATCCCGCTTTAATCGTCAGGCAATCGTGCGGTTGTCCGGCAAGGAAGTAGTGCGGAATCACAATTATAAATTCTCCAAAACGCTATCTGAGCCATCTGAGTTAATCGATTAAATAACGATTGAGTTAATCGATTAAATAAACCAGACACTAGAGGAGAGACACCCGAATGAAAATCGCAGTTGGCGGAGACCACGCCGGATTTCCTTTGAAAGCCGCGGTGGTGGATGCATTGAAAGCCAAGGGGCACGAAGTTACCGATTACGGAACGTTCGACCTGAATCCGATCGATTTTCCGGACATTACGAAAACGGTCTGCGAGGCCGTCCTCTCCGGCAAAGCTGAACGGGCAATCCTCGTGTGCGGCACCGGCGTGGGAGCTTGCATCGCGGCAAACAAAATACCGGGAATCCGCGCAGCCGTGTGCCATGACGTGCATTCCGCGCATCAAAGCGTGGAGCATGATGACGTCAACGTGATGTGCGTGGGAGCGCAGATCATAGGTCCCTGGCTGATGGTCGATTTGATCGACAGCTATTTAAATGCCGATTTCAGCACGGATGAAGATTTCCGCAGGCGGGTGCGCAAACTGCAAGCTATGGAGGGCGAATACGCGCCCCATAATTAACAAACGGATCATTGACGGATCCGCTTCACCATTTGGGGAGGTGATGCTTGTTGTAAAACAAGCAAGGGGGAGAGGGAATGCCTCATCCTACCGATTGCCGGACTTCCGGCTGCACCTGAAAAAACGCAGCATTTGGCTATCATTCATGAAGGAGGAATTTCATTGAAAATGCAAAAAGGGATATCCGCCTTGTTGATTGGCTTACTGTTGATTCTTGGCGCATGCAGTGATAAAAATGCCCAACCGAGCGCTTCGAACGCTTCATCGAAGGCTGCCGCACATGAAAATGTTACGATACGTATGGCCTGGTGGGGCGGTCAAGCCCGACATGAAATGATGAACGCCCTGCTTGATAAATTCGAAGAGAAGTACCCTTATATTACGGTAGAGCGCGAATTCGGAACGGAAAACCAGTTCGTCGAGAAATTGAACACGCAGGCGGCCGGAAACAACACCCCGGACGTGGTGCAGACGAGCAGCTTCTTCCTGCATGATTTCGTCGCGCGCAACATTCAAATGGATCTGGATCCGCTCGTCGCTTCCGGTGAAATTAACGTAAGCGATTTCAGCAAAGAAGACTTAAACGGCGGCAAAGTGGACGGCAAACTTTACATGGTCAGCTTCGGTCACAACATCACGGGCGTCATTTATAACACGGCCATCTTCGAAAAAGCGGGCGTGACGCTGCCCAAAAACAACTGGACATGGGACGAATACTTCAATACGGCGCAACAGTTGCAAAAATACTTAGGCAAGGATGCATGGGCTTCGGAAGACGAAGGCGGTACGTTTAGAGGTTTTGACAATTTCCTGATGCAGAGAGGCAAGTCCATGTTCAACGGCAAAGACCTTGGCTTCGAAAAGCAAGATCTCGTCGATTGGTACGCGTTCTGGGACAAAATGCGCAAAGCCGGCGTCGTGCCGCCAGCATCGATTCAGGCCGAGCAGGGAGACAAACCGCAGGAGCAATCCATGCTGGCGCGGGGCAAAGTAGCCATGATCAGTAAAAGCTCCAATCAGCTGAAAATCTACCAGAAGAGCACGCAGGATAAGTTGGCAATCGTCACTTATCCGCTCGGAGCAGGCGCAGAAAAGGCATTTCCGCTCATTATCGCGGGCGCAGGTATTTCGCCGGATTCCAAGCACCCGAAAGAAGCCGCCCTGTTGCTGAACTTTATCGTGAATGAAAGCGATGCAGCAACCATTTTCCGGGGGGAACATGGTCCGCAAGCTTCCAAAAAAATGCAGGATGTTATTCACTCCAGCCTCGGAGAACCGGAAAAAATCGAATATGCGTTTGTAGACGAAATTCTTCCGGCGACCAAGCCTTATCCGGCTATGCCGGCAGGAAGCACCTCCGTGCAGAAGCTTGTGCTGACGGAGAACCAAGCGGTCGCGTTCGGCAATAAAACAGTCGAGCAAGCGGCAGACGACTTCTTCGCCCAAGCGCAACAAATTCTGAAAAGATAGGCAGCAGGAGGAAGAGCAGCCTGAGCCGGACTGCGGACAGGTTGCTCTTCACTTGAAAGGGGTTCGAATTATGCGCACAAAACTGGCTCGCAGGCGGAGTGAAGGCCTCATCCCCTATTTATTTTTGGCCCCATGGATGATCGGAGTGCTGGCGTTCAGCGCGATTCCGATTTTCACTTCTCTCTACTTGTCCTTCACGAACTACAATTTTGTCGGGACACCGAACTGGATCGGTTTGCGCAACTATATCACGATGTTTACCAACGATCCGCAGTATCTTCAATCCTTAAAAGTGACATTTACGTACGTGTTCGTTGCGGTTCCCTTGGAGCTCGCTTTCGCGCTGTCGTTGGCGATGCTCTTGAATAGGGGGATCAGCGGACTGGGCATGTACCGATCTTTATATTATATGCCCTCGCTGATCGGGGGCAGCGTCGCGGTCGCGATCCTGTGGAGGCAGGTTTTCGGTGAGGATGGCATCGTCAATCAGGCACTTGGGATATTCGGAATCGACATGCCGAGCTGGATCGGAACTCCCTCCCATGCGGTATGGGCGCTGATATTGCTCAAAGTCTGGCAATTCGGTTCCCCCATGATCATTTTTCTCGCCGGTCTCAAGCAGATTCCGAATGACTTCTATGAGGCATCGTCCCTGGACGGAGCCGGCCGCTGGAAGCAGTTCGCGCATATCACGCTGCCGATGCTTACGCCGATTGTGCTTTTTAATGCGATTATGCAAATGATCAGCTCGTTCCAGGCATTTACCCCTGCTTACGTCATCAGCGAAGGAACGGGCGGACCTGTGAACTCCACGCTCTTTTACACGCTTTACTTGTACCAGAACGGTTTCGGAAACTTCCAAATGGGTTACGCTTCTTCGATGGCGTGGGTGCTGTTCATCATTATCGGCGTGTTCACGTGGCTCGCATTCCAATCTTCGAACAAATGGGTACATTACGATAATTAGAAGGTGACGAAATGGCATTGGTTATCCGCTACCAAAAAGTGTTCATTCATGCGTTGATCATCGCCGGGGTCGTCATAATGCTTTACCCTGTTTTGTGGATGCTCAGCAGTTCGCTCAAACCGACGCAACTTATTTTTACCGATCACAGCCTCTGGCCGAAAGAATTCACCTTGGACCACTATAAGAACGGGTGGAAGGGAATTTCGAAAACGACATTTACGACGTATTACCTGAATTCGTTCATGCTCGTGTTCTTTGCGATTATCGGAAATGTCGTTTCTTGCTCGTTGGCGGCGTACGCATTTGCAAGATTAGAGTTTAAAGGCAAGAAGTGGATGTTTGCCGTCATGCTGATGACGATGATGATTCCGCTTCATGTGTTGGTCATTCCCCAGTACATCATGTTCAACAAGCTGGACTGGATGAACACGATTCTGCCGATCGTGGTTCCGAAGTTTTTCGCCACGGAAGGATTCTTCGTCTTCCTGACGATCCAGTTCATCCGTTCTCTGCCGAGAGAGCTCGACCAGGCGGCGACCGTCGACGGATGCGGTCCGTTGCGGATATATACGAAAGTGATTCTTCCGCTCATCGTACCCGCGATCGTGACGACGACCATCTTTACCTTCATCTGGACATGGAACGATTTCTTCAGTCAGTTGCTTTACCTGACCGGACAAGACAAGTTGACGGTTACGCTGGCGCTTCGGATGTTCCTGGACGCCATGGGAGAATCCGCGCTCGGCTCCTTGTTCGCCATGTCGTTTCTCTCCATTGTTCCGGTATTTTTGATGTTCCTCTTCTTCCAGCGTTTCATCGTTGAAGGGATTGCATCCACCGGAATCAAATGACCGAATAAGCAGAAGGCATCATCCGGATAGCCGGATGATGCCTTCTTTGTTTAATCTTATTTAACGCCACGCCGGTAGGCATGGAGAACCGTACCGTAAATAACGGCAAGTTTTATTTGAAGAAGTTGAGTATAATGGTATCGCGTATGTGAGAAGAATACGAGCATAATAGATACAACGAATACAGACAAAGGAAGTGTGCCTTCGTGATCCAAATCACCGTTCCTGCACCTGATGTCACCATTACCAAAAAGGTTGATCCTCAGGAAAGCAACATTTACGGCTTTACCGAATTTCACCTGATTACGAGAGAGTTGGGTGGGATTTTCATGTTTTACAACGAGAAAGATGAATTGTTGTTCGTCGGCAAAGCCAGAAAACTAAGACCGAGAATCAAAAAGCATTTTGAGGATTCCGTATCCCCGATCAAAAAGCATAGAGACGAAGTGACGAAAATCGAAGTTTGTATCGTAGAAGATCCCGTCCACAGAGAAATTTACGAAACGTATATCATTAATGAAGGCAAGGCCAAATATAACGAAGACAAAGTATTTTTTAGATAAAATGACAGACAATCTTAAACAACGTTATCGTTTCAGTGAAGCGCCACTGTGGAAAGTTCAGCGAAAATACTATGAAGAGCTGGGGACGAAGGCCTGGAAGAATGACCAGGTTCCCCAATACATCACGAGTAATCCCATGATCGCTGCCGCGTATGCGGAAATGATCTTTGGGTTTCTTCAGGATCGAGTGAACAAGGGAATTGGTTCTGAGCCCGTGTTTATTGTGGAGCTTGGGGCAGGAGCGGGACGTCTTGCTTACCATGTGTTGAACGAGCTGTGTCAGTTGAGAGACTATGCCGGGATATCGCTGCCTTCGTTCCGCTATATCATGACGGATTTGGCGATGAACAATGTGATGGCTTGGAAGGAACATCCCGCGTTTCAAAAGTTTATTGCCGAGGGATTACTGGACTTTGCGCAATTCGATGCAGTGCATGATTCCGTGCTGAACCTTGTCGTATCCGGCACAACGATTCGTGAAGGGGACTTAAAACAACCGTTAATCATCGTTGCCAACTACTTTTTCGATAGCATTCCGCAGGATTTGATTTACATTGGCGACGGGAAAGTTTATGAAACGGATGTCTATATTGAACATTCCGAACATCATGATTCACTGAAACCGGCAGAATGGTTAGATCAATTCACTTTACATTATGAGCATCGACGGGCGCCTGAGTACGAACAAGAAACCTATCCTTACCGTAATGTGATTTCCATGTATCAGGAACACCTAGAAGACTCGCATATTTTATTTCCTGCTGCCGGAATCGCTTGTTTAGAGCGCTTGAATTTGTTATCTCAGACGGGATTCCTTTTGATCACAGCAGACAAAGGAGATCACTTGCTGGATAGCTGGAAATTTGCAGAACCCCCGCAGTTGGTCTTGCATGGAAGTTTTTCTTTAACAGCAAATTACCATGCCATAAAGTCTGTCTTTGAGCAAAAAGGAGCGGCGGCGTTATTCCCTCCGCATCATTATAAAGATATCAATGTGGGCTGTATTTTCCATCTGGATAAACCAATGGATTATCCCAACCTGAGACTGGCTTACCGTCGTTGTATTGAACGCTTTGGTCCTGACGAATTCTTTAGTTTGAAAAGATGGGTAGATCGCAATATAGATACCATGGGGTTGCAGCAAATATTAAGTTTTTGGCGTTTGGGCGACTATGATGCGGAATTTTTCATACAGAGCACGAAGCGGATCTCCGACCTGTTGCCGGAATCGAACGATGAAGAAAAGCAGGATTTGCTTAGAGGCATAGAACTGATGTGGTCATCTTTCTATGTCATGGAGCAACGATATGATCTGGCGCTCGATGCCGGATTGGTACTGTTTGAGATGGACATGTACGAGCACTCCAAACATTATTTGGAGATTTCGGTTCGTGAAGAGCAAGATGAGGTCGTATCAACCGTCTATTATTGTCTGGCCATCTGCTGTTTCGAGTTAGACTTAGTCGAAGATGCATTGAGGTACATACAGAAATTATTAGAACTTGAGCCTGAACACGAAGAGGCACTCGCGTTGATGAGCCACTTTGAGTTGCGTTAATCAACGCCAATACCTGAACCTGCGCGCGATCCCGTCTCTATATGAGGCGGGATTTTTTTATTGCCCGAAGGCTGCATCCCTTTGCACGCTTCGGCTCGTCTAGTGCCATGAAGAGGATATTTAAAAAATATCCGCTCCCCGTGAAAAATAATCGAGTTCCCGGTTGTATTGAAGGTGAAAGGAGGTGCTGAGGTGTACGATTCATTTGAGCTCAATGAATCCGTGCGACGGGCCTTGGAACTTTATTCGCAAAGCTTGATCAGGATAGCCTTCGCGTATTTGAAGAACACGGCGGATGCAGAAGAAGTGGCGCAGGACGTTTTTCTCGCCTATCTGCAGAAGCGCCCCGTATTCGATAACGGCGAACACGAGAAAGCTTGGCTGATCCGGACGACCATGAATAAAAGCAAAAACATGCTGAAGGCCGGGTGGTTCCGCAGCCGCAACCGCAACCCGGTTCCCGAAGACCTGAGCTACCTCCCCAAGGAAGAGAGCGACGTTCTGCAGGCTGTGCTGGCCCTGGACAAGAAATATCGGATTCCGATCCATCTGCACTATTACGAAGGCTATTCCATTCAAGAGATCGCGACGATCCTTGAGGCGAAACCGGCTACGGTGGGGACATGGCTGGCGAGAGGGCGCGCGCTTCTCAAGGAGAAGATTGGAGGCATGGAGGATGAAGAAGTCTGTTTATAAGTCCGCAATGTCCCATTTGAAGACCAGCGAGGATTTCCAAGAAGCAACCTATACAAAATTGATGAATCATAAGGAGACGATAAACATGGAATCGGCGAAGAAGAGAAAAGCAACGAGGTGGACGGTCGGCATCGCGGCGTGCGCCGTGCTCGCAGTGGGCCTTATCGCTCTCAATCGGGATTTCCCGGCGTCGCCCCCTTCGTCTCAGCCTACGGCTACCGCGACAGCGAAGCCTCCGATCATGGGCAAGGCTGCCGTCAACATCGATGGCGTCATCTCCGAAGTGAGCGCGGACGGCAAGAGCTTCAAGGTCGGCGACCTGTGGGTCACCGTGACGCCGGAGACGAAGATGGGCATCGACGGCCCGACGGCCGGCGAGCCCTCTGAAGAACTGCTGCAGAAGGAATTCAAGGTTGGAAACATCGTGTCCGGCTTCACGACCGACGACGTCAGCACGGGCAAGGTTAACGCGACGAGAATCTACAACAACATGGCTCCGCGGCAATAAGAACCGAACAGAGGTCCTCTGGAACGAATAAGCCATCCCTTCAGGGATGGCTTAAAATTATTCTCATGGGTCTAGATATTCCCGCGGCGTACCATGATTATTTTATGGTCGGTTATAGAGTTTTCGCTTCTCCTTTTATGACGGATGTAGTTTAATGAATGGTATGAGATTCCAGCTTTACTTGCCTGAAAATGCTTGTGAAAACGGGGTTGTTGAACAGTGAAGATCTTTTCAGGCAAGGCACGGGAGACGGCTTTTTTTCGTTCATCCGAAGATAAAGAAGAGTACGTGAAAGTATTCGTGCTCTTTCTTTATCTTTTGTTTGTATCGGCGGCCTCCACCTTAGGCCGTACCGCAGCAGATGCGCTATTCCTGTCCCATTTTGACTCGTCATGGTTGTCCAAGATGTACTTGCCTCAGTCCGCAGCGCTGATCTTGGCGGGCATTTTATTTCAGCGGTTCGGCAACCGAATCCGCATCGACCGGCTGCTTTACGGTCTCATTCCCTCCATTGCCTTGCTTGGGATGATGTCGAGAGTCGGCGTGGGCATGGAACAGACTTGGGTGCTTCCCGTCATCTATGTCGCGTTCGACGTGTTTAATTTCTTGATGGTCGTATGCTTTTGGCAATTTGCCGCTTTCATGCTCGACCAGCGTAAGGTCAAACGAACGATCGGCCTTGTCGGCAGCGGCGGCATTACGGGCGGCATCATCAGCGGATTCGGACTCAAGCTCGTCGTGCCCTTGGTCGGGACGGCGAATCTGATTTGGTTCTATTCGGCGCTGCAATTGCTTGCTTTGGCGGCGGTATTTGTCCTGGTCCGGCTTAGCGGCAATCCGGCGGTCGTCTTCAGCGAGACATCCAAGGGTTCGCAAGCGAGTGCGAATGCAAAGGCAAAGAAGCGGAAGGCAAAGGACAAGCAAGGCTTGTTCGAATCCGTTCCGCACTTGAAGTATGTGGCGATCATGTCGGCTGCGCTGATTCTGTCGTTGACGTTCGTCGACTATCAATTCAAGGTGATTTTGAAAGGCGAATTGACGGGCGAAGCGTTGGCCGGATTCATGGGCAGCTTCTACGGCGTGGCCGGACTGCTCGCCCTTGCGGTACAGGTTTTCGTCGCGGGGAAGCTGCTGACCCGGTTCGGCGTGATGATGGCGATTCTTATTTTTCCCGTTGTCCTGCTTACGGGAAGCATAGGCGTGCTGCTGGTTCCGGTATTGGCGATGTCGGTCCTCGTCAAGGGCAGCGATAAAGTCATCGGGGATACGATCAATTCATCGGTCAACCAGTTGATCATGTTCCCGATTCCTCCCGAGTGGAGAAACAAGGCGAAGAGCTTTTTGGACGGTATCGTTCGAAACGGGGCCAAAGGTTTGGCCGCAATCTGCCTGATGGTCCTGTCTCCTATTCTGCCGGCGCGGGAGTTCAGCTGGATCATTATCGGCCTGCTCGCGATTTGCATTGCAGCGGCGATCAAAGTGAAGGGCGCCTATTTGAAAACACTTCTATCTACGTTGCAGACGAATAGCGTCAAGTTAGAGGAAGCCGAACTTGATTTGATGGACCCCGCCAGTATTCAGATGTTGACCGGGGCGCTCCAAAGTCCCGACAAAACGCAAGCGTTGTACGGATTTCGGGCTCTGCGCGGATTGGATGGCTTCGATCTCCCCCCGCATTTGCCGGCACTCCTTGGGCATGCTTCGCGCGAGGTCGTCATGGAGGCGCTGACTTATATCGAAAGCCGCAAGCCGGAAGGCCTGGAGAAGGAATTAATCGCTCTGCTTACCGCATCGGACAGCCGGGTGAAGTCCCAAGCCATCCTGACTTTAGCCGCCTACGCCAAAGAAGAGGAACTTGAGAGAATTACCGGCTATTTGGAAGAGACGGATATGGAGGTCAGATCAGGCGCGATCGCAGGGCTCGTCAAGCATTATGGGATTGAAGGCATGTTCCGGGCGATCGGCGCTTTAAAGCAGCTTCTGGAGAGCAACGATGACAAGGAAAGAACGGTTGTCGCGGCGCTATTCGGAAGGATCGGCATGCAGGGATTTTATAAGCCGTTGATCCCGCTGCTGCAGGACCCGTCTCCTAACGTACGAAGACAGGCGCTGCGCTCCGCAGGCATGCTCCAGGTGCCGGAGTTGATCGTCTATCTCGTACCGATGCTAGGGCACGCGGTGACGCGAAAGGATGCGATCGAAGCCCTTGCGGCTTATGATGAAAAGCTGCTCCTTCCTATGCTCGATTCGTACTTCGGCTGCGAACCGGCGCCCGTCCATCTGCCTAAGGTGTTCGAGCGGATCTCGACGCTTCCGGCATTTGAACGGCTTCTCACGTTTTACCCTTCATCCGGGTTTGAAATGAGATTCCGGCTGCTCGAAGCGCTGAACCGGATGCTCCGAAACGTCCGCTTAACGGAAAAGCAGACAGGGACCATTCGAACCTTGATCATGCAGGAAATCGAATACTACTGGGAGTTCTCGGAACGTCTTACCGGGCTTACAACGAATTATGGCGATGTGGCCGAAGTCGCCGAACAGCATCGTTCTGTGGTCGTATGGCGCATTTTCCAACTGCTTGCCTTTGTACACGACGCTTACGCCATCCGTTCCGTGTATGCGAACTGGAAGGAAGGCGACGCGCGTCAGCAAGCCAATGCGATGGAAGCCATGGACCAGCTGCTGCAGGGCCCCCTGCGGATCGAAATGGCGAAGATCATGGAGGTGAAACGGGACGCCGCGCATACTCACCGAACGGAGCGCCAATTGGAAAGGCAGCTCATCTGGCTGAATGAGCAAAACGACTCGTGGCTGCGCCAAGTCATTCGATATGCGGTCAATCCGGACGAATCCGCCGAACTGAAAGAGCATATGGAGCGTATCCGGACGCTGCGGAACTATGCGTTGTTTCAAGGGCTGACAAGCAGGGAGCTTTCCGATTTGGCCGACAAGCTGACGCCTGCAAGCGCCACTCGCGGAGCGTATATATTCAAAGCAAATGATGCGGAGAATTCGCTTTACCTGGTTCGGAGCGGCACGGTCGGGATTTACCAGGACGGGGTCAAATTGGCGGAACGGAAAGAGGGAGAATCGTTCGGGCAGGCGGGCGTTCTGGTGCGCAGAGGGCGAGAGGCGGATGCGCTCGCGGAGGAGGATTGTCAGTTATGGAGGCTCGATTCTGACGATTTTTACGAGGTCATGTTCGATCGCTCGTCCATCGCCATCGAAATGATGAAGCTGTTATCGCGCCGGCTCCGCTCGGTCTTGTCGCGGCAAAGGGCGGCAGAGGCAACAAATAGCGATGAAGATCAGGTGAATGCGAACAAGGAGCTTGGAGCGGCCGCCATGGAGGTTGCAGCTGCTTCCCAGGCCGACGGGATCGACCGTCCGGATTCTCTTCTCCGCCGCGTGCTCGTCCTGCAGAAGATCGAACTATTCTCGCATCTGGCCGAAGCCGATCTTCTCTTACTGGCGCAAATGGTGGATGAAGTGGAGTATGACGCAGGGGAAACGATTTGCCAGGTCGGAGATTACGGAGATGCACTGTTCGGCATTATCGAAGGGACGGTTCGCATCCATCGGGACGGCATGACGCTTGCCAATCTTGCGGAGGGAGACTGCTTCGGTGAGATGGCGATCATCGACAGCGGTCCACGCTCCGCCGATTGTACGGCGACGGCTCCGACCGTGTTGCTGCAATTGCATAAAGATCAAGTGTTCTCGCTTTGCTTCCAGAATATTGAGGTGCTGCGAAGCATGATCCAGGTGATGGGGGACCGACTTAAAGGCATGGCCGGTTAAGTAAGGCAATGACCCCTGTTTTGCGTGAAAGCTGCAAAATTGCCCCGTTTATACCGTATTTGAGTGTAGCTTTAATGATTAAATAAAAGTTGGAAAAGTGGTATTTCGAAGTGGTAGGACCTTCCTTTCATAACCTCCTTTTTCTCCTCTCGAGCGAAGAATCAGGAGGTTTTTTTGTGGGGCTTTACGGGTATGTTTTGGCATTCGCCCAATAATACTGTTAGTGGGGTGATGAAATGGACAGAAATGACGATATTGACACTTTTGTTGACGAAGTGTATCGTAGAGAGACAAACAATGAGGCAGGTGATGGGGACATGACTTTAATCAGCATGCGTAATGCTTCTGATGCAAAATGGGTGACGACCGGTCAAGCGGCAAAGCTACTGGGCGTTTCTTCTGTGAACACAATTAAGCGTTGGGTTGCGGAAGGCAAGTTGCAAGCGATCAAACCAGGAAACCGCGTAATGATCAGTTACGAATCCATCAAGGACCTGCTTGACGCGGGAGATAAAGAGCTGATCCGTAAACAACAGCTTCTTAAGGCTTTGGATGAGCTGGATGAAGCTTTTGGCACGGAATTGTCGGGAGATGAGCTGGATTCTCTTTCGATGCGAAACTACAGTACGGATAACAAGCTGCCCTGGGAGAAATAATCTAAATGTCGTTGCCAATAGCCGTAATCGATACGAGTTCCATCATCACGGATCGAAAAGCACTCGTGGACGCAGCAGATGAAAACCTTTATGTGCCCTATTGGTCCCCGGCGATTATCGGGGAGCTGTACCGTGTGCTGACCATCAGACAAACGGAAATCCACATGGGTAAGGGTGGGCTGCTGGATGCCGCTTTTAAAAGGCAGCTGTCTCAGCAAAGCAAGCAAATGATGCTGATTATTTCCACGCTCTTTGAAATCGCGGATCCGAAGCCCCCGTATCCGTCTTCATGGCTGCATAATGTGGACCCGGACGATATCCCGATATGGGCAGCGGCGAAGCTGGTCGGTGCGGATTACGTCGTTTCCTGCAATCATACTGATTTTCCTCCTGGCCGTAAGTATAAAGGTATCGAGTATATAATGCCGGCGGAGTTTTTCCGAAGAATCGGCTATACGCAAGTATAAAAAAGAGGCTGCCTAATTCGGCAGTCTCTTTTAATTTGACATAGTTGGCGGTTTTTTGAATGAGATTGTGTTCTTCCAGTTCGTTTAAGTGCTGATAGATACATTTTCACTTTGCCAATTTCGAGCTACCGAACCCTCTGAATTTACCAACTCGGTTTAGGGTAAACTTTCCGCATCACTCTTCTTTCTATAGGAAGGAAGCTATACGGAAAAGATGAATTTGGAACAAAATCTGCTTTTAGTGATTTGGGTCTTCAGCTTGCTCGCGATCTTGTTCGGCGTACCTTACGGCAGGCGGCATTCATTTGTCATCGCCTTCATAACGGCGCAGGGGTTGGATTGGCTGGCGGAGATTCTGCTCTTGCAATATCATGTTTTGTCTTTCCCAATCCGGGAGTTTCCCAAGGCTTCGGATATGAGTATTTCGTTGATGATTTTATATGAGCCTTTATGCTGCGCGGCTTACGTGATTTACGAGCCCAGAAAGTCTTGGCCTATTCGGGCTTTATATTTGGCATTCTGGGTCAATGTAATGACTTGGACGGATATCGCCATATCCCACTTCAGCCAATTACAAGACCACAAGAGCTACTACTGGTTGGTAGCGGAACTCGTCTTTGGCGCCGAGCTGGTTGTCACGAATGCGGTTGTCCGGTGGTTTTTCAGCAATTCGTCCTTATTGCGAAGGAATCGGGGGGCCGTATGACTATCGAGCGCGGTATTCTGATTGGCGTGACGATCGTTTCTTTGCTGTTGGTTTTGGTCATCCCGAGAGAAAAATACCGGTTAGCTTTGGTTGCATTTTCAGTGAAACAGTTGATAACTACGATTCTTGGCCACGTGACCGTCGAGTCCGGTGCGTTATCCTACCCGGTTCGGGAATTCGCCCAGGTCAATCGAACCAGCTTTATCTATGAGTTTCTCGCCTACCCCATGATGTGCGCCGTATTTAATGTTTATTATCCCGTGCATCGCAACCGGCTATGGCAGATAAGCTACTATATAATCTTCTGCACCGGTTTAACGATTATCGAGCTGCTCATCCTGCGTCATACGAATTTAATTCGCTATGACAGATGGAATTGGTTTTGGACTTGGGGATCGTTATTCATCACTTTTATCGTCACTCGGGTAAGTTGCATTGTTTTCTTCAAAACCGTTCATCAGGAATATGAGAACTCCAGATGACATGAGGTTTATTTATTTTGGGGAGGAATTCACACATGAACAAACTGCAGCTGGAACGGATTCGCACCGGTCAAGGATTTATCGCCGCGCTGGATCAAAGCGGGGGGAGCACGCCAAAGGCACTGCAGCAGTACGGCATAGAGCCGAGCCGTTATTCCGGTGACGAGGAAATGTTTGCGCTTGTGCATGAAATGAGGACCCGCATCATCAAGAGCCCATCGTTTGACGCGGACTACATCCTTGGAGCCATCCTGTTCGAGAACACGATGGACCGGAAAATCGATGGGTTGTTTACGGCCGATTATCTTTGGGAGAAGAAAGGGGTCGTTCCCTTTTTGAAGATCGACAAAGGACTGGCTGAATCGGACGACGGCGTGCAAATGATGAAGGCGATTCCCGATCTGGATAGCTTGCTGCGGAGAGCGGTAGAGCGCAACGTCTTCGGAACGAAGATGCGTTCGGTCATTCATGAAGCGAATCCGCAAGGGATACGCCAGGTGGTGGAGCAGCAGTTCGAGCTCGGCAAGCAAATTTGGGCCGCAGGGCTTGTCCCCATCATCGAGCCGGAAGTCGACATTAATAGCACCGATAAGCTTGAATCGGAACGGATCTTGAAGGACGAAATTTTCAAACGGTTATCTTCTCTTGCCCCCGACGTGACGGTCATGTTGAAGCTCTCGATTCCGACAGAGGACGATTTCTACCGTGATTTAATGGATGAGCCGCACGTCGCTCGGGTCGTCGCGTTGTCCGGCGGTTACGACCGGGAGGAAGCCAACGAACGGCTGGCCCGGAATCACGGCTTAATCGCGAGTTTTTCCCGCGCTTTGGCGGAAGGATTGTCAGATCAACAGTCGGATGAGCAGTTCAACGAGACGCTGACTCGCTCCATTCGTTCCATATACGAGGCGTCCATCTCCTAACGAAGGTGACCGCTGAGCCCGTGCGGAAGAGCACGGGCTTTTTTTCTAAATCCAAGTAACGGCTGCTCGGCTAAGTTTGTTTGTTCTTCTTGGGCTCATGAGCTCGTCGGCCGTCTGGCGGATCATTCGGACGCCTTCCTCGATCTCTTCTTCATTCGTCCGAATAACGCCGAGGCGCAAGCCATTCGCGCTTTCCACGCTCGGCAGGAAGCAATGCACCGTTGGGAAAACATGCACGTCTTTCTGGCGAAGGGCCGCGGCCAGCTCCTCTGCCGCCAATGGACCGGGCAGCTCGAGTTGGGCAAATATACCGCCGGCCGGTTGGATTAGACGGAAACCTTCGTTCAAATGCCGGCCGCATGCCTCTTGAAGAGCCTTCATCCGAATGCCGTAGCGTTTCCTCATCATGTCGGCGTGGCGCTGAAACAATCCGCTGCCCAGATGAATCTCCAGAGCGGCTTGCGAAAGGGCGGATGTGCTCAAATCGCTCGAAGATTTGTACATTCGAAACAAAGGAATGAGTGCCTGTGGAAGTACGGCGGCGCCGAGTCGCAGGCCGGGCAGCATGATTTTGGAGAAGCTTCGGATGTAGATGACGCGGCCCGAATGATCATAGCTGCAGATGGGATCGGATTTGCCGTCCGTTTCCAAGTCCGCGAGATAGTCGTCCTCCACGATATACACATCATACTTCTCCGCCATAGAAGCGATGGCTTCTTTCTCCCGACGCGACAAGCTGGTTCCGAGCGGGTTGTGGAACCTGGGGACCGTATAGAAAAACTTGATGGCATTGTTCCGAAAATGCCGTTCCAGTTCGTCAAGGTCGAGGCCGGATTCCGTCCGGGTTACCCCGATTGCCGTTACCCCGAGGAGATTCAATAATTTCAACATGCCGGCATAGCAGGGCTGTTCGACCAAGATCGCCGATTTCCCGTTCGGAAACGGCATGGAGGCAAGCAAGTGAAGAGCTTGTTGGGCGCCGGAGACGACGCCTATCCGTTCGGAGCCGGCGAAAATTTGAGAGTCTGCCAGGTGCCGGGATATCGCCTCTCGCAGGGATGGAGATCCGAGCGGATCGCCGTATGTAAAAAGTCGATCTCCGTATAGCTGCACAGCCCGGTTCAATCCGTGCTGAATTTCTTCATAGGGAATAACACCGGGGTCCGGAGCTGCCATGGCAAAATCAATCCGTCCTTCCGGCCGATCCTCAGACTTGGAGGAACGAACGATCACATAGTGACCGCTTTTGGGTACCGAGTAAATCAGGTGTTCCTTCTCCAATTCATCGATGGCCCGGATGACGGTGTTTTTGCTGCACTCCCATTGAACACTAAGCTCTCGGATAGACGGCAATTTACCGCCGGGCTTGATCGCCCCGCTGTTAATCCGTTGTTTCAGATCGTCCTTCACATGCTCATATTTCATGAATTTTCACGCCAATCTGTACGGGTATAGGAGGCCAAACTATTCATTTTCCTCATCCAACTGTCACCATTATACTAAATTCATCACGTATCGAGAATGATGGGAGGTATACAGATGGAGTGGAATCATGAGTGCCTGCCTTACAGAATCAGTGACAGCGTGGAAGAGCTGCAACCGGATGTCATCCTTGCCTTATTGAAAAGCAGTTATTGGGCGGCGGAACGCTCTGAAGAAACCATCATTAAAAGCTGGAAGGAATCGCTTTGTTTCGGAGTTTACGATGCGGACGGGCTTCAAGTAGGTTTTATGCGAGCGGTAACGGATGGAGCAACTTTTTCCTGGCTGTGCGACGTAATCGTCGACCCGGGGTATCGGGGTAAAGGACTCGGCAAATGGATGGTGGCCGTTGTGGTCGACCATCCTCGCATTCGCCACACGAATATTTATCTCGGCACGCGGGACGCGCATGGACTCTATGAGAAGTACGGCTTCGTACGGCGGGACATGATGGTCCGCCGTGCAGCTCGACACCTAGCGGATAACGATAGTTGAAAATAGAGCGACAAAGAAAGAGCCATCCCGTAAGGATGGCTCTAAAACCTCTTCTCTGCTCATCGAATACGGAAAAATACGCCGATATTTTTCTGTTCCGTAATGACGAACCCGTGTTGCAGCAGACAGAGTACAGCATCCTTTACGGGGAGACCTGCTCTTAAAAATCTGCGGCAAGGGAATGCGCTTCCTATAATTCGTACTTTGCCGATGTTGGCAAAGTTTTTTTTGCTTCTGACGATAATGACCACATCCGGAAACCGGCTCATGATATCAACTCCTCATTCATAAGGGGATATCATAAGGTATTCTCTTGATGCAGCAATGCTTGGACATACTCCCTCTCCAAACCCGGGAGCAGCATGGCCACGTCCGAAATTGGGCGGTTTCGTATTTATATATGTTTTTTACTGTTCGAATTGTTCCAAATCCGGCTGCAATTTGTTTCGCAGAACATAGAGCATGACGGCTCCGACCAGGAACGCGGCGGCATCCGCGATGACGAGCGACCAGATCACCCCGTGGAAGCCGTTCATTCGGTTGGCGATATACAACACCGGAATCAGAGTAATTCCTTGAATGACCGACATAATAAATGCGGCGGTTCCTTGCGCTGTTGCTTGGAAGATGCCCGTAAACAACGCGGTCATCCCTGTAATGAACAAGGATAAGAACGTCACATGCAGAATGTAGCTGCCCATTTCAATTAATTGCGGGTCGTTCGTAAATAAACCGATCAAGTGGTCGGAAATCAGATAGACGATGACGCCGAATACAACGGCTAACGCCACAATCGCTTTGATCGTGAATCCGATGGTATGCTTCATTCGTAATTTATTCGCCGTAAAAGTGAAGGCAATGAGCGGCACGACTCCCTCGCATAAGCCCATCAGAATAAACTCGGGAAATTGCAATAAACGCGATGATATTCCGTAAGCCGCTACGGCCTGATTCCCATACTCGACAAGATAATGGTTAAAGATGAGCGACATGGCACCCAAGAAGATACTCATAACAAAGACGGGAACTCCGATTTTGAATACATGGCTCAGAATGTCCTTGGTCGCCTTGAACCATTTGACGGAGACGGTTAAAAATGGGCTCTTGTATCTCATATGGAAGACGTAGAATAGACTCGCAACCAAGTTAGAAATGACCGTAGCGGACGCAACGCCGATCACGCCCCAACGGAAGACGAAGATAACCAGCGCATCAAGAATAATATTCACGACTACGCTTAGAATCATGCCGCTCATCGACGTGACTGCTGCGCCCTCCGAGCGCACGATATTCTCCAGCGTGAAGAATAATACGACGAATGGGGAACCGATAAGCATAATCGTGACATAGTCTTTCGTAAATCCGAAGGAGTCCGGCGTCGCCCCCAGGCCATGGACGATTGAATCGATCAACGGGAGGCCGACGGCCATCACGATTACACCGAGAACCAAACTGCTGTAAAAGGCGAATGAAGACACATGCTTAACGTCTTCATATTTTTTCTCTCCCAGCAAACGGGAGATGAACGCACCGCTGCCGATGCCAATCAAGTTGCCCAGCGCCATGATGGCCGCGAATAACGGCAATGTTAGTGCGAGTGCGGTTAACATGGCCGTATTGCCCAGCGTACCTAGGAAATAAGCATTCAAAATGGAGTAGATGACACTCATGGACGTGCCTAGCATCATCGGTACGGCGAAGTGAGCTACGGCCTTGGCGATGGGGACTTTTTCAAAATAATGAAGGTTTTCTGCATCCATGCGGATCCCTGCTTTCTCGTTCCGTTTGTCTAACGATGTTAGATTGAACCTTACAGTGTTAGATGATATCATGGACTTATGAACCTGTAAAGAACAAACTTACACCGTTAGATAAAAGGGCGGATACCGATGAAAAAGCAGCAACCGCAGATTTCGGAGGACAGGATTCTTGAAGCCTCGTGGGAACTTCTGAGGGAAGAGGGCATTGAGAAATTCAGCTTGAGACGGTTGGCTGATCGGCTTGGGATTCAGGCTCCCTCTCTGTACTGGTACTTCAAGAGCAAGCAAGAACTCTACCAGCGCCTGGCCAACCAGGTATCCAAAATGATTCTGGAGGAGTTTCATTCCGAGGGGGATTGGAAGGAGCAACTGACGGGGCTTGCCGTAACGGTACGGAGCGTGCTCAGCCGGTATCCCTGCTCCACACAGCTCATGATGATGACGCTGCCCCACGAACCGGACATTATCCGGTTCACGAACCGCATGCTGCTCTGCGTGGAATCGACGCCGCTAGAGCAAGAGCAGAAAATGCAGGTCGTGACGACGCTTGTGAACTATGTCTTCTTTTTCGTTCTTGACGATTATCAGCATGAGCGCAATGTCTCCGCCATGCTTAAGGACCATGCAGAACTGCCGAGTCACGAGATGATTCGCCTTCTGGATTCCATGAGCGAGCAGGATGCGGGATTGTTCCGGAGAATGTTCACGAATGGGCTGTTCGAGCTGATGGGGACCGATCGCGCGTTCGAGTTCGGCCTGAAGCTGATTCTGCTCGGGATAGAGCAGGTGATTCAGGAGCAATATTGACCTACGGTAACCTATCTCAATACAACGAAACCGAGGCGGGGGCCTCGGGTTCTCTTTTTGCGCAAACATTCCGTGTAAGGGGTTTAACCGAATATCCGGTTAACGGCCGCAATCGCCAGTAAAAGAACGGCTGCCAGCGTCACCCCGGTGTCGCGACGGGCCCATCGATAAACCCGTAACGAAGTCCGTCCTTCGCCGCCGTCATAACAACGAGAAATCATAGCCGTAGCGAGTTCTTCCGCCCGTACGATCGAACGCACGATCATCGGCATGAGAATCGGGAAGACGCCGCCTAAGCGTTTGCCGACACCTCCTCGGTGAAAGCCTCCGCCTCGAGCGATCTGCGCTTTGCGAATGAACTCGAACTCGCGCAAGAGGATCGGAATGAACTGCAGGGCGATGGTGAACATCATCGCGGCCTCATGAACCGGTACACGCCTGCGGGCGAGCGGCGCAAGAATACGCTCCATGCCTTCGGCAAGCGCAAGCGGCGACGTCGTCCGCACCAGCAATGCAAGCGAGAGGACGAGTCCGGCGATTTGAAGGCACATCGTTAATCCGCTCATGGCGCCGTTGCTGCTCAGCAACAGATGGTAGGCCATCGTGGACGCGAAGAGCAGCGACATGGATAGCAACGTGATCGCAAGCATCCGCCAAGGAAGTCGAGCCACTGCCCAGGCGCATGCAAGCAAGAGAACCACCGCACCCTTGACCGCCGGATGTAAGCTGAGCAGCAGCGACGCCGCCAATAGAAGTGCGGCCGTCATTTTAGCTCGGGGATCCAGCGTTTCCAACCAAGAGCCGCGATCACGGTACATCAAGTAATCGGAGGCAGACATGATTAAACCTCCCCCTTCGACTCGTGCGTTTCGCGCCCGCGAATAAGTGATTCCGCGAAACTTGCGGCATCCCAAGGGTTGTGAAGCTCGCGAAAGCCGGCGGCCGCGAGCCGGTCACGCAGCGAAAAACATTCCGGTATGCGCATGCCCATCCGTTCGAGAAAGTCCGCGTCCGAGAGAATGGAAGCCGGCGAACCGTCGCGGACGAGCCTGCCTTGATCGAGCCATAGCAGCCGGTTTGCATGGGCCAGCATTTCCGTCATTTGATGGCTGACCCAGATCACGCACAGGCCTCGTTCTTGCCGAAGCCCGTGCAGCAGCGTGAACAGGGCTTCACGCGAGGGCCAATCCAAGCCGGCGGTCGGCTCGTCCAACAACAGAAGCTTGGGTTCCAGCGCCAGCACGCCGGCCAGCGCGACCCTTCGCTTCTCGCCGCCGCTGAGCTCCAGCGGGCTCCGATGTCCATATTCGCCGGCCACAAGATCCATGCTCATCATGGCCTGCATCACCGCATCGGTCACGCGGTTCTTGTCAGCCTTCCCCCAGCGCGCACGCGGTCCGAAGCCGATATCGTCAAGGACCGTGCGCGCGAAAAGCTGATGCTCCGGATATTGGAACACCAGTCCGATGTCGTCGAACCTTTCCGGCGCGCGCTCCTTCCAAGGATCTAGGCCGCCCAAGAGCAAGCTGCCGCCGGTAGGTTGCAGAAAGCCTTTCAGGAGCTGCAACAGCGTCGATTTGCCGGATCCCGATCGGCCCGCGACCGCGATCATCTCCCCTTCCTTAATGGCCAGCGAGACATCGCGAAGCGCTGCCGGCGTGTCGGCGGACGCCTTCTTGTGACGCCCCCTAATCGACCCTCCCCGATATTGATAAGAGACATTCCGCAGTTCCAGGGACATCAGCATAAGGCACGGATAACCTCCTCCTCGGTTGGCCATACGGGCAAGCGGACCCCGCGTTGTCTTAACGCGGCGCTTACCGCAGCGAGGTAAGGCAGCTCGATTCCGCAGGATGCCAGCAACTCCGGGGTCTCTAGCGAGGCCAGCGGCGTTCCCTGCCCCATGACCCTTCCTTCCCGAAACAGTACCACGCGATCGGCTCGGCGTATCTCCTCATAGTCGTGAGTAATATGAAGCAGCCCGATGCCTTGTTGGCGGTGGATATCGATCAGCATGTCCAGAAAATGCGCCCGCGCTCCCGGATCCAGCATCGAAGTAGGCTCGTCCATCACAAGGTAGCGAGGTAACATGACCAGGACGGAAGCAAGCGCCAGCTTCTGCTTCTCTCCGCCGGAAAGATCCATGGTTGCCTCTCGTTCCCGGCCTTGCAGACCCACCGTTTCCAAAGCCCAGGTAATCCGTTTCCTCATCTCGTCCCTCGGAACCTTAAGATTAGAGAGGCCGAATGCGATATCATCCTCTACGGTCACGCCTACGATCTGATTCTCCGGATTCTGGAATACGAATTGCACCGATCTACGAAGCTGTTGTTGGATCGCGGGCTCGGCAGCGTCCATGCCGTCTACCGTGACGGTGCCGGACTCCGGCTGCAGCAATCCGTTCAGCATTCTGGCCAGCGTAGACTTGCCGGAACCGTTCGAGCCCATAAGTGCCACATAGGAGCCTTCCGCTACCTCAAGCGTAACTCCTTGAAGCGCGGGCCGAACCCCTTCTATCTCGTCCGATTCCACATAGGAATAGCTAACGTTGTTTACCCTGATCATGAACGTTGCTCCAAATCCCATACAATATTTTCTTGTGAATAACACTAATTTATATTATATATGATTAGAAGTCGCAGGTTGTCTCCCTGGCAAATTAAACGGAAGGATGAGCCAATTGTGAATCAAAACGTGACAAGACTGGCGCTATGCGCCTTTGCCATCGCTTTGAACGTGGTGGCCGGTACGATCGTGGGTGACCTCAAAATCCCGCTTCTCTTCCTTGATACGATAGGCACGATTTTCATCGCCGTGCTGTATGGGCCGTATTGGGCTTTCGCGGTGGGCATTCTGACGAATCTGGTACTTGGCGTAACGTCCAACTACACGAATATTCCATTCGGCCTGGTCAACGGCGCCGTCGGCCTGATTGCCGGGTATGCGGCGCGCCGCTACGGCTTCAGCCTGTGGATCGCGATCGCTTCGGGCGTGTTCATGTCGATCATATGCCCGATCATCGGCACGCCGATTGCCGTGGCCATGTTCGGCGGACTGACCGGCGGAGCAACGGACGTCGTCGTGATTTGGCTGCGGGATGCCGGCGCTCAATTGTTCGCAGCCGCCTTTATTCCGCGATTGTACGAAAATCTGCTCGACAAGGTGCTCTCCTGCATACTCGTAATGCTCATCATCCGCAATTTGCCGGCCGGCATGATGAAGCGTCTCGGAAGTCCGAAACGGTCTTCTCGGGGATCTCAACATGCAGCGTAGCCGCAAAATTCTCGTCGTCTCGCACTGCGTGCTAAATCAGAATACGGTCATACCGGAAGAAGCCCGCAGCCCGGGCATGATGCGGTCGGCAGTGGATTGGGCGGAGGCGCAGGGATACGGTCTCGTCCAGCTTCCCTGCCCCGAGTTTACCTACCTGGGTCCGGACCGGCCTTCCATGACGCGGGCTCAATACGATACCCCGGAATATCGCGCCCACTCGCGCGCGATTCTGCAGCCGATCGTGGAGCAGCTGAGAACTTACCAAAATCACGGATACGAACTCATTGGCGGCTTAGGGATTGCGACAAGTCCCTCCTGCGATCCCGGTTACGGCGTATTTATGGAAGAGCTTCACCGATTGATCGACGAGAACGGTATCCAGCTTGACCACTTCTGGCAGATCCCCGCGACGCAGTCCGGCACGTTCGACATTGACGATCCGGCGTCTACCTATGGAAGCGTTAGGGGCCAATCACCCTATAACCCATGAATAAGAGCCTGCGCGATCGCATGATCGGCAGGCTCTTTCGTTGTTCTTATACCGCGCAGGGCTTGATCAAGCGATCGTGAATACCTCATGTTCGGCCGACAGCTCAATGAACCGCTTCATGGTCGATACCTCGCCGGCAGACAGCTTATCCGTGACGCCGAAATAGTCGGTGCATGTCTTGCACGCCAGAACCGGTACTCCGAGCTGTTCGAGTTCTTTTAGTTGCAAGGATACGACAGACGCTTCAGTCAGCGCCATGACGCCGCGGTGCATGCAGAAAACGGCGGCCGGGCGTTCCTGCTCTTGCTTCAGCAGCGTAAAGAAAGTTTCCAAAATCGTATGGCCCAGCGCTTCATCGCCTTTTCCCCAGCAGTCCGTGCTCAGCAAGATCACTTTATTTTGCACAATGGGTATCCTCCGGTATGATGGGTTTTAGGAAAAATATATCGGTTGGGGAACGTTCCGTCAAACTTTGCCATTAAAGACTGAATAAATCAGCCTTTAATCGAACATTCTCTTTAACTGCATCGCGATCTGTTAAAAATGGGTTTGCAGGAAGACAGTACAATGAAATGAGGTCATAAAATGAAGACAACGCAAGAACAACCTGCCGTTTTCATGAAAATTTTACGCGGACTGGCCGTGATCATAGGAGCCTTCATCACCGCCTATGGTCTTGAAGCCGTATTAATCCCGAACAATGTATCCGACGGCGGGGTGACAGGTTTAAGCATCGTAGGATCGGAGCTTATCGGAATGCCGTTAGGACTGCTCATCGCGATTCTCAATGTTCCGTTTATCTTTTTGGGATACAAGCAAATCGGAAAAACCTTCGCGATTTATTCCGTGCTCGGTATTGCTTCATTGGCTGTCGGCACGGTCGTCATGCATGAAATTTCCCCCATCCTCCAAGGCGATACGCTCCTGGTGACCGTTGTCGGCGGTATTATCATCGGTTTTGGAATGGGTCTGGCCTTACGGAACGGCGGTGCGCTGGACGGGATTGATATGTTAGCCGTATTGCTCTCCCGGAAACTGCCTTTCGGTACCAGCGATCTTATCTTATTCCTGAACGTGTTCGTGTTTATTGTCGTTTCAACCGTTTTTGGCCTACAAGGCGCGATTATGTCAGGCATCGCTTATTATATTGCCTCGAAAGTGATTCATATTGTTGAAGAAGGTTTGAGCGGCGCGAAAACGTTCAAAATCATCACCAGGCATCCGGAAACCATGGTGGAAACCATTCGCGACCGCTTAGGACGCGGTGCTACATATAATCTCGTGGAAGGCGGATACACCAACGAACAGTTCAAGGAGATTACTTGCGTCATTAACCGGTTGGAGGAAAGCAAAATGAAAGAAATCATCCATAAAATCGATCCGAGTGCCTTTGTGATGGTGTACGACGTTGCCGAAGTGAAAGGCGGAAACTTCAAGAAGCACGATATTCACTAATCCGGAACGGTCTTGACAGCGAAGCGTTTTTAAAATACTCTGAAAATAATTTAAAGGCTATGTAACCGAAAGGTTCAACCTCGCGGCAATTGGGGTTGGACCTTTTTTTATTGACTGAATGGAGGAGATTGGGGATGGCTTCGAAGGAGCACCTTCTTGGAAGGCTGGATGAAATCGGAGGTTCGCTGGAGCGCAGAGGCGAGGCGCTGCTTTTGTTGGGAGTCGGATCGGTAGGGGTGGAAACGGGACGAATCGATGAATACTCCGATTTGGACTTTTTCGTGATCGTGAAGCCGGGGTTTAAACAAGCGTATATAGAACGTTTGGATTGGCTGGAGGAGGTATCTCCGTTGGCGTATACCTTCAAGAATACGGTGGACGGACACAAGATCCTGTTCGAGGATGGGATATACGGCGAGTTTGCCGTGTTCGAGGAGGAGGAAATGGAACATATCGCCTACTCGGAGGGAAGAATCGTTTGGATGGATCCGGATTACGCGAAGCCGGAGATCGCCAAGGGCGGAAGAAAGACGGAAACGCAGCGAAGAGAGGGACTGGATTTTCCGCTGAATGAGGCTCTGACCAACCTGTACGTGGGACTATGCCGATATGCCCGAGGAGAGAAACTCTCCGCGGCGCGGTTCGTCCAGAGCCATGCCGTGGATAGCGTCCTTAGCGTGCTGCATTTGTTGGAGAAGGAAGAGGCGTACTTTCCGGACGTGTTCGGAGAGGAACGGCGGATGGAAAAGAGGTACCCTTCCTTTGCGGAACGAGTAGGCGGAATGATGCAGGGATATGAGCGGACCCCGGAATCGGCGCTGAATATTCTTCGTTTCTTGGAAGAAGTATATCCCGTTAACGCCAGAATGGGTGCGGAAATCAGACGGTTGGCGACAAGTCAGCGTGGCGGAGTTTAATCGCCCGCGCCGGGGTCGGCCGCGTTATGGAAGGTCCGGCGGCCGATCAGGCCTACCCCTAGCGCCAGCAGAGTGAGTCCTGCCGCGAGTAAATACAGGTTCACGATGCCGAACCATTCGGCTAGGCTAGCCATAACCAGCAGCGAGATACAGAAAACGAGATTCAGCAGGGAGGCTTGAGCCGACAATACTTTGGGCAGCGTCTCTTTGGCTACGCTGCGCTGAATCAAGGTGCGCCGGTTGACGATCGACAGTTCGGCGAACGGTCCCATCAACAACACGAGAATAAGCGCAATGATGGGCCGGGTGTTGATGGCGTAGAGAGCTGTAAGGATGCCGTACCCCGCCATGCCGATCAACATGGCTGCCAGGTAGCGGTTCCCGATCGCCCGCGCCAACGTCAGCACCAGCAACCCGCCGCCGACTGTCCCCGCAAAATATGCTCCATTGATGAACCCCCACCACTCTTCACCTTTTCCTAGGGCGACTTGCACGAAGGCGAGCGTAAAGGCACCGACCCATACCGACCCGCCCAGCATGTCGATGATGTCCATAAATGTAAGCAACCGTAATCGCGACATCTGCCAGATCATTTTCCAGCCTTCGGTCAGGGTGTGCCATTTGGACGAAGGTGCAGCCGAGTTGTCCTCTGCTGTATGCCGCCGTACCGACTCGACATCGGGCGGCTCTTTGACGCCCAGCGTAAAAACCGCGGCTAACCCGTAGAGGATGACCGTCAATAGCAGCGTGTGACCGGGGCCTAGAAAAGCGACGATCAGGCCGCTCAGTCCCCAGCCCGCAAACTGTACCACCTGGTCACTCACGCTGATAAGGCCGTTTGCCTTGAGCAGACCCTGCTCATGCGCCACGAGCCGCGGAACAAGCGCATTGCGAGCTGGAACCGTCCATCCGTCAAGGAAGGACATGATAAAAACGAGCGTAAAAACAAGAACAAGCGACGAGTTGTTATCGTTAAGCTGTAAGTATAAGGCCAGACAGAGGAACAAAATACACTGGCCCGTCTGCGAAAGGAGCAGCAATGCCGGCAGCTTGAAGCGGTTCATCAGCAGCGGTGCGATCAAGCCGCTCAACATTTGGGCGCCGCTGCGCATCAACGGCATCAAGGCCGCCGATACCAGCGAGTCGGTCCGGTTTAATACCAGCACCGTAAGTGCCATAATGTAAAGAACATCCGCCGCGTTCGCCGTTGTCTGCGTGGTCCACAGGTAATAGAAAGGGCGGGTTAAAATCGAGGATTTCATTGCAAGTAGTCCCCGTTTCTTGGAGTGTGACGCACGAATGGCAATAAAATAAGGATAGGGGAATTTGAAAATCATTACAAATTACTGCGAGAACTCTCCGAGTGTGGAGAGTTCTTTTCTTAATTCAAAAAATGAATTGACAGGACACCAAAAGGTGTCCTATAATCAAACCGACACCAAATGGTGTCAGATAAAGGAGGGAAACAAATGAATACGATCAGTACGGTAACAACCGCGAAATTCATAACACAGTCCCGAGGAAGAATGATTGCCTATTGGACCATCACAGTACTACTCGCAATATCGATAACGTTAAGCGGCATTGGTCAACTGATGCGATATGGGGGAAACGTCGAGTTAGTGACCCATATCGGTTTCCCGCTATACATTACAAAAATTCTCGGGACTTGGAAATTGCTTGGAGTCCTGGCGATCCTCGCGCCGGGTCTTCCTCGACTCAAAGAATGGGCTCATGCCGGTATCTTCTTTTTAATGACGGGCGCGGCGTTATCCCATGTGTTTGCAAACGATTACGGCGATTCCGGGTTTCATGTAATCCTGCCGCTCACATATGCCGCGTTAAATATCGCTTCGTGGGCGCTGCGTCCCAAGAGCCGCAGACTTTAACAAAATTCCGAATAGGGGGAGAAACCCATGTACATCGTGTTTGTGATTTTCCAAAGTTTTCTGCTCGTCTCCATGACCTTTGGCGGTGCGAGCAAGCTCGCCGGTTCGAAAAATTTCAAGGATATGTTCGAATCGCTAAAACTGCCGCAATGGTTCCGAGTGGTAACGGGATTCGTTCAACTCGCCGGAGCAGCCGGACTTGTTGTCGGCTACTGGAATCGGGAAACGGCCGTGTGGGCAGGGATCTGGATCGGCATTACCATGCTGGCGGCATGCCTGTCTCATTTCAGAGTCAAGCATCCTCCCGGGCAAGCGATGCCGGCTTTCGTAATCACATTAATTGCGGTTGCCTTGGCAGCCGTGCAAGCATAAATAAGCATTCGGAGGAGTACCTTTCATGGGGATACTCCTCTTTTTTATTTATGAACATGAAACGCCCGTTGACAAATGAATGAACCGTTCATATACTAATGACAAATGAATGAATCATTCATTTAATAAGGAGGCATCTCAAATGAACGAATTCAAACAAGTGAACGGTCAAAATGTAAAAGGAAAATATGCAGTGATCACAGGTGCGACGAGCGGGATCGGGTTGGCGGCCGCGCAAGCGTTAGCCGCCGGAGGGGCGAATTTGGGCATCATTGCGCGCAATGCGGCCAAAGCCAATGAGGTTGCGGCCAGACTGCGGGCGTCTTCCGGCAATCAGGTCACGGTCGACGTGTTTATTGCCGACATGTCTTCCCAAAGTTCCATCCGCCGCGCGGCAAACGAGATATTGGAGCAATGTCCGAAGATCGATATCCTGATCAATAACGCGGGCGCCATGTTCGTCGATCATAAGCTGACGGAGGATGGTCTGGAGATGACTTGGGCAGTCAACCATATCGCCCCATTCTTGTTAACGAACCTGCTGCTTGATAGACTGATGATGAGTGAAGATTCCCGCATTATTACGACGTCTTCCCACGGTCATAAGATGGCGATGAAGGGCATCAATTTCGATGACTTGAGCGCTAAGGGTTATTTTGGATTTCTGGGGAAAATGAAGGGCGGCCCTAATTTTCGATACGGCGAGACGAAGCTGGCGAACATTTTATTCACCGCTGAACTGGCGCAGCAGTTGAAAGGCACTAATGTATCTGCGTATTGCTTCGATCCGGGACTGGTCGCCACGAATTTCAATCAGGACAACGGATGGATGGCCCGGATGACGATGGCCGTCATGAAGAGATTTGCCCATACCCCCGAGAAGGGCGCGGAAACGCTGGTGTGGCTGGCGGATACCGACTCGAAGAACCTGGAAAGCGGGCGTTACTACGCCGATAAGCAAGTGAGGACGCCGTCGGTACAAGCGAGCAACATGGAAGCGGCGAAAAGGCTCTGGGAAGTGAGCTGGGCGCAAATTCGCGCATCGGAAGCTTAATCGACGTCGACGCACAAATAGGGAAGAAGGATAATCGATGCCGAAAATTGGAAGAGCGCAAACCGAACAAGCGCTCGACGAACGCAAAGATCAGATCAAAAGGGCGGCTCTTAAAGTTTTCGCGGAGAAAGGGCTTGCCGGCACGAAGATGAGCATGATCGCGGAGGAGGCCGGCATCAGCCAAGGGCTATCGTACCGCTATTTTGAATCCAAAGACGAGATTTTCGCGCTTCTCGTGGAAGAGGCGATCGAGGAGTCCCGGAACGCCATCCGGGAAATCGGAAAATTACCGGGTTCGCCTCTTGAGCAACTAAAGGCGTTCACGCTTCAATTGTTGGATGAGAACCACAAGCACTATTTCCTGCTCGTTCAACAAGCGCAAACCTCGGAAGGCGTTCCGAGCAAGGCGAAGGAAGCAATCGAGCGGTATTCGCCCCAGGATACCATCGAGCAGATAATTCCGATATTTGTCCGAGGGCAGCAGGAAGGACAGTTCGCAGAGGGCGACGCTTACAAGCGGTTGATTTTATTTCTTTCGGTGATTACCGGTCTTATGCTTCAAGATGCCAAGGCGATGGGCATGGATTGGACGCAGGAAGTCGACCGTCTGCTGAACATCTTGACGAAATAACGGAGCAAGCCGGCCCCCGATGGGTCGGCTTGTCGGCATTTTTGCCGCTTGACCCGGTACCATGGTCCGGAGTTTATCCTAAGGAAGGGAGGAGGAACGCAATGAAGGGGCTCACGATCGGGCAAGTAGCCAAGGCGGCGAACGTCAACCTGGAAACCGTGAAATATTACGAAAAGCGCGAGCTTTTGCAGAAGCCCGCCAGAAGCGATTCGGGGTATCGGCTGTATTCGGAGTCCGCTGTCGAAGACATTCGGCTGATCAAGAGAGCGCAGGATCTCGGATTTACGCTGAATGAGATCAAGCAGCTTTTGGCGCTGATCAAGCAGGAAAGCGACTTTCCGGTGGAAGAGATGCAGGCGCTGGCGCTCGTTAAAATCGTGGAAATCAACGAAAAGATCACCCGACTGGCGAGTTTCAAATCGCTGCTGGAGCAAGCGGTCGAACTTTCCGCGCCATCCGATCCTCTTCCCCAACGGAATTGCCCAGTGCTGAAAAAAATAAGGGAGGAAGATGCGCATTGAGTACGATCGAAATTTTTAAAGACGGCAGCCCGCAATCGGATGATCTCGAAGCCAGAGTCAGGGAGTTGGCTTGCCCGCGATGTTCCATACTCGTTTATGACGTCGGCAGTCCGGAATGCGAGGCCGAGTTGCAGTCCCGTGCGGCAAAATACGGAATCGGATCCTTGCCGGCGGTTACTTTGGACGGCAAGGCGGTGTCGCCGGAACAGCTCAACAAGGGGAAAGTATCCGAAATTCTACGGAATCTGCTCCACAAATAGGCCCTGCTTGTTTACACATCTATTTGTACTTGCAATTTAAAAGTACAAATCCTATACTCTATGTATCAACATGGTGTGGCGCTATATCAAATCGAAGGGAAGTTTGCGAATGAACGGTACTCATTTCAGCGTTGTGGAAGCAGGTCCTTTTAACAATCTTTTGAGTATGTCGAAGGATCCTGTCCCAGGTAAGTACTTTCTCAAGGATAGACTTGGACTCACCGGCATGGAGGTTTCACTGAATCAGCTGCCGGAGGGAGGTTCTATCCCGTTCTATCACACCCATCGTGAAAATGAGGAGCTGTACCTTTTCATTGGCGGCCAAGGCCAGTTTCAGGTGGACGGACAGACTTTTGACGTAAAGGAAGGAAGTGCGGTTCGTGTTTTGCCGCAAGGAGAACGCACGCTTCGCAATCACGGTACCGGCGATTTAGTGTTCATCGTGATTCAAGCCCAAGAGGGCAGTCTCCGTCAGTGGGTACAAACGGATGGCGTCATACTGGATAAGCCGGTGACCTGGCAAGAATAGGCCGGAACTTGCTTAAAGTAAGTGTGAATTTTATAATAAGGCCTATGAAAAAGCGAACATCCACCGTATGTCCGATTGTATATGCGCTCGACATATGGGGGGATCCTTGGAGTCTGGTCATTCTTCGGGACGTCCTCATCCATAACAAGCGGTATTACCGCGAATTCCTGGCTTCGCGCGAAGGCATCGCGACCAATATTTTGAGCGCACGCCTCCAAACCCTTGTAGATTCAGGCTTGCTCAACAAAATTGAAGGCGAGACCAATCGGGCTCAAACGATGTACCGGCCAACGCAAAAAGCGCTGGACCTTATTCCGGTTTTATTCGCCATCATGCACTGGGGGCTTCAATACAACCCGAATACCGACATGAGCATTCCGATCATGCAAGAGTTAAAAACAAATGAAAAAGAGCTGGGCGAACGCCTGCTGCGGAATTTCGAGGATGTACGTTAATGATTAAACTACGCCACATATGACAAAAGGAGCTGCTCAGGCAAGCTCCTTTTTTATTGTTTACTGGCTTCAATTTCATCCGGTTCAAACGTATAAGCTTTCCCGCATACATGGCACACGATTTCGATTGAACCGCCTGTTTCGCAAGCATCCTTTCGTTCTATGCGATTATAGACGTTTGTAGTCTCGGATGACGGTATCCACCACATGCTTTCCCCAATTCGAAGCTTCCGAGCCCTTCTCATGCTGAGCGAAGGTGATGAGTGCTTTCCATAGTGCCCAGCCGCGTGCCCGGTTATCAGTAGCCTCATCAAAATCCATAAGTTTCAGGAATGTTTCGCGGCTGCCTTCATCAAAAAAGTTCCAGGCCATTACAAGATCACTCGAAGGATCGCCCACGCCCATCGTTCCGAAATCTATGACGCCGCAAAGCCTTCCATCCCTAACGAGCAAATTCCCTACTGCTACGTCACCATGCAGCCATAGCGGGGCGGAATGGTATCTTGTCGCAAGTGAAAGCTCCCATATTTCCGTTAACAGCTTATGATCGTATTGTTCGGATACAGCTTCGATGATAGACCTTGTTTCGTCATCGTAAACCGCAAGATTTCCCCCTCGGTAAAAGTTTTGGGAGCCAGCCGGTATGCCTCGGCTTGCGTCGATTGCCTCCAGCTCTTTCAAAAACTTAGCGAGGTCTTCGGCAAATAGTTTTAGATTGGGTATGTTGGTATGCATAACGGTCTCGCCTTCAATCCACCGGTTGATGGACCATGGAAGAGGATATTCTTCGGTCGGCTCCCCTTTTGCAACGGGAACCGGAATCGGTAAGGAAATAAGCGGTTTGAAAATAGGAAGCCAAGTCAACTCTTTCTCAACAGCCGACGCATATCTTTCATGACTCGGCAGACGAATGGTCATCCCGCTGCCCAATCGATAGGTTCGGTTATCATGGCCGCTTTTTTTCACGGACCTTATATCTAAATTGGCCCACTCCGGAAATTGGCTGTCGACTAATCGGCGTACCAATTCATTCGTAATAACGATCATGTCCTCACTTCTTTCGGCGGGAGTACCTCCATCATAACCACCAGACTGAGCCGAAACAAAATATTAAACGAATATAAAAAAGTTTTCCGGTTGTTATTTTTGTTGCAAATGCAATAAAACGAATGTACGATATAAGCAACAATATCTTACTGGAGCTGCCAATATGAAGGAAATTCTTCGTGAAATCGGAATGATCGCCAGAGCGCTGGATTCCATAAGCAATATTGAATTTAAACAATTCGATCTTACCAAAGGTCAGTACCTGTACCTCGTGCGAATATGCGAAAATCCGGGAATCATTCAAGAAAAGCTGGCTGAGATGATTAAGGTTGACCGAACGACAGCCGCTCGCGCGATCCAGAAACTCGAGACCAACGGATTTATCGAGAAGAAGGATGATCCCGGCAACAAAAAAATCAATAAGCTGTTTCCCACGGTGAAGGGGAAGACGGTCTACCCTTATATCAAAAGGGAAAACGATTATTCCAACACGGTCGCGCTTTCCGGATTTTCCGAGAGTGAAGCGGAGACCGTTTTTAACCTGCTGCAGCGAGTCAGAAAAAACGTAGAGAAAGACTGGGAGTTCGTGAAAAAGGGAAACAAGCGGGATTATTGAGGAGGACAAAAGTGAAATGACGTTAGAGATCAGAAAGTGCACGCTTGAAGATCTGGGCGCGCTTCAAGAAGTTAGTGTAGAAACCTTCAATGATACGTTCAAGGATCAAAACTCGCCCGAGAATATGAAATCCTATTTGGATAAAGCATTTAACCTCGAACAATTAGAAAAAGAACTTTCGAATAACGATTCGGAATTCTATTTCATTTATTCTAACGGTCAAATTGCCGGGTACCTGAAGGTAAACATCAATGACGCTCAATCTGAACGAATGGGCCGGGACTCGCTTGAGATCGAGAGGATTTATATTCGGAGAGCATTTCAAAAACAGGGGCTGGGTAAGCATTTCTATCTTAAAGCGATTGAAAGAGCAAAGGAGCAGAATAAGGAGAAGATTTGGCTCGGGGTTTGGGAGAAAAACGAGAGCGCGATCGCGTTTTATGAAAAAATGGAGTTTGTTCGGACCGGAGCCCACTCTTTCTATATGGGGGATGAAGAACAAACCGATTTTATTATGACCCGCACGCTTAGTTAATCGACGTATCACCGTGGCAACGTGACGGCTATGCTGAGGCAGCAAGGGTATGCCGGGGTCCCGACCGATTATTTGTTTTATTTGTTGGAACGGCAACAATAATCTTGTAAATTATTGTTATGACGATGCTGCGGTGGAAGCCGGGAGCCAAAGAAGGGGAGCGGCAACGTGAGTGACTCCCAGCATTACGATCGGATCTGCTCCAAACTCAAGCTGCCTCACAAAAATTTCGTATTGGGCAAGGACGGAAACCGATGACATTGCAGCAGTTGAAGTACATTTTAACGATCGTAAGCAGCGGCTCCATTAGTGAAGCGGCGAAAAAGCTCTATATTTCGCAGCCCAGCTTGTCCAGCGCGGTGAAAGAGATCGAGCAGGAAATGGGCATCGAAATCTTCGTGCGTTCCTCCAAGGGTATCGTGCTGTCCGTGGACGGGGCAGAGTTTCTGTCCTATGCCCGCCAAGTCGTGGAGCAGGCGGAGCTTCTTGAGCAGCGGTACACGAATCGGAAGCCTTCCAAGAAGCTCTTCTCCATCTCGACGCAGCATTATGCCTTCTCGGTACAAGCCTTCGTAAGCTTGTTGAAAGAGTTAAACGTAGATGAGTACGAGTGTACGCTTCGCGAAACCCGAACTTACGAAATCATAGAAGACGTACGCCATATGCGCAGCGAGCTCGGCGTTCTCTATCTCAATGATTTTAACCGGAAGGTCATTCAGAAAATATTGAGGGATAACGAGCTCCGATTCCATCCGCTTTTTGTCGCCGAAGCGCACGTGTTCATTAGCTCCGAGCATCCGCTTGCCTCCAAGCAGATGCTGAGAATAGAAGATTTGGACGATTACCCTTCGCTAGCCTTTGAGCAGGGAGAATACAATTCGTTCTACTTCTCGGAGGAAATTCTCAGCACGAGAGCCCACAAGAAGAAAATACTGGTCAGCGACCGCGCGACGCTGTTTAATCTCCTCATCGGGTTGAACGGCTACACGATCAGCTCGGGCGTGCTGAATAAAGATCTGAACGGAGAGCAGATCAAATCCGTGCGCCTTCATACGGAAGAGAACATGCAGGTGGGATACATTACGAATGAGAAAGCGAGTCTGAGCCGGCTGGCCAAAGACTACGTCCGCATTCTGAAAAGCGTCATTGCGGATTTCGGTTATCCCGTCATCCACGAAGAGGATGAGCCCAACTGAGCTCATCCTCTTTTTATATATGCTACAATTCGTTTCTTGCTTCCTTGGCCGCTTGGACCAAGTTCCGTAAGCTCGCCCAAGTTTCGTTTTCCCCGCGCGTCTTGAGCCCGCAATCGGGGTTGACCCACAACTTGGCGGGATTGATGGATTCCAGCATCCGCTTCAGCGCCTGTTTCAATTCTTCCACGCTCGGAATACGAGGGGAGTGAATGTCGTACACGCCCGGGCCGACTTCGGTGCGGAAGCCGCAAGCCTGAATGGATTCGATGATCGAAAGGTCCGATCTGGAGGCTTCGAACGTGATGACGTCGGCATCCATGTCGTCGATCTCCCGGATGATATCGCTGAACTGGCTGTAGCACATGTGCGTATGGATCTGCGTGCCTGCCTGGACTCCGCTGTGCGTCAGTCTGAAGGCGGGAATCGCCCAGCTCAAATACTCGCGATGCCAGTCCGACTGCCGCAGCGGCAGTTTTTCTCTTAATGCGGCCTCGTCGATTTGGATGATGTCAATGCCGTTAGCCTCCAAATCCAATACTTCGTCCCGGATGGCAAGCGCGATTTGCAGGGCGCTGTCCTTCAGGCTGATATCTTCACGGGGAAAGGACCAGTTCAGGATCGTAACCGGGCCGGTCAGCATTCCCTTGACGGGCTTGTCGGTCAGGCGCTTGGCATAGGCGGAATATTCGACGGTGATCGGCTTGGCGCGGCGAATGTCTCCCCAAATGATCGGCGGCTTTACGCATCTGGTCCCATAGGACTGCACCCAAGCGTTTTCCGTGAAAATAAAGCCATCCAAGCTTTCGCCGAAATACTCAACCATATCGTTGCGTTCGTATTCACCGTGGACAAGCACATCGAGGCCGATCTCTTCCTGCCGTTCGATGCACTCTTCGATTTTACCGAAGTTGAATTGCTTGTATTGCTCCTCGGTGATGGCGCCTTTCTTGAATGAAGAGCGGTTCGCCCGGACGTCGGCCGTCTGCGGAAACGAGCCGATCGTCGTCGTCGGCAGTGGCGGCAAATTGAATTTCGCTTTCTGAATCGCTTCCCTCTCCGCAAAGGCGAGAAGCCTCCTGAAATCCGCTTCCGTGAGCGCCGTCGCTCTTGCCTGCACCGCTTCATCGTTCGTAAACCGCGGCCCGCTGAACAGCTTTTCGTTCTCCGTGTATAACGGTGAAGCATGAGGATCGGCATGCTCTGCGATCGCTTTGAGCTCCGACAGCTCCCGCAGTTTCTCCTCCGCGAAAGCCAGGAACCTTTTTTTCTCCGCAGGCAGCTTCTTTTCATGCGCCAGCGTGTAAGGCACATGGAGCAGCGAGCAGGACGGGCCGATCATGATCTGCTGCGCATGCCCGCCGATTTCGCGAATCAGGCCAAGGGTGCGTGGATAGTCGTTTTTCCAGATGTTTTTGCCGTTGATGACGCCCGCGAACAGCACTTTACCGTCCGGGAATCCGTACTGACGCACAAGATCCAAAGACCGTTTGCCTTCTACGAAATCGAGGCCGATGCCATCGAACGGAAGTGCTTGCAGGGTCGGATAAACGTCGCGAACGTCTCCGAAATACGTTTGCGCGAGAACTTTGACGTTCCCTTTGGCGGATAGAATCCTGGAATAGAGCTTCGAGAAAAGCGCGATATCCTCCGTAGTCAAATCCGTGACCAATGCCGGCTCATCCAGTTGGAGCCACGCCGCGCCAAGCGCGTTCAATTTGTCCAGCACGGCCGAATAGGCATCCGCAACATGGTCGGCGAAGTCCTCGGCCTTTTTGGCGCCCGTGTATTTCGCAAGCTTAAGCAGCGTGAAAGCTCCGATCAGGACGGGTTTGGTTGCGATGCCCAGCCGCTTTGCCTCCGCATACTCGTCGAACAGCTTTGTTCCCTCAAGCCGGATATCCGCGGTATCCTCGATCTCCGGCTCCATGTAGTGGTAGTTCGTGTTGAACCATTTTTTCATGGCTAAAGCTTTCACGTCGCCTTGTTTACCTTGATAGCCTCGCGCCATCGCGAAGTAAGTTTCCAACGGGCCAAGGCCGAGCGCGCGGTATCGCTTCGGAATGACGTTGAACAAGCTGGCCGTGTCGAGCAGTCCGTCGTAATACGAGAAATCGTTGGATGGAATCCAATCGATGCCGCTCTCCTGTTGCAGCTTCCAATGGGCCGCTCTCAGCGTTGCGCCAATACGTTGCAATTCCTCCGCCGCGATCTCGCCTTTGAAAAACTTTTCGGACGCAAATTTAAGCTCTCTTAATGCCCCGACTCGGGGGTAACCGATAACCGAAGTCTTCAACGCCAACACTCCTTGGTTCCATGTTGACCCCATTATAGGGGGAAGAATTCGCCATCGAAAAACACTTAAAAACTATATACAGCCATAGAAATTTCCTATGGGCGATCAATATCTTGAGTCGAACGCCTCATAATCCAATGTTTACATACTGTATCTTGGAATGGCCGCGGAGGTGTGCTACAATCAGAACATTCCAATTGAATAGAGTTCCGGACAGGTACTACTTCGGTAGTTTAATAGGGAAGCTAGTGCGATTCTAGCGCTGTCCCCGCAACTGTAACGCTGACGAACGTTCGAATCCACTGTGCCAGGCATGGGAAGGGAACGGGAGAAAGAAGCGTAGCCAGGAGACCTGCCTTTTTCGGAACGATGTTTGCATTTCTCCGGGGGCTGGGAAATCGAACGATAACCATCAGGATTCCTTCTCCCGGCCTTTCCAGCAGATGAGCATCGCTGCTTGCCGGAGTCGATTCATGTTTATCGTTTGCGGCACCCTCGGAGACGAGGGTGCTTTTTATATTCATCATCAATTGAAATCCGGAGGAGAAGCGCTATGAAACTTTACACGAGAACGGTATGTCCGAAATGCATGTGGATCAAGTCCGAAATCGCCCGGTCGGGCCTGGCAGTCGAGATCATCAACATCGATCATGACGAGGCATCCCGCGAAAGGCTTATGGAAGCCGGAGTCATGAGCGTGCCCGTGATGGAAGCGGGCGGCGAATTCATTGTCGATCCGACCGAGATGGTGAAGCAATTGGAGAGCTTGAGCGTATGATCGCCTTCGCAAGCCGCACCGGGAACATTCGCTATATCGTTTCCCGGTTGCAGCTGCCCGCGGTCGAGATCGAAGAAGGACGTACGCTTTCGGAACCGTATTTGTTATTCACTTATACGGATGGTCTGGGAGAAGTCCCGCAACAGGTAAAGAGGTTCATGGAGCGAAACGGCCGGTATTGCCGTGGAGTGATCGTGAGCGGCAACAGCAATTTCGGCCACCAGGTGTTCGGAGGAGCCGGCGATGCCATCGCGCGCCAATGGCAAGTCCCGCTCGTGCGGAAGATCGACATGCGGGGCTTTGCCGATGACTACGAGGCCATCCAGCATTATTACGAGCAATGTTTCCGGAAGGAGCCAGTCCGATGAAATCCTATTTGAAGCTGAACAACGAGGTGCTGAACCAATACAGCCGAACGGGCAAGCTGGATCTCGCCAAGGATAAAGAAGCGACGCGCAAGTACTTTTTGGACCACGTCAACGCGAAGCTGCGTTATTTCATCGACACGCAAGAGAAAATCCGGTATCTCGTAGACGAAGGCTATTACGAGTCCGCTTTTTTGGAAATGTACGAAACGTCGTTCATCGAGCGGCTTTATGAGAAGGCATACGCCTATAAATTTCGCTTTCCCTCTTTCATGAGCGCGAGCAAATTCTACGAAAGTTATTCGATGAAAAGCAGGGACGGCCAAGAATTCCTTGAAAAATACGAGGACCGCATCGTCATCATCGCGTTGTATCTGGCGCAAGGGGATGCGCAGCTGGCGGAACGTGCGGTAGAGGCCATGATGTCGGCCTACCAGCCGGCGACGCCTACCGCGCTGAACAGCGGCAAGAAAGCCCGCGGGGAGCTGGTCAGCTGCTTCAAACTGACGATGGACGATTCGATGCGCAGCATTGCCGAGAACATCGGGTATTGCTTGGAACTGTCGCGCTTAGGCGGCGGCGTCGGGGTCAACGCAACCGACCTCAGGCCGCTGGGCGATCCGATCAAAGGCATTCTCAATCGCGCAAGCGGCGTCATGCCGGTCGCGAAGCTTCTCGAAAACTCTTTCTCTTATTCGAACCAACTCGGCCAGCGTAATGGATCCGGCGTCATCTATTTGAACATTTTCCACGCGGACATCGAGAATTTCATTTCGGCCAAGAAGCCGAATGCCGACGATAAAATCAGGCTCGCCACGCTGTCTACGGGCATCATCGTGCCGCACATTTTCTTCGAGCTGATGAAGCGGGACAAGGACATGGTGCTGTTCAGCCCGTACGACATCTACAAGGAATACGGCAAGCGGATGTCCGAAATCAGCATCAGCGAGATGTACTACGAGCTGCTGGACAATCCGAATATCCGCAAAATCAAGCGCATCAACGCGCGGAAATTATATACGGAAGTGAAGAAAGCCCAGTTCGAGTCGGGGTATCCGTTCGAGGTGTTCGACGATCACGTGAACGAGAAGCACGCCCTTCGCAATTTGGGGCGGGTGAAGATGTCCAACCTGTGCACGGAAATCCTGCAGGTTCAAGAGACGAGCGTCATTCACGATCAAGGTACGGACAACGAGTACGGCTTCGACGTGTCCTGCAACTTGGGTTCGATCGATATACATAAGGCTACTCAAGACGAACAATTCGAGCAGTTGATCGACACGTCGATGCGTCTGCTCACGAACGTTTCGTTAATGACCGATATCAAAAACGTTCCGTCCGTCGCCAAAGCGAACCGTCACATGCACTCCGTCGGGCTCGGCGTCATGAATCTGCATGGGCACTTGGTCTCCCAAGGAATCTTGTACGGTTCGGAAGAGTCCGTGGCGTTCATCGATGCGTTCATGGAGGCGCTCAATTACTACTCGATCCAGGCATCCATGCAGATCGCCAAGGAGCGCAAGGAAACGTTCCACGGCTTCGAGCAAAGCGATTATGCGAATGGCTCTTATTTTGATTCCTATGTGTCCAAGTCCGAAGTCGACCTGCCGGAAAAGGTACGGAAGGCGCTCGGAAACGTGCCGATCATTACCCAAGAGATGTGGATTAGCCTCAAAGAGCAGGTCATGCAGCACGGGTTGTTCAACGCCTACCGCTTGGCGATTGCGCCGACCGGCAGCATCTCCTACATCCGCAACAGCACGGCTTCGATTGCGCCCTGCACGGAGAAGGTGGAAATCCGCGATTACGCGGACAGCCGGACGATCTACCCGATGCCGTTTTTGAACAACGACAATATTTCCTTGTACAAGGAAGCTTACGAAATCGATCAGTATCGCATGATCGATCTGTACGCCGCGGCGCAGCGGCACATCGACCAAGGGATTTCGATGACGCTGTACGTCACCGATCAGTGGACGACCGAACAGCTGGCTCGCTTGTACATTTACGCTTGGATGAAAGGGATCAAGACGGTGTACTATGTGCGCCAGCGCCTGCAAACGATTGAGGAGTGTGTTTCATGTTCGATCTAAAAGCGTTCGAAGCGGTCAACTGGAACCGGAATCAGCATGAGCTGACCAAGGTGTTCTGGGACCAGCAATGGAAGCAAATCTGGTTTCCGGAAGAAATCGCGGTGAGCAAGGACATCAAGCAGTGGCAGGATTTCGCGCATCAGGATACGTACAAGAAAGTGCTCGGCGGGCTGACCCTGCTCGATACGATCCAGACGAATATCGGGATGAACGAAATCGCGCGTTACGAGCCGAACCTGCAAGAGAAAGCCCTGTACACGGTTTTCGCTTCCTTCGAGGCCATTCACGCGAAATCGTATTCGTATATCTTCACGACCCTGTGCACGAACGGCGAGATCGACAACATTTTCGATTGGGTTAAGCGCAATGAGTACTTGCAGTACAAGGCGAAAAGAATCAGCGACGTGTACCTGGCGATCGAAGAAGGCGACGAGGTTTCCTTGTGGAAAGCGATGTTCGCGTCGGTCATGCTCGAGTCGTTCCTGTTCTACTCCGGATTCTTTTTCCCGCTGTACTTGGGTGGGCAAGGCGTTCTGAGGAACAGCGCGGAAGTGATTTCGCTCATCCTGCGGGACGAATCCATTCATGGCGTAGCGATTGGGTATTTCGCCCAGCAGCGGTTCAAGCAGTTCACGGCGGAGCAGAAAGAGCAGCTGACGGTCTGGGGCTGCGAGCTTCTGCTCGATCTCTATCATAACGAGATGAGCTATACGAACGATTTGTATGCGGAGACGGGGTTAAGCCCCGACGTGAAAAGCTATGTCCGCTACAATGCCAACAAAGCGTTGATGAACATCGGCTTCGAAGTGATGTTTCCGGACGAGGAAGTCAATCCGATTGTCATGAACGGCATCCGAAACGAAGGCTCGACGTACGATTTCTTTTCGCAGAAGGGTTCCACTTACGCAGTCGCGAAAGTGGCTCCGATTACGGACGATACGTTCAAGTTTTAATACCGAGGCAAAGAAGGGCAACCTTCTTTGCCTTTTTTTTCTTCATGGCTATTTACATGTCATAATGAATTAGTGTACTATGACATTAATACACTAAGTCAGTTCAATAAAAGGATGAAGCGGCTATGCGGCAGTGGACAGCTTTGTTTATGAAAGATTTCAAGCTTTCGAGAACCGTGTTTTTCATTGGACTCGTCATGAATGTACTGGTGGTCATGTTGACGCTGTACTTGGGGCAGGCAGCGAACGATTCGTTAATCATGTTCGTACCCTTGGCCATTTTCGTCGGCATTCATGCGATCTACGTACCGATTGTCGTTTTTATCAGCTTGAAAACCGAGAGCAGCCATTTGTCGTTGTGGCTGAACAATCCCCAACCGGCGGTAAAACTGTTGTTGAGTAAAATCGCAAACGGTTTGATGATGATCGTGATTTCCCTCTCCATGTTATATGTCTTGTCCATACTGCTGATCGCACCTAAGTTCGGCATGATGGAGTCGAATTGGACGGATATCCGGAGAGTGGGGTTGTTCATTTTTCCTCATATGATTTGGATATCGATTCTGCTTAGCGCGTGGGTGATGGTGCTTTGGGCACTATACCAATGGTTCAGATTAAAGATCGGGCGTTGGAGCCGAGCAGCCGTTGCAGGCGCGGCCATCCTATCCGCAGGGGCAGATGCCTTGCTCAAATCCTCTGAGCCGTATCGATTCGTTACGGAATGGGGAGGCATGGCTTACAAGTTTCCCGCGATATTATCAGACCCGGTTCAAACCTACGCAGGAGAATATGTGTTGGACTTCGTGATTTTCGTAGGACTATTCATTCTGGCCGCGTGGCTCGTGGATCATAAAGTCGAGGGATAACGATGGATGAATTTAACGCATCGAAGCCGATTTATTTGCAATTGGCGGACCGCATACACCGACAGATTACCAGCGGAGAATTGAAAGCAGGCGAGAAGCTTCCTTCGGTCCGCGATATGGGGATCAAATACGGCATGAATCCCAATACCGTTCAGCGCGCTTACAGCGAATTGGAACGCGAAGGAATCTTGGAAACGAGAAGAGGCCAAGGCACGTTCGTTACGGAACGACAAGACCGCTTGGTTCAACAGCGCGACAAGTTGAAGCATGAACAAATCGAGCAATTCGTCCAAGTCATGCAAGAGCTGGGATACAGCGCGGCGGAAATCCTGTCGGGGCTGGAACAATATTTGAATGACATGGGGAAAGGAGATGCGTGAAGTGATTCGGATGACGAACGTTTCGAAGAAATACGGTAAACAGGCCGCGCTTCAGGACATCTCATTGTCGGTGCCGATCGGTAAAATCATAGGCATTGTGGGCGGGAATGGCAGCGGAAAGTCGACGTTGTTGAAATTAATGTCCGGACTCTCGCTGCCGACAAGCGGGAGTGTGACGGTAAACGGAGAGACGGCCAGTCGACGAATCGGCAGAGTCGTTTCCTACTCCTCCGACGCGGGTTCGTTTTATCCTATATTCACGGTAAGAGAGGCTTTGCGTTTTCAAGCATCGCAATTTGCCGACTTTAACCTTGCGAAAGCGGACGAAATCATAAAGTTGATGAAGCTCGATCCACATATGAAAATCAAAGCGCTCTCGAAAGGAAACCGCGGCCGATTGCAAATCGTGCTTACTTTGGCCAGGGAAGTACCCTACATTCTGATGGATGAACCCTTGTCCGGGCTGGATCCGATGGTACGCGAGTCTATCGTCAAAGGAATCATTTCCTATGTGGATTTGCAATCCCAATCCTTAATCATGACCAGCCATGAAGTGACGGAAATCGAAACCTTAATTGACGGGTTCATTGCGCTGAAAGACGGTTCATTGCTGAGAATGGCCGATATGGAAGATTTGCATGAATCAGAGGCGCTAAGCCTGGCGGATTGGATGAAGAAATCCTATGTCTAAGGGAGAGGGAACGATGAACCTGACGGAGCCATCCAAAAAGGGATCGATCGGCGAGGTCTCGTTATTGCGTCTATATTTGTTGAGGCTGGGTTACTTGATTGTCGTCGTGGGGCTCGGTCTCAACGTATGGCCGGAGATCATCAACCGGTCCGGTTCGTGGGAGCTGATGGAAGGGGTGGTGCAATGCATGCTGCTCGCCTTCTGGTCGTTATGCGTCCTTGGGCTGCGGTACCCCCTTCAGGTGCTGCCTGTGCTGCTGTGGGAAGTGGCGTGGAAGACGGTTTGGCTCCTTCTCGTCGCACTCCCGGTTTGGACATCCGGCCAGATAGACGATGCAACCATGGAGATGGCTATTTCTATCTTATGGGTCGTAATCTTTCCCTTCCTCATTCCTTGGCGCTTTGTGTTTGCAAACTACGTGAAGAAGCGCGGAAATCTGTGGGCCTAGCCGGGCATTCAGCACGGTTATAAAGAAAACTCGCCGTTATGCGGCGAGTTTTTGCTTTTTATTCGATCGTATTTTTCGTTGCCTTATACATATTGGCTACATGTTCGTCGACTTCGTCCCGCGACATGCGCAAGCGAGCAACGGAAGTACCGTATCCGATTTCCTGTTTACCCTCTGCCAATCCTTCAAAAATTCCATCCGCGAACGCCTCCAACGGTTCTCCATGCACATGCAGCCCCGTTCCGCCCAAATCCGTATTCACGGCCGGAGGAGCAACTTCAATCACTTCAACGGACGTTTCCGAAAGCTGGTGTCTGAGGCTCATCGTAAACGAGTGAACCGCCGCTTTCGTGGCCGAATAAATCGGAGCAATCGCAAAAGGCGTATAAGCCAATCCCGACGTCACGTTAAGGATCGCCGCATATTCTTTTGTTGCAAAATAGGGTGCGAACAGCATGGCAAGCTGGAACGGCGCTTCGATGTTGGTCTTGATTTCTTGATTGAAATAACTCCAATTGTTCTTCGCGTCGGCTTTCAACACGTTAAACCGTTGTTGGATGCCGGCATTGTTGACGAGTACGTTCACTTCGGGATGGTTCGCCGTTACCCAATCGAACAATGCGACACGCTCGGATTTCACACTCACGTCACTGACGCGGGTGATGAGGCTCGGGAGTTTCTCCTTCGCGTTTTCCAGTACACTTTCACGACGCCCGGTAACGATGACCGTATTTCCAGCTTTGATAAAACGTTCCGCAAAAGCGAGTCCGATGCCGGCGCTTCCGCCCGTAATCAGGATGGTATTCCCGGAAAGCTTCATGACAGTCTCAAGTCTCCTTTGTTTTTCGGTTTGTATAACGTTCAATTTTTACGTCGATCCCTTTGAGGGATTCCGTCATCGTTGAAATTTCGGCCAGTACGGCTTTCTTGTGGTTCTCCATCATTTCAAGCCGAAGTTCCGTGGTGCTGTCTCCCTCAATTACCCAGTCCATATATTGCTTGATTCCGCTGATCGGCATATGCGTGTTTTTTAAACAAATCACGGTTCCCAGGAGCGCCATTTGATCCTCTGAAAATAACCGCCTCCCGGCTGCATCACGCTCGATGAGGGGCAGCAGTCCTTTTTTCTCATAGAAACGGATCGTAGATTCCGGAATATTGAATCTCGCTGCAGCTTCGCTAATGGAACAGTACTTCATCTGGAGACCTCCATGTACCTTACCCTGTCGACAGGTATAGAATACGACTTAAACCAAGGTTTAAGTCAACAAGAAACTTTTTTCCCGAGCAAAGTTCCCGAAGGTTCGGGAACCGGACCCTTGTGAGCGGGATATCGGGGGTTCTACGATGGAGAGGAACCGTAACGGGAGGGGACGATCGAATGAACCGACATTACGACGTCATCGTTGTCGGAGCCCGGGTTGCCGGCTCGGCGCTAGCCTATGAATTGTCCAGGGCGGGCCATGATGTTCTGCTCGTGGATAAGAGCACGTTTCCGAGCGACATCTTGTCTACGCACAATTTCTACGGCAACTCCTTGGCGATGCTGAAGGATATGGGCGTCCTGGATCGACTGCTGCAGACCGGCACTCCCCTGTACAAACGGGCGGTCGTCCAATTCGAAGATGCCGTCATCGACGGTGAGTTTCCCGAAGTGGACGGAGAGACCGAGTGCTTTTGCATCAGGCGCGTACATCTCGATCAAATTCTGTTCGAGCATGCGTCGTCACAAGCCCGCGTGACTTCGATTGAAGGTTTCCGTGTCACCGATGTGCTCCGGGAGAAAAGCGTTGTAACCGGGATTGCGGGCGTTCGCCGAGACGGCGAGAAGGAGCAGTTTACGGCCAAGCTCGTCGTCGGCGCCGACGGGCGAAACTCGACGTTGCGGGACCTGGTGAAGAGCGCGCGGATCATGTCCGTTCCGACGGACTTTGCCTCCTATGTCGGCTATTTCTCGGGCTACGAGCAGAGCGGCGACATTCATGCGGAGCTGTACAAAATCAAGGACAAAATCGCCATCGTGTTTCCTACCAGCGACAACCTGCACGTCGTGGGCGTGATGTTCCCGCTGGAAAACGAGGAGTGGAGCGGGCGATTCGCCCTCTCTCCGGAAACCGCGTTGCGCGACCTCATTCACACCGGATTTCCGGGCACCCCGTTCCCGGAACGGCTGCGGAAAGCCGTGCTTGAAGGCAAGGTACGAGGGCTGCGAGGCTACGACAACGATTGGTACCAGGGGATGGGAGAAGGATGGGCGCTAGTCGGCGACGCCTTCTCATTCAAGGACCCCGCCGTCGGGCAAGGCATGCAGGATGCCTTGTATAGCGCGCGGATATTAACCGATGTTTTAACCCGATACGACGATTGGGAAGCTCACTGGGCGGAAATGGCCGCGACGTATCAGAGATTAATGGAAGCGAAAATGTTGTCCCGTTTTCATATGGCCTGCCAATTTACGAAAAATGCTCCGTTTACCGCGGAGCAGAGCGCGGTAAATCGGTTGATCGCCGCTCACTCCGAAGCTACTCGGGCTTTTCTCGGCATCTACAATCATGCGAATGAGCCGCAGGAATTCGAACGGCTGGTCGGGAGCTTGCTGGCGATGAATCAATCCTAACGAAAGGAGGAGTCGGACGAGATGACGAAAACATCGAAAAGATTGACGCGGCTCACACTCGCGGCGTTATTGGCGGCAGGTCTGTGGTGGACGGCCTCGCACGCAGACGACGTCCATATGGAAGCCCGTCGCATCATCGTGTATAGCACGACGAGCTAAGCAACTTCCTCAACGCATACCCGAGGTCTGTCTCTTCCCTAGAGGCAGACCTTGCCGTATTTCCGGTTTCCGGATAGGAAAAACTATGGAACGGATCATTCGGATGGGGGAACGCGTACGTGCATTTTTTCAAGGGCCAAGACTCATTGACGGCGATCGAATGGATTTTGCGAAGCGTCGTCTCTTTTATCTTTCTGACCATCTCAACGAAAATGATGGGCCAACGTACGATATCGCAGCTCAGATTTCTGGATTTCGTCATCGCGCTTACGCTCGGCAATATCATCGCCAATCCTTTATCCGACGAGCGGCTGGGATTGAAAGGCCCGATGATTACGACCGTTTCGCTTATTCTCCTGTACGTTATCGCGATTTGGCTCGGTCTGAAGATCCCGAAGCTCAAGCAATTTTTCGAGCCGCCCGCCACCCCCTTGATCGTGGACGGAAAGCTGCATTACCGGAGCCTGTCGAAAGCGAAATTGTCTATCGAGCATTTATATGCCGAACTCCGGAAATCCAACGCGGAGGACATCACCAAGGTGGCTTTTGCGGCCATGGAGCCGGGCGGTACGCTGTCCGTTTTTCTCAAGCCCGCTTATCAACCCGTAACGCCAACGGACTTGAAATTGTCAGCTCCATCTTTCAATTTGACGAGACCGATTATTACGGACGGCCACACGGTACATGATTTGTTGCAGGAAATCGGCAAGGATCAAGCGTGGCTGGAAACGGAGATACGTCCGCATGAGCTGAAAAATGTCATTTTAGCCACGGTAGATAACAAAATGACGGTACAGGTTCACTTGGTGCGGGAATCCGATAAACATTCCTAATGAAATCCTTTAATATGTTCGGTTTTCCCAAAGCGGAAACCCAAGTAAAATCCCCTTAGATTCGGAAGCGCTTGCACAACGAGGATGGGGGAAATCGAATGCCGAACGCCAATCAGTGGGCACACCGGATGACAAAGAAGACGATCAAGCTTGTGGACGCGGCTGGTAACCCCGTTGCCCGCAAAGAAGTGGCGTTTCGACAGACCCACCATCAGTTCCTGTTCGGCTGCGGTATTTTCGATGCCGTCGAAGTCGCGAATCGTAACGTACCGGCAGACCGACTGGCATTTCTGGAACGGAAACTGGATTTGTTCTTAGAGGTATTCAACGGGGCGACGCTGCCTTTCTATTGGGGGAGGTTCGAGCCGGAGAAGGGGAAACCGCAGACGAAAGAATTGCAAGCTGCCGCAAGGTGGTTAAAAGAGCGAAATATCACCGTCAAAGGACATCCTCTCTGCTGGCATACCGTAACGGCCCCTTGGCTGCTGGAGATGAGCAACGAAGAGATCCTGAACGCGCAGTTGGCCAGAATCGAGCGTGACGTCTCCGATTTCAAAGGACTCATCGATACGTGGGATGTCATCAATGAAGTCGTGATCATGCCGATTTTCGACAAGTACGACAACGGCATCACGAGAATCAGCAAAGATCTCGGACGCGTAGGCATCGTGAAAGAAATGTTCAAGAAGGGGCGAGAATCGAACCCCGGCGCGACGCTGCTGCTCAATGACTTCAATACCTCGATTAACTACGAAATCCTAATCGACGGATGCTTAAACGCGGGCATTTCCATTGACGCGATCGGGATCCAGTCGCACCAGCATCAAGGATATTGGGGACGCGAGAAATTAGAGGAAGTCTTGGAGCGTTTCTCGCACTTCGGCCTGCCGATCCATTTTACCGAGAATACTTTGACATCCGGACATCTCATGCCGGCTGACATTGAAGACCTGAATGATTATCAATTTCCGGAATGGCCGTCTACACCGGAATTCGAAGAGCGTCAGGCCAGGGAAATCGAAGAAATGTACTCCATTCTGTTCCGGCATCCCCTGGTGGAAGCCATTACGACCTGGAATTTCAGTGACGAAGGCGCATGGCTCGGCGCCCCTGCCGGAATCGTCCGGGTCGACAACAGCCCGAAGCCTGCGTATGAGCTGCTGAAGAAGCTCATCAAACAAGACTGGTCCACGAACGTGATAAGCACGACGGACGATAATGGAATCGTAACGATCGAAGGATTCCTCGGCGATTACGATCTTGTTTGCGGCGATCGCAAAGTCAGCATCAAGTTGGACAAAAACGCCGGAACGGCGCAGTTGGTCATCTAAGCATGCAGAGAGCAAGGCCATCGTATTGGGATGGCCTTGCTTTTCATTCAGAAGAGTTTGGACAGTTCGCTTGCGTGCATGGATAGGATCGTGAGGTTTAATAGAGCAAAAACGAGGGCAGGAGCCGTCTTTCCGATCGGATCTCGGACCTTTACGTGCACAAAGCAGGCAACGAGCATCGTGACGCTCAGCCATACGCTGGCCCAGGGAGTCGCCCATGTCAACCAGTAGCCGGCGATGAGCGCCGCGGCGCCAATCAGTTGGACGAAGCCGGTCGTCACGCGAAACTTTTGCGAAAGTCCAAGGTGCTCGAAAATGTCGACCCAGTACTTGGCACCGACGACTTTGGCGGTGCCGGAAAAGAGGTAGTACGCGAGCAGCAGGCTTTGCAGAACGATCGAGAAAACGTGCATGTTCATTCCTCCGCTTCAAGGTTCAATGGAAAAGCTCTTATTCGCTTAGTTCGATCAAGTTGAGATCCTTCAGTCGGGACGTATCGGAAATCACCTCGACGCCGGCGATGAGTCCGTTCGCGTACGTGAGAGCGAGCACAAGAAGCAGCTGTCCGCCCGGGGAAACGACGACGCCGACGTCGCCATTGACGATTACCGCATGAGCGGCTTTGGCGCCTCCGCCCATAAGCTGTTCGGCCACGGCACGGGGGCCAGAGACTTCGTTCGGGACGTTCTTGAAGTCGCTGCGCAGGACTACCGAAGGATCGAGCACGGTAAGCAAAGCATCAAAGTCCCCTTTCCTTGCCGCCGCGAGGAAGGAATCGACAAGCCTCCTCTGAACGTTGAGGTCGGTCGAGGCAGCAGGTTTGGCCCCTTGTATGCGGCGGCGCGCCCGGCTCGCGAGCTGCCTCGCGGCAATCTCGGAGCGTCCCACGATGGGGGCGATCTCCGCATAGGGTAAGGCGAAGATGTCGTGCAGAACGAACGCGATGCGTTCTTCCGGATTCAAGGCGCCGAGCACGACCAGCAGCGCGACCCCGATCGAGTCGGCCATGATCGCTTCGTTTTCCGGGTCCCCTCCTGCCTGTTCCTCCAGGGACTGCCCGATGACCTGAGCTTCCATCGATTCTTCCCGCCGGGCTTTGCGAGACCGCAGCATGTCAAGGCACACCCGCGAGACGACGGTCGTCAGCCATCCCCCGACATTTTCGATTCCGTTCGCATCCGAGCGGTTGAGCCGGATCCAAGATTCCTGGACGGCATCGTCCGCCTCGTTCCAGCTTCCCAGCATTCGGTATGCGACGGAACGCAGATGAGACCGGTGGGCCTCGAATTGTTCCGTTACTCCATGCTCGTCGTTCATCGTCATACTCCCCTCTCCACGGCTCTCACTGGATTGACGTTTAAAAACGAATCAACGTGACCGGAAACGAAATTTTTTAAGCTGCAATAAAAAACCCCGGCAGCTCTGCCGGGGGTGAATGATGAAATTTCAATTGCGCATGAAAAAACAGTGTGGTACCATGAGAAAACACCTGTGTCTGCTATTATTATTAACGCAGTCCTATCGCATCTTACCTTACACTATAATCATACCATGCGGGATGGCGGTTGTCAAACGTTCTTTAACCTCAAATTTCCGAGAGGGAGCGTGTCCAAAAACATGATCGACGAAAAGGATTGGAATCAGGAACAAGAGCGCCTGGACGAGGTGACGGAAAAGCTGCAAGCGAGAATCACCGAACTGGAGCCTGAGGTGACCGGGCTGCAGGAACAGGCGGGGGACATCCGCAAGCGGTTCTGGGAAGAAGTAACGGTCAACACGGCCAGCGACGAGGATTTCGAGGAGACATTCTACAGCATCAAGCAGCAGGAGGCGTTGTTGTCGGAGCGGGAGCGCAGCTACCGTCTGCGCAAGCAACAGTGGAAAAGCATGAACCGGCTGTTGGTGTCTCCTTACTTCGGGCGCATCGATTTTAACGAGGATGGCTTAGGCCGTGAGCAGGTCTACATCGGCGTAGCGTCTTTCGTGGATTCGGACGGCATGGACTTTCTCATCTATGACTGGCGTACGCCGATCGCGAGCATGTACTACGACTATTCCCCGGGACCGGCCGCCTACGATACGCCGGGTGGACGCGTCACGGGGAAGATGGAGCTGAAAAGGCAGTACCAGATCCGCGAGGGCCGGCTTCTGAACGTGTTCGACACGAGCATCACGATCGGCGATGAGCTGCTTCAACAGGCGCTCGGTCAAGGCGCGGACGCCCAGATGAAGAGCATCGTGGCGACCATCCAGAAAGAGCAGAACGCCATCATCCGGGAAGACAAAAGCCGGATGCTCATCGTGCAGGGGGCGGCCGGCAGCGGGAAAACCTCCGCGGCCCTGCAACGGGTCGCGTACTTGCTGTACAAACACCGCGATCAACTCAGGGCCGACCAAATCGTGCTGTTCTCGCCGAACCCCATGTTCAACAGCTACGTCTCCACCGTCCTTCCCGAGCTGGGCGAAGAGAACATGCAGCAGACGACCTTCCAGGAATACTTGGAACATTGGCTTGGATCCGCATTTCGGGTAGAAGATGCGTTCGATCAGATCGAATTCGTGTTGTCGGAACCGTCCAGACCGGGATATGAGGCTCGGCTGCAAGGAATGGCCTACAAAGCGTCCTCGGCGTTTCTTCAAGCTCTCCAAAATTACGCGCGTAGGCTGGAGCAGGAGGGAATGCGGTTCAATAGCATCCGTTTTCGGGACCGCGATTTGATCAGCGCCGCCCGGATGAAATCGCAGTTTTACGGCTACGATCCTTCCATCCGCCTGGCGAATCGGGTTGCCATGCTGCAGGAATGGCTGCTGAAAGAGCTGGTCTCGCTGGAGCGTAAGGAACGGGAGGAGCCGTGGGTACAGGATGAGATGAATTACCTCGACAACGAGCAGTATGCCGAGGTGCATAAGCAGCTGCACAAAGAGCGGGGCGTCTTCGACTTCGCCGAGCGGTACGAAGAAATCCAAGAGAGGCTGAACGATAAGCCTCGGCGGGACGAGAGCGACTTCGACTACGCCGAGCGGGAGGAAGAGCTGCTGCGCCGCATGATCGTCAAGGAGCAGTTTCAGCCGTTAAGACGAAGCGTGAAGCGCATGTCTTTCATCGATATGCCAGGGCTGTACGTTCAGCTGTTCGGCGATCAAGACGCGTATCGGACGATGACGCAGGAGGCCGAGATTCCGGCACTTTGGCCCGAGATTTGCGAGCAAACCCAGGAAAAGCTAGGCCGATTCGAACTTTTCTATGAGGATGCGACACCGTACCTGTATTTAAAAGAACTCGTCGAGGGCGTTCGGGTGAACACGGAAGTGCGGCACGTTTTCGTCGATGAGGGCCAGGATTATTCGATGTTCCAGTACGAATTTCTCAAAAAGCTTTTCCCCCGCGCCCGCATGACGGTACTCGGCGATTTCGGTCAGGCGATCTTTACGCAGGCAACGGAACTGCACGGCGCGGAATCGCCGCTCATCCGGCTCTATGGCGAGTCGGAAACGAGCCTGGTCCGTCTGATACGCAGTTATCGGTCCACCCGCGAGATCGTCGAGTTCACGAAGTCGCTGCTGCCGGGCGGTAAGGAGATCGTTCCCTTCGAAAGAAGCGGGGAGAAGCCGCTCCTTATGCAGGCGGATAGCGAAGAGGAACGGTTCGCACGTATCGCCGAGGCAGTGGCGGCGCTTCGCGCGGAGGGCTTCGCCTCCGTGGCCGTCATTACGAAGACGGCAGCCGAGAGCCGCGAGGCCTATGAACGCTTGACTGCCCAAGGATGCCAGGGTTTGAAGCTGGTGACGAAGACGACGCCGACCTTCGACAAGGGGACGCTGGTGATTCCCGCGTATCTCGCGAAGGGCGTGGAATTCGATGCCGCGCTGATCTATGAGGCTTCTGAGCGGACTTACCGTCGGGAAAGTGAGCGCAAGCTCTTCTATACGGCATGCACGCGCGCGATGCATCGGCTTCACCTTTATGCGGCGGGGGAATGGACGCCTTTCATTCCGGCTTTGAATTAAAGATTTTGGTCTGAAGAAGATCCAGCGCACGCTCGATTTCCGCGAATTCTTCGTCGGAAACCGACTTGAAGCGTTGGAAAAACCGGTCTTGAATGCGCCCGAAAGCCTCGTTCATCATCGACTCCCCCATGTCGGAAAGCCGAATCATGAGTTTGCGCCGATCGCCCTCCGCGGGTACTTTTTTGCAGAGCTTTTTTTCGATCAGCTTTTTCATTTCGCGGCTGGTGTTCGGCATCGACATATCCATGCAGTCGCTAATCTCGCTAAGCGTAACGGGCTGGCTGACGGCGAGATATTCAAGGATTCGGTACTGCAAGACCGTCACTTCCGAAGATTTCACGCCTTTGGTCAATTCGTAGGACGCTTGATGAACCGCTGTCGTGAAAGCCACGAATTTGCGGAAAAGCGCGTTCTTATCCATAAGCTCACCTCTCCCGATACCCTACCATATTAGTTATCATCAGACAATTATCTTTTGACAACTAATGAGTCCGCATGCTACCTTTTGCTTATCAAATGATAAGTAAAAAGGCGGTCGCGTAAAATGAAAACATTGGTCGTGTACACGCATCCGAACCACCAGAGCTTAAGTTACGCTTTTTTGCAGGAGGTCGTTCGGGGGTCCCGGGAGAATGCCAACATCGAAGATATCAGGATCTTGGATTTGTATGAGGAGGGGTTCAACCCGGTCCTGATTTTTAACGAGCGGAAACGCAGGAGAGACATGCACGCCGACCCTGCTCTCGCCAAATACAGGGAACAGCTGATTTGGGCGGACAAAATCGTCTTTATTTATCCGATTTGGTGGGGACGTCCGCCCGCCATGCTGTTGGGATATATCGACCAAATGTTCGCTTCGGGATTCGCTTACCGGGACAATGGAAGGCTACTCCCGGAGGGGCTTTTGAAGGGGAAATCGGTCGTTTGCATTTCGACGATGAAAGGTCCGGCGCTTTATCCGATGTATTGGCTTTATAACGCCCATAAGACCTTGATGCGCAAGGCGCTGTTTAATTTCGTGGGCATCAAGAAAGTGAAGTTCTTTGAATTCGGCAGTATGGAGAGTCCGAGGGGAAGGCATCAGGAAAAGCTGCATAAGATTTATCGGTTTTTCAAAACGGTAGCCGCTTAACGAATCGAAAAATGCACCCATTCCTTTCCCTGGATCGCGTCCATGCGGTGGAAGAAGGACTGGGCTCGCGTGTTATGGATCGATGTGATCCAGGTCATGTTGGCGAATCCTTGTTCCAAGCAGTAATTTTTGCAGGCCATGAAGAGCTCGGATTCCCATTCCGTATCCCGATAGGGTTCTTGGACGAAGAGGTCATTCATGACGGCGATTTTGTCGGCTTTCATTGTGCTGAACGTAAAGAAGAGAGTCGCGAAACCTACCGGCCTGCCGTCGTCCTCCGCAACGAATTGAATACCTAGTTGTCGGTCGAGCAGGGTTTGAATCAATTGGTGGACCTTCTCTACGGGTGGTGCGGGGTTCCGGTAGAAGCCCACGATGTATTCGTACATCAGTTCGGTTATCATCGTTAAGTCTTCAGGCTGTGCGATTCGGACAATAGGCGCTATAGGGAAAACCCCCTCGATTGGTTTATATAAATATACGGTTTTTTGAATATATATGCAACACGAAAGAACCCTGCAGAAACGTGCATCCATTGTCGGATGGGCACCTCCGGAACTTGTTATTCTGGTCGTGAAGGGAGGTTATGCGAATGGATTGGCTTGCGAACATGAACGGGGCTTTGAACTATATCGAAGAAAACTTGGCCGATGAGATCGATTTTGCGGAGGCAGCCAGGCGGGCATGTTGTTCGGAGTACCATTTTTCCAGAATGTTTTCCTTCCTTGCGGGCATCACGCTGTCGGAATACATTCGGCGGAGAAGGCTCTCGAACGCGGCTTTCGACCTCCAGGCCGGCGATATGAGAATTATCGATGCGGCCGTGAAATACGGGTATTCATCGGCAGACGCCTTCGCGAGAGCCTTCCAAGGCTTGCACGGGCTTCCTCCTTCTGCGGCCAAGATACAAGGTCCGATTTTAAAAGCCTATCCTCGTATGACCTTCCAACTCACGATCCAGGGAGGCGTACCGATGAATTATCGTATCGTAGAGAAAGGCCCGTTTCGTATCGTCGGCATCACGAAGAGGGTCCCCATCCAATTTCACGGCGTGAATACGGAAATCGAATCCATGTGGAAGAGTTTGAGCACGAACCTGATCGATCGGCTGAAGGAGTTATCGAATGTCGAGCCTGCCGGGCTAATCCAAGCGTCGGTGAATTTTTCCGAAGGCCGAATGGAGGAGAAGGGGGAGCTGGACCATTATATCGGGGCGGCGACAACGGAGGAATGCCCCGTAGATCTTGCGCGGTTGGAAGTAGCTGCCTCCACCTGGGCGGTGTTCGAAGCGGTGGGGCCGTTTCCCGATACGCTCCAAAATGTGTGGGGACGCATTTATTCCGAATGGTTTCCTTCGGCGAACTATGAGTCCGCTCCGGGGCCGGAAATGTTATGGAACGAGACGAAGGACCTTCAATCGCCGACGTTTAGAAGCGAGATTTGGATACCTGTCATCCGAAAATAAGAAATTCTTGGCCATCCGCTATGGATGGTCTTTTGTTTGTCATCCAAATAGTATTGACACATACGATATGTACACATATGATATGTACAAATACAATTTGAGGAGTGTTGAGCATGTGGCAATTCGAGCACACGATTACGACAAAGGCGAAAGCGGAGACGATTTGGAAGCTGTACAGCGATATTTCCACTTGGACTTCGTGGGATAAGGGCATCGTCAGCGTCTCGTTGGAAGGGCCGTTTGTCCAGGGCATGCGAGGATTTCTGCAGCCGGAAGGCAAGGAGAAGCTCCCTTATGAGCTTACCGAGGTGAATCCCCTGCAAGGCTTTTCAGACGTGACCGATATTCCGGGGGCAGGCATTCAAGTCAGCTTTACGCACATTTTGACGGAGTCGGACGGGGAGACGCAAATCACCCACAGGGTCAGGATCACGGGTCCGAACGCAGAGACTTTGGGACCGCGGTTTGGAGCGCACATGCCCAAGAGCGTTCCCCATTCGATGGAAGGACTGGCTGCCTTGGCACTGAAGATGGAGCGTGAACAAAGTGAGTGAAAGAGAAGCAAAACACCCCCGTTACTGGATTGGCGTCGTCTCCGCCTCCCATGTGGCGCGGGGAGTCGCGGGCGGTTTCGCCCAACTTTGTCACGGGAAGGCGGCGCCTCTCAAACGGATGCAGGCCGGCGACTGGCTGATCTATTACTCGCCGCGTACGGATATGCAGAACGGTGAGCCGCTGCAAGCTTTCACGGCGATCGGACAGGTCGAGGACGACCGGGTCTATGAATACCGGATGTCCGATTCGTTCATACCTTTTCGCCGCAACATTCGTTATACTACCTGTAAGGAAACGAAGATCCGTCCGTTGTTGGAACAGCTCAGCTTCACGCGCGGCGTGGACAATTGGGGCTACCCGTTCCGGTACGGACACTTCGAAATCTCGGAGCAAGATTTTCGGATCATTGCGGATTCCATGTTGAACGGCTCGGAGGTAGCGGCAGATGAGCTCGGAATTTCATAACGCGGAAGAAAGTCCCGGCTTTACGCTATGGCAGGTGACGAATCTTTGGCAGAAGGCGATCCGGATGGCATTGGATCCTTATGAGCTGACCCATCCGCAATTCGTGCTGCTCTTCTCCTGCAAGTGGCTGAATGAACGTAACGATCAAGCCGGCATTACCCAGGTGCAATTAGCCCAACATGCCCAAATGGACGTCAACGTCACTTCCCAGGTGCTCAGAACGCTGGAGAAGAAAGGATACATCAAACGCAGCCCCCATCCGACGGACTCCAGAGCGAACGTGATATCCGTAACCGGGACAGGCGATGAGATCGCGTCGAAAGCCGTTCAGGCCGTAGAAGCGGCGGATCGTGCCTTCTTTTCCGGTCTTGGCTCCGATGTTGGGCAGCTGAACCGGCTTCTGAGCCAACTGGCGAAGCGTTGACTCCATTCCCGAACAAAGGATGAGGATCATGACGGATAATGCACGGCAAGGCGGAGAAAAACCTGCGGAAATCTCGAAAGACGGGTCGTTTAAACGGCAAATCAACCGGTTCGTCATGCCTTTCGGGAATGAACCGGGCGAGCTTCCGGTGGAAGCGGGAAGATATCGTTTGTTCTGGTGCGCGGCATGCCCCTGGGCTCATCGGTCCGTGATCGTGCGGAAAGTTCTCGGGCTCGAGGACGCGATCAGCTTGGGGACGGTAAGCCCGATGAGGCCAAGGCTGCCGCATGTGGATTGGGAGTTCTCGCTGGACCCGGACGGAGTGGATCCTGTTCTGGGCATCCGTTATATGAGCGAGATCTACTTGAAAACCGACCCGGAATACACCGGCAGACCGACCGTACCGGCAGTCGTGGATGTCGCCAAACGCGAAGTCGTGAATAACGACTATTTCAAGCTGACCAACTATTTCGAGACGGTCTGGGCCCCGTTTCATAAGCCGGATTCTCCGGATTTGTACCCCGAGCATTTGCGCGGAGAAATCGATGCTTTAAACGAAACCATTTTCCACGATATCAACAACGGCGTTTACAAATGCGGCTTCGCCCGTTCCCAAGAGGCGTACGAACAAGCTTACGAAACGTTATTCGAGCGTTTGGATGAATTGGAAGAGCGGCTTTCCCGGCGCAGGTTTTTGCATGGGGATTTCATTACGGACTCGGATGTGAGACTCTATACGACATTGGTTCGTTTCGATGCCGCCTACTACGCCGCGTTCCGGACGAACCGCAAGCTGATTCGGGAATTCGAACATTTGTGGGGATACGTTCGCGATCTTTATCAAACGCCCGGATTCGGCGACACGACGGACTTTGACGCGATTAAGCGCCACTATCACCAGTCGATCACGATTGCCACCGATAGACCGGAAGTCGCGATCCTGCCTAAAGGGCCGGACTTGTCCGTCTGGGATCTGCCGCATGATCGCCATGCGTTAAGCGGTCAGGAAGGGAAATTTCTCATTCGTTCGTAAGATGGATTCCAACAAGAGGTGGAAAAGGGATATGGAATTACGCGATGCCCTTCAGGGGGAACGGAGTTTTATTCGGGAACAGAGGGTGAACGCCTACCGCGAGCACGCGGAATCGGTTCCGGACGCGCACTGGCAGGCGTTGGCGCGGGCCCTCGCTTCGGAAGCCGACAACCAGCCCGGCGTGGAGCTCATCGTCGCGGTTATCGATGGGAATATCGCCGGCAGCGTGGCATTGTTCCCCGCCGATTCGGATGCGTATGAAGGCAACGTGGATCGGGTCGATTATCCGGAGATCCGCATGCTCGCGGTTTCTCCGGAATACCGGGGAAAGGGCGTCGCTTCCGCTCTCCTCAAGGAGTGTATGGCCCGCGCGAAGTCCAGCGGATGCAAGGCGATCGGCCTGCATACCGGGGAGTTCATGACGAACGCGATCAAGCTGTACGAGAAGCTGGGGTTCAAGCGGCTGCCTCAATACGATTTCCAACCGGCGGGTGACGGCATCACGGTGAAAGCGTTCCGGCTTTCCTTGGAGGGCTGACGGTTACTCGATATAAATCATTTGCGTAACGGGACAGGCGGACCAGAATCCGAGTTTTTCGTACACGTCCTTGGCTTTGTTGCCGACGGTGACGAACAACAGGAGCAACGGTTCGCCTTGTTCGTGGAGGCACGACAGAGCATGCTTCATCATCGCCGTGGCCAGCCCGTATCCCCGATAGGCCGGCAGTACGGCGACATAGGAAATGAACGGCCACCCTTCGTTGCGTCCGATCAAGCAAACACCGGCGATGGAAGAAGTCGTTGATCCCATATAACGGCCGAGGCTGTCCGTAAGGCGTCGTCCCCCTGCATCTCGGTAAAAAACTCCGCCAAATCCTCTTTCAATTCCTCTTCGCCGTCATTCATGAAAGTATCTCCCGTCCCTTGTTCGAAGGATGTGAGAAGGACGGAGACTATCTCTTCTATATCCGAGGGATCGGGCTGTTTCAGTACGTATTCTTCCGATAGCGCAATTTCAAAAGAATCCGTAGGCCGGATCATCCCATGGCGGGCAAGGGTCGGCTCGAACCCGTTTCGCTCGAATGACTCCATCTGGGAGGGAAGCACGCCGGCGGCTTCGATGGATCTCGCGGGATCGGAGATCGACTTTACATAAGCGATGAGATCACGCAATAAAAAGTCCGTCAGTGGGTGCGGCGGGATGACGAACAGCGGACCCAGCTTATTCTCGCTCATGAGGACGCCTCCGATTCGTCGGCCTGCTTGCATCATCCAGTAGCAGGGCGCATTCTCCGGAACGGAAGTGAGCGGCAGGCTCCAATCCCGGCGCAGCCGGATATTCTCCCGGTACACGGAAAAATAGGCCGTGAAATCGGAATGTTCCGCCCTCGCCAATTCTATACTTTCGAGAATGGTTTTATCGTTCATATTGTCTCCATCTGAGCAGGAAGGTTTCGTTTTAGAAATCATAACACGCCATAGACGGAATTGCCTGCAGGAACTACACTAGGGTAAAACGCATAGTGCAGGCACAATAGGAGTTTGAAGAAGTGACAACATCGGATCGCATTCCATCATGGAAGAAACTTAGTCTCTTTGCCGTTACTTGGCCGATTTTCATCGATTCCGTGCTTCGGATGCTGCTCGGTACCGTAGACGTGTTCATGTTAAGCCGCATCTCGGACACGGCGACGGGAGCGGTAGGATTAGCCAACGAAATCATTTTCTTCTGCATTCTCATGTTCGGTTTCGTCGGGATCGGTACCAGCGTGGTCGTTTCGCAGTATATCGGCGCCGGGCGGGAGAAAGAAGCGAGCCGCATCTCGGCGCTCGCCATTACGATCAACCTGGCATTCGGGATCTTCGTCAGCATCGTGCTCGTCGGGTTCGGTGAGCCTCTCATGCGGCTGATGCACTTAAGTCCCGAGCAAATCGGGATCGCCGGCCGCTATTTGAAAATCATCGGAGGCTTTATTTGGATCGAGGCGCTCTCCTACGCGGTGTCGTCCATTATCCGGGCGGGCGGCAATACGAAGAGCGTCATGTTCGTCACCCTGGGCGTCAACGTGATCCATATCACGGGTAACTATTTGCTCATTTTCGGCAACTTCGGCTTCCCGGAATGGGGAGTGACGGGAGCGGCCGTATCCACGGTGGTCAGCCGTTTGCTCGGCATCGTCGTGCTTTTCGCGATTTTGTATCGCCGTATACCTTCACGGATTCGGATAAAAGATTACGTGACCTGGAACGGTTCTTACGTCAAGAAGATCCTCAGCGTCGGCTTGCCTGCCGCGGGCGAGCATCTGTCCTGGCAGTCGCAATATCTGATGATCATCAGCTTCGTCAATGTGATCGGAGTCACCGCGTTAAGCACCCATGTCTACGTCATGAACGTTTCGAATTATTATATGGCGCTTGCGATGGCGATCGGGGCGGGTACGGAGATCATCGTCGGGCAAATGGTCGGCGCCGGCGAGATGGAAGCTGCTTATCGCAGGCTCATGAAAAGCGTGAAAGTCACCTTCTTCTTAACGCTCGCCATTGTCGGGACGGCTTCGATATTCCGGCACGAGATCATCGGCCTGTTCACGGAGAATCCGGATATCATTGCCGTCGGTGCGAGTATTTTTCTGCTTTCCATCGTGATCGAGCCGGGCCGGACGTTCAATATCGTCATTATCAACTCGCTGCGCGCGGCCGGGGATGCCCGTTTTCCTGTCCTCATGGGCGTGATCTCGATGTGGGGAGTTTCGGTGCCGCTCGCTTATTATCTGGGCGTTCATTCCGGGATCGGACTGATTGGCGTCTGGATTGCCTTCGCGGTGGATGAATGGCTGCGAGGCGTCCTCATGCTGCTTCGCTGGAGAAGCCGGGCGTGGGAGAAGAAAGCGTTGGTGAAGCCGGTTTCGGCTGCGGAAACTTCCATGTAAAGCGTGTTGAACAATGGAGTGAAGAAGATATGAAAACTCTAGTGGATCTAGCGGTTGCCAATAATATCGCTTGGTGCGGAATCGTTTGCCATACCCATGGAATCGCGCATATCTCCAAAGGAAACGTATGGGGATTACGGGCAAAGGCGCCTGCTTTTTATCCCGATATCATAACGAACAATAGTAAGGTCACGACTGAAGAAGTGATGGATTTCATCGGTGGCGGTGAAGTTTCGGGCATCAAGGACAGTTATGCGAATCTTGATTTGGCATCGCACGGATTCAAAATGTTGTTCGAGGCGGATTGGATTTACCATGCCCCGGTGAAGGAAGCAGGACCCGCCCAACGATCATGGCTTACGGTTGCGACGGAAGAAGAGTTGAAAGAGTGGTCTGACGCGAATGGGACGGGAACCGTAATTCGACCGGAATTGTTGCGGCGGAATGACGTCAAAATTTTCATGCATCGTGACCAAGATCAACGGTCGGGGTTCATCGCCTACTTGGGTGCCGACGCGGTTGGAGTTTCGAATGTCTTCTCCACCGGTCAGGCGGAAGAAAGTATGTGGACAGACATCGTGAAGGTCGTTTCGGCTGCATTCCCCGGTTTCCCTATGGTTGGCTACGAAAGGAACGGCAGCCTTGAGGCCGCGCGTGCATCGGGTTGGACACCCATAGGTCCGCTGCGGGTGTGGGTGAAATAAAGCAGGAATAGCCGCTTGCTTCGAAGAAGTAAAGAGAAACTGCATATCCTAAGATCGACCATCGTATAGGAGGCCAACGCATGACGGATGAAATCAAGGTGACGATTAAGGTGAACGATAACGGTTCGCTTCGGGTAACGGGACCGGTCGAGCTGGTGGACGCGGAAGGGAACCCGTTCGAGCACAAAGAATCGTTCTCGCTGTGCCGGTGCGGGGCATCGGGAAACAAACCGTTCTGCGACGGAACGCACAAGTCGAACGGCTTCGAAAGCGCTCCAAGGGCTCAGAAGCCGTAAGTTGCAGCATCAAAAACCCGGCCTCAGAAGAGGCCGGGTTATATCGTTTAGGCGAGCGAGGTTTATTCCATGACCTTTTATCTCATTATCATTGTTTCAATTGTCCTCGATTTGGTGACGAAGATAGCCATTCGCACGAATCTGGAGCCCGGGGAGAAAACCGAACTCTGGGGCGGCGTCATCAAGCTGACCCACCTCGCGAATCATGGGACATCCGGTTATCTGTTCGTCGGCTACGGGAGGTGGCTGGCCGTGTTGGTCCTTATTCTGGTTGCCGTTGCTCTTTACTTGAGGAGCAAGGGATGGTTCCGGTCGCCGCTCATGCAGTGCGGTGTGGCGTTGGTCATCGGGGGAGCCGTAGGCAACGCGATCGACCGCATCGTGTATAACCAGGTTACGGACTTCCTGTATTTCTCCGACCAGGCGACGATGAATTTCGCGGATATTTGGGTCTACTGCGGCATCGTGATCATCGTGGCGGATCAAATTTTTCGCGGGTTCAGGCCATCATCGAAGAAGGAGGGGGCGTAAAATGGCGGCTCCCGAGGAACAAGCGTTAGTGTATGACGAGAAGCGGGAGAAAGTGAGAAAGTACCAAATCCTCAATCGTTACGCGCGTAAAGGACAAACCGTGCTCGTCGGCTCCTCCCTGATGGAGTTCTTCCCAATCCATGAACTGCAGCAGACACTGAAGCGCCAGGTCTGTGTATACAATCGTGGGATCGCGGGTTATGTAACGGCAGAGTTATTGGCATCGATGGAGGCCTGCATTTTCGAGTTGGAGCCCTCTAAAATCTTCATCAACATCGGCACGAACGACATCAGCGCGACGGATTACCGGCTGGAGAACTTGGTTGCGAACTACGACGAGATTTTAACCCGGATCGGCGATAGACTGCCGGACTGCCGGGTCTACGTCATGGCTTATTATCCCGTCAACGCCAAGGCGGAGTTTCCTCTCGTTCCTAGAGGGTGGATGGACGAGGTGTTCCAAAGGCGGACCAACGAGGCGATCCGGGAAGCGAACGAAGCGATCGAGCGGCTGGCGGCCAAGCACGGATATGCCTACATAGACGTGAACGAGGGGCTCGCGGATTCGGAAGGGAATCTGAAAGAAGAGTTCGGGATCGACGGGGTTCATATGTTCGCGAATGCCTATGCGGTCATTTTGGAGAACTTGCAAAAATACCTTTAGCTTGTAAGCAGTTCTGATAGGTAAGGGGCTTTCCCGTAAAGGGAGAGCCCCTTTTCGTCGTTGCCGCAAAAACATTTATACTCCGTTTACCATTTAAGATTCGCTAAAGGTTCGCGCCCTATTCTACAGACAGGAAGGGCGACACGGCGGTCGCCGAATGAAGAAAGGGGTGCCGAACTTGGCAATTGAAGTGTTTAACAGATACGAGAACAAATACTTAATGGATTCGAAAGCCTTCTACGGCCTCTACAACCGCCTGATGGAATACATGGAGCTGGATGCCCACAACAAGAACGATAAATTTTATTCCATCAGCAACCTGTACTACGACACCGAGCAGCATACGCTGATCCGCAACAGCCTCTCGAAGCCGAAGTACAGGGAGAAGCTCCGAATCCGTGCTTACGGTGTTCCGGAGCGGGATGCCAAAGTGTATCTGGAGCTGAAGAAGAAAGTGTTCGGCCTCGTGAATAAGCGCCGGACGGCGATGAAGCTTCATGAAGCGTACGAGTTCGTCCGGACAGGGCAGCCGCCGGCGTACCGGGAAGGGATGAATCGGCAGGTCACCCGGGAGATCGAGTATTTCCTGTCCCGGTATGAATTGCAGCCGATGGTGTACCTGGCTTATGACCGAATCGCGATGTTCTGCAAAGGCAACCGGGATCTGAGGATCACGTTCGACACGAACATTCGGACGCGGCGGTACGATCTGAAATTGGAAGACGGCGATCATGGCGAACAGCTGTTGGAGCGCGGCCAGTGGCTTATGGAAGTGAAGGCGGAGAAGACGATTCCCGTGTGGCTGGCGAAACTGCTGTCCGAGCATCGAATGTACCGGACGAGCTTCTCCAAATACGGCTATGAGTATAAGAAATCCATTCGCCATGCAGGAAACGTCTTCATACCGGAAAGGGAGAGCATTGTTCTATGATTGAGTCCATTTTCAATTCAACGGCATCCGTCACGGAATTATCGTTGAGCCACGCGCTTCTGACCTTCGCGGTGTCCATCCTCTTGGGCGGCGTGATCAGCTGGACGTACATGAAGACGCAAACCGCCTATTCTCCAAGCTTCACGCTGACGATGATGGTGCTTCCGACGATCGTGGCCATCATCATCCTGATGATCGGGAGCAACATTGCCCGCGCTTTCAGTCTCGCCGGCGCATTCTCCATCATCCGGTTCCGAAGCGCGCCGGGCGATTCGAAGGATATCTCGTACGTTCTGTTCTCGATGGCGGCCGGCCTCGGCTGCGGCGTCGGCGCCTACGGCTACGCGATTCTGTTCACGGTTTGCCTGTGCGTGCTCATGCTCGTCCTCAAGGCGTTCAAGTTCGGTTCGCACAAAGATGGGATGAAGACGCTGAAAATCACGATCCCGGAAAGCCTCGGCTATGAGGAAGCCTTCGATGAGATTTTCAGAAAATTTGGCATCGACTACGAGCTGAAGAAGGTCCGCACGACGGAGCTCGGCAGCCTGTACGAGGTCGTGTACGCCGTGAAGTTGAAGCCGAACACGAGCCAGAAGGAACTGCTTGACGCCGTCCGTACGCGGAACGGCAATCTCGACATCACGTTAACGATGAATCCTGCCTTGCAGGAATATTGAGGAAAAGAGGTAGATGAAATGAATTATTCGAATAAAGCGAAATTGATCGCCATCGCGCTTCTCAGCGCCGCATTAGCCGCGGGATGCAGCTCCAACAACACCGCGACTACGTCGTCCCCAGCCGCCACCGCTTCTACGTCCGTTTCGAAGACCTCTTCCAGCGGCGCTGCCGCGGCCGCCTCCGTGAAGCTTGCAAGCCTCAAAGCCTCCGAGCAGGCAGGCTTCGACGACAATGACTCCCTCACGACTTGGAGCGCGGACAACTCGACCGCGATTGCGCTGAGCGCTGCCGGCCCAGCGGTAACCGGCTCCGGCGCATCCGCCGACGGCGGGGTTATCACCATCAAGCAAGCCGGCACCTATGTCGTGAGCGGCACCGTGGCTGATGGCCAAATCGTGGTCGACGCGCCGGAAGACGCTGACGTGCATCTCGTGCTGAACGGAGCGAATATCACGAAGAACGACGGTCCGGCCATCTACGTGAAACAAGCGGACAAAACGATCGTTACGCTGCAGGAAGGCACGGACAACGCCGTCTCTGACGGCGCGTCCTATGCGGATACTTCCGAAGAAGCGCCTACGGCGGCGATCTTCAGCAAGAGCGATCTCACGATCAACGGCACCGGCAAGCTGACCGTGACGGGCAAATCGAAGGACGGCATCACCGGCAAGGACGACCTGAAAATCATGAGCGGGACGATCGACGTTCAAGCCGCCGACGACGGCATCATCGGACGCGATCTGGTCGCGGTGAAGGACGGCACGGTTACGGTCACAGCGGGCGGCGACGGCGTGAAATCGACGAACGACGCCGACGCGGATAAAGGATACGTCACCATCGTGAGCGGGACGTTCAACATTACGTCCAAAAACGACGGGATTCAGGCGGCTTCCACGATCCTGATCGGGGGCGGTACGTATAATATCGTGTCTGGCGGCGGATATGCGAAATCGACCAAAACGCATGCCGACAACGGGCCGGGAGGCTTCCGGAGTCAGCCGGGGAATCAGACGCAGACCCAAACGCAGGATCAGACGGCGACGACCGATACCGAGTCTTCCAGCGCCAAAGGGCTTAAAGCGACGGCCGATATCGCCATCGCGGACGGCAATTTCAAGATCGATACGGCAGACGATGCGATTCACAGCAACGGAAATCTCTTGATCTCAGGCGGCCAATACGTGCTGGCATCCGGCGATGACGGCATGCACGCGGACAACTCGCTTTCCATCTCGAACGGCACGGTCAACATTACGAACAGCTATGAGGGCATTGAGAGTGCGGACATCGCGATCTCGGGCGGCAACCTCCATCTGGCCGCCCAAGATGACGGCGTGAATGTCAGCGGGGGAAGCGACGGCTCCGCGGCAGGCGGCGCTGGCGGGGATTCGTTCAGCACGACGGACGGTATGCTGGCCATCAGCGGGGGTTACCTTTATGTAAACGCCGGGGGCGACGGTCTCGACTCCAACGGCTCGGCAACGATGTCCGGCGGCACCGCTATCGTGAACGGCCCGACCGACAACGGCAACGGACCTCTCGATTACAACGGAACCTTCGAGCAATCGGGCGGTTATCTCATCGCCGCCGGCAGCTCCGGCATGGCGCAGGCGCCGTCCGAGGATTCGTCCCAACGCGCCATCCAGATGACGTTCCCGAACACGCTCGAAGCCGGTACGCTGGTCACCCTGACGGACAGCTCCGGCAAAGCGCTCACGGCTTTCACGCCGGCGAAAACGTTCAGCAGCATCGTCATTTCCTCGCCGAATTTGAAGGCAGGCGACTCCTACACCCTCTCGACCGGCGGCAAGTCCACAGGCACGGCGACCGACGGCCTCTATGACGGCGGCGAGACGAGCGGCAGCACGAAAGTCGTCACCTTCACGCTCGGCGATAAAGTAACCTACCTGAACGAATCCGGCGTGACCACTGCGCCGACAGGCGGCTTCGGCGGAGGCGGCGGTGGCGGCCGTGGCCACGGCCCAGGCGGCCAGCGCCCGGACCGGATGCCGAATGGGCAGGACAACGGCAGTACAAACGGTTAACTTCGGTTTTCAAGAAAAAAAAGGCCTTTTCCGAAATCGGAAAAGGCCTTTTCATGGAATTCTTCCATTCCCGCGGTTATGCTGGGATAGGTTATAACTATCATAAGAGAAGTAATAGTGTTAAACTATGAATATGTGAAATTCGACACTTTCAACCCGTAAATTTAGATATAAGGAAGGATTGCAATGAGCGACAGACACGCAACAACAGATGTGATTTTGATCGGCGCCGGAGTCATGAGCGCGACCTTGGGCGCGCTGCTGAAGGAACTGGCGCCGGAATGGGAAATCAAGGTGTTCGAGAAGCTCGCGTCCGCAGGAGAGGAAAGCTCCAACGAATGGAATAACGCGGGCACGGGACACGCGGCGCTTTGCGAGCTGAACTACACCGTCGAGAAACCGGACGGATCCGTCGATATCAGCAAAGCCATCAAGGTCAATGAACAGTTCCAGGTATCCCGGCAGTTTTGGTCGTACCTTGTGGAACGCAAGCTCATCTCCAATCCGGAGGACTTTATCCGCTCGCTGCCGCACATGAGCTTCGTGCAAGGGGAGAAAGACGTCAACTTCCTGAGGAAACGGTTTGAAGCGATGTCCGGCAACCCGCTGTTCCAAGGGATGGAGTTTTCCGACGATCCGGCCAAGCTCAAGGAATGGATTCCGGTGATGATGAAGGACCGTCCATCGAATGAACCGATTGCGGCGACCAAAATCGATTCCGGAACGGACGTCAACTTCGGCGCTTTGACTCGTTTGTTGTTCGATCACTTGAAGAGCCGGAACGTCGAAATCCAATATAAGCATCAGGTAGATAATATTAAACGGGCGAGCGACGGATCTTGGGAGTTGAAAATCCGGAACCTCGAGAGCGGCACCGTTGCCCGCCACAACGCGAAATTCGTCTTCATCGGCGGCGGCGGCGGAAGCCTGCATCTGCTGCAAAAATCGGGCATTCCCGAAGGCAAGCACATCGGGGGGTTCCCGGTAAGCGGACTGTTCATGGTGTGCAACAATCCGAAAGTCGTCGAGCAGCATCATGCCAAAGTATACGGCAAAGCCAAGGTCGGCGCTCCGCCGATGTCGGTTCCGCACTTGGACACGCGATTCATCGACAACAAGAAATCGCTCCTGTTCGGACCGTTCGCCGGATTCTCGCCGAAGTTCCTCAAAACGGGCTCCATGTTCGACTTGATCACTTCCGTGAAGCCGAATAACCTCTTTACGATGCTTGCGGCAGGCGCGAAGAACATGCCGTTGACGAAATACCTGATCCAGCAAGTGATGCTGTCGAAAGAACAGCGCATGGAAGAGCTGCGCGAGTTCATCCCCGACGCCAAGATCGAGGATTGGGATTTGGTCGTCGCGGGCCAGCGCGTGCAGGTCATCAAAGATACCGACTCCGGCAAAGGGACGCTTCAATTCGGCACGGAGGTCGTGAGTGCCGCGGACGGTTCGATCGCCGCGCTGCTCGGCGCATCCCCGGGAGCTTCGACCGCCGTATCCGTCATGCTGGAGGTTATGCAGAAGTGCTTCCCGCAACGGATGCCGGAGTGGGAGTCCAAGATCAAGGAAATGATTCCGTCTTACGGCCTGTCGCTGCTTAAGAATCCGGAACTCATCCGCGAAATCCATCATTCCACGGCACGCGCGCTCGGACTCGTCAGCGAACGTGAGCTGCAGCTGGTCAACTAAAAACCATGAACGTCTCTGTAAGGCCTTCGTTCCGGATCTCCGGGATGGAGGCCTTTTGCGTGATGGGGCTGCCCAAGTTATTGCCTTTCGACACTAAAATGGAGGCTTGGGTCGGTTCGATTGCAGAGTTGTTGCTTTTGGACACTAAAAGCTCGCTATTGCCTTCACATCGACGGTGAAACAGGAGATTTAGCGTCGAAACGCAATAAAACGACCCCGCTTTCACGATCTAAGCCGAAGTTAGTGCCCAAAAGCAATAAATCGGGGGCGCAAAAACCGGAATCGAGAATGGGGGGGAAGCAAGGCGCATAAATTTCGGGGCGAGGTAAACATTATCTTTGATTCCAACCCTCAAAGGAGTGTTCATTTCGCATGCAATTCGGTGCCCACGAAACGATGGAAGTCCACGAATGTCTCATGGACAAAATCAATCAAATCGCGCATTTCAATCTTTATGCCAGCCAGGCGAGAGATCCAAGGCTGCAAGACATGATCGCTCGTCATCGGCATACGGCCATTATGTCTTACAATGAACTCGTCCATCTGACCCAAGGGAACACCCGATTTCAGCCGATCATGTCGAATCCGAGCATGCAGGGAATGGGCGGCCAACAGGTTCAATACGGCCTTCACAACCCGCCGCAAATGTCCCCGCAGACGGACGCGAAATTCAGCGACCAAGAGATCGCGGCGGCCATGCTGATCTGCCATAAGAATGGAGCGAAGAACGCTACTTGGGCGGCTTTGGAATGCGCCGATCCGAATCTTCGCCGCGCGATCCAAAACAGCGCGATGGCATGCATGAACTTTGCCTATGAAGTGTTCTTGCTCATGAATGAGCAAGGGCAATATCAAGTGCCTACGTTAAAAGACCAAACCGCCCAAACCTTTATGCAAAGCTATCAGCCGGCCGATCAAGCGCTCATGTCGCAATTCGGAGCGGCTGGGATGCAGGGCGGAGCGTATGGCATGCAGGGCGGAGCATATGGCATGCAAACCGCGAGCAATATGAACAGCATGAACAACATGAACAACATGAATTTCTCTAATTCCACGATGGGCCAGTATCGGATGCCGCAATAATAACGAACAAGGGCTCCTTCGAAAGAAGGGGCCCTTTGCGTTTCAACCGACATTTCATTGCAGTTGAAACGTGCCTTCCAAGCTCAACCGCTCATCCAATGCGGACTGTAATTGCCGCAGGTGTGACTCCACAATCGCGAAGTCGGTTGCCGCCGTATAGATGGATTTGATTTGCGCGTCGATCGCCTCGGCTTCCGCCAAATAAGCGGTGGCTTCCTTCATGCCGGCGGAGTAACGTTCTTTGATCGGCGCCAATTCGTTCGCGTAAGCTTCATCCGTGCCGGCAGTCATCGTGAGCGCATACATATCTAGAATTTCGTCGCCCTCCCGATCCGGGAAGTACTCGTGAGGCGCGGTGCTGTCGAAGATCGCGGTGCTCAGTTCGGGGAAAATCAGCATATCGAGACTGTTCGGATCAAAGCCGCAATGGAACACTCGAACGTCGATCCCCTTCGATTCAGCGGCGGCCGCAAGCTTCTTCAGCATCGTGGATTTGCCGGAACCCGGCCGTCCTTTGACGAAAATCCTCCTGCTTAGCGAAGCCGTCAAGCTCTGAATATAGTCGAACGCTCCCTTGGGAGTAGCCGCTCCGAAGAAGACGTGACGTCCGATAACGGGCGTATCTTTGGCGCGACCCGAGAACAATTCCTCGCTCAATTCTTGCGCAATCCGGTCCGCCTTCGCGAAATCCATGCTTCCAATGTAATATTTCTCCCACTCGTCATGGATCCGCAAAGCGGCCGCGAACGTCTCATAAGATTTGGCATAAGCTTGATCCAGTTTCTCTTGGAGGGCATCAATCGTTTCAAGGTCCTCCGGGGAAATGCGCTCCAGATCGAAAGCCTCCCCAAAATCGATGGAGAGAGTATCGGATGTGCTTTTGGCCGAAAAGTCTCCGCTGGCACGCCCATCCAAGATCCCCACTTCCAACTCCGTGGCGATGATGCCGTCCAGTTCGTCGGGGCGCAGGGGGGAATGGAAGCACTCCACATGCTGGCCTTTTTCGATCAAGTGATCGGCCAAACGCCGCAGAACCATGGACTTCCCCGTGCCGCGAGGTCCAGACAGGACGAAGATCCGGTCCAGTCCCCGGAATGCGGATTCATACAAGAAATGGGCGCCGCTCGCGGTATTGCCCCGCGCAAAGTAGTGGGATGCCGTTACGCTCAACCTGAAACACTCCTTTATCTGCCTCATCCGATGCCGGACATCTCGTGAGGCCGGGATAAATGCCTATGCTTCAGCGTATTCAGGCGGCCCGCAAAGCGTGATCGAGGAAAATGAAACAGCCTGGGTCCGGCTTGGAGCCGAATCCAGACTGGTTGCTGATTATTGGGGATTGGTCGTCAAGATGCCGGCCGTTTTCATGACGACGCGGGGCGGTAAGGCCAGTGCGGCGAGGACCAACTGCGCGACGTCTTCCGGCTGCATCATCCGGTCTTCCGTTCCGATCGGCAAGCCTGCCTTGAACGCCAACTCCGTGTTTACGGTGCTGGGCGTTAAGGCCGTAACTCGGATGTTGGACTTGCGGACCTCGTGGAAAAGGGATTCCGTCAAGCCCATTACCGCGAATTTGGAGGCGCAATAGGCGGAGCCTGTAGCGAACCCGCGCTCTCCGGCCGTGGAGGCTACGTTCAGGATGTCGCCTTGCTTGCGTTCCAGCATGTGCGGCAACGCGGCACGGGTCACATAATAGGTCCCCATGAGGTTGACCTGGATAATTCGCTGCCATTCTTCGGGGTCCATGTCCGCCAAGGTGCCGAACGTCGCGGTGCCTGCGTTGTTGATGAGAATATCGATGGTGCCCAGTTGCCCTGCCAATTGCGCGACTGCTGCTTCCGCCTCGGTTCGGTTGCTTACATCGGCCGTCGCGATGGCCGCGTCAGTGCCGAACTGTTCTTTCAGCTCGCTCCGAAGGCGTTCCAGGTCGGCGGCCGATCTGGCGATGAGGCCGAGCCGTACCCCCTCTTTCGCTAAAGCGCGAGCCACGGCCAAACCGATTCCTTTGCCTGCTCCCGTGATGATGGCGGTTTTCTGTGGTAACATGCGGCCGATCCTTCCTTCTCTCGATTCCAGGATTCACCTGTTTGCCGTACGAGGTGAGTATGCTCAAGAGCAGGCGTGATTATCAGCCGGAATTCCCGATGCCTTTAGTACAGTGTCGGAATAGGCGGACAGGATACGGTATCGATAAACCGCGGATCGATGCCGTAGAAATACCAGAACGCACCGTTCCATCGGTATCCCGCGACTTCGCCGTATTCCACCCGAGTCGGGTAAAACCAGAAGCTCTCCCCGTTTACCAACCAGACGTAAGTATAGTTTTGCAAGCAGTCGACGATATACGTTCCATAAGGCGGTACGGGGATGTAATCCGGGGGCGGGAGAGTCGGGGCGGGTGTTCCGAGCGGCGGCATGAATGCCATGCGTCTTCACTCCTTAAGCTCATTGCTGCTTTCATTTAGGGTATGTTCCCGCCCATGCTAAGGTTCGAAAAAAGACGTGATCGCTCACGTCTTAAGGAGTTATCAGGATTCGGTAATAAAATAAGAGTCCATCACGAACGCGATCCCCGCCGGATTCGGACCGGAGGAGATATAATTCTGGCCTTCAATGGATAACACGACGGAGTATGGGGCGTCTGCGGGAGTTAATATGATGTTCGAGGAGTAAAACCGGATATCTTGCCAGTTAAACGTGGGGCCGGGCTCATCAATGGGGGTCATGGAACCGTCCGATAACGGGAGCGGCACGCCGAAAGTATCCTTCGGAGTTATCGTTGCATAAGGGAAGGGCTCTCCTTGACGGAAAATCTGGATTTGCGTATCGTGGGCGTTATCGCAAAAAACGGCAATGCTTACGGCAATGCTCAAAGCGATAGCGCCGGGATTACTGATGAAGGAAGTTCTCGCCGCGACTCCGATCCGTTCGCCGTTGCCGATGGTGCTGTCCCATACGTAAGACGGCGTTAACTTAGGCAAGCCGTTATCGTTGGAATAAGGGGCCAAACCCGGCCATCCGAAATACAGCCGCGGAGTGTAGTTTGTCGCAGGCGTACCGCTTCCGGATAAGGCGCCGCTGATGGCGGTATTCCGGTCAGGTCCGACGAAGGTCGTCGAGGAATCGCTCACGGTTCTCAGCCTGCTGATGTTAAGACTCATTGAAATAACACACCTTTCAAGTCAAATAGATGCTTCTCCGACACCTTATTCGGACAAGATGATGACGGCTTGGACGGAAAGGGGAGTCGTTTTGCGTAAATTTGGAATCTCTCTTACCTAGATTTGCCGGCGCCCTTATAATAGACTCACTAGGGCCAGTCACCTTGTCCTAACTCACATATCCTAGGGGGTCTTTGTTGTTGGAAAAACGCGTGAAGAAACTCGTGGTTGCATCATTGTTACTCTCGCAGACTTTATTGCCGATGAGTGTGATTCACGCCGCCGGAAGCGAGCCGAAAGGCAGCTTGCCGGTTCATTATTCGGATTTCGGGGCCGTGTCGAGCTGGGGAAGAGACGCGGTTAACGCCATGCAGTCGCTCGGCATCATGACCGGCGACCAAGCAGGACGTTTCCGCCCCACGCAGGCGATTACCCGGGAGGAGCTTGCGTCCGTACTCGCCAAAACGCTGGAATTGCCTTTAAACGCTGACGGCGGTTCGGCTGCGGCGGATGTTCAATCGGCGGATTGGAGTAATCCGGCCATCGAGGCCGTCGTGAGCGCGGGGATCATGGATCTGGATGCGACGGGGTGTTTTCGGCCGAAGGATCGGTTGACGCGCGAAGAGCTCGCCGTATATGTCTCGCGTGCGGTCGACGTTATCGCGGATGCAGGCAGCACGGCGGGGAGCCAAGCTCCGGAAGATCAAGCGGCAATAAGTCCTTGGGCGAAAGACGGAGTGCACCGAGCGCTAGATCTGAAGCTGATGAGAGGAGACGGCACGCTGTTCCGTCCTCAAGCATTGGCGACGAGGCAGGAGGTAGCCGTTCTGCTGTTGAATGCCTTGAACAGCGGATACATAGAGGGAACGATAGGCGAAGTGACGTACGGTCAAGTCGTCATCGGCGGTATCGCCTATCGAGTGGACGTTTCGCTTACGGGCTTGTTTGCTCGGACTAACGCTGCGTCACTGAAAGGTGCGGGCATCCGGTACGCTGCCGAAGACAATGTCATCCGAAGCGTGGCTTCGTTGGAACTGAATGCGGCCGGGGTTGTTTCCGACGCGGAGTTCGAAGGCAATCAGGTGTTGGACGGTTCTGGAAGCGTGATTAACGGCTCTTTGACGGTGAATGCGGATTTCGTGACGGTGCGGAATTTGAAAGTGAGAGGGGAACTGTTGATCTCCGCGAACTTACAGCACGATTTCTATTCCGACGGACTGAACGTGGAAGGCGAAACGAGCGTGAACGGCGGGGATTCGAACACGGTCGTGTTCAATAACGCGATTTTGGGCGCCGTGAACGTCAACAAGCAGGATGTTCGCGTAGAGCCCAAAGGAAAATCCGTCATTGGAGAAATGACGGTCAATACGAGCGCTACGATTACGGCCGACGCCGGAGTCACGATTCCGAAGTTGACGTTATCCGAAGGCGCGAAGAACGTGCAGATCGATGCTGCGGTCGGCACGCTGGAAGTGCTGAACTCGACGGCCAAGCTGGACGTGAAGAAGCCGATCGAAAAAATCGTGCTGCCGGAAGGGGCGAAGGCCAGCGATCTGCTCATGAACTTCGATCAGATCAAGGACTTGGTCAAGGACGTGCAAGTGGGAACCACCTCGACGCCGATCACGCCTAAGCCGCCGACTCCGGCGACACCGAAGGCGGATACGACTCCTCCGAGCGCGCCTTCCGTGACTGGAGCCGTTTATGAGGACACGGAATCCATCGCCGGGACAGCGGAAGCGGGAACGTCCATCGTGGTTCGCGTTGGAGACCAAGTCGTGGGCCATGGCTATGCGGCATCAAACGGCAGCTATACGGTGTCGATCCAGAAGCAGACCGCGGGGACGGCCATCCGGGTCACGGCGACGGATGCCAGCGGGAACGTGAGCGCGGCGACATCCCGTACCGTCATCGCCAGGGATACCGAGGCTCCGGAAGCCCCGTCCGTGACGGATACGGTCAATAGTGATTCGACGTCAATCGTCGGCTGCGCAGAGCCGCTGTCCTACGTGAAGGTCTTGGACGGGGCGGAGATGATCGCGTCCGGCAATGCCGATGCGCAAGGGAACTTTGCGATCGTGATCTCTCCGTTGCCTGCCGACAAGAGTTTGTCGCTGACCGCGGAGGATGCCGCAGGCAACGTAAGCGCGGCGACGACCGTCGTCGTGCAATCGCGGAACACGTTGTTCAGGCTGCTTGATGCGGACTCGAAAACACAATACGTTTTCGATGCAGGCAGTACCGCAACTTTAATAAGGCCATACCTTTCGACGACGGTTCCTATGCAGAATGTAACCGTGACCGTAGACTTGGGCGGAGCTTTCGTCGCCTCTACCTCGGATTTATATCAAACCTGGGGTTCGGCTCAGATTCCCCTGGACGCATCCATGATTTCGAACAACGGGAGAACGATCACGTTCAGCAACGTCTCGTTTGAAAATTGGTTATGGGTCATTTTCGGGCAGAAGACGATCACTTCCGTGAAAGGCACCTACCCGATCACCTTTACCGTGAACGGTGTCTCGTCCAGCATTCCGGTCATCGTCCAATAACAGAGAAAACGCCTAAGCGCACGAGCCGCTTAGGCGTTTTGCGCATTTTAGAAGGAATAGGCTTAAACCACCACTTCGATCCCGCCGCACCATCCAGCAAATGAAGGCGTCTTTCAAGCCGATTTGAAGATGAGTTTCAGCTGCACCCAGAAGCTGAGCAAGAACAGCGATATTTCCGTGATCAGTTTGGATCCGAAGAGCGGGATGCCGACGTTCACGTGGAAAAGATGGAGGAGGCCGTAATTCAAAAGCACGATCGCGACGGCGAGCGAGAAGTATTTGGGTATCGAGGTGCGTGCGGTTGTTTGGGCTCTCCCGGCGAAGACGATTTTGCGGTTCACCGTGTAATTGAAAATCGAGCTGCATAACCGAGCGCCGATGACCGACAAGAACAGACTCCCGAACATCCATTGCAGTAAAAACAGGAGCGCGAAGTCCAGCACCGCGGCGAAACCCGAAGACGCGCAGAACTTAAGGAACGGAAAGTACACCTTCGCGGAATCGGCCAGCGGACGGAAATGGGACGATTTGTTGTCGTCGAGATACACCGTTTCGATCGGAACCTCGTATAGATCGTAGCCGGCTTTCGGAGCCTCGAGCAGCATGTTCATTTCGTATTCGAAACGGTCGCCCTGGACTTGGCACAGCCAATCGAGCATCTCGGAGGAATAGCCGCGGAGCCCGGTTTGCGTGTCCTGCACGGGTTTGCCCGTGGCCATCGCGTACACCATTCTCGTCGCCGAATTTCCGATGCGGCTTCGCAAGGGAACCTTGCCCGTGAATTGCCGGCTGCCGAGCACGATGTGGTTGCGGTGCCGACGGATGGCTTCCGTGATTTTCAGAATATCACCCGGCAGGTGCTGGCCGTCGCTGTCCGCGCAGACGATATCGTCTTTGATGCCGTGCTCCCTGACGTAGTCGAAACCCGTTTTCAACGCCCGGCCTTTGCCTTGGTTGGTCCGATGCGTGAGGACGGTGCAGCCGGCATTCTTGGCGGTATCGAAAATGCCGCGATAGTCGTCGCCGCTGCCGTCGTCTACGATCAGAATGGGATCGCCGCTGACTTCTTTCAGCTTGTGAATGAGGCCGATCAGCCGTTGGTCCGGTTCGTAGGAAGGAATGAGTATGGTCATGGGGGTCGACCTCCTTATCAGGATTTAGGAATATAGAGAATGTCGCTGACGGCCCGCTCATTGCCTTTGCCCAGCGGGTTATTCACGACTTTTCCGTTGAAGTACATCGTCGAAGAGCCGCCGCCGTCCAGGTTGTACGCTTCGGTCGCGCCGAGCTCCTTGAACAGGTTCGCGAATTCCGCCAGCGTCATGCCGCGGCTGTATCCGGCGCTGCGTCCGTCGACCACGATGAACACGTAGTGGTTCGGGGCGATCATGCCAATGCCGGTGCGCGGGTTGGCCTCTTGGATAGAGCGGTTGCCGAAGTTCTTGTCGATCTTCAAGCTGCTGAAATCGCTGGCGATTTCGCCGTTTTGCACCAGGATCGGACCGAAGGAATAGGTGTTCGTGACGCCTTCCGCGAACAATTCGTCTGAGGAGGTCTCTACTTCGTCGTACGTTTTCATCGATCCGTCCGAGAGGATAGCCATGCCGTCGCGCGCCGGTTCGTCGCGGTACAGGGTTCCGTTGCGGATCGTGACGCCATCGTTGCGGAAGCCGTAGTAGTCGCCGTTGATCGCGAAAATGGCGTTGTTGTTGGCCGCGATCGTCGAGGTGTCCTCGGTGATGTTGGTGCCGAATTCGTTTTTGGCGAAGGCGCTGAGCAGGTTCGTCGTGCCGTTGAAGGTCACGTCGGCCACGTAATACGTGAGAGTGTCGTCACCGGAGCCGGTCTGCACTTTTTTGACGTTGATCGTCTCGTTGTCGTCCTTGTAGTTCCAATCGTCGGCTGTCGCCGGAGTGGTGGACGATTTGACCGTCGCCGAAGTCTGGGTGGTGGCTGCCGTCGTCGTCGTCGTATTCGGAGTCACGACGGCTTGGACGTGCTCGATTAGGTAGCGGTCGGCGAGCTGATACAAAATGACGGCAAGTACCAGCACGATAGCGGCTATAATGGCGATGACTTTGTTTCTTCTGCGAGTAAAAATAAGAATCACTCCTTGTCTTGTTCATGCCCTTATCCTAAGAGGAGAACCTTTAACGAATCTGAAATGCTCGAAAGCTTGGGAATGGGCTTTATGCGCAAAAAAAGACGGAGGAATCCGAAATCGGATTTCCTCCGTCTTGCGTTGTTTTGTTAATCGTTAAGCTGCGACAGGGACCTTCCGTTCCTGGGCGTAGCAAGCGGCGCCTAAGCTGAGCGCAAGCGCCACGAGCAAAGCGCCGACCCAGGGCAGGGCGGTGAGGGATAAGTGGGTGATGACCGAGCCCCCGATGAAAGCGCCGGACGCGTTGCCCAGGTTGCCGGCCGAGTGGCTGGCGGTCGAAGCCAGCGCCGGTGCCGATTTCGCCAGGCTCATGACCCGCACCTGCAGGCCGGGGAAGACGGCGAAAGACGCGGCTCCCCAGAGGAAGACGGTGATGACGGCCGCAATGGGACTGTGGACGGTGAACGTAAACACCGTCAGGATGACGCAAATCGCGAAATAAATGCCGAGAATGGCGGGCATCAGCTTCCAATCGGCCAGTTTCCCGCCGACGATGTTGCCTGCGGTAACCCCGACGCCGAACAGGACGAGAATCCACGTCACGCTGTGCTCGGCGAAGCCGGTGACATCCACGAGGAGGGGGGTAATGTAGGTGAACACGGCGAACAGTCCGGCGTTGCCGAGCATTCCGATCAGCAAGAACAGATGCAGCTTCGGATTCGACATCGCGGCGATCTGCTTCAGGACGCCGGTCGGTTTGTCCTGCGGGATGCGGGGGATGAAGAAGAGGATGCCGACTAAGGTGACGGCGCCGACGATCGCGATCGCTCCGAATGATGCCCGCCAGCCGAGTTGCTGGCCGACATACGTGCCGAACGGCACGCCGATGATGTTCGCGATCGTAAGGCCCGCCATCATGAGAGATATGGCTCCTGCCCGTTTGTCAGGCTGTACGAGGCCGGAAGCGATGACGGCGCCGACGCCGAAGAAGGTACCGTGCGTGAGGGCCGTGATGATACGGGCGGCCATGAGAACGGCATAGTTTGGGGCCAGCACGGAAAGCACATTTCCGAGGATGAATAAAGCCATCAATAAAACCAGCAGCTTCTTTTGGGGAATGCGCTGGGTCGCGATCGTAAGGATAGGCGCGCCGACCGCCACGCCCATCGCGTACATCGTGATCAGCTGTCCCGCTGCCGAAATGCTGACGTTCAGGTCTTCGGCCACGTTCGGGAGCAGGCCCATGATCACGAACTCGGTCATTCCGATGGAGAAAGCGCCGACGGTCAAAGAGAGCAGAGCCAAAGTCGATTTCGATAAAGCCATGGAGAAGGAGTCACCTTTCAACTGTGTGGGATATTGCGCAATTAAGCTTTAAGTATAGGCGTCCTCCTTCTCCCGCACAATACGTTACGGCAATTGCACATAAAATGTCGTTCGTTCCCCGACGACGCTTTTGGCGGAAATCTTCCCCTTGTGCTGCTCGACGATCGATTTGGCGATGGCGAGACCCAGGCCGTATCCTCCATGCTTGCGCGAGCGGGAAGGGTCGGCGCGGTAAAACCGGTCGAAAATTCTCCCCAGGTGCTCGGGCGGAATGCCGTCCCCCGTATTCGCGACCATGAGCTGGACATCGTTATGGCGCTTGCGGAGGGTCAGGTTGATCGATCCCTTGGGCGGGGTGTACTTGATCGCGTTATCCAAGAGAATCATGGCCACCTGCTTGATCTGTTCCATGTTGCCTCGCACCGTCAGGTTCGGCTCGATCTCATAGTCGAGCGAAAGCTCCTTCTCGAACACGACGGCTTCCATCGTGAGCAGGACGCCTTCCACCGCTTCGCTGAGGTTGAAGTTCGCGTGAATCATCCCGGTTTTGGCGTCGTCCATTTCGGTGAGGTACAGCAAATCGTTGGTCAGCGTCTTCATGCGTTCCGTTTCCGACTTGATATGGTGCAGCCATTTGGACTGGTTGCGGATCGTATCGTCATCATTGGCGAGCAGCACGTCCGCGTTCGTGTTGATGACGGCCAGCGGCGTTTTCAATTCATGCGAGGCGTCGGCGATGAACTGCTTTTGCTTATTGAACGCCTCCCGAACCGGCTGGATGGATCGGTTGGCGAAAAACCGGCTCGTAAAATAGATGATGATCAGCATAGCGAAACCGACGGCGAGGAACGTATACACGAGGTTCTTGAGGATGTTCTGCCGGGCCGTCACGTCGAGGATTACGACGGAATATCCGTTAGCGTTAATCTGCACGAGGTATGCCCAATGATCCCCGGCCAGGGTGAACCGCCCCTCGGCTGCCGACCGGCTTTTCACTTTGGCGATAGCCTGCTTGTAGAAATCGTCCCCCCCTTCGAACCTGGAATCCGTCTGCGTGATGTTCCACTGCCTGTCCGTCTGGAGCGTGAAGGAAATCGAACGCTCCTGCATCGGATTCGCGGAGGGGTCGCCGTTCTGCTGCAAAGGGGGATTCCCATCTCGTTTCGGCTGCCCGAATTTATTGTCGTTTTTCCGGTTGAAGTCCGATACGCGGTGCAGCTCCATGCTGATGTCGTTGCTCACGTTCTGGTACGTAATCGTGTAAATGGCAGAGAAGGCCAGCAGCATCATGAAGGAGATAATGACCAGGTTCAGGATCAGGAACCGGTTCCGAAGCTTGTTGAACATCAGGGGGTCGCCTCCAATACGTAGCCGACGCCGCGTATCGTGTTGATACGGACGGACGAGCTCAGGAAGGTGAGCTTTTTGCGCAAGAACGAAATGTACACTTCCACGTTGTTGTGCTCGACCTCCGAATCGAAGCCCCACAGCTTCTCGATGATCTGCTCTTTGGAAGTGACCGCGCTTTTCCTCGTCATCATCAGCTCCAGAAGCTCGCTTTCCTTGAGGATCAGCTTGAGTTCTTTCCCTCCGCACGTCAGCTTCAGGTTCGATGTATTCAGCTCGATATCGCCGAATTTGAGCGTATCTTCCGGCACGACTTCGCCCCTGCGCCGGAGCGCCGCCCGGATTCTGGCCAGCAGCTCCCCGGTGACGAACGGTTTGGCCACGTAGTCGTCGGCGCCGTAATCGAGGCCGGAAATTTTATCTTCCACCTCGCCTTTGGCGGTGAGCAGGATGACGGGCGTGGCGATGCCTTCGTCGCGGACCGTTTTCAATATCTTAATGCCGTCCATGCCGGGCAGGTTGATGTCGAGCAGCAGCAGGTCGTAAATCCCGCTCAAGGCGTTATCCAGCCCCGAATGGCCGTCATGGACGGCATCGACGGAGTAATTTTGTTTTTTGAGAATTTGGCTTAACGCCTCCGCCAGGTGGATCTCGTCCTCGACGATCAAGATTCTCATGGTTGTTCCCCTTTGCGCGTGCAAGTTGCGGTTTCCCGCAAACCCATTTTATTTCATAAAGCTTTAACCAACCTTAATCGTAGCACGAACTTCCCCGGGAAGAAAAAAAGGATGGAGAAGTCGGATAACTTCCGACTCTCTATCCTTTTTAGCGGCCTATCCCCTTTTAGCGGGCGCAGGAACCGCAATTGCATCCCGTTTTCAGGCACGCCGTTCCCTCCGCTTTCCTGCGCTTCACCATGAAGAAACCGGCCAGGAAGAGGACAAGAGCCAGTCCCGCCAGAACAAGGGGATTCACAAAGAAAGACGAGACGCCGAGAGCCGCGGCACCGCCGAGCAGCGGCAGCGCGCAACATAAAGCACAAGCCCCTAACACGGCAAGACCGGCCAACCATTTGCTTTTTTCCATTCCCAACACCATCCTTCGCGAGGTATAATCCGATCATAAAAGTTAAAGTGCACTTGAAGTCAAGGAGTGTGTGGGATGGCCGGTCTCAGCATTGGACAGTTGGCGGCGAAAGCGAATTTGACCGCTTCAACTCTGCGCTATTATGAATCCGTCGGTTTGCTGCCGGCTCCGGAGCGGCAAAGCGGCCAGCGCCGGTACGACGAGGGTTTGCTGGATCGCATCCATTTCATCAAAATCGCGCAGCAGACCGGTTTCAGCATTCAGGAAATCGCGGTTTTGATGGAGGGTTTTGAACCGGGGTATTCGCTTTCCGAGCAATGGGAGCGGATGGTGAAGCAAAAACGCTCCGAGCTGGAGGAGCGCAAGAACCACATCAACTCCATGATCACGATCTTGGACAACGGTTTAAGCTGCAAATGCCTGACCTGGTCGGAGTGCATGGACAAAATCCAAACCGACGGTACCTGTTAGAGATCCTGATAAAAAACGTACGTAACCGAAACAGGCTGCCTGGCCAGGCAGCCTGTTCCCGTTGCAATACCGTTTAAAATTGTCCGATGATGAAATTGCGGAACAGCTCCGCGGAAGGGGACAACGTGCGTCCTTTGAGCCAGGCGAGGCCGATTTCCCTCCGGCACTCCGGCTCGGTCACGCGAAGCTTCTTGATCTTGCTCGGCGTAATGCCGGAGAAGGAGGGAATGAGCGTCACGCCGATGCCGGAGGATACGAGCACGGACACGGTGGCCACGTCTTCTCCTTCGAACACCACGTTCGGCACGAAACCGGCTTGCTCGCAGAACCGGTCCGTCAACGTGCGCATGCCGTACCCTTTTTTGAAGCTGATGAACGGCTCCTTCGCCAGCTCTTTCAGCCGGATGGAATCCCGATCCGCCAGCCTGTGATTCGCGGGAACGTAGACGAACAGCTCCTCATCGATCAGCTTGTGCCACTCCAGATGGTTCCGGTGCTCGAGGAGGCCGGAGATGCTGAGGTCCACTTCGCTGTCGAGCAGTTGCCGAAAGATCGCGGCGGTCGTATTTTGGGAAAGCTGCAGCTCCACTTGGGGGTAGGACCGGTTGAAGCTGCGGATGAAATCGGGGAGAAAGCTTAATCCGAAAGTCATCACGAAAGCCAGCGACACCGTGCCGGTATAAGGATCCTTCAGCTGCTTGAGCTCCGTGACGCCGTCCTCGATTTCCTGGAGGGCCTTATCCACCCGTTTCAAGAACAGCGTGCCGTACGCGTTCAGCTTCACCGATCGGCCGACGCGATCGAACAAGGGGACGCCAAGAGTCTCCTCCAAATGACGGATCGACCGGCTCAAAGCCGGTTGGGAGATGGCGAGCTGCTCCGCGGCGAGGGTGAAATGCTCGGTTTTGGCGACGATACGGAAATACTCCAGCTGCTGCCACTCCATCACGACAACCTCCTTTTAATACCGAAAATGCATCATGAATATAACTATAATAAATTGGACGTTATAAATCGTCGAGGCGTAAACTGGAATCCTAACGAAATTGTAAACAAGTTAGGAGTCCTGAAGTCATGGTACACATCGCAACGGGAAGTCCGGCGTACCGGAAAACGCTGCTGTCCATGCTGCTGGGCAGCATCGTGACGTTCGCCATTCTCTATAGTCCGCAGACGCTGATCGGCCCGTTCGCCGAGCAGTTCCATATCTCGCCGTCATCGGCGAGTCTCGTTATATCGGTATCCACGCTGACCTTGGCCGTCTGCATGGTATTCATCTCCGTTTTATCAAATGCCTGGGGCAGAAAAAGCATCATGGTCGTCTCGCTGTTCATGACGTCCGTATTGGCCATTGTTTCCTCGTTCAGCCACAATTTTCACTTGCTGCTCGTTTTGCGGTTTTTGGAAGGGATCAGCCTGTCGGGGTTCCCGGCCATCGCGATGACTTACCTGAATGAGGAGATCGCGCCGGGCAGTATCGGTAAAGTGATGGGAGCATACGTCGGGGGAAACGCGATCGGCGGTTTCGCCGGGCGAGTGATCGTCAGTTTGTTGTCGGATTTGTTCAATTGGCATATTGGGCTGCTGGCCTTGGGTTTGTTCAGTTTAGGCTGCAGCGTCGCGTTCTGGATCCTGCTGCCGAAATCGCAGAACTTCAGACCGGTGTCCATCTCGTTCGGCCATTGGATCGAAGGCTTCAGAAGCGGTTTGACCAACCGGAAGCTGCTTACGCTCTATGCGGTCGCTTTTCTGCTTCTCGGCGGGTACGTGACCCTGTTCAATTACATCGCCTATCCGCTTTCCAGACCTCCTTACGGTCTCAGCCAATCCGTCATCGGCTGTCTTTTCGTGTTCCAGTTGGTGGGCTCTTGGAGCTCCTTCTTCTTCGGCCGGCTTGCCGACCGGCATTCACGGCCCGCGTTGATCGGCTTGGGCGTCGCGATGTCCATAGCGGGGGCCGCTCTTACGCTGCTCGGCGAACTGTGGCTCACGATCGCCGGCATCATTCTGTTCGCTTTCGGCTTTTTCGCCGGGCATACCGTAGCCAGCGGTTGGGTGGGGAAAATCGCGCCCGCGCCGCACAAGGCGTACGCTTCATCGCTGTATTTGCTGTTTTACTATTTGGGTTCCAGCCTGCTCGGCACGACCGGCGGGTCGTTCCTGTCCGCTTATGAGTGGCCGGGCGTCGTCGGCTTGATCTGCGGGCTGCTCGCGCTGGTTGCCGTATTGGCGGCGGCTCTGGCCGGAGGGCGAAGTGCCCGAATCCATCCATCCCAACAAAAGGTGTGAGCCGTATCGTTCCGTCAGACGCTTCTATTCATAAACAGCCCTATTTCGCGGACTTCTGGATCTCCCGCGTTCTTTCTTCTACCTCTTTCCAAATGCTTTCCGTCGCGATCGGCTGGCAGATGTATTCCATCACCCACGATGCTTACAGCCTTGGCTTCGTCGGCTTAGCCCAGTTCCTGCCCATGGTGCTGCTGACGTTCGTCGTCGGGCATGTTGCTGACCGCTTCGACCGGAAAATGATCGTGTTCCTTTGCCAAGCCGTGGAAGGCTTGGCCGCCGTCCTATTGCTGCTCGGAAGCGTTGCGGGCTGGCTCGGCCGCGAAGAGATTCTGATCGCCGCGGCGGTCATCGGCGCTTGCCGCGCGTTCGAAGGACCGGCGTCGTCCGCGCTCGTTCCGATGCTGGTGCCGAAGGAGATCCTGCAGCAGGCGATTGCCTGGATGACCTCCGTGGGCCAGACTTCGCAAATCCTCGGGCCGTTTCTCGGCGGGATCCTGTACTCGGCCGGTCCGGTGACCGTGTACGCGAGCGCGAGCGCCGCTCTGCTGATCGCCTGCATCCAGGCGCTGCGGATCCGCACGCAACCGATCACCCGGAAGTCGGAGCCGGTCACGTTGCGTTCCGTATTTTCCGGCCTTGTTTTCGTCTACAGACGCAAGGTGATCTTGGGCACGATCTCGCTCGATTTGTTCGCCGTCCTGCTCGGCGGCGCTACGGCGCTGCTGCCGATTTTCGCGCAGGATATTCTCCAGACCGGCCCGTGGGGTCTGGGCTTCATGCGGGCCGCGCCGGCGATCGGCGCGCTGCTGATGTCGATCGTATTCGCGTGGTATCCGCTTCGGAAAGCGTACGGGCCGATCCTGTTCGCGGCGCTAGGCGTGTTCGGGCTCGCTACGATGCTGTTCGCCATCTCCGAGAACCTGTACCTTTCGCTGCTGGCGCTGCTTCTGATCGGGGCATCGGACGTCGTCAGCGTCGTGATCCGTTCGTCGCTCGTGCAGCTGCAGACGCCGGACGAGATGCGGGGACGGGTGAACGCGGTCAACTCGCTGTTCATCGGGACGTCCAACCAGCTCGGCGAGTTCGAATCCGGCATGATGGCCGGCTGGCTCGGACCCGTTCCGGCCGCGTTCATCGGCGGTCTCGGCACGCTGGCGGTAGCGGGATTATGGATGTACCTTTTCCCGTCGCTGAGGAAGCTGAAGTCGCTGACCGAGGGTTGAGAGTGAAGCAGGGCACCTGTCATGGGGACAGGCGCCCTTTTTCGTTTACCGGCGGCCCGCTTTTCGTTTGAACGACCACGAGGCCCATAAGTAAGAGGCGAGGATGATCAGCACGCACCAGCCGGCCGCCCACCACGCCTGGTTGTCGATCGGGGTGCCGGTGAGCAGGCTGCGGATCGTTTCGATGACCGGCGTGATGGGCTGGTTCTCGGCAATCCATTGGAGCCAGTTCGGCATCGTCGACGTGGGAACGAAAGCGCTGGACAGGTAGGGCAGGAAGAGCAGCGCGAATCCGTAACCGCTGGCCGCTGCCGGGTTGCCGGCGACCAGGCCGATGGCGGCGTACAACCAGGTGAACGCGAGAATGAACAGCGTGATCACGCCGATCGCCCCGAGCCATTCCATGAAGGTAGCGGTAGGGTTGAACCCAACGAGCAAGGCAACGCCGATCACGACCGCCGTCGCGAGAAGGTTGCGGGCCAGGCTGGCGGTCACGTGACCGAGAATGACGTTTTTGCTGTGGATCGGCATCGTCCGAAAGCGGTCGATGATGCCGTTCGTCATGTCCCCGGATACGTCGACGGCCGTGCTGGACGAACCGAACCCTGCACACAGCAGGATGATTCCGGGAACGACATAGTCGACGTAGTTGCCGCCCGGGTCGAGGGCGCCGCCGAATACATACGTGAACAGAAGCATGAGCATGATGGGAAGCATGATCGCCATGAGCAGCGCTTCGGTGTTGCGCAGGCTGTGGCGGATGCTTCTGCCGATGAATACCGTGCTCGTCGAGAAGAAGGAAGGCGCCTTGGCCGGCGCGGCTTGCGTGATCATACGGGGGATCCCTCCTGTGAGTGGGTGGTCAAAGCCAGGAAAACGTCGTCCATGCTGGGCCGGCGAATGCCGACTCTCGTTCCCGCCGGCGCGGCGTGGATGAGCTCGTCGAGCGCGCGTTTGACTTCGTCGATGCCGCCTCCGGTCGGAACCTCCCGGATCACTTCGTCCTTCTCGTTCCGCAGCTCGATGACGTCCGTGCCGATTCGCGATTTCAGTTCTTCAGCCGTGCCTTGCGCGACGATCTTGCCTCCCGAGATGACCGCGATCCGGTCCGCCAGCTCATCCGCCTCTTCCAGGTACTGCGTCGTCAGGAACACCGTGATGCCTTGCGCGGCGAGTTGAAGGATAATGTCCCAAAGCGCGCGCCGGCTGCGCGTGTCCAGGCCGGTCGTCGGTTCGTCCAGGAAAATGATGGGCCGGCTGACCACGAGGCTGATGGCGAGGTCCAAGCGGCGCCTCATGCCTCCCGAGTAGGTTTTCACGCGTTTGCGTGCGGCCTGCACAAGATCGAAGTGCTCCAGCAACTGCGCGGTTCTGGCTTTCGCTTCCTTCGCCGCGAGTCCGGAAAGCCGGCCCATCATCGTCAGGTTTTCTTCGCCCGTAAGCACTTCGTCGACCGCAGCGAACTGGCCGGTGAGGCTGATCGATTGCTTCACCGCGTTCTTATCGCGGGAGATATCATGTCCCGCCACGCGTACCGAGCCCTCGTCGGACGGTACTAACCCCGACAGGATGTGGATGAGAGTCGTCTTGCCGGCCCCGTTCGGGCCGAGCAGCGCGAAAATGGTTCCTTCCGGGACGTTCAAATCGATACCGTTCAGTACCGCCTGCCGGCCGAACGACTTACGCAGCCCGGCGATTTCAATAGCGGCTTTCGCCATGGGTAATCATCCCTTTCGTGTACACTATAAACAGTTTATTGCATACACAGTATATTACGTATACAGTTAAATGGCAACCCTGAATTTTGTATTTTCCTGGAGGTTATATAAATGGACGATGAGCTTGGGGAAAGTCTGCCCCGCGGCGTCGCGTTAAGCTGGGGGCTCGTCAAGCCGCCGCAGCGAGGGCCGAAGCGGGAGATGAGCGTGGAGAAGATCGTCGACGCGGCGATCGCCATCGCCGACAAAGAAGGGCTTTCCGCCTTGTCCATGAGCCGCGTAGCGGAAGCGCTCGGATTCACGACGATGTCGCTTTACCGTTACGTTCCGAGCAAGGACGACTTGCTGCTGCTGATGCAGAATGCGGCAAGCAAATTGGAGATCCCGCCGGATGAGGACGATACGGACTGGCGGCAGAAGATTCGCGTATACGTGCGGGCGAGCATACAAGCTTTCCGTGACCATCCTTGGTTCGGCGACATTCCGGTCACGGGAGTGCCGCTCATGCCGAACAACCTGCAGATCGTGGATTGGGCACTGCGGGCACTGGACGGTCTCCCCCTGAACGACTTCGAGAAAATGTCGACCGTGCTCCTCGTGAGCAGTTACGCGCGCTCCGTCGGAATCATTCAGCGGGATTTTGACCGCGCGATCCAGGCCGGCGCCAGTCCGGGGTCCTTCACGGGTCTCGACTATACCAATGCGTTAAGACAGCTGGTCACGCCCGATCGTTTCCCGAATCTGCATCCGCTCGTCGCGTCGGGCGTCTACACCGAAGAGAGCCCTCAGGAGAACCCGGTCGGCGACGACTTCGATTGGGGACTGGAGCGGATTCTGGATGGCATCGAGGCTTATCTGACCGCAAAGAAAACGAAATAAACGCAAAAAAGCCTTCCGGCCGATCTAGCTTGGCCGGAAGGCTTTTTCATTTTCAATTCGCGTTCAGCCGGACGTCAGGCGGAGAATGGGGAAAGGCGGTGAGGTACCACTTTTCCCAATCCTGCCGATTTTCCGGCAGCACGTAAGGCGATATCCAATCGGCGCAGTTCTCGAAACCGGCGCCTCCGAGCACGAAGGCGAGGCCGGGCTTCTGTGCCCGTTTCTCCATGATCCATCTGCCGACCGGATCCGCAAGCCGGTCGTCGGTGATCGATAGGGCCACCATCGAGACGCCTTTCTTTTCGATCAGTTCGTCCAAGCCGTAAAAAGGCGTATCCGGTCCCAAATAAATGACTTCCACGCCCTTCTCTCTGAGGAACAAGCTGAACAACATCAAGCCCATTTGATGATGCTCGCCTTCGGGGCATAGAGACAATACCTTGGGCAAATTCGACCGGATCGGGAAAACCCGGAGGAATTGCGTGCATCTATGCATGATGAGCTGGGACGCGAAATGCTCCTGGGCCACCGTGATTTCCCCGTTCTCCCAAGCGGTCCCCACACGGTACAGAACGGGGTGGAAGATACGATGGAACACGTCGGAATAGTGGTACAGCGCGAACGCCATATCGATGCGTTCGTGCGCCTGTGATGAATTCAATTCAATCAAATCTTCGTACAGCCGCTGAAGCAATTCCTCGTCCGGCTGGCCCTTAGGCGGCACGGCTTCTTCCGTTGCGGGAATTTGCCGATTCGTCCGTTCCAAAAGCCGAACGGCTTCGCTGACTTTCAGGCCGTTTTCGTCGATTTGCTTCTTGAGCCATTGTAGCGTCCGGATGTCATCTTCGCTGTATAAACGATGCCGGCCGTCGCTCCGGGCCGGGCTGATGATGCGGTAGCGGTTCTCCCATGCGCGGATCGTCACCGCGGGAATCCCAAGGAGTTCCGAAACCTTTTTGATGCTGTACATGTCCGACCCACCTCGTGTTTATTATACATAAACTATACAAAGTTGTAAGTGGAAGGACCGAATTTTCCGCTGAAACGAATATATGGTTGAATTTTCCTTGCTTTATATGTATAGAATTTGTACAATTTTTGTATCGTTCGTGTACAAAACTTATACAACCAGGAAATGAGGCCGATCCTTATGATGAACACGAGTAACGGGATGATTGCCGGCACGCAAGTGTTGGACGAGAAGGCGGTTCTATCGGCGATGAAGCGAACGCTTGCCATGATTGAGTTCGACGTCGAAGGCACCGTGATTTGGGCAAATGACCGATTCGCGATGACGATGGGATATGAAGCGGCGGCAATGCCGGGCATGCATCATCGGCAGTTCTGTACGGAGGATTTCGTGAACAGTCCGGCATACGCGGCGCTTTGGAGAGATTTGAGAAGCGGACGGCCGTTCCAAGAGAAAATTTTGCGGGTGAACAAGAGCGGACGCCTGCTGTGGTTCGAGGCAACCTATACGCCCGTATTGGACGAGGATGGACGCGTGCGGGCCATTGTAAAAGTGGCCACGGACATCACGGCCCGGGTAAAAACCGCGACCAAAATGACGAACGAATTGCAGCGGATGGCGGAGGAACTTTTGCATCAAGCGGAGCAAGGGGTAGACAGCGGCCTTCATATTGCCGCGGATCTCGAACGTTTCGTTCAGGAATCCGGCAATAGCATGCAATCGCTTGAGTATTTGGGGAGCGAGGCGGCTTTCGTTCGGGGAATGATCAAGACGATTCGGGATATCGCGTCTCAGACGAAGCTGCTGTCCCTGAACGCGGCGATCGAAGCCGCACTGGCGGGGGAACACGGGAGGGGCTTTAACGTGGTTGCCCAAGAAGTCCGCAAGCTGGCGGGGAGAGCGGAGGAAGCCGCGAAGGAAATGAACGGCCATTTGGAAAGCATTTCGGTCCAGATCGGCGAGATTTCCGGCCTCACCAAGCGCTCGCGGGAAATCCTCTCGCATAGCCGGCTTCTCGCGGATCGGGCCATGAGCGGATTTACGGGGATCGGCGAAGCCGCCCGCGAGCTGGATCGGAAGGCAAAGACGCTGACGGAGATGCCGTAAGGCGGGTCATCATAGTTCAGTGGGCAAACCGGTCCGGTACATCTCCAGAACGTCGGAGGAACGTTTTAACGTATCGAGGGTTTTGGGGTGGGGGTAGGCATAGAGGGTCGGGTAATCGATCTCGCCGTAATGGTCGCGGACCGGAAAAGCCAGTCGTTCCTCCTCCAGGGAGAAGCGGGCATCGATGCCGGGCTTGTTTCCTCTCGCGTCAAGGCGCACCCATCGGTCCAAGGAGCGGATGTAGACCGCGTTTAAAGCGTGGAGGCAGTATCCTGTATCCGGCGTGTCTCCCCAAGTGAGCCGCTGATACGAGAAGCCGGCCGGTACGCCTTGTCTGCGAAGCAGCGCGCACAGCAGATTCGATTTGGCATAGCAGATTCCTTCGCCATAGAGCAGCACATCGGACGCCCGGCAGGTCACGCGAGAGCCTTGGATGTCCCAAGAATGGGGGACGCGGTCGCGTACGAATTCGAAAGCCGCTTTCGCGAATCCGATCTCGTCTTGCGCGGAAGCAAACAGCTCATCCGCCGTCGCCCGAATCGCCGGGTTTGAATAATCGATGTCCTCCGTTTCCGCGAGGTAATCTTCCAGATTGTCGGATTCTAACACAAAGCGGTCCATCGCGTTCCTCTCCTATCGAACATTTCTATTAGAGTTCCTGGGGATTTTCTATTATTATACAATTAAACGTATAAATATACCATCCTGGTGTTACTCTAATTTTGAGAGGAGCGTGGATTTACGTTGGACAACCTGACGAAATTCATCATCAACAGACCGGCTCATGACGTTTTCGAAGCTTTCGTGGACCCCTCGAAGATCGGGAACTTCTGGTTCTCCTCGAGTTCCGAGAGATGGGAGCCGGGCAAGACGATCACGCTGGAATACGATCTCTATGACGCGAAGCTTGAAATCCGGATCCGGGAGACCGAGGCCGATCGAAAAATCGTGTTCGCTTGGGGTTCGGGCGAGGATGAACGGGCCGTTACGATCTCGTTGCATGAGACCGCGCCCGCGGCCACGAGGATTGAAATCCGGGAGGAAGGCTTCAAGGAGAACGATCCCGAGCTGATTCCGAACCTGATCGACAACAAAGAAGGTTGGGTTTTCATGCTGAGCTGCCTGAAGGCCTTTTTGGAATTCGGCGTCAGCTTGAGAGGCGGGTTGGCGAAGTAAGGCCGCCTCGTTCTCGCGGATACAAAGAAACCACTCCATCGCTGGAGTGGTTTCATCTGTTTTACGGAAGGATATTGCCGGCCGCGCGGAAAATTTCGTACCATTCTTCCCGCGTCAGGTGAACGTCGGAAGCCTTGATGCAATCCTTCAGGCGTTCGATGTTCATCGTACCGGTAACCGGCTGCATGTGCGCCGGATGGCGCAGCAGCCAGGCGATCGCGATTGTCGTGTTGGTCACGCTGTATTTGGCCGCGATTTCGTCGATCTTCGCGTTGAGTTCCGGGAATTTCTCGTTGTCCAGGAATACGCCCTCGAAGAAGCCGTATTGGAACGGCGACCACGGCTGAACGGTAATGTCGTTCAGGCGGCAGAAATCGAGGATGCTGCCGTCCCGGTCGACGGCGGAATCGTTCAGCATGTTATTGTTGATCCCTTGGGAGATCATCGTCGCGTTCGTAATGCTGAGCTGCAGCTGGTTGGCCACGATGGGCTGGCGGACCGCTTTCTTCAGCAGCTGGATTTGCATCGGATTCTGGTTGGACACGCCGAAATGGCGGACCTTGCCGGAGCTCTCCAACTGGTCGAACGCTTCCGCGACTTCCTCCGGCTCGACCAGCGCATCGGGGCGATGCAAGAGCAGGATGTCGAGGTAGTCGGTTTTCAGGCGTTTCAGGATACCGTCCACCGACGACAGAATGTGCTCTTTGGAGAAATCGAACATGCCTTTGCGGATGCCGCATTTGGACTGCAAAATGATTTTCTCGCGAACCGTATCGTTCATATGGATGGCGTCCGCGAAAATTTCTTCGCAGGTCCCTCCGCCGTAAATGTCCGCATGGTCGAAGAAATTCGCGCCTTGCTCCAGCGACGTTTGGACGAACCGTTCGGCTCCCGCTTTATCCAGCGAGTTGATGCGCATGCAGCCGACCGCGACAACCGGCACTTCCAGGCTGCTCGTACCCAATTTCATCGTTCTCACGAATAATGACCTCCTTAAAATGGCTGTACCTCTTGATTGTGACACAGGCAAGCAATCGGTTTCAAGGAGGGGGCTTATTCTTGTGCTCCCTGGCGGGCCAATTCCTTGCGCACGATAGGGGCAACCCGGGTGCCGAGCAGCTCAATCGCCCGCAGCAATTCGCGGTGCGGCATCGTGCCGACGTTGACGTGCAGGAAGAAACGGGTGACGCCCAGGTTCTTGCGCAGCAGAAGGATCTTCTCCGCGACGAATTCCGGGTCGCCGACGTAGAGGGCCCCCCGCAGCGTGCGAGCGGCATCGAACGCGTCGCGCGTATACGGCGGCCATCCGCGTTCGCGACCGATGACATTCATCTGAGCCTGCGTGGAAGGGAAGAACAGGTCGGCCGCTTGATCGGTCGTCTCGCCGACGAAGCCGTGCGAGTGCGTCGCGATCTGCAGCTTGGACGGATCATGGCCGGCCTGGGCGGCAGCCTGCTTGTAGAGATTGACGAGCGGAGCGAACCGCTCGGGCATTCCGCCGATGATGGCGAACGCGATGGGGAGGCCCAGCGTCCCTGCGCGTACGGCGGATTCCGGGTTTCCGCCGCTGGCGATCCACACCGGAAGCGGGTCTTGGACGGAGCGGGGATAGACGCCCAGGTTCCGGATGGCGGGGCGATGACGGCTGCCGGGCCACGTCACTTTCTCCGATTTGCGGATCGCGAGCAGCAACTCGAGCTTCTCTTCGAACAGTTCGTCGTAATCGTCCAAGCTATAGCCGAAGAGAGGGAACGATTCGATGAACGAGCCCCGTCCCGCCATGATTTCGGCCCGGCCGTTCGAGATACCGTCGAGCGTGGAGAACGATTGGTATACGCGCACCGGATCGTCCGACGACAGCACGGTGACTGCGCTCGTCAGACGGATTCGCTTAGTCATGGCCGCGGCAGCCGCGAGTACGACGGCCGGCGCCGTACCGGCGTAGTCGGCGCGGTGGTGCTCGCCGATCCCGTAGACGTCCAGGCCGACCTGGTCGGCCAGCACGATCTCTTCCACGGCGTTGCGAAGCCGCTCGGCATGGCTGATGACTTGGCCGGTTTTCGGATCCGGCGTGCTTTCCAGAAACGTGCTGATTCCTATTTCCATATTCGTGGTCCAGTCGGACATGGGCACTCGCCTCCTATGATAACCTTAATATTACTCAAAAAATTATGGTTTCTCAAATATAGTAAGCGAGATACCGCAAAGCAGGAGGCCGCGACCGGGCCCCCTGCCTTCATGGATTAAAAGTCGAAGTTGTCCGGATCCGGGCCGACCCGCTGATCGCGGTTCATTCCGTCGATCTGCGCCATATCGGCATCGCTCAATTCGAAGTCGAATATAGATGCGTTCTCGGCGATCCGCTGCGCTTGGACCGATTTCGGAATCGTGACGACGCCGTGCTGCAGGTCCCAACGCAGGATAATTTGCGCGACCGATTTGCCGTACCGCGCGGCGATCTCCGCCAAAGTCGGATCGTTCAGCAGTTCGCCCTGCATCAGCGGTGACCAGGCCTCCAATTGGATGCCGTGCTCTTTCGTAAAATGGCGCAGAGGCTGTTGGGTGAGACGCGGGTGGAATTCCACCTGGTTGACCATCGGTTTGATTCGCGCGCCGTCCATCAGGTCTTCCAGGTGATGAATCTGGAAGTTGCTGACCCCGATCGCTTTGACCCGGCCCTCCGCGTACAAAGTCTCTAACGCTCTCCAGGCTTCTTTATATTTGCCTTTGACTGGCCAATGAATGAGGTACAGATCCAAATCGTCCAACCCAAGCTTCTCGAGGCTCGCTTCATACGCGGCCAGTGTCGGTTCGTAGCCCAAGTCCGCATTCCACACCTTGGAGGTTACGAACAGGTCCTTTCGCGTGAGCCCGTTTTCGGCCAGCGCTTCGCGGATGCCTTGTCCGACTCCGAGTTCATTCTCGTATACGGCGGCGGTATCGATGCTCCGGTAACCATGGGCAATCGCCGATTTTACGGCTTGGACGAGTACGGGGCCTTCCTCCACCTTGAATACGCCCAGCCCGAATCCGGGCATTTTCACTCCGTTATGCAGGGTGACGGTATCTTGCAAATGTTTGATCATAATGAGGTCTCCTTATGATGAATGGATTTTTCGTGTTTAAGCGGCGGCTTCCTGCGGACCGTTGATGCGGTCCTTACGTTCCAGGACACGCGCCCAAGCCGTCAATAGGACGGCTCCGAAAACCATTAGGGCACCAATCCATGGTGTGTGGATCAGCCCGATCGTGTCGGCCACGATGCCGCCCAGATAGGCGCCGATCGCGATGCCGGCGTTAAAAGCGGAAATATTCACGGCCGAAGCGACGTCTTTGGCTTGAGGAGCCATACGTTCGGCCAGCATGACGACGTAGACTTGCAAGCCGGGCACGTTCATGAAGGCGAACAAGCCCATGAGAAAGACGGTAACCAGTCCTGCGGCTTTGTATGGCGCGGTGAATGCGAGCACGAGAAGCACGAGAGCCTGAAGTACGAACATATAAAATAGAGCCCTTGCGGGATCGCGATTCGCGGCCTTGCCTCCGATCACGTTGCCGATCGCGATGGCGATGCCGTACAGCAGCAGGATGACCGCGACCGTATTTTCCGGGAATCCGGTTATCTCATGGAGCAGCGGGGATAAATACGTAAAGACGACGAACGTTCCCCCATAGCCCAATGCCGTAATCGAAAAAGCAAGCAGCAAGCGGCCGTTTGTAACGACCTTCGCTTGGTCCGCAACGCGGATTTTCGTTCCCCGGCGCAAGTTCGACGATACGAGCGCCAAGTTGGTCACGAACGCGATGGCGCCCACCGCAGCGATCGCCGCGAAAGCGGCACGCCAGCCCATTTGCTGGCCGAGGTACGTGCCCAGCGGCACGCCCGTCACCGTGGCGACGGTCAGGCCGGAGAACATGATCGAGATCGCACTCGCCCGGCGGTGCTCCGGCACGAGATCCGCCGCGATCGTGGATCCGATGGACATGAACACTCCGTGCGCCAGAGCGGATATCACCCGGGCGGTTAGCAGTATCACGATCCCGCTTGCGGTTGCGGCCAGCGTGTTGCCCGCGATGAATACGAGCATGATCCAGAGCAGCAGCGTTTTTTTGGATACCCCCGAGGTGAGCGAAGTCAGGATCGGGGCTCCGAAGGTGACGCCGAGCGCATACAAGGTGACGGTCAGCCCGGCGGTCGTTACCGATATATTAAAGTCTTCAGCGATTAACGGAAGCAATCCGACGCTGATAAACTCGGTCGTTCCGATTGCGAAGGCGCTGACGGCCAAGGCCAATAGCGCCAAGGTGCTTCTACCGTTGCGTACGGTCATCTCTCTCACTCCCATGGATTTAATACTGTGCTTTCCGGCCGGTGAGTGCTATTATGAGCGATAAGGATAGTCGTGAATAGTACGCACCTTTTTGTAATATAGGTACTTAAAAGTGCCCATGGACATCAGGGAAGGAGAGGGATGGCATGGCGAAAGCGGCTCCGGTGAAAAAGTACAACATTTCCGTCGAGGCGACGCTCGAGGTGATCGGCGGCAAGTGGAAATGCGTCATTCTGTGCCACCTGACGCACGGGAAGAAGAGGACAAGCGATCTCAAGCGCCTGATGCCCGGCATCACGCAGAAAATGCTGACGCAGCAACTCAGAGAGCTGGAGGAAGACGGCATCATCAATCGGATCGTCTATAATCAAGTGCCGCCGAAGGTGGAGTATGAGCTGAGCGAGTACGGCTTGAGCCTGAGATCGATTTTGGATTCCTTGTGCGCCTGGGGAGAGAGGCACATCATCCGCGAATACGGGGATAAATTTGCGGTGCTGGAGGAAAATGTTCTGAACAACAAAGAATTGGAGGTTTAAAAGGCCTCCAGTTCCGATTTGCACGACTGCACGTTCATTTTCGGGTTTCCGTGGGATGGACATGCTATACTGGCAGTAGTATTTTGCTGCGAAACAAGAAAAAGAAACGGATTACGAATGGAATCCGCAAGGAGAACTCATGACTTTTGAAGATTTGAAATTGAACCCCGCCATCCTGAAAGCCCTCCGACAGGAGAATTACGCGAAGCCGACGCCTATCCAGGAGCAGGCGATTCCGGCCGTGCTGGCGGGCAAGGACGTGTTCGGCTGCGCGCAGACCGGCACGGGCAAGACGGCCGCGTTCTCGCTGCCGATTATCCACAAACTCAGCCAGCCGGGTAAACCGAATGGCCCCCGCCGCATCCGCTCCCTGATCTTGACGCCGACGAGGGAGTTGGCCCTGCAAATCGCCGATAACGTGAAAGCCTACAGCCGGAATCTCAATCTCCGCTGCCTGGCCATCGTCGGCGGCGTTGCCCAAACGCCGCAGGAGAGGGAGCTGCAGCAGGGCACCGATATCCTGATCGCCACGCCCGGGCGGCTGATCGATCTGATGAACCAGAAGCATGCCGATCTTTCGCATGTGGAGATCCTCGTTCTGGACGAAGCCGACCGGATGCTGGACATGGGCTTCATTCACGACGTGAAGAAGATTCTCGCCAAAGTTCCGGCCAAGCGGCAGACGCTTTTTTTCTCCGCCACGATGCCGCCGGAAATCTCCGAGCTGGTTCGAACGCTGCTTAAAGACCCGGTGAAAGTGGAGATCACCCCGGTGTCTTCCACGGCGGAGCGGATTCAGCAATCCGTCTACCTGGTCGACAAGGAAAACAAAATGAGCCTGCTGAACCATCTGCTGAAGGACCATCCGGAAATGGAATCGGTGCTCGTGTTCACCCGGACCAAACACGGAGCGGACCGCGTCGCGCGGGGGCTGAACCGCTCGAACGTCGCCGCGCAGGCCATTCACGGAGACAAGTCGCAAAACGCGCGCCAGACGGCGCTGAACAATTTTAAAAACGGAACGACGCGCGTCCTGGTGGCCACCGACATCGCGGCCAGGGGAATCGACATCGACGAGCTGTCGCACGTCATCAACTACAACCTCCCCAACGTGCCGGAAACCTACGTCCATCGAATCGGGCGTACGGGCCGGGCGGGGAACAGCGGAACCGCGATCTCATTTTGCGAAACGGACGAGCTCCCTTACCTCAAAGACATCGAGAAGCTGACGAAGAAACCGATCCCGCAGGTGAAGGAACACCCTTTCCCGATGGTCGGCTCGAAAGCTTAATTAGAGGAGCGTGTCCGACGATGCAACGAATCGCGATCGATATGGATGAAGTCATCGCCGATTTCAATACGAAGCATCTGCGTCTGTTCAACGAGGAGTTCGGCGAGAATCTGACCGTTCAGGACCTGATGGGCACCCGGCTGCGTCTGCTGCGGCCCCACCTCGTGGAACGGATTCTGAGCTACATGGTCGATCCCGGTTTCTTCCGCGATCTTGACGTCATGCCGGGCAGCCAAGAGGTGATCCGGGAGCTCAGCGAGCGTTACGAAATTTTCATCACCACCGCGGCGATGGAGTATCCGACATCGTTTAACGCGAAATACGAGTGGTTGAAGGAGCATTTCGGGTTCCTGGACGAATTGAACTTCGTGTTCTGCGGGAACAAAAGCATCATCCGGGCCGACTACCTGATCGACGACAACGCGCGGCATTTCGAAGGGTACGGCGGGCAGGGAATCTTGTTCTCGGCTCCTCATAACCGGGATGTGACCGGGTATGTACGCGTGAACGACTGGCAGGAAGTCCGGGCGTATTTTCTGAAATAACAACGAAGCGTTCGATCATGGCGATCGAACGCTTTTTTCGTTAAGAATGGCGGCCTTTAAGACGGCTCCGCCGCCTTCACCCGTTCCACCCGGATCGCGGAGATTTTGAACTCCGGCATCCGGCTGATGGGGTGCAGGGCATCGGAGGTCAATACGTTAACCGATTGTTCGCCGCCCCAGTGGAACGGAACGAACACCGTCGTCGGATGGATGTCCGACGTGATTTTGTACGTGAACACCGCGGATCCCCGCCGCGACGCAATGCGGATCTTATCGTTCAAGCCGAGTTTCAGCTTCTCGGCGAGCGAGGGGTGGATTTCCGCCAGCGGGACCGGATTTTTCTTCATCAAGCCCTCGGTCCGCCGGGTTTGCGCGCCGCTGAGGTAATGGCTGCCGACCCTCCCGGTCGTCAGCAGATACGGGTACGCGGAATCGGTCGTTTCCGCCGGTTTCCCCGGTTTGATGCCCCGAAGCTTCGCTTTGCCGTCCGGGTGATGGAACGACTGCTCGAACATTCTCGGCGTCCCTCCATGATCGGTTGAAGGAATCGGCCAGAACAGCCCCTTTTCCCGGATCAGCCTCTCGTACGTGAGGCCGCTGTAGTCGGCCTTCCCGCCCTTCGAAGCCCGCGCCAGCTCGTTGAAGATTTCTTCGCTTCCGGTATAACGGAAATACTCACCCGCCCCCAGCCGCTCCGTGAGCGCGCACAGGATTTCGTAATCTTCCATGCCGCCCGCCGGTTTGTCCAAAGCCCTCGGGCGGTGGAACACGCGGCCTTCCAGGTTGGTCAACGTCCCCTCGGTCTCCAGGAAGGAGGAGCCGGGCAGCAGCCAATCCGCGTAAGCGGACGTCTCCGTCTCGAACAGGTCGATGACGACGCACAGTTCCAGCTTTTGCATCGCTTCCTTGACCCGATTCGCGTTCGGGCTTGAGACAACCGGATTGGAGCCGAGCACGATCAGCGCCTTGATTTCCCCGCTCTCGATTTTGCCGAACAGTTCGTAAGCCGATACGCCTTTGCCGGGCAAGGTGTCGGGGTCGACACCCCAGACGCCGGCCACGTGGCGGCGGGCTTCCGGGTCTTCGATGGACCGATAGCCGGGCAGTTGATCGGCTTTCTGACCATGCTCGCGGCCGCCTTGGCCGTTCGCTTGGCCGGTGATCGTGCCGAAGCCGCAGCCGGGGCGTCCGATTTTACCGGTCAAGAGGCACAGGTTGATGTAGTTTAACGTGTGCTCGACGCCGTTGATTTGCTGCTCCAGCCCGCGAGCCGTCAGCACGATGCCCGTTTCCGCGCGCGCAAAGCCTCTCGCCACGCCCCGAATGACTTCCTCCGGAATGCCGGTGTAGCGCTCGACCTGAGCGGGCGGGAAATCCTTGACCGCTTCCCTGACTTCATCCAACCCGCTCGTTCTGTCCGAGACGAAGCTGCTGTCATACAGTTTCTCTTCCAAAATGACGTGAAGCAGCGCGTTCGTCAGCACTGAGTCGAAACCCGGCTGCAGCCTGATGTGGATGTCGGCGATTTTGGACGTCATCGAATTGCGGGGGTCGATCGTCACGATGACCGCCCCCTGCTTCTTGGCTGCAAGCAAGTAGGGCATCATCGTAGGCTGGCATTCCGCTACGTTCGTGCCGGCCAGAATGATATAGCGGGCAGACGGGATTTCATCGAGCGGAAAGTTCAAGCCCCGGTCAATGCCGAAGGCTTGATTTTGGGCCGCCGCCGCAGAGGACATACAGAAGCGGCCGTTGTAGTCGATGTACCGAGTCCGCAAGGCGACCCGAGCAAACTTGCCCATCAGGTAACACAGCTCGTTGGTCAGCGATCCCCCGCCGAACATGGCCACAGCATCAGCGCCATACCGGGATTGGATGTCCTTGATTCGGTCCGCGATGTCATCCAGCGCGACCGCCCAGCCGCGCGGGCTCCATTCTCCGGCGGACAGGCCTTCCGTTGTTCGTTCTCGGTACAACGGGCGACGGATCCGATCGGGATGAAAGGCGTGCTCAAGCACGTTGAATCCCTTCTGGCAGAGGCGGCCGGTGGCGACGGGGAAGTCTTGGCTGGCTTTGACGGTCCAACCATTGCCGGAGGCGTCTGGGTTCGGGGTCAATTCGATGCCGCATTGCATGCTGCAGAAGCAGCAGTGGGAGCGCAAGGGGAACCGGGTTCCTTCCGGCTCTCGGATGTCGTCAGGCATGGAACTCGGCCTCCTCTTATTGTCGGTGTTAAGCTTGAGCCGTCAGCTCATCGGCCGCCTGGGCGCGGCCGCCGTTGCCGACGAAGGTGGCTTTCCAATCCTTCTGCACGGCGATCACGATGAGGGCGCACAGCATCGCGATTCCCGCAAGAATCAGGAAGCCCGGCGCGTAGCTGCCGGCGGATTGCTTGATGGTGCCGAGGATTTTCGGCAGGAAGTAGCCGCCCAAGCCGCCCGCGGCGCCGACGATGCCGGTCATGATGCCGATTTCCTTGCGGAATCGCTGCGGAACGAGCTGGAATACGGCCCCGTTGCCCATGCCCAGCATCATCATCATGACGAACAGGAGCGCGATAATGAGGCTGAGAGACGGGAGCGACGAAATGGCGAACAGCAACACGCTTACCCCGGCGTAGAGCATGATCAGCATGCGGATGCCGCCGAGCCGGTCGGCCAGCCAACCGCCCACCGGACGGAAGAAGCTGCCCCCGATAACGCAGATCGTCGTGAAGTCGGCGGCACGGACGGCCGACAGCCCGTATTGGGTGTTGAAGAAAATGGTCAGGTACGTGGACATGCCTACGAATCCGCCGAAGGTGACGCTGTACAGCAGGCAGAACAGCCAGGTGTCGCGGAAACGGAACACGCGGCCGTAATCGGCGATCTTAAGCGGAGCGGGTTGCTGCGGGCTGTCTTTGGCCAGCAGGGAGAACACGATGAAGACGATGGTGATCGGAATGAGAGCCAGGCCGAACACGGGATGCCAATCGCCGAAGGAGTTGGCGATCCGGTTGGCGAACAGCGTCGCGAAGATCGTCCCGCTGTTGCCGGCTCCGGCGATCCCCATGGCCAGGCCCTGATATTGCGGCGGATACCAGCGGCTTGCCAACGGAAGGGCGGCGGCGAAGCTGGCGCCCGCGATCCCGAGCAGCAGCGCGATGACGTACAGGCTGCTCAGGCTGTTGGCGAAGAGCCATGCCCACACGAGCGGCACCATGGTCAGCAGCAGGCCAAGCTGCCCGGTGCGTTTGGGTCCGATGCGGTCGGTCAAGTATCCGAGCACCAGCCTCAAGATGGAGCCGCCGAGCGTCGGGAGCGCCACGAGATTCGCTTTCTGGACCGCCGTCATGTCGAAGTCGTTCATGATGATGACCGCGAGGGGTCCCATCATGACCCACACCATGAAGCTGACGTCAAAGTACAGAAACGCGCTGAACAACGACGGCTTGTGTCCGGCTTGCAAAAACCCTTGTTTTTTCATTTCGCATTCTCCTCTCCGGTTTGGAACGGTCATGTAAATGTTTCAGAAGCAACAGAAAAGCCGGAGGCAGTCGATGACTCGACGGCTTCCGGCTTCATTGCCAGGTGCGGGCACGCCCTTGTGCCCTTCCGTATTCGGTTGAAATAGGGGTGAAACGGCATGTGATTTAGGGATATTATAGGGTGCAACTGAATTGTATGTCAACTATTATGACGCAAATTATATTTTTGGGGGAAGGTGGAAGAAAAATTAACATGGACATTCCTTCGGAATTCCTTCGTTTTCCCGCCGCTGTTTCAAACCGGGCCCAAAGGTTTATAGAATATAGTTAGGTTGTAAAATGAGAAGGGGAGCAAAAATGACAGACGCCTGCGTTGGCCATCCCTCGATTTTTGAGCATATTTATCGGCATGCACCGATCGGCATCGCCGTCGCAGCCCCGGATGACGGGCGGTGGATCCGGGTCAATGGGGCGTTGTGTCGCATGCTTGGTTATACGGAAGAAGAATTGTTGTCTATGCATGACAAACAATTCTCGCATCCGGACGATTTGGATATCGACCACAGCCGCATTTTAGAAACCTTCATCGACGAAGAACATGTTTTTTCCTACGACAGGCGTTATCTCCGGAAGGACGGCTCGGTTTTATGGGTATCCGTCCATCTTTCCCTGGTTCGGGAAGAAGGCACGCGTAAGCCTGAGTTCCTGATCGTTCAATACATCGATATCACGGCCCGTAAAGAGGCGGAACAGAAAGTCCTGAACGACCAAGCGATGTACAATCTCATTTTCGAAAATACGCAGGATCTCATCACGGTGAGTACGCCGGACGGGATTACCCGATACTGCAGCCCTTCCATAGAACCCGTGCTCGGGTACGAACAGAGTGAGGTTGTCGGTCGAAACAACTTGGCTTTTTACCATCCCGACGACTTGCGGGAAGCGGCATCGCGCAGCTTCACGGATCAAGACCTATGGATTTGCCGGGTCAGGCACAAAACGGGGCACTACGTTTGGTTTGAAACCGCCTTCCATATTTTGAGGGATGCGGTCGGCGAAGTGGAACGGATTATCGGCATCGGACGCGACATCACGGAACGCAAACGAAATGAAGATATGCTTGCCGAGTCCCAGCGAATCGCGAAAATCGGATCGTGGGAATGGGATGTCCTTCATAACCGTTTTACTTGCACGGAAGAGATGCGACGGATATTCAGCTACCGTCTTACTCAGAGCGAAGCGGATTTCGATCGTTACCTGGCGTGCATCCATCCGGACGACCGTGAACGGATGCGAGCCATGTTCCAACTCGCTCTAGAGGGTGGTTCTTATGATTGGGAATTCCGCATCGTCCAACCGGATGGTCAAATACGCATCATCCATGCGCTCGGAAAATCCATGCGCGATGAAAACGGCCGGATCGACAAGCTCGCGGGCACGGTCGTCGATATTACGGAACGCAAACGGATGGAAGGACAGCTCCGGGAAAGCGAACGGCAATACCGCTTGATTTCCGAAAACTCGCTGGACTTCATATCCCGACATTCTGCCGATAAACGCGCGGAATATCTCTACGCTTCACCTTCCGCGTTGAAGCTGCTCGGCTATCATCCCGCTGAACTCACGGGAACCAGCGCTTACGACTATTTCCATCCCGACGACGTGCAGCGCGTTAATGATTACTTGATCGAACAGCAGTTGAAGGCGGATGCCTATACCGTCGATTATCGGATCAAGCGTAAGGACGGACGGTTTATCTGGGTAGAGAGCTCCGGAAGGTACACGGTCGATCCGGATACCGGCGAGTTCAGGGAGATCGTGGCCATTACCCGCGACATTACGGAAAGAAAAGAATACCAACGCCAGTTGGAGGAGAGCGAGCAGAGGTATAAATCGTTATTCGACAACAACCCCGCCGCCGTATACTCCATGAAACTCAACGGGGATTATTTGACCGCGAACGCGAACCTCGAGAAAATTACCGGATATACCTTGGAAGAGCTGATCGGAAAGTATTGGGGTCCCCTCGTTCATCCGAAGGATTTGGACAGGACGATCCGAAATTTCGAATTGGCCAAGCAGGGAGAGCCGCAGAGCTATGATCTGACCATCCTTCACAAAGACGGCCATGACGTGGAAATAAATTCCACGAACATTCCGATCGTGGTAGACGGCGAGGTCGTCGGGGTTTACGGCATCACCGTCGACATTACCGAACGCAAACGTTACATGGAACAAATCGAGAAGCTTAACGATGAGCGATCCCTGATCTTGAATTCGGTTTCGGAGGGAATATTCGGACTTGATGAGGATGGGAACATCACGTTCATCAACCCGGCCGGAGCCGCCATATTAGGTTATGGGGCCGATCAATTCCTCCGTAAAAATTACCGGGAACTCCTTGCGTATTCCAGGGCTGACGGCATCCCTTACCGTCCGGAAGAATCTCCGGTTCTGCAAACCATCCGGGACGGCCAACCGCGCTATATCCCCGAGGAATTCACTTGGAGAACGGATGGCTCAAGCTTCCTCTCGGAATACCGGGTCACTCCGATTCTCGATCACGGGCAGATCAAAGGCGCCGTTGTCGTGTTTCGCGACATCACCGGCGAAAAGGAGATCATCCGAGCCAAAGAGTCCGCGGAAAAGGCCGATTCGGCCAAATCGGAATTCCTGGCGATCGTGAGCCACGAACTGCGCACCCCGATGAACGGAGTCATAGGGATGACGGATTTGCTGCTGGATACTCCTCTCAATGAAGAACAGCAGGATTACGCGGAGATGATCCGGACCAGCGGTGAAGCTTTAATGCAGATTTTGAACGAGATCCTGGATTTGAGCAAAATCGAGGCGGGAAAAATGGAGATCAGGCGGGAGCCCGTCGATATCCGGCACGTGGTCGGCCAAGTCGCGGAGCTATTCTCCAGCAAGGCGGCGGAGAAAGGCGTCTCCCTGTCCAGCCGTGCCGATCCGGCGATTCCCCATTATGTCATGGGGGATTCTTCGCGGCTCTGGCAGGTACTCGTCAATTTAGTCGGCAACGCGGTGAAGTTTACCGAACGCGGCAGCATCCGGATTACCGTCGATTTGATCTCACGGAGGGACTTAGGTCAGTTTGCCATTCAGATCGAAGTGAAAGATACCGGCATCGGAATTCCGGCGGCAAAGCTGGATCATCTGTTCCAACCGTTTACCCAGCTCCATCCCTCACTTAACCGAAAATACGGGGGCACCGGACTGGGCTTGTCGATATGCAAGAAGCTGGTGGAACTCATGGGCGGAAGCATTTCCGTAGAGAGCTTGGAAGGGGAAGGCTCCGCTTTCCGATTCATTCTGATAACCGAACGTGGAGATGAAGCGGTTGAACCGACAAGCGAAGAGAATGCGACATCGGCCGAAGCCGCCGAGATGGATTCCTCTGCCGGAAGCCGAATACAGACTTTGCGGATCCTGATCGCTGAAGACACGCACGTCAACCAAAGATTGCTCGCACGGATGCTGGAGAAAACAGGTTGCGCGGTGGACGTCGTCCAGAACGGCAAAGAAGCGGTGCAGGCGGTACAGCGCAATCACTACGATCTCGTATTCATGGATATTGAAATGCCCCTGATGGATGGCATCTCAGCAGCGCGCTGCATAAGGGAGACGCTGTCCGCCGACCGGATTCCCGTGCTGGTAGCGGTAACCGCGTTCGCCCGCAGCGAAGACAGGGAGGCATGTCTGGCCGCAGGCATGCAAGATTTTATCGGCAAACCGATCTCGGCGGGGGAAGTGAAGCGGGTGCTGGATCAGTGGTGTACTCCGCCGATCTAACAGGCGGCTTACAGTTGAAGGAGGAGAAGACCAATGCAAATGATCGTAGTGAGCGCCGCCGCTATCATTCTGTTTCTGATCAGCGCGATCCATGTATACTGGGCGTTCGGCGGCCAATGGGGCGGCAAAGCCGCGGTGCCGCAGAAGGAGGGCGGCCGTCCCGCGTTTGTGCCGGGACCGGCGCCGACTTTCGCCGTTGCCTTCATCGTGCTGGCGGTCGGTCTTCTCCTGCTTGTCCAGTCCGGGCAGCTGTCACTTCTGGATTCGAACGCCTTTACAAGGATTTGCTGCATCCTTTGCACGGCCGTATTTTTCTTGAGGGCGGTCGGCGACTTCAAGTACGTCGGGTTCTTCAAAACGGTGAAGCATTCGGTATTCTCGCGCAACGACACCTGGCTGTACAGCCCTCTCTGCCTGTATCTGGCGATCTCGTTCGCGATCGCGGTCTGGGGCTCCGCTTGACAATCGCCCAGAGATAGAACTAGAATGGTTACAACGGTGGTGATACCCATGAAGCAGATCAGCAGCAGATTTTCCGTCGCGGTCCATATTCTCTCCCTGATCGCGGTGAGTCCCCAAGATTGCACCGGCGATTTCATCGCGGCCAGCGCCAATACGAACCCGGTCATCATCCGCAGGATCATGGGGATGCTGAAGAAGGCCGGTCTCGTCGAGGTGCGCCCCGGTGTCGGAGGAGCTACTCTGCGGAAAGCTCCCGATCGGATCACGCTTCTGGACGTTTACCGCGCCGTCGAGGCTGCCGAAGAGGGACGGTTGTTCAACTTCCATGAGCACCCGAACCCGAATTGTCCCGTCGGACGCAACATCGAGGCGGTCCTTCGCACGGAAATGCAAGAGGCCCAATCCGCGATGGAGCAGAGATTGGCCCAAGTGACGCTGGAGAGTCTGACCACCCAATTCGCGTGATATCAAAAGCTCTTACCGGAGCTTTTTTTATACAGACGTTGTAATCGATCTTGTTATAACGACAGTGATTGCAACGAATCTACAAATTTGGAGGAATCATGATGAAAATTTTGGTAACAGGCGCAACGGGGAAATTCGGTTCGCTGGTTGTAGAGAAACTGCTGGAGTTGGTACCGGCGGACCAAGTAGCAGTCAGTGTCCGCAATCCGGAGAAAGCCGAAGGCTTGCGAACTCGGGGCGTTGAGGTTCGTCAGGGAGATTTCGACCATCCGGAAACGCTGGACAAAGCGTTCGCCGGCGTGGACCGTCTCCTGATCGTATCCGCGGACGGCGACAACGAGACCCGGATCCGTCAACATCAGGCAGCCGTGGCAGCGGCCCAACGCGCTAACGTTGGATTCATCGCGTACACCAGCTTGGCGAATGCCGGGGCCAGCGATTTGTTCCTCGCCCCCGTCCATAAAGTGACGGAAGAAGCGATCCGGGCAACGGGCATCCCCTATTCTTTCCTTCGCAACAACTGGTACCTGGAAAACGAAGCGTCTTCCGTGCAAGCCGTAATCGCAGGTGCACCGTGGCTGACGTCCGCAGGCTCGGGTAAAGTAGGCTGGGCGGCACGCCGGGACTACGCGCATGCCGCAGCCGCCGTTCTGGCCGGCAACGGACACGATAGCACGGTTTACGAGCTGTCCGGCAAGCCGCTGACCCAGGAGGAGCTGGCTTCCATCCTCGCCGGCGTGCTGGGTCGTGACGTTCCCGTGCAGCAGGTCGATGACGAGACGTATGCGGGCATCATGGCAAGCGCCGGCGTACCGGAAGCGTTCGTCCCGTTCCTCTTGGCCATCCAAAGCGGAATCCGCGGCGGATATCTCGACGTGGAAAGCGGCGATCTGGAGAAACTGCTCGGCCGTCCGGCAACGCCGATCGTCGAAGGTCTTCGTCAAATCGTAAACGAAGCGAAAGCATAAGCGTCAGAAAAGAATATATTTCTCACCCCGGAGGCTGTCCGGGCTCGCGTCAAATCGAGCTCCGGACGGCCTCTTCGCCGTTTTTGGGTATATCACTTAAACAAGGTGCCCTGGCGGGTAAAGGGGGAATCGCGATGCAGTGGCAAGGCAGAAGAGGCAGCTCCAACGTGGAAGACCGAAGGGGTATGGGAGGGAAAACGCTCATCGGGGGCGGCATCGGCGGTTTGATTATTTTGCTGCTCTCCACGCTGCTTGGCGGCAATGCGGGAGATTTGCTGAATTCGCTGACGGGAACGGGAGCGGACTCGAACTCGAACTCCGCTTATGTGGAAACGCAGGATGAAAAGGAACTCACGCAGTTCGTGTCGGTCGTTCTCGCGGATACGGAAGACGTGTGGACGCAAGTGTTCAAGGAGGAAGGCCGGGTATACGAAAAACCGACGCTGGTGCTGTACACGGACAGCGTCCAGTCCGCTTGCGGGACGGCCGGCTCGTCGGTTGGGCCGTTTTATTGTCCGGGGGATCGTAAACTGTACATCGATTTGAGTTTCTACGACGAGCTCAAGCAGAAGTTCGGCGCGCCCGGGGATTTCGCCATGGCTTACGTGATCGCTCACGAGGTCGGCCATCACGTGCAAACCCTGCTCGGCACGATGGGCGACGGTTCGGACAGGTCGAACGAGCATTCCGTGCGCATCGAGCTGCAGGCGGATTATTTGGCCGGCGTATGGGCCCATTATGAGCAAGACATGAACGTGTTGGAGCAAGGTGACCTGGAAGAAGCGCTGAATGCGGCAAGCGCCGTCGGCGACGACACGCTGCAGAAGAAGGCACAAGGCTATGTCGTCCCCGAAAGCTTCACGCACGGAACCTCCGATCAGAGAAAACGGTGGTTTTATAAAGGCTTCCAATCCGGCAGAATCGAAGGAGGAGATACTTTCAATACGGACGAACTATAACAGAGGATGATCGTTCGTTATAGAAAGCGATATGCAAAGGTGGATAAACGATTTGATGCAACCGGTTGATCCCTCATTTTTCAAGCGGTCCGCGCTGGAGCTGGCACCGGCGCTGCTAGGCATGCTGCTCGTCAAGGAAACGCCCGCCGGTCCCGCGTCCGGCTGGATCGTCGAGACGGAGGCTTACGCGGGGCCGGAGGACCGGGCGGCCCACAGCTTCGGCAACCGGAGAACCGCGAGGACGGAAGTCATGTTCGGCCGGCCCGGATTCGCCTACATTTACGAAATGCATACGCATACGCTCCTGAACGTCGTAGCCGGCGAGGAGGGCAAGCCTGAAGCGGTATTGATCCGCGCGGTAGAGCCTTGCGCCGGGATCGATCTCATGTATGCCCGCCGCGGTGCGGTCAAGAAGGAGCGGGATCTCACGAGCGGTCCGGGCAAGCTGGCCCGCGCGCTGGGCATCGTGAAAGCCGATTACGGCAAGCCGCTTTACGAGCTGCCGCTGTTCATCGCGGCAGGGAGGGCGCCCGGCACCGTCATGGCCGGTCCCCGCATCGGCATCGACAACAGCGGGGAGGCACGCGATTATCCCTGGCGTTTTTGGGAGCTCGGCAATCCGTATGTATCCAAGTAGGCCGGATGGGGAGGAGTTGGCGGCATGCTTCATATCGTTAACGGGGATTCCGTGGCGGAGAAATTACGGCAAGGCGGCGTACAAGGGAAGGTGATGCCGTGGACGGAAATTTATTCTTACGGACCGGTCTTCCCGGATATGGCGGATAGCCGTCTCCTTGCGGCGAGAGCCGAGTATCTGGAGACCACCTTGGGCATTCCGCAGTATCTGTACCGGGAAACCTGCGAGAAACAGCTTCGGGTACTTAAGGAGCTCCAGAAGGGCGAAGAGGTCGTGCTTTGGTTCGAATACGACCTGTACGACCAGACGATGCTCCTCTTTCTGCTGGATTGGTTTTCAAGGCGGCCGTACGGAGAGATCCGGCTGAATCTGCTGTGCATCGGCTCGTATCCCGGCGAGGATGATTTTCGGGGATTGGGGCAACTGACGGCGCAGCAACTGATCGGCTTGGCGGGGACCTGTCATCCCGTCAGCCGCGAGGAGCTCGAGCTGGGCCGCATGGCGTGGAAAGCCTACTCTTCTCCGGAACCGGAAGAGCACCTGCGGTTGTTGAACGAGGACACGGCTGCGCTGCCCTATCTTCGGGACGCCTTCGAAGCGCATTTGGCCAGGCTGCCTTCCGTGCGCAATGGTGCCGGTATCGTAGAACAAACGGTGCTCGATTTGGTCGCCGAAGGGTGTGTTCGACCGTTGGACTTGTTCGGGCAAGCGGGAGACCGGCTGCGTCTGCTGGGAATGGGCGACTTGGAATTTTGGCGGCATCTGGCGGCCATGACGGCAAGGCCTCAACCCTTGCTGAGCGTTCGCGGAATCTCGTCGTTTCCCGACTTTGGCCGTCCGGACCCCTCGCCTTTGCGCGAGGCTGAAGTCAGCTTGACGGAGCTGGGACGAAAAGTAAAAGCGGGAGAAGCGGACTGGATGGCATTCAGAGAGACGGACGGTTGGTATGGCGGCTTGCATGTGAGCGGAAAGGACGCGGGCTGGCGGTGGGATACGGACCGCAGGACGTTGATCCGCAGATGATGCGCCGGTGAAGCATGAGCCTTTGCACTCCCGGGCATGTTAGGGGAAAAGGCAAGGGAGTGAGCGGGAATGTCCAGAAGGCGCAGATACTTGGTGCCCGGAGCGGAGCGGGGCATGCAGAATTTTAAGGCAGACGTCATGAGAAACGAAGGCTATTCCGTGAATCCGGCCCGGCCGGACGACGTGAAGTTCGAAGTGGCCAAAGATCTAGGCGTGCCGCTCAAGCCGGGAGACAACGGAGAGCTTTCAACGGAAGATGCCGGACATGTCGGCGGCAAGATCGGAGGGTCCATGGTCAGGGAAATGATCCGTCTCGCCCAGGAGAAGCTGGCCAAGCGGGATCAACCGTAGCCGGCGTTTCGTCACCCTCCCGCCCGGGAGGGTTCTTCGCGTTTGGCACAAGTTCCGTTTAAAGCGCCCCGCCAGGGGGTGTACACGGGCAAGACCATTTGGGGCAAATGAAAAGGGGGCTTGTCCCGCAGAGACCAACGTCCTGCGGGCGCAAGTCCCCTCTTTGATTATTTAATCGAGCAGCGAGCCAACTTGAGCAGCCAAGTGGATTGCGGGTCCAGGTTTCGGGTGTTTTTCGCCGAGTTCAGCACGGCGATGTTCAGGAAAATCCTGACCGTGTCGCCGGTCTTGTTGTTGAACAGCACTTTGTTCGGCCTCAGATCGCCCGATCCGCCCTTGGCCCGGAACACTCCGGTGCCGGGCAGAGCCTCGACGATGAAGACGAACGCGTCGTTGGACAACAGGAAGTTCAATCGCTTCAGGATCAGCTTTTTGCCGTTCGGCACGTCGATGACGATCGTTTGCAGATCTCTTCTCTGTTTCGGGCCGAGCCGAATAGGCGCATTCCCGCCCACGATTCCGCTTAATTGCAGCATTTGGCATATCACCTCCATAGAAGGACATGCCACAGCATATTCGGAGGAATCGCGAACGGAGCCGGCAACCGTCACCTGTCGGCCGCAATTGTAGGTTCGTCCACGGCCATCGGCCTGCTTAAGAAGAAGACAACGCGTTGCGTACGCTCAGGATGTATTTGGACGTGTCCAGCGGATTCACGCCCCTCCGCGGCCGCTCGGCTTTCACGTCCGGCGGGCACTCCTCGTAGCCGTCGAAGAAAGTGGACAGCGAGGCGCGGCCTTTCGTCAAAGAACCCAGCTTGACCGCGTATTCAAGCGATGTCGCGACGGGAACGCGGCCTTCGATCGTCATCCGGTCGCCATGCAGGGCGGGCGCTTCGAATGCCGCCCGCATGAGGACAAGGTCGTTCATCACCTTGCCCCCGAACTCTTCCGGCACGGTGAGGCGGAACCGAAGCATCGGTTCCAGCAGCTTCGTGCCGATCCGGCTCAGGCCGTCCATGATTCCCATCGGCGTGGCCACGACGAAATCCAGCGGATGGGTATGCCAGACGTGATGCTGTCCTTCGATCAGCGTCACCCGCAGGTCGACGACCTCCCAGCCGTACATGCCTTGCTGCAGCGCTAGCGGCACGCGGCGGGCGACCTCGTTCTGGTACTGCGGCAGCAGATCCTCCGAGCGTACATGCGCATCATATTGCAGCCCGGATCCCCGGGGGAGCGGCTCCATCCGGAAGCGAAGAATCGCCCAGCAGGGCTTGGGCATCGTGTAAGCCACAAATCCCTCGCCCGTGCCGCTTAACGTCTCTTTGTAAATGACGGAAGGCTGCCCGAACGTGACCTTCAGGCCAAACCGATTGTCGAGGATTTGCGTCAGCACCTCAAGCTGGATCGGCCCCATGACCTTCAGGTGCAGCTCGCGCTCCTCCTGCAGCCACTGCAGGTCCAGCAGCGGATCTTCGTCCGCCAGCTCCTGCAAGGCCGCCACGACTGCGGGATAATCCGCCGCGGCGGCCCAGTGGACCTGGACCGTCAGCAGCGGAATCGCCAGCCTCGCTTCCTGCGGCACCGCTTCTTCGCTGCCGATGACGTCGCCGATCCGTACATGCTGCATCCCGCAGACGGCGGCGATATCGCCGGCTTCCAGGACGCCGACGTCCTCCGATTTTCGCCCGTCGACCTTGCGGATCTGGGTCACCTTCTCGTCGATCCCTTGCGTCGCGTTCTTCACGGTGTCGCGGTTGCGGATCGTCCCTTGGTACAGGCGGACGAACGCCATGCGGCCCATCGTTTTGTCCCGCTCGATTTTGAACACGACGCCCGATAACGGCGCGTTAGCCTCCCCTTCCGGAGCGGGCAGGTAATCGACGATGCCGTCCAGCAGCGCCGTAATGCCGATCCCTTTGCCGGACGCGCCGAACAGCACGGGGAACAGCTCGCATTGGGCGGTCAGGCGCGCGAATTCTTTTTTCCAATCCGCCAATCCCTCAGCGCCACCAGGCGCTCCTTCCGCCAAATAACGTTCGAGCAGCGCTTCGTCCGTCTGCGCCAAGGCTTCCAGCATGTCCGCTTGAGCCGGCTGCGTCTCCGCATCGGCAGGCGACCATAAGTCGAAGGAGCCGGCAAACGTTTCTTCGGCGCCGTTCGCCAGCTGCACGGGTACCGCCATCGGCGACAAGTGTTTGCGGATGTCGGCCAGCACGCGGTCCGCATCCGCTCCGATCCGGTCCATTTTATTGACGTAGATTACGGTGGGAATCGCCAGCTTGCGTAAAGCATGCCAGATGATTTCCGTCTGAGACTGGACGCCTTCGACAGCCGACACGATGAGCACCGCGCCGTCCATGACGCGCAGCGACCGCTCCACCTCGGACAGGAAATCGACGTGACCCGGCGTATCCACCACGTTAACGGCAACGTCCTTCCACGTGAACATCGTCACGGCCGCGCGCACCGAAATGCCGCGCTCGCGCTCCACGTCCAGCCAATCCGTCTGTGCCGTACCCCGGTCTACGCTCCCTAGGGAGCGAATGCGTCCGCTTTCGTATAACAAATGCTCGGTGGTCGTCGTCTTGCCCGCGTCGACATGAGCGAAAATCCCGACGTTCCGGCGTTTGGATCCGCTGTCTATGGTCATAGGAGTCATGAGTGCTTCCCCTTCGTTTCTTGTGAACACGTGTTAAGTATAGCACATGGCCGGAATCCCGCCGACATGCATGAAATGGGCATGAACGCTCACAATAGTCCCAGTACTTCCAAGTACGACCTTAGATCGATTCATTCAACGCGGAGGGCATGCCGATGAGCGAGGGCTCGAGCAACCGGAAACAGCTCGTCCGCGGGCTGAAGGCCCGCCACATGACGATGATCGCCATCGGCGGCTCCATCGGAACGGGGCTGTTCGTCGCAAGCGGGGGCGCCATTCACTCGGCGGGACCGGGCGGCGCTCTCTTGGCCTACGGGGCGATCGGGTTCATGGTGTATTTTCTCATGACGAGCTTGGGCGAAATGGCGGCATACATGCCTTTGTCGGGTTCGTTCAGCACGTACGCGACCCGTTTCGTCGATCCCGCGCTCGGGTTCGCGTTGGGATGGAATTACTGGTTCAACTGGGCGATCACGATCGCGGCGGAAATTTCGGCGGCGAACCTCATCATCAAATACTGGCTGCCCGGCTCTTCCGACTGGCTGTGGAGCGCGCTGTTTCTCATCATTATGGCGGGCATCAACTACATGTCCGTCCGGGCATACGGGGAGTCGGAGTTTTGGTTTTCGCTCATCAAGGTCGTAACGGTGATCGTCTTCATCGTGATCGGGCTTCTGATGATCGTCGGCATTCTGAGGGGAGGCGCTAGGGGCTTCTCACTGTTCACGGAAGGCGACTCGCCGTTCGCGGGCGGCTTCCTGGCCGTGTTCGGCGTGTTCATGACCGCGGGCTTCTCGTTCCAGGGAACGGAGCTGATCGGCGTCGCCGCCGTGGAGAGCGAGGATCCGGCGAAAAACGTGCCGAAGGCGATCAAGCAAATCTTCTGGCGCATCCTCATCTTTTACCTGCTGTCCATCCTCGTGATCGGGGCATTGATCTCGTACCGTGACCCGCTGCTGCTGCAATCCGGCGTCGAAAACATCGCGGTCAGCCCTTTCACGATCGTCTTCGAGAAGGCCGGCTTCGCTTTCGCGGCTTCCCTGATGAACGCGATCATCTTGACTTCCGTGTTGTCGGCCGGCACGTCGGGCATGTACGCGTCCACCCGCATGCTGTGGGTTATGGCGAAGGAAGGCAAGGCGCCGTCCTGGTTGTCGCGGCTCAATCGCCGAGGCATTCCGTCCGCGTCCTTGGCTTTAACGGCCGCGGTCGGCTTGCTGGCGTTTCTCGCTTCGCTGTACGGAGCAGGCGTCGTTTACGTGTGGCTGCTGAACGCATCCGGCATGTGCGGGTTCCTCGCTTGGCTTGGCATCGCGATCAGCCACTACCGGTTCCGTCGGGCGTTCGTCGCGCAGGGACACCAGTTGGACGAGCTGCCGTACCGGGCGCGGTGGTTTCCATTCGGGCCGATCGTCGCTTTCGTCATCTGCTTCTTCGTCATGATCGGCCAGGGATACCCGCTGTTCGGCGCGAACGTCGATTGGGCCGGCGTCGCCGCCACGTACGTCGGGCTTCCGCTTTTTCTGCTCATGTATCTGGGCTACAAGCTCAAATACAACACGCGGATGATTCGGCTTCAAGACTGCCGATTCCGCGATTGAACAGGGGTGCCCAAGGCTGGGCACCCCTGTTTTTACATTCACGAGAATTCATCGCCGGCGCGGTAAATGGTATAATCTATAGATCAAGGTTTTTTCGAAGAGAGGATTACGAATGAACAAGCAATCCATATACGGGTTAACGGCGGAGCGGCTGGCCGAATGGCTGGGCGAGCGTGGACATAAGAAGTCCCGTGCGACGCAGGTGTGGGAAGGGTTGTACCGGAAACGCGTGGCGGCCTTTTCCGGCATGTCGGACGTGAACGCCGAGTGTGTTCGGCTGCTGGAGGACCATTTCGCAATTGAAACGTTAACCGAGCACACGAAGCAGGAGTCGGTGGACGGCACGGTGAAATTCCTGTTCCGCCTGCAGGACGGGAACCTGATCGAAACCGTTCTGATGCGGCACAAATTCGGCCTTTCGGTATGCGTCACGACGCAGGTCGGCTGCAATATCGGCTGCAGCTTCTGCGCCAGCGGACTGCTCGCGAAGAGCCGCGACCTGTCGGCCGGGGAAATCGCCGAGCAAATCATGAAGGTCCAGCTCTACCTGGACCGGGCGGGCAAAGGCGAGAAGGTCAGTCACATCGTCGTGATGGGCATCGGCGAACCGTTCGACAACTACGCCAACCTGCAGGATTTCCTCGCGATCGTCAAAGACCCGAAGGGGCTCGCCATCGGACCGCGGCATATCACCGTTTCCACAAGCGGACTGGCGGATAAAATCAAACGATTCGCCGACGAGGATCCGGGCGTGAACCTGGCCGTCTCCCTGCATGCCCCGAACGACGAGCTTCGGACGCGGATCATGAAAATCAACCGGGCAATCCCGATCGCGAAGCTCATGGAAGCGATCGACTATTACCTCGAGCGGACCCGCCGCAGAATCACGTTGGAGTACATTCTGCTGAAGGACGTCAACGACCGCCGCGAGATTGCCCTGGAGCTGGCGGAGCTGATCGGCGACCGCCGTCCGCTCGTGAACGTGAACCTCATTCCGTACAACCCCGTGGATGAGCACAGCCAGTATCAACGGAGCACGCAGGAAGCCATCACCGATTTCTATGACGCCTTGAAGAAACAAGGCGTCAGCGTCAGCGTCCGTTTGGAGCATGGCACGGACATCGACGCTGCCTGCGGCCAGCTCAGAAGCAAGCAGATCAAGGCCACGTCCTAGAACGTCAGACGTAACCGCCGTTCACGCGCAGCGTCTGGCCGGTCATCCACCCGGCTTCTTCTCCCGCGAGGAAAAGCACGGTGCCGACGATATCGTCCGTCTCGCCCAGCCTGCCGAAGGAGTTCATGTTGACGATGGCTTGAACCTGCGCTTCCGATTTCCCTTCCAAAAACAATTCCGTGTTGACCGGTCCCGGAGCGACGGCGTTAATCGTGATGCCCTTCGGTCCGAGCTCCTTGGCGAGCTGCCTCGTGAATTGCTCGACGGCGCCTTTGGTTCCCGCATAAGCGCTGTAGCCCGGGAACATCGATCCCGTCACGGACGTCGAGAAGTTGATGATGCGGCCGTTACGGTTCATGTGGCGGGCCGCCTGCTGGATGGCGAAAAAGGTTCCTTTCACGTTTACGGCGAATATCCGGTCGAAGTCTTCCTCGGTGAATTCGGCGATCGGCTTGGTCATCATGATACCTGCGTTATTCACCAGAATATCGAGGCCGCCGAACGCTTCCGACGTTTCGCGGAACAGCCGCTCCACTTCCGCCGGGCGGCTGATGTCCGCTTGCAGGGCGACGGCTTCGCCTCCGGCGGCTCGGATCTCGGCGGCAGCGTCCTCGGCCAGCCGGCCGTTTTGCGAATAATTGAGGACGACCTTCGCTCCTTCCCGGGCGAAACGCTCCGCGATCGTGCGGCCGATGCCGCGGGAAGCTCCGGTGACGAGGACGACTTTGCCTGCAAATCGTTGAATCATTTTCATACTCCCTTTCCGATTGGATGCGTCCAGCATAATACGGAAGGGGACGACAGAACAGAAGGCACTTTATTTTCGGATAGTTACCTCGAAGTAGGAATTGCGGAAGGGGGCGGCTTGCCGATGTTTTTGGATTCTTTGAGGGCGGATCCGGCTTACAACGAGGAAGACATCGATTGCTACATCCACGTGAACGAGACCATTCAGGCCATCGGCGGGAGATGGAAAATGCTCATCCTCTGGCACCTGCAGGAAGGCGGAAGGCGGTACAACGAGCTTCGCCGGCTGATTCCGGGAGTCTCGCAGAAGATGCTGACGCAGCAACTCAAGGAACTGGAGCAGGACGGACTCGTCGAACGCACCGTGTTTCCGGAAATGCCGCCGAGAGTGGAATACCGAATGACGGATTACGGACGAACGCTGGAGCCGATTTTCGACATCATGTACGAATGGGGCGTCCGGCACCGGGCCCGGAAGCAAGGAGAATGAGAGGAGTTCGAACCGATGGCGGTTCGGACTCCTTTTTCGTTGCCATTAGCCGTCTATCGCCGGTCGGGAAGGGCAACAATAACCCTTATAGTTCATGAAGGGAACCGGATGCGCATGGACAAAGAAAAAGAAATCGCGTTCATCGATGAGAATACGCACCAAATCCATGAATTGATCCGGCAAAAGATCCAATTCTGGGTTCATCACGTGCTTTTCTCCCGGCTGTGGTGGCTCGCGCTCGCTCTCTCGGTCATTCCTTGGGTGATCTGGGTGATGTACAGGAAAAAAGAAAGCACGGACCGTCTGCTCTACAGCGGTATGTTCGTCATGGTGATCTCGCTCGTTCTCGACGTCATGGGCGACCAGTTCGGATTGTGGCATTACCGATTCAATCTCATCCCCGTGCTTCCCACCTATTTTCCATGGGATCTCACGTTGATGCCGATTTTCGTCATGTTCTTGATTCAAGTCCGACCTACGCTCCATCCGATCGTGAAAGGTCTATTGTTTGCCCTGGTCACCTCATACATAGGAGAACCGATATTCGAATGGTTGGAAATCTACACGCGCAACCATTGGCAGCGGTATTATTCGTTGCCGATCCAATTCTTGATTTATGTGATCACCCATTGGCTAAGCAAACGAAAAGACTTCGACCCGATTTCCTAAAACGCGTCGTCGTCGTATTTTCGAAACCCGACTGGAGAAACTAACCATATGTTTGGATCGGAAGGGGCACTTTGCATGACAAGCGAGCAGCAGCAGGCGGTCGAGCGGATCCGTCAGGCGAACCAATCGGTGTCCAACGGCATCACCGATTACTGGAACGATTACTCCAATTATACGAGTCCGTATTTTTGGACTTGTTTGATGCTGCTGCTTGTACCGCTTGCCGTGCTTTTCATTAAGCTCGATAAGTCCCAAGCCTTCCGACTCGGTTTCTTCGGATTGTGCGTTCACATGGTATTCAGTTATACCGACCATTTGGGCGTGATGCGGGGATGGTGGGAGTACCCCTACAAGGTGCTCCCGTTTATCCCGGTTAATATTGCCCTGGATGCGGCCCTTGTTCCCGTATGCTTCATGCTGGTCTACCAGTGGGCGATGAAACGCGGCGTCAATGTTTATCTAAGCTTGATCGTGCTATGCGCGATATTCGCTTTCGTCGTTAAACCGTTGTTATCGCTCATCGATATGTTCTACCTGTTCGAATGGATGAATTTCGTTTATCTGTTCGGATTCTACGTGGTCATCGCGGTGATTTCCGTCACCCTCACGAACTTGTTCGCGTACTTGCAAAGGACGTCGACGCCGGGAGGAGCGTGGTGAAGACGCCAGGCCCGGCAAGCGTCGCCAGCGGGAAATTTGCGCAGGATCTGGCGCTTCTGCAGCAAGAATTCGAGCGTTGCTCCGACGTCGTCTACCGCACGTTCGCTTTGTCTTCAGGACAAAGCGGGGCCATCGTTTTCATCGAAGGCATGGTCGACGAGAAGCGGTTGGAAGCCAAGGTGCTTGAGCCGCTGATGGGCGGCTCGGCGCGGATCTTCGCGGAAGCCGCCGGAGCTCCCCCGAACGTGTCGGTGTGGATTCATGCCGATCACGTGAAGAACGAGACGGACATCAAGGCCGCCGCCGAATCGGTATGCAAGGGGGAAGCGGCGGTGCTGGTAGACGGCGTGCCGTCCATCCTGCTCGTCAGCATGCAGAAGCTGGACAAGCGTGCCGTGGAAGAGCCCGCCACCGAACCGATCATCCGGGGGCCGAGGGACGGGTTCACCGAAAACCTGGGCGTGAACATCACGCTCGTCCGAAGAAGGTTCGGCACGACCGATCTGAAGGTCGAAACGATGAAGATGGGGCGCTTATCCCAATGCTCCCTCGCCATCGTCTATTTGGATTCCGTCGTCTTGCCGGAGGTGCTGAAGGAAGTCCGGAATCGGCTCGGCCGCATCGAAATCGACGCGGTCTTGGAAAGCGGCTATATCGAGGAGCTCATTTGCGACAATCCGCTCAGCATTTTCCCGCAGCTGCTCAACACCGAACGGCCCGACAGGGTCGCCGGAAGCATCCTCGAAGGACGGGTGGCGATCCTCGTGGACAATACGCCGTTCGCGCTGATCGCTCCGGGAACGTTCATCGATACGCTTCAAGCGACCGAGGATTACTACCAGAACTATATCGTCGCGTCGGCAACCCGGCTGCTCCGGTTTTGGCTTTCTTTCAGCGCGCTCGTCTTCCCGTCGATTTATATCGCCGTCACAACGTTCCATCAGGAAATGATTCCGACGAGCCTCCTGCTCAGCATCGCTTCTTCGCGGGAGGCCGTGCCATTCCCCGGCATCGTGGAAGCCCTGCTGATGGAGGCGGCCTTCGAGGGATTGCGGGAGGCCGGGATCCGGCTGCCGCGGCCGGTCGGTCAAGCGGTCAGCATCGTCGGAGCGCTGGTCATCGGACAGGCCGCCGTCCAAGCAGGCGTCGTCTCCGCCATGCTGGTCATCGTCGTCTCCTTCACGGGCATCGCTTCTTTCATTTTTCCGGCGTATGCCCAGGGTCTCGCGATCCGTTTCCTTCGATTCCCGATGATGCTTCTTGCGGCTACATTCGGATTGTACGGACTCGTGCTCGGATTGCTCGCGGTACTTATCCATCTGGCCAAGCTGCGCTCCTTCGGGGTTCCTTATTTAGCGCCCTTTGCCCCGACGAATGCGAGCGGATTGAAGGACACGGCGGTGAGGGCCCCATGGTGGTCGATGGTCCTGCGGCCTTTGCAGACGGGCAAAGTGAACCGCCGGAGAATGAAGCCGGGCATGCGGCCCGGCCCAAGCAAGGGAGGAAACGCGGGAGGGTGACGCAAGCGAAAGGCGGAAAAGGAGTATGGGCATGCGGAAATTTTTCCTCCTCTTGAACCTTCTCTTGGCCGCTGTCTGTCTGAACGGCTGCTGGAGCAGGGTAGAAGTGAACGATATCGCGATCGTCACGGCTACGGGCCTGGACGTGGCGGAGAACGGGAAAATCCGGTTGTCTCTGATGCTCGCCATTCCCCGGCTCATCGGTTCCGGATCGGCCCAGAGCGGCTCGGAGAGCAAAATCGAAACGTCCGCCGCATGGGTCGTCTCCGAGGAAGGCGACACGATCATGGACACTTACCGCAGCCTGCAGGAGAAACTGCCGCGCAAAATATTTTTCGCCCACAGCCGGCTGCTCGTGATCGGCCAAGCGCTGGCTGTCCGGGGGATCGAACCTTACTTGGACTTTTTCGAGCGGTATCGGCAATCCCAGCTTAAAAGCTTCCTGGTCGTCTCGAAAACGACGGCTTCGGACGTCCTCAACTTCAAATCGAAATTCGAGAAGCTTCCGTCCGAAGTGCTGAAAGAAGAGATGAAGCAGGAGCTCATTCCGAAAGTCCGGCTGATCGACTTCGTGAACATGCTGACTTCGGAAGGGGAAGAACCCTTTACCCCCATCGTGGAGATCGTCCCTTCGGAGACGGGGAAAAGCGGTATGAATAACCTGTCCGTGACAGGGCTCGCCGTATTCCGCAGAAGCAGTATGGTCGGGCAATTGGACAGCAAACAAGGCAGAGGCGCCATGTGGGTCAGGAATCGGGTAAAGGAAGGCGTCATTACGATCGAAGTGCCGAAATCCGCGGGAGCCGGCAAGATCAGCGCGGAGCTGGAGGACGTGAAAGTGAAACGCCGCCTGTCCGTGCGCGATGACCGCTTATTCGTCCGGCTGGTGATCAACATCGACGAGAACATCTACGAGAATACCTCTTCGATCGATTTGAACAAATCCCGCAACGTGAATTACGTCCAGGGCTTGATGAAGGAAGACATCGAAGAACGGATCCAGGAAGCCAGCCGGAAAGTACAGCAGGAGTACAAAAGCGATATTTTCGGATTCGGGCAGTCGCTGTACCGGCAGGACCCGAAGAAGTGGAAGCGGGAGTTCCGCTCCCGCTGGCCCGATATGTTCCCGAAAACGGTGATCTCGGTCGAGATTCACGTGAACGTGCTCCGTACCGGCTTGACCAACCGGGTGATTCGCGTCGAGGAGTGATCGGATGGTCCGGATTTCCCCCTATCAGCTGTTTTCGCTCATGGTGTTGTTCCAGCTCGGAACCACCGTCATTTTCGGATTCGCGTCCGGCGCCGGAAGGGATGCTTGGATTTCCGTGCTGGTTTCCACTCTGCTGGGTCTCGCGATCATGACCGTTTATTTGGCGATTCATAGATTAAACGGGGGCCTGGGGCTGGCGGAGTGGTATCCGTCCTTGTTCGGCAAATGGCTGGGAACCTTCGTGGCTTGGCTGTATCCGATCCTGTTCATTTACGACGCGGGGAGGATCGTCGGCGATATTCGTTTCCTGTTTCCGATCAGCATCTTGCCGGGGACTCCGGATTGGGCCATCGCGGTCACTTTCATGATGATCGTGGTGTACGTGCTGACCGGCGGGATCGAGGTACTGGCACGGGTCTGCAGCATTTTGTTTCCCATCATGCTTCTATTCGTGACATTGGAAGCTTTGATGCTCGGCGCTTCGGGAAGTTTGAACCTGCATCTGTTGAAACCCTTCATGGCGGAGGGATGGGGGCCGGTGATGGGGGCCGTGTGGCCGCTCGGGATTACGCAAACCTTCGGGGAGAGCATCTCGTTCGCGTTAATTTGGTCCTACGTCAAAGGCAATGGCAAAGGCACGGGGTGCAGCCGCGTGGTTCTCGCAGCGACGCTGTGTTCCGGGATTCTCATTTCCTTCGTGGACGTCCTCGCCATCTCCGGTCTGGGAGAATGGACGTTCAAGCAAATGATGTATCCGTCGTTCGCGCTGCTGAAGCTGCCCAGCGTGGCCGACTTCCTGGAGAATCTCGATGCGCTGGGCGTCATTTACATGATGGTGAACGCGTTCGTGAAGCTTTCCTTCCATCTGTTCTCCGCCGTCATTTTGATCCGGCAGCTCACCGGCGCGAAAAGCGAGAAGAAGATCGCCTATCCGGTCGCGATCGCCGCCCTGTTCATGGGCATGACGATGGTCAGAGGGTTCAGCGCGCATCTCGAAGTCGCCGAGAAGCCGCTTCCCTATCAGTTTTGGGTCCCTCTGTTTCTCGTGTTGCCGGCAATTGCGCTGGCGGTTACGGGATTCAAGAAGATGGTCAAAGGCAAGGGGGCAAGCTCATGATCCGATATTGGTTTCCTTGGGAGTCCCGCAACATGCTGAGCGCGCCATGGAAAATGCAGCTCACGATGGCCGGGCTGGCGCTAGCCTTGTCGGTTTACACTTGGATTCGGGGCGCCCGCAAGAAGGGCAATCAGAATCAGCAGGCCGATGCCCAATCCGGCAACGAAGCAGGCCAGGGCGGACAAGGACAGAGCTAATATTGGAAAAAAATCCTAGACCCTCATCGGGTTCCGTGCCATACTCAAGGGCAAGGAGACGAGAAAAGGGGAGAGATCGCCATGGGGAAACAGTTCGAATCGATGCTTCCGGAGCACGAGGAGTTCATTCGGCGGCAGCACGTCTTTTTCGTCGCGTCCGCGCCGTTATCGGGGCGGGGCCACGTCAATCTATCGCCCAAGGGGCATGATTCGCTGCGGATTCTGAACGAGAACCGCGTGGCCTACCTCGACATGACGGGCAGCGGCAACGAGACGAGCGCGCACGTCCGGGAGAACGGCCGGGTGACGATCATGTTCTGCGCTTTCGAAGGAGCGCCGCGGATTCTACGGCTTTACGGCAAGGGAACCGTCGTGCTGCCGGGTACGGAAGAGTGGGAGGCGCTTTATCCGTTGTTTACGCCCTTGCTGGGCGCAAGGCAGATGATCGTCGTGGACGTACGCATGGTGCAGGCTTCCTGCGGGTACGCGGTGCCTTTCATGGATTTCGCGGGCGAGCGGGATACGCTGGAGCGCTGGACCCGCCAGAAAGGCGAGGAAGGGCTGCGCGAATACCGGAAGGAGAAAAACTCGTTCAGCCTCGACGGCCTGCCGACGCCGCTTGGAGAGGCATTGTAGAAACCGCGGATTGCGGTTTTTTTTCTTTTATTTGGCAATCCTAATTTTGCTAATTCGGCGAACGGTGAGCAGGGGAGACGGACATGAACTTTCTACTCCATTTGGTCAAAAAAGTCGTATCGGGAATGAAGTCACCTCCCCAGTCTCAGCCGAGCGCTCAATCATCCGTATCGGGCGTACGGTCGGACTTGTCCGGCAATTTGGATTGGATCAAGCAGCAGCTCGGGCACAGCACGGACTTGGTCATCCGGCAGTTTGTCTTGGGAGAAGGCAGACAGCGGCGTTCCGCCATCGTTTACGTGGAAGGTCTTGCGGATACGACAACCGTGCTGGAGCCTCTGAGCTTGCTGCTTCACGAACGAGCCCGTGAAGGGATCGAATGGTCGGAGACGAGTGCGGAACAATGGATGGACCGGCTGGTCGTTCCTTCGGGAAGCGTCAAACGGGAGGCGGTTCTTCAGAAGCTTCTGCTTGCGATCCTGTCCGGGGATATCGCCGTGCTATGGGACGGAGAGCAAGACGCATTAATCGTGGGTGCGCGGAAGTGGAAGGAGCGATCGATCCAGGAGCCTGAAGCCGAGCCTTCCGTGCGCGGGCCGCGCGAGGGATTCACGGAAACGCTTCGTACCAATACGGCCTTGCTTCGGCGTAAAATCAGAGACCCCCGATTGTGGATGGAAACGATGCAGATTGGAAGAGTCACCCATACCGACATCTCCATCATGTACGTCAAGGGGCTCGCGAGCGATGAGGTGTTGGCGGAGGTACGGAGAAGGCTGAATGCCGTGGACGTGGACAGCATTCTCGAGAGCGGTTATATCCAGGAATACATCCAGGATCAGACGCTGACTCCGTTTCCGCTCGTCTACTCCTCGGAAAGACCGGATGTCATCGCGTCGGAGGTTCTGGAAGGCCGAGTGGCCATCTTGGTCGACGGCACTCCGTTCGTCTTGGTGGTGCCGGCTTTGTTCACGCAGTTCCTGCAGGCGGCCGAGGACTACTATCAGCGATGGGATTTCGCGACGCTTATCCGGATTATCCGATACATAAGCCTGTTTATCTCCCTGATGGCTCCCGCTTTGTATATCGCCATCGTGACTTTTCATCAGGAGATCATTCCGCCGTCGCTGCTGATGAGTTTGATCTCGGCGAGGGAAGGGGTGCCGTTCCCGGCGTTCGTGGAGGCCATGATCATGGAAATTACGTTCGAAATTTTGCGGGAAGCCGGACTTCGGATGCCGAAGAACATCGGACAAGCGGTCTCCATCGTCGGGACGCTGGTGATCGGGCAAGCCGCCGTGGACGCCGGACTTGTCTCTCCGGCGATGGTCATCGTGGTGGCGTTAACCGCGATTTCCAACTTCGTCATTCCCGCATACGCGATGGCCATATCGTTTCGGATTCTCCGATTCGGGATGATGATGCTCGCCGGTTCATTGGGCATTTTCGGCATCGTGCTCGGTTTGATGGTGATGGTCTTTCACTTATGCAGCCTGCGGTCCTTCGGGGTTCCGTATTTATCTTCCTTCGCTCCGTTCCATTGGTCCGACCAGAAGGATACGATCCTCAGATTGCCCAGATGGTTGATGATCACGAGGCCGCACGCCTTGAAAAACCGCAACTTTTTCCGGACGAACGGAAGGAAGCCCGGCCCATGATCCGGCGGATCGGGAAAACGGCCGTTATCGTCCTCGCGGTCCTATGCTTGAGCGGCTGCTGGAGCCGCCGGGAGTTGAACGAGCTTTCCATCGCGGTTGCCTTGGGGCTGGATGCGGCCCCGAACCAGAAAGTGCTGGTGTCCGTCCAAATCGTGAATCCTGCCGCGATCGGACAAAAGAAAGCGGGGCCGGAAGGTTCTCCCGTCTATGTGTTCCGATCCGAAGCGTCTTCCGTTTACGAAGCGCTCCGGGAAATGACCACCGTCATGAACCGGAAAGTATACTTGTCCCATTTGCGTCTCGTCGTCTTCGGCGAGGAGTTGGCCAAACGGGGAATCAGCGATCAAGTCGATTTTCTGTCCCGTTACCACGAATTGAGGACGGATTTTTTCCTTATCGTCGCTAAGCAAGCCCGGGCGCAGGACGTCCTCTCCGTTTTAACGCCGGAAGAGAGCATTCCCGCCAACGAACTTTACTCGTCGCTCGACGTAGCGGAGCAGAACTGGGCCGTCACGAGCAAAATGACGCTGGACAAGGTCATCGACGATCTCACGACGCCGGGAATTTCCCCTGCGTTGACCGGCCTCAAGATCGAAGGGCCCGTGAAGGCCGGAGCCGGGCTGGGAAACATCCGAACGACGGAATCGCCGACATTGCTCATCTATGACGGAATTGCCGTGTTCCGCCAAGATCGGCTGATCGGCTGGCTGAACACCCGGGAAAGCAAAGGTTACCATTATATTTCCGACAAAGTGAAACGCACCGTCATCGAAGACGAATGCCCAAACGGACGGTTCGAGGTCGAATTGATTCGTTCCAAGACCAAACTGGTTGGAAAGGTCCGAAACGGCAATCCCGAGATCGGCATCCAGGTTCATGCCGAAGGGAACGTGGCCGACCTCAGTTGTCACGAAAAAATGATGAAACCGGGTACGGTCCAGGACATCGAACGGTTAACCGAGGAGAACATCAAGGAGAAAATAAAGGAAGCCATTAACGCGGCGCAAAGCCGCTACCATGCGGACATCTTCGGATTCGGCGAAGCCATACGCCGCGCCGATCCGAAACGATGGCACAAGCTTAAGCCGGACTGGGATGCCCGTTTCAGCAAGATTGACGTGCAAATTAACGTGGACGTAAAGATCCGGCGGATCGGTACGATTACCGATTCGATCCAATCCCGGATAAGGAAGTGAGACAAGTGGGAACCGTCATCGGCGCCGTGATCGTGGACATGCTTGTACTGGCGGTCGGATTGCCTCCGCTCAAGCGGACCAAGCAGTATAAAGAAATGTGCGCCTATGCGATATTGGCGACCTTTGCCGTCACCGTATACGCCCTTCAGAGGCTGCACTTCGCCTTGCCGAATCCGTTCGGATGGATTACCGCGTTTTTCCGGTCGTTCGGGCTGCCGGTATGACTGCTTGGGAGGGAGCTTGCCGTGGATAAAGAAAACAGGGAGATCGGCGTACATCAATTTACGCTCATGGTCATTTTTTTCGGCATGGGGTCCTCCATCTTGATTGCGCCGGCAAGTTTAGCCATCATCGCCAAACAAGACGCCTGGATATCCTCGATCATCGGAACCTTGATGGACCTCATCCCGGTCGTTGTCTACGCAGGGCTGATTCGGCTGTACCCCCGCAAATCGATTTTGGAGATGAATGAATTGGCCTTCGGGAAATGGCTCGGCATCGCCGTTTCCCTGCTATACGTATTTTTTTTCTTCGTGCTTAGTTATGCGCTTCTTGGTGACGTAGGCTATTTTTTGACGACCCAGGTCATGCCGGAGACGCCGATCGTCTTCATCATGAGCTGCATGATGCTCGTAGCGCTAATGGCCGTGCGGCTGGGGCCGGACGTCATCGCGAGGGGAAGCGAAGTGTTTTTTCCTTGGGTCATGCTGCTGTTTTTCCTTCTGGTGATCATGCTCTTGCCGAAGACGGAAGTCCATAAAATGCAGCCGATTATGGAGTTTGGGGCGGTTCCCGCATTACGCGCGGCTTTTCCGTATGGCTCCCTGCAAGAATACGTCGTCCTCATGATGCTCCTGCCTTATGTCAAATCCTCGCCTAAAATCCATTCTTCCTTCTTCGCCGGCGTCATAGCGGCGGGTGCGGTCGTATTCGTGATTATGCTGCTCTGCATCGTGGTGCTGGGACCGGGCCTCACTTCGGTCAATCTGTACCCGACCTTAACGCTGGCCAAGAAAATCAGCATCGGAAAGTTTCTGGAACGCGTTGAAGTGATCATCGGGGGAATGTGGCTGATCACGATCACGTTCAAGCTGATCATGACGTTCTTCGCCACCGCCGCCGGATTGACCCAGATTTTCAGGTTCAACAATTACGCTTTTCTTACGGTGCCGCTGGCTATGCTCGTGGTCGTTTTCGTGATGCCGACCTATACGAACATCGTCGTCGTCGTGGATTTCGTCGATCGCGTGTGGCCCTACTTTTCATGGTTGTTCATGCTGGTTCTGCCGACGGCCGCCTGGGTCGCGCTCTGGGTGAGGAGGTTAGCCGCCAAAGGAGTCGATGACGACTCGCCGCAGGTCGAGAGCGGTTAGGCGCAAGGCATCCAAATTAGGCGAGTAAGCGGCATACCTGAGACCTTCAGCCTAAAACGGAGGTCTTCTCCGACTTGGAGAAGGCCTCTTTCGTGTCGAATTTTACCGGAAAAATAATCCTCCAATATTATATATAAAAGTGGAATATTTATTTATATTGGAGGAAGCTTGCATTCTCAATCCTTGAGGAGGTTTCGCATGTTTCGCAAAACCAGAATGCTCACCCTGCTCGCCGGTATCGCTCTTGTCTTCACGGGGGCCTTCGGCCAAGCGGGGACCGCCGCCGCGGCGTCCGCGGAAGGCGCTCCGCAAATCGTCCTTGAGGACGGGCGGGTGCTGCCCGTAGACGCGGTAGACCAACCGCGCGGCTCGGATCAACTTGCCGTCTTTACCCGCCACTTCGGGGAAAAGACGCCCGCGTTCGGAGCCGGCGTCGACGAGTACATCGTCGCGGACGGCGTAGTCGTCAGCCATAACGCGAACGGCGCCGCCGGTACGTTCGTCCCGACGACGGGCTATGTCCTGTCGGCTTCGGGAACGGCCTCGGAAATGCTGGGCCAGCTGGCAATCGGCACGACACTCAACGCTCAGAACATCGACATCCCCGTCCTCCCGCAAAAGTATTTTTCCGTCCAAGGGGAAATCGTCGGTCTCGACCGGGTGAACGGCCCGCGCGGCGCTGCCGAAGTGGTGCTCTACGAGCCTTCTTTCGGTCCTTCCACCGGGACGAATCCCTGGGGCATGGAAATCGCCGTTTCGTCCGGCAAAGTCACCCGCGTCGTCGGCATCGAGGCGGATCCGGCGACCGGCGCGTTCCGAGATAACAACCTGCCGATTCCCGCGGACGGGTACGTGATTTCGATCCAGTCTGCCAGCCCCTTCTATGACAAGCTGATCGGCAAAGTAGCCGTCGGAGATTCCGCCGATCTGGTGACGAACAGCCTGATCTACACCGCCGGCAAATTGGCCTATGATGCTTATAATCCGAGATCGCTGGCCGATAACCCGGCCGCTTGGGACGACACAACGGGTGAACCGTTTCCCGGCTACCGCGGCGCGGACCAACTGATTATCTACGACAGCACCTACGGCACGCATACAGGCACGAATCCGTGGGGCTTCGAGGCCGTGGTGAACGCCCAAGGCTTCGTCATCGCAAGCGGAGGCAACGACAGCACGATTCCGGAAGGCGGCTACGTCTTGTCCGGCCACGGCGTCAAAAACCTGTGGCTCACGAATCACGCGCTCGTCGGCGCCAAAGTTCGAATCGACTCGGCGAACAAGCAAGTGCTCGTTATTTTCACGCCGGAATCGTATCTGGACAGAGCGGACATCAGCATCGACAACGCGGAGAAAGACCTGCAGGCATCCAAAGCGAAGTTCCTCGACGTTCCCTATGCCGGAATCGAACAGGAGATCGCGGCGGCTCGTACGCTGTACGGCCAAGCGAAGACGGCCATCGAGAACGGGAATACCGACGGTTTGTTCGATCTGCTGAACGCGCTGGACCGGAAGCTGACCGATGCCCATTTCATGAACTACGAGTCCCGCAAAGTCGATGAACGCGGACTGTGGGTGCGACCGAAAGAAACGAATCTCCAGCAGGTTCGAGAGCATCTTCAGAAAATGAAGAACGCGCACATCAATGAGGTTTACCTGGAAACCTGGTGGGACGGGTATACGATTTACCCGACGCAGATCGCCGATACGACCCAGAATCCGATCTATCAAGGCTTCGACGTGCTGCAAGCTTATCTGGACGAAGGAAAGAAGCTCGGCATCAACATCCACGCTTGGGTGGAAAACTTCTTCGCCGGAGGACCGGTCGTGACCAACCATCCGGATTGGCTGATGATCAGCCGCAAAGGAGACAACTACGAGCCGGGCACGTACGGCGCCAAATGGTACTGGCTCAACCCGGCCCTGCCGCAGGCAAGAGACTTCGTTTCCTCGGTGTACAAAGAACTGTTGACGAAATACGACGTGGCTTCCCTGCACCTCGACTATACGCGTTATCCGGGATCCGGCGATTACACGAATGATTTCGGATACGACGAATACACCCGGAACCTGTTCAAGCAGCAGGCCGGCGTGGATCCGATCGACCTTCACCCGGGCGACGCTCATTGGGAGGAGTGGCTGCAGTTCCGCGCGGACATCATCAACACCTGGGTGGACCGCGTCGTGAAGGAAGCGCACGAAACGCGTCCCGGCGTTCTAATCACGGCGGCGGTATGGCCGAACTACGAGGAAGCGCCGCAATCGCACGCACAGGAGACGGCGCACTGGGCTGCCAAAAACGAGATGGATCACATCTTGCACATGTCCTACGTCCCGGACGCCACGATCATCGAGCGGGACTTGAAAGCATCCCTGGACATCTCGGACGGCAAATCGTTCATCTCTTCCGGCATCGGCACCTTCATCGATCTCACGAAGACGGAGCTGGTCCGCCAGATCAACGCCGCCGTCATGGCCGGCGCGGACGGCACGGCGCTGTTCGAGTTCGAGTCCCTGTTCGACAACGGTTATGACCGGGAGCTCACGCTCGGCGTATATCGGAACGAGGCTGTCGCTCCGGATTACCGGAAAACGAAGCCGGTTTCCGTCCTGCTCGGCGACATGGTCCGTAAAATCGACGAGATCTACGTGCCGTTCCAAGGAATGTCGGCGCAAGACGCGGCATTTCTGAAACGGGAATTGCAATCGGCGATCAAGAAGCTGGATAAGGACGCGATGATGGATAACGGGACGGCCCATTCCGTGCGCGACCGCCTGCAGGGCTTGCAAGCGTCCATCGCCGGGTCCCAGGGCATCCAGGCGGAAGCGAAAAACCGGTTGAACTTCGATCTGAATTTCGCGCTCCGGATGGTCAACCTCTATCTCGTGAAAACCGGCAAAGCATAAAGCATGAACGAACCCCATGGCGCCGGCCATGGGGTTTTCTTCGGCACGCCAGCAACGCCTCTGCTTGCCGATTCCATGCGGTTCGGTTATGGTTCAAAATAGAAACTACAGGAATGACGTACGGAAACGGAGGATCGGAATGAAAGCGTTGGTATTCGATCGATTCGGAGGCCCCGAGGTGCTCCGGTATGGGGAGGTTCCGGACCCAACCGCCGTGCCGGGAACCCTTCTGGTCCGGATGAAAGCCGTCGGGCTGAACTTTGCCGATATTTACCGCAGGCGGGGCGATTACCATCTGGAGGGTCAGCCGCCATATATTCTAGGCTATGAAGGGGCGGGAATCGTGGAGGCCGTGATTGGCGAGGGCGAAGGCGGCTCACTGCGGGTCGGAGACCGAATTGCATTTGCCGACGTGCCTTACGCGAATGCGGAGCGGGTATCCGTGCCGATCGATCGCGCGATTCCGCTTCCCGAAGATATTTCCTTCGAGCTCGCCGCCGGCATTTTGCTCCAGGGCATGACCGCGCATTACCTGGTCCATGACAGCTACCCTCTCCGTGCAGGCGAAGACGTACTCGTTCACGCGGCTGCCGGCGGGGTCGGTCAACTGCTGGTCCAGCTGTGCAAGGCGAAGGGAGCCCGCGTCATCGGTTTGACGTCGTCCGAAACGAAACGGAAAGCCGCCTTGGCGGCAGGCGCGGATGAAGTTCTGTTATACGACGGCGATTGGGTGAACGGTGTACGGGCTTGGTCGCGGGAAGGGAGCGGGGTAGATGTTGCGTATGATTCCGTAGGTTCGACGCTCATGGACAGCTTTGCGGCGACGAGGACATTAGGAGCAATCGTGTTCTACGGAATGGCGGGAGGAAACCCGCCGCTCGTCGATCCGCGGATGCTGATGGATACGTCCAAAACGTTGACCGGCGGCGACCTGTGGAACCACGTGACGACAAGGGACAACCGGATCGCGAGGGCAACGGCTTTGTTCGATGCAGTCAATGCCGGAACGCTCCTGATGGAGAAGCCGCGAACTTTTTCGCTCGCGGACGGGGCGGAGGCGCATCGCCTGCTGGAAAGCAGAAAGCATGCGGGCAAGGTCGTCCTGATCCCATAAAGTTTGCAAGCTCTCGTAAGCAAATTCCAAGTATAAACGACCGAAGAGCCTGGGGGGATGCCCAGGCTCTTCTCTTATCCGGCAACGGCAGCCAAGCGGGTTTGCAGTTCCTTCCATTCTTCGGGGGCGAGCAGCTCCTGGAACGTGCCGCTGACGCTTTCGAATACGGGCGCGGGCGCCGACTTCTTCAGCGTCGCCAGCATCAGCGTCCTTTCCTCGATGTTTAAAGCCGGAATCATGTAACGCTGGAACAAGTCCTGGATATGAGGAGGCACGGAGTTACGAAGGCGGACCGCCGTCTCGATCAGCACTTCGTCTTCGAACGCCTTCCACAGCTCGGGCATCGCTACGCACTCTTCGTGATACAAGTGCAGGAAATAATCGCCGGTAAAGCGGCCGAGCTCGTCGACGAAGGTCAGCCAGGTCCGGCGAGTCTCCTCCGTGAAACCGGGCGAAGCCGCGATGGCGGCGGCCAAGCGTTCCAGTTCTGCGAGGAGTTTATCCGAGCGTTGATGTTGAAACTCCAGTTCGGAGCCGACGGCCGGCGCGCATTCGTCGATCAGCGGCTGGATGTGCGTATCTTCGTCCAGCGCGTGGCGGTGCAGCATGGCTGCCGCCTGGCGGAACCTGGCGAGGAACTCCTCTCTCTGCGCGGCATCCGCGGGGTCCAGCCGGCCGGCCGACCAGACGAGCTGCTGAAGCGCATGGCGCAAGCCTTTGTGGATCAAAGTGAACATGTTGAAACGCGGTTTCATGAACGAACCTCCTTGAGGATGTAGGATCATCCCTATTGTAGGAGGCGTCCTTCGTTCGCGGTATCGGTAGGATTACGTATCCTGTCATTTACAGGCGGAATGCTTTTTCCTACACTGAGGGAAAGGGGAGATGCCGGATGCCGGGCTTAACGGAGCTCAGTCGATTCCTGGAACGGGACGTTCCGAAATTCATCCACCTGGCGGCAGGCCGCGGGGGCAGAGCTCCCTTCAGTTGCCGGGCATACGCATGCCGGCCGGAAGCGGGACAAGGCAGAGAGCATTATTGGATCTACGTCCGGGAGAGCCAATGGGCCCGCGTGCAAGAGCACGTGAAGGAAGAGGCTCAAATGGCGGTCCTGCTGACTTCCGGCGTCGACAATGAATCTTACCAGATCAAAGGGACTTATGCCGGCGTTCGGGCCTTGAATCCGGAAGACCAAGCTTGCCTGAAACGGGAACAGCACCGGATTCGAGCCGCGCTGCCGGACATGTTCGCTCCCCCGATCGGGGTGGAAGCGTCGGAATGCCTGGCGGTCGGACTGGCCTTCGAATCGTTGTACGTCCAAACGCCGGGGCCGCAAGCCGGCGCCGCCATCGCCGAAAGGAGCCGGTCCTCCTGATTATGCTGCCGAAATCGATCATGACCGCACTTGAAGGCATTCTGCCGTCCACGATCGCGACGTCTTCCGGGGATGGGATCCCGAATGTGACGAATTTATCCCGTATCTGGTTCGTAGACGAGGAAACGGTGGCGATCGCCGACCAGCTGCTGCGCAAAACCGCCCGCAATTTGGAAGAGAATCCGTTCGCCATGATGCGGGTCGTGGATCCCCATAGTTACCTTCATTGGGAAGTGGAAGTCCGCCGCCTTCTTTCGGAAACGGAAGGCGTTCTGTTCGATCGGATCGCGCGCGATCTTCGCGCCGTCGCTTGGATGGCCGGAGAAACCGAGCCCGTACCGCTTCGCTCGGTGATCGTATTCCGCGTGCTGTCCGTACGTCCTTGCGAAGAGGAGTTCGGCCGTTCCATTTCCCGGAACGAACGTTTCGGAGAGCTGCTGGAGGAGCTGTCCGAGCGTCTGAGCTGGAGCCGTTCCTCATTCTGGATTCCGGACGGATCATCCGGCGGTAATCTGCGGCTTGCCGCATCACGCGGATTGCCCGCGGGCAAGGAAGCGATGGAAGCGCTGAAGCCGATGAAGCGAATCGCGGGTCTCGTACAAGCGGACAAACGCGCCGTATTCTTCCGGAATATCCGCTCCCAGCTGCGGTATCTTCACACGATCCGGCATGAGGCCGGGGAGCCGGGCCGGCCCAAATCCGATTACCTGGGCGCGCAGCCGGACCGGGAGCTTGCGACCAGCTTCGCCGGCTGTCCGCTGTTCGCGGGCGATCGCCTCGCGGGCATTCTATGCGGCGAAGCCACGACGGCCGACGCGGATACCTTCGACCGCATCGAGGAGGGCTTCCTAAAGCTGCTGGGCGCCCGATTGGGGGAAGCGGCGGCGATGACCGAATCGATGCCGCCGGAGGAAGCGCGAGCCGCTTTCCGCCAAGCGATCGAGCGGGCGTCCATGGAATGGGCGCGCCAGGCCGATCCGTTCCATACCGTGCTCAGCCCGAGAGAGCGGCAAGTGTCCGTTCGGGCTGCCCAAGGGTGGACGAACGAAGAGATCGCCCAATCGCTGTTCATCAGCAAGAGGACGGTCACGACGCATCTGGAGCGCATCTACCAGAAGCTGAACGTCGGTTCCCGTTCGGCTTTGACGCGATATGTCATGGAGAAGAACTTGCATGCGGAACCGGAAGAGGGAAGCTGACCTCGGGAATACGTAATCCTACCGATACCGCCGCCGCAGGGACGCCGTTATGCTAGGGAGGATTCTTATTCCATAAGGCGGGTGTCCTTCATGCAATGGCTGGTTTTGATCCATGTATTATCGGCGGTGCTCGGGCTCGGTCCGGCGTTCGCTTTTCCGATCGCGATGAGGAAAGCGGAGTCACACCGGGAGATGGCCCACATCGTCCGGCTGGTGAGCCGGATGGAAATGTTCCCGAAAATGTTCGGCACGCTTGCCGTCGTTTCCGGACTGCTGCTCTTCTGGCTCGGTTCTTACGGAACTTGGCTGCAAGTCTGGATTCTCGGAACCTTGCTCGTCTATGTCGTCGTGGAGATCTTGGTCATCGGCTTTCTGAATCCCGCTGCGGGCAAATTGAACCGTTTGCTGGAGGAGGAAGCGGCGGTTGGCGCACAGTCGCCGTCGTCCGCCGTTTCCGCATTATACGAGCGCGTCCGGAACCTTCATCTGGGGGCCGGGCTGCTTAGTTTGGTGATTTTCGCTTTGATGATCTTGAAGCCATGACGAGTCCAGCCAAACGAGAAAGAACCGTCGGTTCCGACGGTTCTTTCTCGTTCTGACATTCCTCTAGCTTCCGCGTACGCGTTCAACTTGATTCCGCAAACGGAGAAGCTCCGCTCTTGCTTTCTCGGCTGCCTGCTCGGAAGCCCCGATTTGTTTTTCGTATTCGATGATCCTGCGCATGGGAAAGAGAATGCATTCGTTCATGTCGCCCTCTTCCGTCTCCATCCTCGAAGCATTAAGCAAAACAGGGAAATCTTGGCCCGATTTCATGCGCAGGTTGAGGAACATTTCTTCGACCTTATGATTCAATTTGATGAGCGGCTGGAAATAAATTTGAAACACGGCTCTGCTGGAGACCGTCAGCAGCGAGCCGAAAGGACGTCCCGTCAGCTCGCCGGGCGAATAGCCCAGCATTTCATGCAGAGTCGCATTGGCCGCCGTGAGAATCATATCATTGGCGAACGCTGCGTAACCGCATGGAGCACGTTCGAGCCGCGCATCAAGGGGAGTCACGATACACCTTTAGCTAGCGGACGAACGTCTGTCTCTGCCAAATATTCGTTTATTTTCCGGACGGTCTCTTCCGGGTGACTGACATGTGGGCAATGTCCGGTGGCTTGCATCACAACCAGCTCGCTGTTTGCCAGATGGCTGCAAAGGTAAGTGCCGACCGTTAACGGGGTGATCGCATCGTCCGTGCATTGCAAGATCAGCGATGGAACGGTCACGTCGGGCAGAACGTCGCGATGATCCGAGAAGAAGGTCGCGATGGCAAACCGGCGCGTGATATCGGGATCGGACGAACAGAAGCTTTTTTCGAGTTCCGTGCTGAGGTGCGGACGATTCGGATTGTTCATCACGAGCGGTGCCAGAAAACGCGCCCACCCTCCGTCGTTCCTGTTCATCAAATCGAGCAGCCCGAGCAGATCGGCTTTCTCGAACCCCCCGAAATAGTCGGGCGGGTCGTTCAAATAACAAGGCGAAGGGCCGATCATGATCATCTTTCCGAAGCGGTCCGGTTCGCGTATCGAAGCGAGCAATCCGATCATGCCGGAGACCGAATGGCCGACGAATATCGCGTCTTTCACTTCCAATTCTTCGCAAACGTCCAGCAAATCCTGGACATAGCCGGAGAGCGTGCAATATTTATCGATATCGTAAGCGTTCGTATCCGACTTGCCCGACCCGACATAATCGAACAGGACGATCCGGTAATCTTTAGCAAAAGCGGGGGCAACGAAACGCCACATCGTCTGGTCGCATCCGAATCCATGCGCGAAAATCATGTGGCGCTTTCCATTGCCGTATACGTTGACGTTGTTCCGGGCAAGGATCATGGCTCTCTGAAGCTCCTTTTGACTAGGTGTCGGGGTGCCGCCTAACAAAACAGCACTATGTATTAACCTTGTCGCAACGCGCCGAAACGCGGCTGGATATATTTTAGCAAGGAAACCTCCCTATGAATCTAGTTATAATCGCCCATAGGGAGGGATTTTATGAAGAAGAAGAATATCGTTTCCATGGCAGTGTTGTCGCTGGTATCGCTCGCCATCTCGGCAACCGCATTCGCGCAGACCGCTACGGTGAAGAGCGGCGTAAATTTCCGTTCCGCGCCTTCGCTCAACAGCACCGTCTATCAAATGCTGAAAACGGGCACCGTCGTCGACGTCCAAGAGAAGGTCAACAGCTATTGGGTGAAAGTTTCCGTGAACGGCAAAGTCGGATACTTATCGCCTAACTATATTACGTACACACAGGCTGCTCCTGCACCGGCACCGACTCCGGCACCCGCGCCGGTTTCGACGTCGTCCGCGGCCGCACGCGTCATCCAGTACGCGAAAGACCTCAAGGGCATTACGCATTACAAATACAATGCGAACAACGCACCTACGCTCATGGATTGCTCGTCGTTCACGAAATACGTTTTCGGCAAAGTAGGCGTTTCCCTCAAATGGGGAACCCGCTACCAGAAGGATGCGGGCAGGTTCGTCGCGAAGAGCTCGCTCGCTCCGGGCGACTTGGTGTTTTTCCGTGTCGGCTCGTCCACTTCGATCGGACATGTCGGCATCTACCTCGGCAACGGTCAGTTCATCCACAATTCTCCGTCCTTTGACGGCGTGGGCATCTCCAGCATGACCTCCGGTTACTGGAGCACCCGTTACGTGACGGGACGCCGGGTTCTCTAATCCGTGGAGCCATCTTCAAAATAACTGGAGCCCCCGTACTGCGGATCTGCCGCGGTCGGGGGTTTCTTCATATGCTCCCGGAGTCCCAGCCGCATATTAGGTGAAAAGGCTTACATCAACGACTTCCTTTTCCGATATATCCGATATACTGAGTAGAATCAGTCGGCACTTCACAGCGAAGCGAGGCAGAATCGATGACCGAGTCCTACTTCGAAAACGAAAAGCGAACGTTCACCCGAGATATCCTCACTACGCTTTGGCGAGTGATCGTCCTATACGCGGTCGTTACGGGTGCCAACAGCTTCGTCACTGCTTACGACCAAGGCCTGTTCCTTCGAGACGTAGTTTTCATCCCGGCGCTGGAAATGGTTCTGCTGTGCGGCTTGCTCGAACTCTGCTTCCGTTACGTGCGCACCGGAATGGATTTCGTTTTGCTCGCAGGCGTCAATTTGCTGGTCAGTCTGATCATCCTGGCCCTCTATGAACTGCCGATGAGCGTTTATTTGCTCATTTTTCCTCTGCTTATTTCGCTCTTTTATTTCAGCGGGCGGCTGATCGCGTTCGCCGTGCTGCAGGGCTTGGTGACGCTGGCGCTGCTCTACTGGCTTTCTCCTCACTTGAGCCGGATGCTCACGGTGTCCAATGCGATGCTCGCGGCAGCTATGCTGGCGGGTACGGCCATGGTGATCAACAGCTTGAGAAAAAGAATGTTCAGCCTGGCGAATAACCTCGTGAGCGCAACCGAGGAGAAGCAGAAACTGCTGATGCAGAACGTCGAAATGGAGAGAAACAGCCGGATCGATCCCGTCACGAGGCTGTACAACCATAAATCGTTTCACGAGCACCTCGGCAATATTCTGGCTATGCAGGCTTCCGCGTCCATGGACGTTCACCTGGCGTTGCTCGACATCGATAATTTCAAGGTCATCAACGATACATATGGGCACGCAGCAGGCGACGTCATCATCAAATTCGTGGCGGACCGGATTTCGGACCGTCTCGAGGCGGATGATTTCGCTTCGCGCTACGGCGGGGAAGAGTTCGGGATTATCTGCGTGGAGAAGAACGGCGCCCGTTTTCAGGAACAGCTGGAGCGGATCCGGGAGGACATTGCCGCGCAAACGCACGAATTGCTGGACGGGAACCGGGTCACGGTCAGCATCGGTTTTCAGCGCCTTCAGGCGGACATGAGCAAAGAAAAGCTCTTCGAAGCGGCCGACTCTGCCTTGTACGCCGCCAAGCGATCGGGCAAGAACAAGACAGTGCAGGGCTCGACTTTACCATAAAGTACAAGGGTTAAAAAACGTTAACCTCCTTCTGGGACCATAGCGGGATGCGGAATAACACTTCGCATGGCAAAGTAATACCCGGACATAGTCAGCAACACAGAAGGAGAGGCTTTGAATGAACTATCATTTCTTCGTCGGCAACGACAACGGCAACAGCGAACACGACCTCATCATCGACGGCAAACTCATTCAGCAGCCCAACGTCAATTGCATGGTAGACGAGCTCCCCTGGAGCGAAGAGCAATCCCCGGAGAGCTTCATCAAGAACCTTCAGGACCAATTGGTCGTGACGATCGATTCCCCTGCGGCGCGCCCCGGCATGTATTACGTCGGCAAATTCGCGCTGGAGAGCGGCGAAATCCTGGACAACCTGCAGATCGGAATCGATCTGAAATCGGACATGGATCTGCCGGTCGTCAATACGCTCGCGCAAATCGCGGCTATCGCCGTACAGAAGGCATTCGAGGATGAGAAGAAAATCCCGGAACGCGTCGACGTGGAGGCCGACATGGCCACGGCGCTGCCGGTGACCCAGCACACGGACGAAACCTCGGCGAAATTCGAGAAGCGGTTCATGACGGGAACCCATCACGTGACGGTTCATTTGGGCATCCAGCGCGTCACCGTCAATGTGGCGTTTCCGTTCGCGAAAGTCGTACCGGAAGCGACTCCCGTCATTTTCACGCTTCAAAAAGACGGCGAGGGGAATTGGCGGGACGGCGAGATTTTCCGCGAATTCATGGAATCCTACGGGATCGAAAAGAAATTCAACGGCAGCTACTTCAAGGACAAGCGCATCCTTCACGTGGACATCGGCGACGGGTCGACGGAATATCCGATCACCGAAGGCAACAAGTTCCTGAGGCAGTTCGTACATGGCAGCCACCACGGCGCCGGGTACGCGATCGAAGAAGCGCTGGACGAGTTCAACCGCCTGATCCACCTGCCCGACAGCCCCCGGCAGTTCTTCAGCGACGTGATCAAGAATCCGAAACATAAGTATTATGCCCGCGCGATCAAGACGCTCAAGAGGCCGCTCGAAAGCCAGGTCAAACAGATCATGCAAAACGTAAAGCGCCAGCTGACGAAAGCCCGGAACGAGATCGACCTGATCTGCGTGTACGGAGGCGGCAGCATTCTGATGCGTTCCATCCTTCATCCGCAGTTGGCGGAGCTGTGCGAGGAGCGGGAGCTTCAACTGCTGTACATCCCGGCCGAGTACGCCGTTCAGCTGAACGCGATGGGATTGGACGCCTTCGCCCGCGGCAAAATCTACGATGCGCTGAAGAGCAAAGCCTCCCAGACTGCGTAACGTCCATTCATGAAGAAGATCAAGCAGCCGGGCGAAAATTTCAGTCTCAAAACGCGCAAAACCGAAGATCCGCGGGTCATGCAGTGGATCAACGCCCAGACGAATCTGATGGATTCGCTTCGTTACCTGATCGAGAATGAGATCGCGCGCAACGGCGTCCGCAATCTCCAGACCGTCATACCGGCGGAACGGACGTTGCTGCAGGGTTCGCTTCCGCAACAGCCGGCGGAGCTCCCCTCTGCCGCCCCGGACGCTCAGCAGGAACCCGATCTCCCTCCCGACGAAGAGCTGGACGAAGAAGATATCGAGGCGTGGATTTGAATCAAAGGAACACCAAGGAATACAAAGGAATACAAAGTATTACTTAGTATGACGAGTGTTTGCGAAGTGAAGTAATGTGAAATAATCCTTAGTATTACCTAGTCGTACCGAAAGGGGCCGACCCGCCGTATCGAGATGTCGATCGGCGGATCGGCCCTTTTCTTATAGGGAACAATTACTTACGGAGTGCCCAGTAAATCTTTCCCGAGTTGACCGGTCAAGGTCCCGTTCTTATCGGACGTGATGTCCCAGAACATCGCGCCGGCCAGCCCCGTGTCTTTGATGAACCGAGTTTTGTAGGAGAACGATTCGGCGTCGTCGTAACCGATGAACGTGCCGTCTGCCGGGTTGAAGAGCCACGGCGTCTTGGTGCTGTCGTTCCAGTAACGCGTGTAGCCGTTCTTGTTCACGTAATGGTCCTCGATATCGGCGATGTCCAGGGCGCCGGCTTCCCAAGTGCCTTTGGATACGCCTCCGCAGGCCTGGTAGAGTCCGTTGTCGTCGGTCTTGCACTTCGTCCAGCCGCGGCCGTAGAACGGCATACCCATCACCAGCTTGTCGGCGGGTACTCCCGCGTCCAGGAAGTTGTGAACGGTCCCCGCGACGTAGGTGTTGGCGGATCCGGGCGAAGGATCCTTCGGGTCGTAGTAGAGCGGGGAGTTGATGCCGCTGGCGGTATCCCAGCCCCCGTGGTAATCGTAGGTCATGACGTTGATCCAATCGACGACCGAGGAGATCTGATCCAGCTCCGTGTTGTCGATGAAGCTCGTCGAGGCACCCGCCGCGATGGTGAGCAGATAATGCTTGCCGTCGGCTTGGCCGGCGGCGTCCAGCTTCTCGCGAATTTTGCGGAGCAGCAGGGTATAGTTCTGTTTATCTTCCGGGCGATTGATATTGCCTTCCAAGCCGCCCCCTACGGGATATTCCCAATCGAGATCGACGCCGTCGAAGCCCCAGTCGCGGACGAACTTCACCGCGCTGTCCGCGAACTTGGTCCGCGATTCCTCGCTCACCGCAACGTCGGAGAACCATTTCGACCACGTCCACCCGCCTACGGAAATCAGCGTTTGCAAGCGGGGATTGACGGTTTTCAACCGGTTCAGCTGATTGAAATTGCCATGTTTGCAGCCTTCGCTCTCGCAGTCGCCGGGAAACACCTTGTCGGTGTCCGCCCACGGATCGCCGACGACGATTTCGCCGTCTTTGATGTTCGCGAACGCGTAGTTGATGTGGGTGATATTGGAGGCGTCGATATCCGCGACCTGATAATTCCGGTCGTAGATGCCCCAGGAAATATAATAAGCGATCACTTTATAAGCAGGCAGGATGGCAATGGATGAATGGGCGGAATCCCATTCGACGGATTTGCCTGCCGTTTCGGCCGCCCAGCGGAGCGGCACGAACAGCGTCCCGTCCACGAAGCGGGGGGCCGCCGCGAGTTCCTTGGGTTCGCGGTTGACGTAGGCGACTTCGCTGCCCGGGGTCATTTCGATGTACAAGCTGGCTTTGGAAACGCTGAAAGATTCGGCGTCGGAAGCAGGCGCGCGATAGGAGAGCCCGAGAGCCTTGAAAAGCGGTGCTGCTTCGGCGAGAACAGTGCCGCCTTGATGGATCGGAGCTTTGCTGAAGACGACGGGCACCCCGTCAACCGTGACCGTGATGACCGGCGCCTTTGCCTGCGCCGAATCCGCCGCGTAGGCGGGGATGGAAATCAAACTGAGGCATAAAGCGAGAACCCAGGCAGACCAACCTTTCATTTTCTTCATCTCTACCGACTTCCTCCCGCGAAATAGATTGCCTTCCTCCTATTAGGAGTACCATAAATCTATGGGGTTTGGCGGGACAAAAAGCGATAGAGAAAGGGGAAAATCCCATGGGAGAATCTTGTCGCAAGCGATTCGACGAAAAACGGGGCCGTCCCGCCAGGCCCAAACGGACCCGGGAGACGACCCCGCATGACATCGGAAAATGAATGGCCGTTACTCGACCTCGAAGCCGGCCGCCTTCCAGGCTGCCGTCCCCCCGTCTATGTAAGCAACGTCCGTAAAGCCCATCTTTTTGAGCAGGTAGGCGCCGAGTGCCGCTTGTCCGCCCGCTCCGCAGGTCACCAGCACGGGACGGTTGCGGTCGGCCAAGTCCGGATCGCGGAAGTGCTCCGGCAGCTCCAGGTCGGCCCGGATGCCCAGCATGCCGAGGGAAATGTTCTTGCTGCTCGGGATCAATCCGCAAGCGCCTGCGTCCGCGGCGTCCTGCACGTCAATGACGAGCGTGTTCGGGTTTGCTTTGATTTTCTCCCGTGCTTCCGCGGAGCTGACTCCGGGAACGTTCTCGCGGGCTTCTCCAACCATTTGCTTGAAAGTGACGGCCATTTGTACGATTACCTCCTTCAAGATAAAGGCTCCGTCTATCATAACACGGGGCTGAAAAACATTTCCAGCGAGAGAGCGGGATATTGGACGCGGATAAAACGGGTGCTCGGATAATCTTCATACAACCGCAACGGAACTCAGAGGCCTTATTCCTTGCATTTGACCCCATTTGAGATGCTAACGGAACTCAGCGCCGCTATTCAGCAACTTTGAGGCCAATTCTTCGTAAACGTCGAACAATAACGTCGCTGAATTCCGTTAGCTTTGTTTTAGAAGCTATTTTCGCTGAATAGCGCCTCTCAGTTCCGTAAGCCTCTACTGCCGCGCAACCATTGCCTCCTTAGCGTCGTCTGAATAGACAGACTTCTTGAGGAGGCATATATAAAATGAGAAAACTGGCTTTAGGCGTGTTGTGCGCCGCCGCGCTCACCGTCACGACCGTCGCTTCGATTTCGCCAATGGGAGCATCGGCAGCGGGAGTTACCGGCGCAACGAAAGTCATCGCATCCGCCCAATCGGCCGGCTGGGTCGAGAGCGTCACGGACTCCAGAGGCGGGGGAACGTTCGCGCAAGTGCCGTTCAACGTGCAATACGGCTCGGACAACACGCCGGCGGGCTTCCATTTCAACTTCAAGGGCATGGAGGACGGTTCTCTGTATCTTCGCGCGCCCGTTGCCTTCACGATCCAAATCACGAACGCCAAGACGAAGAAAGTCGTTTGGACCGGCAAGACACCTGTCGTTGCCGCCGGCGATTTCTCTTCCTGGAAGAAGTTCATGACCCTGGATTTCAAATGGGATCAGAAGGACGCCAAAGGCAAACGCGTCGCACCGGGCGACTATAAGGCGAACGTGATCGGGCCGGTAACCATTTCTTACTCGAAGGAGCCGGATTCCAAAATCCTCACGCAGACGTTGAATCTTTCGACCCTAAACCGCGGCGGAGTGGACATCCATATCAAGACGAAGTAACCGTGACGATTATAGGCAAGAGGCCGCTCAGGTAATGAGCGGCTTTTTTAAGTAGCGCACAATTACTTAATTCCGGGTTCACGCCGGTTCCACGCCCAATAAGTAAACCATGTTTACTAAACTCGGATCCCGCAATCTTTCCAGTGCCAAATAAGTAGTGCACGTTTACTTATCTGCGGTCTCGAGTCGGCTCTACGGCCAGTTAAGTAGTCCTCATTTACTTATCGCGAGACTGGGAGCCGCCTGGCCCATTTGGCGGAACAGGTACAGGCTCAGCACCAGCATGAACAGGCGCACGGAGGCATCGAAGACGAACACGGCAGAGGAGCCGTAACCCTGAGCAAGACCGCCGCCGATTACGTTGCCGATGGGCAGCGAGCACCAGGCCACGATCCGGATGCTCGTCAGCGCCCTGCCCATGATCTCCGGAGGAATCACCGTTTGGCGCATTGTGATAAGCGTAATGTTCCAGACGGACACGGTCAAACCGGATAACGCGAAAGCCGACACGAGCAAAATCAGGTTCGACGTCGCAGTCAGCACGAGCGGAGGGACGAGCATGAACAGCAGCACGCCCGCCAGTATCTGCTTCATGGTGAGACGCTTCTTGATCTGCCCATAAACGATCGAGCCGATCACGGCTCCCGCGCTCCAGCCCGCCATGATCCAACCCGTCACGTCCGAGTTTAGCACCAATTCCTTCTGCAACTTGAACAGTAACGCCACGCTCGTCGCCGGGATGGCCAGATTGGCGAGCATGGAGAAGATGCCGGTCGTCCGAATCAACTTATGATTCCATACGTAAGCGAACCCTTCGCCGATTTCCTTCCGGAGTCGGCGTTTTGTCGTGGGCACCGTCTGCGGTGATTCGGTCCTCCGGACTTTGAGAATCGTGGCGACGGAGATCAAGTAAGTGACGGTCGTGAGCAGCAACACTTGGCTCCCTCCCAGCCAGGCGAGCAGGGTGCCGCCGAGCGCGGGACCGAGCACCTGGCTGAGCGAGCTGCCGCTCTGCAGCGCGCTGTTGGCGCCGCTCAGTTTGTCCACCGGAACGATCTGTGGCAAGTAGGCGCCGTAAGCGGCGTCGAATATGGCGGCGAAGGCGCTGAGCACTGCTTGTACGACGAACAGCAGGATGACCGGCGTGTCTCCGGTCAACGCGATGGAGACCGGCAGCGCGGTCATCGTAAGCAACCGGCCGAGATCCGCGGCGATCATCATCTTGCTGCGGCTGAAGCGGTCCGCCCACACGCCTGCCGGCAGGGACAACGACAAATAAGGGATGAACCCGACGGCGAACGCAAGACCGGTGCTCGCGGCCGAGCCGGTTTTCTGCAGCAGCATCCAGGGGATGGCGAACATCGCGATTGCCGCGCCGAATTGCGCCAGCGTCTGGCCCGAGGCGAACCAGATAAACATGCGGTCTTTCCATATTGAAGTCATGAGGGCTTCCTTCTTTCTCGGAGGAAAAGTATGTAAGATAGCCAACATATTATACCCTATTTAACGAAATGTAAATAAGTTCGTCAAAAAACGAACTAAATATAATTTCGGTTCGCATTGACGACGCACCCCCTCGTTCGATACGATGGATGAAGAAAATAACCTCCATGTAGGAGCGACGCTCATGCAATTGGAATTCGTTTACCGGGAAGCCGACGAACTCATCAACAGCTTCTATACATACACTTGTCCCAGCGTATTCCGGCGTTCGGAGCGCGATAAAAAATGGCGAACGGAGATCGAGCGCCAATTGCCCGGTGATTTCAAGCGCGCGGTCGACGAGGACGAGACGTTCACCAAGAGTTTGGGGCTTGTCCATTTCCTCATCCAAGCCGGTCCATCCCCGGAAGCCAAAGCGTTCATCGACTGGCTGGGCGAGAGAAGCGCCGGGGAAATCTACGAATTCCTGTCTCCCCACATGAAGCAGTTTCCCGAGGAACTCGGAACGTTCCGGGATAAGCTCGTTTACTATTTGTCGGCCTGGTATGAAATTTACTTCCGCCAACTCGATCCCCGCATATCGGAGGAACTCCGGAAGGAGACGGAGGCGCGCAACCTTCAGTTGCGGGAGGTCACGGATAAGGACGCTTTCGTAGAGGAAGTGACGAACGGGCTCGTTTTCGAACCGCAGCCCCATCTGAAGAAGCTGGTTCTAACGCCGCAATACCACGCCAGGCCGCTGAACTGGATTTTCCTTTTCGACAGCTTGACCTGGTGCCATTATGCGTTCGATGCAGCCGGCCAGAATGACGAGAACGAGCCTTCCGCCTTGCTGAGAGAAGCGGCTAAAGGCTTGTCGGACGTGAACCGGCTCAAAATCCTGCGCTTTCTCCGAAACGGACCCCGCAGCTACACGGAGGTGGCCAAACATATCGGTCTCGCCAAAAGCACGGTATACGAGCACATGCTCATCCTGCGGTCGGCCGGCTTGATTCGCACCAACGTCGTATGTGATTCCGCGTCTACTTACGCCCTTCGCCGCGAAGGCATCGCCAAGTTGAACAAGGAACTGGAGCAGTGGCTCCTTCCTTAATCCCGGCACAACCGAAAACGGAGGTGCGACATGACGACGGCACTTCAAGAGGTCATGGATAAACTCGAAAGTATGGGTTCGGAGCAGACGAAAAGGACTTTTCGGAACCACGGGGCGCATGGCTCCGTCTTCGGCGTGAAAGTCGGGGATCTGAAGAAGCTGGTGAAGGACGTGAAGAAAGACCAGCAGCTGGCGCGGGACTTGTACGCGACCGGCAACAGCGACGCGATGTACCTGGCCGGCTTGACGGTGAATCCGAAAACCGCGACCAAGGAGATGCTTCAGGAATGGGCGCGGTCCGCGGGCTGGTACATGATCGCCGAGTACACGGTCGCCTGGATCGCGGCGGAAAGTCCGTACGCGCTGGAACTGGCGCGGGAGTGGATCGAATCGCCGGATGAGATGGTCGCCACGGCGGGATGGAGCACTTACGCGAACTACCTGTCAATCACGCCGAACGAGTTGCTGGACTTGGACGAACTCCGGGGTTTGCTAAAGCGGGCGGAAGAGACGATTCATCAGGAACGGAGCCGGGTGCGATACAACATGAACAGCTTCGTGATTGCCGTCGGTTCGTATGTGCCGGCGTTGTTCGTGGATGCAATGGAGGCGGCGGAGCGGATCGGAAAAGTGGACGTGAATGTCGGGCAGACGGCTTGCAAAGTGCCGCCGGCGGCGGACTACATCCGCAAAGTCGAGGAAATGGGCCGCACGGGCAAGAAGAAGGAAACGTGCATTTGTTGAGTGCTGGCCACTTGACTTAAAGTCGGCCCCGCACAGGAGAAAAGAGCCTGCTGCGAGGCTCTTTTTGGCCGAGGGAAGACCGCCGGGGTCCGTTTAGAAACAGGTAAAAGATCGGATGATCCGCAAATCGATTCCGAAATACGACCATCGGAAGCCGAACCAACGGTACCCGGCGACCGAATTCGGCCCGACGAAGGTCGGGAAGAACCAGAATTGCTGGCCGTTGACCAGCCATACGTATGTGTTCCGATACAGGCACCGGCGGATGCCGCCGGGGTCAACCGCAAAAGGCTGGGCGGACATCTGCGGGACAAACTGGGGCGGAGGCGCCGTCGGCCCTTGCATCTGTCCACCCGGAAAACCTCCACCCGGGAATCCGCCGCCCGGGAATCCGCCGCCCGGGAAGCCTCCCCCAGGAAAGACTCCTCCAGTGGCTCCCCCTCCCGGGAACCCTCCACCCGGAAAAAATCCCATATTCGCACTCGCTCCTTCATCATAGGCTGAAACATCATATGCAGGAGCGGAGGCGGGGACTTGGGCGGGTGACCCGAGCCTCGCAAAAACGGAACAAAACCCGGCCGTAGGGGCCGGGTTCGACGCGTTCAGGACTTCGTTTTCTGTTTGTTATAACCTTGATCCCCATAAGGCTGCAGCTTCTCCAGCCACAGCTCCAACAGTCCCTCCAGCTCCTTGCGGCACTTGGCCAGCTCTTCCGGAGTGGGCTGCGCATCTTCCAGCGGCTTCAGCTCATCCAGCACCTCAAAGACGAAACGCCCGCCGCCGTATTTCCGCCAATCTTCCTTAAGCTCATGGAAGGGCGGCTCCAGCCCGCCCATGAACGTCACGCGGTTCCGCATGCCGTTCAAATCCATTGCGCTCCCCACGAAAATTTTGCCGTTTTCGAGATTGCGGATTTGAAAAATGCCCATCGGGCGAAAAGATTGCGCGAAAGCGTTGGACAGTTCCTTTTTCCTCTGTTTTTCGATCGTCATTGCTGTTCCTCCTATTTCTTAAGCCAATACTGGCTGCCGTCCGCCAGCCGGTCCATATATCCGTATTCGATCAAGTATCTGCGCAGCGTCGCGAAATCCGCGAATCTCTCTTTGAGCAACGCGTTGACTTCTTTCTCCGTATAGCGGCGGTTCTCCTCGAACATCCGGGCGAGGTGGCGGAGGATGACGATTTTCCGCTTCTCTTTTTTGGGGAATTCGGATAACGGGCCGTCCGGCCCCTGTTTGAAGTAATTTTTCAGGATTTCCGCATTTTCTTTCTCGGTGATTTCGTATCGTTGGTCCACCATCGTCGCCGTCCTGTGAATGGGAATGAACCGGTTCTGCCGGTTAACGCGCGTATCGGCCAGTTCCATGATCGCCAAAAACACTTTGGCTTGCTTCATCCGCTCCCGCAGCGCGAAACGGTGGTTGCGGATGGTGGAGGTGCTGCCGCCGCCCGACTCTTTGACGATTTCGTTGTCGGACATGCCCGAATGGAACATTTGGAGCAGATTTTTCTGCAGGTCCGTCAGGCCCGTCAGTTTCTTGTCCAAGCCGAGCAGGAACTCGAACATTGAGCCATGCGCTTCCTCCACGTGGATCCGGGCGAACTTGCCCGCCTCGTATAGTCCGCCTTCGAAAGGGTAGATAACGCCCTGAATGAACTTCTCTCCGCATGCCAGACAGGTGAAAGACTCCGACTCGGCGTCGAAAGTAAAGCCTTGCTTCAACTCGTTGAGCGGCACTTCCCAGAATAATTCGGTTACTTGCATGGATAGATCAACTCCGATAACGCAATTGAATTATATAGACAGTTTAATTTATTGTCTATTTAATATCAAGCGCCGTGACCCGCTGAAAAACAAAAAAGGCTCTCCGCGAGGGGAGAGCCCGAGTCCAGCCTTATTCTTCTTTCACTTTTTCCATGATCAGCCCGAGATCGCCCGATGATGCTTGAAGCTGCCGGGCGGATTCAAGGATGCCGTCCATCAGGGCCAGCTGTTCCTCCGTCATGGCGTTCAACTGACGCGTCTGCTCCGCGTAATCGAAGGCGCTGCCGGACATTTCGCCGAGCGAGGCCGCGACCTGCTGGGAACCCGCGGCAATCTGCTGGGCGACGGCCGAAATGTCCTGGACGTGTTCGGACACCCGTTCGGACAGCTCGAGCAGGCTTTCGAACGATTCACGGGCCGCTCCCACGATCGCCAGTCCTTGCCTGACGTCCTCTTTCGCCCGTTGAATGGATTCGACGGAGCCCTGAGAGTCGGACTGCATCTGAAAGATGAGCTCGTCGATCCGTTCCGCCATTTCCCGGGATTGCTCCGCGAGCTTGCGCACCTCGGAAGCGACGATGGAGAACCCGCGTCCTTGCTCTCCCGCGCGGGAAGCTTCGATCGCGGCGTTCAGCGCGAGCAGGTCGGTCTGCCTTGCGATGCCTTTGATCGCGGCGGCGATGACGCCGATTTCCTGGGAGCGTTCGGACAACGACTGCGCCGCTTCATCCGATTGGCCGACCGAACGCTCGATGTTCGCCATCTGGTTCGAGATGTCCCGGATGGAATCGTTGCCGGCAGAGGCTTGGATCGCCGATTCCGCCGCGGTGTCCGCAACTCCTGCCGACGAATCGGCAATCCGGGTTACGCCCGCCGCGATCTCCTGCATGGCTCTCGTGCTGTTTTCCGATTCCATCACCTGGTTCTCGGTACGGGTCGCAATTTGCTGAATGCGGGACGCCATGGCGTGGTTGGTCTCGGTCGCGCGGGAGGAATGGCCGGACAGCTCCTGTGCCGTATGGACGATTTGAGAGGAAGCTGCGGACAGGCGCTCCACGATGTCGCGCACGGCGGCTTGTTTTTCCTCCCGATTTTCCTGCTCAATGTCTTGCCGGATCCGAACCGTCGACCGGATTAGAAGGATGGTGGCTCCGGAAGCCAGAACCAGGAAGAACGCATGGATGCAGACCATCTCGAACGAGTAGCTGTCGGCGCCGAACACGATCTCCGGGCGGAACAGATAGCCGGCCAGGTGCTGCACGGTGAAGATCGCCGTCATGACCAGAATCAGAGAAACGCTTTCATAATAGGCTAGAATGGCGACGACCATGAAAATCGAAAAATGCAGCTCGACCTGGCCCCCGCCGCCTGCGATGGTGGAAATGCTGCAGAAGGTCAAGGTGACGGTATTCAGCAAGGGAAGCCAGGGATGCGCCCGGTTCTTCAGATAAAGCGCGAAGCCCGCGGCAAGCGTGACGATGGGAATGGAGAGAATGAGGTTCAACAGGAGGGCGAACCGGCTGGAATATTCGGGTCCGGTGAAGTCCATGCCGTGCATGCCATGCATCGCGGAATGGGAGAACGCGTCCAATCCCCGGTGGAGCAGGTGAAACAAGAGCGAAATGAGGAGTGTAACGGAAGCGATCTGCAGGATAAACCGGTTTTTGCGCTGAATCATAGGTGGCCTCCCGGGTGACTTTTGTGTGAAGGAGAAAATTCGACGCGATTCCACAAAATCCCTTTCGAATGCCGACTCGTTTTTTTCCCGGAGATGGAAAGGGTACAATGGGGATATACATATCGTAGTGCGAGTTCTCGCGATGATCTGGAGGAGTGATGGGAATGCTCGATTGCGCGATCGTCGGCGGCGGGCCGGCCGGCCTCAATGCCGCTTTGGTTTTAGGAAGGTCTAGACGAAACGTCGTTCTGTTTGACGATAACCGGGCGAGGAACGGAGTGACGCGTGAAGCGCACGGGTTCGTGACGCGGGACGGCATACCCCCGAGCGAGTTTCGCAGAATCGCCCACGAGGAGCTCGCCCGGTATCCGACCGTGCGCGTGAAGAATACCCGGGTGAACGACGTGCGCAAGACGGGCTCGGCCATTCAGCTGACCGCAGCGGACGGGGTGGTCTATCAAGCCCGCAAAGTGATTTTGGCCACAGGGCTGAAAGAGGACCTGCCCTCCGTGCCGGGAATCCGTTCCTTCTACGGAACGAGCCTCTTCAGCTGCCCGTACTGCGACGGCTGGGAACGAAAAGACGAACCGCTGGTCGTCATTTCCGAAAGCCAGCACGCCTTCGACATGGCGAAAACCGTGTACGCGTGGAGCCGGGATCTCATTCTGTGCACGAACGGATATTTCGTCGTGTCCCGGGAAGAGAGGAAGCAGCTGGAGGCCAAAAACATCCGGTTGTATGAGCAGAAAATCCGGGAACTGGTCGGAGTGGACGGTCAGCTGCGGAAGGTCGTGTTCGAGGACGGAACGGAAGAGCGCAGGACGGGGGGATTCGTGGTCTCCGTCTGGTCCTACCCGACCGACTTCGGGCGGGCGTTAGGCTGCGAGTTGAACGAACACGGCGGGATCGCGACAGGCGATTTCGGCAAAACGAGCGTCGAAGGCGTCTTCGCGGCCGGCGACGTCTCCAATATCGTGCCGGCACAGCTGGTCGTGGCCGCTGCGAGCGGAAGCCGGGCGGCGATCGGCATCAATTCGGAACTCATCGAAGAAGATTTCTAGCGTCGAACGGGAGCTGCCTGATCCAAGGGATCGGGCGGCTTTTTTTGTCGGAGCTTCGGGTACATTTTCCTGTTTTCCCTTGACGCGAACTCACATACAATGAAATTGAAAGCGCAGCCAGAGCGATCACGATCACAATCCCGAGCATGAGGTGATGGACGTGGGTACCCGCTTGTTGTCGGAGGCGTTGATCAAGAAGCATCATCCCCATCTGAGGTACGTAAGGATCCATACGTCGGGGAAAAACGCGGTCGTCATTTACGCCTGGAACGAAAACCTGGAGCTGCCGGAAGCCGACAGGCTGGCCCTCCGAAGATTCGCCGCGGGATATTTGCCTCCCTATCTCTGCTGCCAGGTAAAGCCTTACTCTATGGTCCGGGAGGACGGGGTGCCGAGCGAGCCGGAAGTGCCGGACAGCGTCCGGGAAGCGGCGATGAACCGGAACTTGGACCAACGGGCGATACTCACGCTGATTAACGGCATGTTCACGGGAGGGGAAATGAGCTTCGACCATTATGACGGGGGAACGGGCACGATCTATTTTCGAGTACGTTCCGGCGGCAAAGTCACCGATGTCGAGAGGGAGCTCATTCGCCAGTATCTCTATGAAGTCGTGCCCATCGGCTCTTATTACGAAGTTGCGTATTCATAGATCGAGTAAGGAGAGGGGCGGACGCGTGTCCGCCTCTTTGTTTTGCGGGAGGCAAGACCGCTCCTAAAAGGCGGTAGATTTGATGGAACCGATGGACTTATACTGGATGAATGGAAAACGGGACAAAGGACGGTGACGACCGATTGGCATCCAAGATGAAGCCGCAATGGCACTGGTTCGTTACCGTCGTCATCGCGATGCGCGCGGTATGGTTCGTCGGCGGCCTGAACGAGCTGCACTTCCAATCCAAGCATTTTACCGAGACGACGGGCATTCATTGGGACAGAAGCACGATCTGGCTGGTAACGGCGGGCTTCGCCCTTTCCTTCGCCGTGCCGCTGTCGCTCTTCCTCATCCGCAAGGTCCCCACGTGGGTGCCTCCGCTGGCGGAACTGGTCATTTCGGGCGGGATGTATCTGTTCTACTCCAAGAGCGTCGGAGGCGGATTCGATTTCTACAACGTGCCGATCCTGACGCTCGGATTCATCAGCATCCGTTGGTCGGCCGTTTGGTCGGGCATTGCCGGCGTCGTGTTCATGCCCGTACTGGCCGGCTGGATTTGGGGGTTCTCGCTCTCCTCGGTCGGCGATGAAATTTTCAACCTGGCCGTTCTGTTCGGGATCGGCTTCTGTTTCCAGCGGCTCGTGGATTCCTATCAGAAAATCAACGGCATGTACGGCATCATCCAGGAGCAGAACCAGACGCTGGAGCTCTATTCGAAGCAAATCGAGAAGCTGACCTTGGCGGAAGAGAGAAACCGGCTGTCCAGGGATTTGCACGATACCGTCGGTCACACGTTTACGACGACGATCATGGGCATGGACGCGGTTTACTATTTGATCGACTTATCTCCGGAGGAAGCGAAGAAAAGCCTGCGCGAGCTGCTGCAAGTCACCCGGGGCGGGCTCGACGAGGTAAGGAGGCACATCCACCAAATCGCGCCCGAGAAAGACGAACAGTCGCTTGCCGCCGCGCTGGGCCAGATCGGCAGCGAGTTCGCGCTGCATACGGGCACGGCGGTCGAGTTCGACGTCATCGGAGCGGAATATGCCGTCTCCGAACAAGTTCGCTGGGCGTTCATCCGCTGCCTGCAGGAGTCGCTTACCAACGCGAAGAAGCATGGGGCGGCAACCCGGGTGGGCGTGGAGCTTTCGTTCGGGCGGAGCTCGGTCAAGCTCCGCATCGCGGACAACGGCAGAGGAACGAGCGAACTAGTCCGAGGGTTCGGGCTGCAGGCCATGCATGACCGGATGGCGAACCTGAACGGGACGCTGGAGGTCGAGTCCAATCCCGATCGGGGTACGATCGTCGTGTGCGAGGTGCCGGTCGTGAAAGTAGGGCAGTTGGAGTGGAAGCGCGAGGGGGCGTGAGAAAATGGAACGGATTCGAGTGCTTATCGCAGAGGACCAAGAGCTGATCCGCAAGAGCCTGGGCATCGTACTCGGAATGGCCGAAGGCATCGAGATCGCCGGCATGGCCGAGAACGGCAAGGCGGCCGTGGACAAGGCGGGCGAACTGCAGCCCGACTTGGTACTGATGGATATCCATATGCCGGTCATGGACGGGGTTGAGGCGACCGCGGAAATCAAGCGGCGGTGGCCGGACGTGAAAGTGATCATGCTGACGACGTTTCAGGAGGTGGAGTACGTCGTCTCCGCGTTAAACGCCGGCGCGGAAGGGTACATTTTGAAAGCGATCGACCCGACCGACCTGGCAGGCGCGATAAGGTTGGTGCACCGCGGGGAGACGATGATCACCCGGGAGGTAGCGAAAGCGTTATTTTCCCGTACGATGAACGAGCGAGACCGCCATCCCGTTCCGGAGAAGACGAAGGATTCCGAATACGGACTGACGGACCGGGAACTTCAAGTGCTGCAGTACATTTCGGAGGGATTGGCGAACCGCAGCATAGCGGAGAGGATGTTCCTGTCCGAAGGGACCGTGAAGAACTATATTTCGAGCATCTACTCCAAGCTCAACGTCCATAACCGGGCATCCGCGATGCGGAAGGCGTCGGAGGAAGGATTGTTTTAAAAAGGGGGCCTGCCGATCGCGGGCCTTTTTTCGTTCCTCCGCATAGATTGGTATGCGGGCTTCCGCCCAGAGAGGCCAAACGTGAAGGAGGAATGAAAGGCATGTATGAATATTATCCGTCGATTTACGACCGGTTTCCGGCCAACCAAGGGCTGTTAAACGATATCGCCAAGGCGATCAACGGGGAATACAGCGCCATCGCGTGTTACGAGAGATTGTCGAAGCTGGCGCCGGATGCGGATACGAAGCAGCGGATTTTGGAAATCCGGCAGGACGAGATCCGGCATTACCAGCATTTCTCCCAGATTTACTTCCGGCTGAGCGGCCATTAACCGACCCCTCAGATCCAAGAGGGATGTCCGGCCGATTATATCGCCGGGTTGGACTTCGCCTTCAAAGATGAGCAGGAGACGGTCGACTTTTACCATGAAATCGCCGATAAGGCGGACGATCCGCACACCCGGGAGGCTTTCCGGCGCGCGGCGGCGGACGAACAGAACCATGCCGTCTGGTTTCTGTATTTCATGACGCGACGCTAGTCTGGCCCAGCTTTGCACTCCCTTACTTGCCAATGGCGGCCCGGTTAGGCCACAATAGAAGCGAGGTGAAGTTCATGGCCCCAGTCAAATCTCAAAGTTCCTTGACGCCGACGGCTTTCGGCCTCGCGATCCAAGCGCTGGTCTTCCTGTCGGCTTCCGATAACGTTTGTCCCAGCCAGCAAATCGCCCAGAACATGAAATCGGGCACGACGTTCATGCGCAGGATGATGTCCCCGCTCGTTCGGGCGGGGCTCGTCGAGGCGCGGGAGGGTAGGGACGGAGGCTATATTCTCGCCCAGCCGGCCGACCGGATTACGGTCGCCGACGTCTACCGCGCCGTGCAGATGAGCGATCCGCTCAAGACGGGCCTGCTGGAGTCGACGACCGATTGCCCGAACGGACAAGCCGTCAAATCGGTGTTCCGCGAAATGACCGATCAGACGGAGAATAGCATGCTGGAAATCTATGCACGCTATACGATAGCCGATATTGCGGCCCGGGCGGCCGCGTCGCTTGCCCGATAAAGCTCCGGCTTGACTCGGGTTTCTTTTCCGACTATACTGTGCTTAATTCAAGTTCAGTTTGGGGGTTCAAACTTATGATTCCATCCCTATTCATAGCCCATGGCTCGCCGATGGTGGCCATTGAGCAAAGCGAATACGCGCAATTCCTGGAGCAGCTGGGCCGTACGTTTCCGCGCCCCAAAGCGATCGTGTTGTTCTCCGCGCATTGGGAGAGCCGCGTCCAAATGGTCAGCGAAATCGACGACTATTCGATGATTTACGATTTCGGGGGATTCCCGAACGAGCTTTATCAGGTGGTTTATCCGGCTAAAGGCGATAAGGAATTGTCCCGGCAAATTCAGCAGCTGCTGACCGACGCGGGGATCGAAAATCGCGCCGAAACGAAGCGCGGGCTCGACCACGGCTCGTGGACGATCCTGAACCGGATCTACCCGAATGCGGACATTCCGCTCATCGCCATGTCGGTCAATCCGGATCTGACTCCCGAGGAGCAGTACCGGATCGGCCAGGCGCTCGCCCCTTTGCGGGAACAAGACGTTCTCATTATCGGCAGCGGCGTGACGGTGCACAATTTCGGCTTGTTCGGCGTTCAGGATAAGGCGGCGGTGAAGGCTTTGGCCGTCGGTTTCGAGCAATGGCTTAAGGATCACATGGTGCAATGGGACCTCGATTCCTTGTTCCGTTACGAAGAGCTTGCGCCTTATGCCAAAATCGCGGTGCCTCCGCAGGCGAAGGAGCATTTCGTGCCGATCTTCTATGCGATGGGTGCGGCGGATGAAGAGCGCAAGACGGAGATGATCCATCTGAGCCTCATGATGGATGCATTCACCAACAGCGTTTATCAGTACGGATGATGGCGTATCGCGAATAAGCGTGTTACCATGTGAAAAGTGGCTCCGGGAGCCACTTTTCATTTTGTTTTCGGGGGAATAGAAAGTGAAGGCCATCTCCGCGCAATATCGCTTCATCGTTTTGCTTCTAGTCGTCGTCGTGGCGGGTATGAGCCAAGGCCTGCTGCTGCCGCTGTTGTCCATCCTGTTGGAGCGGTCAGGCGTATCCTCGGATATGAACGGGATCAATTCCGCGGCTTTGTATATCGGTATATTTTGTACGATGTTTTTCGTGGAGAAGCCGGTGCTGCGGTTCGGATATAAAAAGGTGATTTTGGCGGGCATCGGGTTGGTGGCGGTTTCCATGCTGCTGTTTCCGGTGAGCCAATCTTTAGGTTTGTGGTTCGTCCTTCGGCTGCTGATCGGCATCGGGGACAGTTCCTTGCACTTCGCCACGCAGCTGTGGATCGTCAGCTCCAGTCCGGCGGACCGGAGAGGGCGTTACATCTCGCTGTACGGCATGGCATACGGGGTCGGGTTCAGCGTGGGCCCGCTGGGGATCAACTTGCTGCCGTTCGGCCAGGCTGTGCCGTTCCTGGTCAACGGGGTATTCTTCCTGACTGTATTGCTGCTGTTGTTGCGGATTCCGAACGAACACGTCGAACGGGCGGGCAAGTCGGAGTCGTCGGAGAACCGGTTCGTCCGGACGTACCGGCTGGCTTGGTTCGTGCTGATTCCGAGCTTGCTGTACGGGCTTATGGAAGCCTCCATGAACAGCAGCTTTCCGCTGTACGGCCTTCGCATCAGTTTGCGTGAGGACTGGATTTCCTTGCTGCTGCTCGCATTCGGTATCGGCGCCCTGGTGCTGCAGCTGCCGTTGGGCATGTTGAGCGACCGGATCGGCCGCAAACCGGTGCTCGTCGGCTGCGCCGTGATCGGATCGGCGGCATTTCTGTGCGTTCCGCTGGCCGGCAGTTCGCTTGCGCTGCTGTTCCTGTTGTTCGCCGTCGCCGGCGGGGTGGTGGGCTCGTTCTATTCGCTCGGCCTGGCCTACGCCGCCGACATCCTGCCCCGGCCGATTCTGCCCGCGGCGAACGTGATCGCTTCGATCCACTTCAGCATTGGCAGCGTGATGGGCCCTATGCTTGGAGGATACGGGATCCGCTATGTCTCGATTCACAGCATCTTTTTGTTCTTGGGATTCGCGTTTTTGGGTTTTGCGCTGCTGGGGTTTTTGTTCCGTCCGCGGAAGGTGGAGGCCGGGGTGGAAGCGGGCGTGGCTGGGTGAAGAGGGGAATCGCATGTCTAAAAGTCGCCTGACTCGGGTATCCCGTTCGCTCATGTTCCGCGATTCCGTCGAAATAGCGCGCCATCCGCGCTATTTGGCACGCACTTTCGAAATCGCAACGAAATAACGCGCCACCCGCGCTATTCGGCACATCACCAAAGATAGAGGAAAAAAAGGGCAGAGCTCAACGAGCTCTACCCTTTTTGAGTTAGCCGAGAACGGTCTCGGCGAGGATTTGATACGATTTCAACCGGTCTTGATGGTCGAAAATTTGCGCGGTAACGATGATCTCGTCGGCCTTCGTTTCCTCCAGATACGCGGGAAGCTTCTCGCGGATCGTGTTTCGGTCCCCGATGATCGCGTAACGGAGCATGGACTCCACCATCATTTTCTCTTGTTCGGACCACAATCCGTCCATGCTATCCACCGGGGGCTTGAGCTGGCCGGTCCGGCCGCGGATGATATTCAAAAACTGCTGCAGAGGAGAGGTCGCCAGCCGGCGGGCCTCTTCTTCCGTTTCGGCGGCAATGACGTTCATGCCGACCATGACGTACGGCTTGGCGAGGTCCTTGGAGGGCTGGAAGTTGCTGCGGTAGAGCTCCAAGGCAGGCAACAGGTACTCGGGCGCAAAATGGCTGGCGAACGCGAACGGAAGTCCCAGCCGGGCCGCCAATTGGGCGCTGAATCCGCTGGAGCCGAGCAGCCAGATCGGAATGTCGAGACCCTCTCCGGGAATGGCGCGAACTCCAGGCGTGAACGGCTCGAACGAAGGATCGAAATAAGCGCGAAGCTCGCTCAGCAGCTCGGGAAAATCGTCCCCGTTGCTGCCCAGCGTTCTGCGAAGCGCACGGGCCGTCCGCATGTCGGAGCCGGGCGCGCGGCCGAGCCCCAGATCGATCCGGCCGGGGTAGAGCGACTCCAGCGTACCGAACTGCTCGGCGATCACCAGCGGCGCGTGGTTTGGCAGCATGATCCCGCCGGAGCCGACGCGGATTTTCTCCGTGCCGGCGGCAACGTGGCCGATGACGAGCGACGTCGCCGAACTGGCGATGCCCGGCATGTTATGGTGCTCCGCCAGCCAGTAGCGCCGGTAACCCCATTGCTCGGCATGGCGGGCGAGGTCCAGCGTGTTGCGGAGGGCTTCCGCCGGGGTTCCGCCTTCGACGATGGGAGCCAAATCAAGGACGGACAAAGTAATACCGGGTATTCCCGCGGTCATGAGATCAGCCTCCGTTTCGTAGGGTCGTTGTATTAGCATATCAAATTTCCGGCAAGGTTTGCATGCGCTCAGCCCCCGGCTCCGTCTGCCGGTACTGTTTGCGGAAGGCTTTGGGCGTCATGCCCGCGTACCGCGTAAAACAGCGCACGAAGTAAGGGAACGAGCCGAACCCCGTCTCCTCCGCGATGCCGCCGATTTTTCCGTCGGTATGGATGAGCAGCCGTTTCGCTTGTTCGACCCGATGGCGGGTCAAATAGTCGAGCGGCGTGCAGCCGAACGTTCGCTTCATGCAGATGGAAATGTAGTTGGCATGAAAATGCAGCGCCTCGGACAACCGGCGGTAGCCGACTTCCTCGCGGTAATGGTCGCGGAGGAAGGCGGCCGCTTTCTCGGCGACCGCATAATGCGGGCTGTCTGAGGGCGGCTCCGCTTCCTGCTGAAGCTGAAGCAGCAGCTCATGGAACAGCTGTTGCTGCTTCCATCGGGAGACTGCCGACTGCTCATCCTGAAGCGGCAGCAAGCGCCGGATCAGCTCCGGAACGCCGGGCGAGCTCATCCAAGAGCCGTGCGCGGGCAGATAGAACGAGAAGGACTCGATCGGCGAATACGGCTTGCCGTCGTCGATAGCCGACAGCGGCTGCCGCTCTTCCGTCTCGCTCCAACTGCCGACCGTATGAAAATGGATCCAGTAAAAATGCGTTTCTTCGCGGCAAGGCATTCGCGTCCGATGCGGCATGTCCGGCCGCAGGATGACGTAATGGCCGGCGGGCACGTCATGCGCGATGCCGTTTTCCTCGAGAAACAATCCCCCTCTCGTGACGACGAGGAGGTCGAAAACGCCGATTTGCGAGCGGTTGGGATGCGTGCCTCCCACGGGGTAGGTATCTTCTCCGCCCAACGTGATATGGGGCATGGGTGGAGATACGAATCGCAACATTCGGAGCACGCCCTCTCAACTCGTTCATGTCTCTATTGTAACGCTGAAGAGCCGGAACGGAAAACCGCCCAAACTCCAACAATGTTGCGATAGGATAAAAACGAAGTGCGATCGTGTATAGGAACAGGGTGCGAAAGAGGTGTATAGTGGTCGCGAACGCATCATTCCATCAGGGAAGGAAGAGCGAACATGAACGTATATCCGACCGCATTCGAATCGCTGCCCCTCGGAAGCATCAAACCTGCAGGCTGGCTGAGAAACCAACTTCGCATTCAGGCGGAGGGCCTGACCGGGCATCTGGAGGAGCATTGGCCGGACGTCGGGCCGGACAACGGCTGGATCGGAGGCCAAGGAGACAGTTGGGAACGCGGCCCTTATTACCTCGACGGGCTGGTGCCGCTGGCGTACTTGCTCGAGGACGAGAAGCTGATCGCCAAAGCGGGCCGGTGGATCGAATGGACGCTGGGCAGCCAGCGGGAAGAAGGGAATTTCGGTCCGGATCACATCGCGACCGTTAATCACGACGTGGACAAAAAGCAGGATTGGTGGCACCTGACGATCATGGTCAAGGTGCTCACGCAGTATCAGGAAGCGACGGGGGACGAGCGGGTCGTTCCTTTTCTGGCGAAATTTTTCGGTTACGTGAACCGGACGATCGGCGAGCAGCCGCTGCGGGGCTGGGCGGAAGCCCGGGGCGCGGACTTGCTGCTGGGCGTGCTGTGGCTGCACAGACGTCAGCCGGATCCGATGCTGCTGGAGCTGGCGGAAGTGATCGCGGAGCAGACGACGGATTGGACGGGCATTTTCCGGAACTTCCCGTACTGGCGCAAAGTCGAGCAGTGGGATTGGCGCACCCATGTGGTAAACGTGGCCATGGGGCTCAAAACGCCGGCCATTCAATACGAGCTGGACGGCACGCCGGAACTCAAAGAAGCCGTGGACCGCGGCATCGACAGCCTGATGACGTATCACGGACAGGCTCACGGCATGTTTTCCGGGGACGAATGGCTGTCCGGCACGCACCCGAGCCAAGGGGTAGAGCTGTGCGCCGTCGTGGAATACATGTTCACGATGGAGCAGTTGGTCCGCGTTTTCGGGGACGGCCGGTACGGCGACATTTTGGAAAAAGTGGCGTTTAACGCGCTTCCCGCGGCCATCTCGAAGGATTGGACCTCGCACCAGTACGATCAGCAGGTGAACCAGATCGTGTGCAACGTCGCGCCGCGCGCCTGGAGCAACGGGCCGGAAGCGAACCTGTTCGGCCTGGAGCCGAACTTCGGTTGCTGCACGGCCAACATGCACCAAGGCTGGCCCAAGCTGGCTTCGCATCTGTGGGTGGCCGACGGGCGCGGCGGATTGGCCGCAGTGTCCTACGCCCCGTGCGAAGTGAGTGCCCGGGTTGGAGATGGGGCACAATTACGGATGAAAGTGGAGGGAGAGTATCCGTTCCGGGAAGAGGCGACTCTGCGCCTGTCGCTTGATCGTCCCGCGACCTTCGCGCTTGCGCTGAGAATTCCGGGCTGGTGCGCGGCACCGACCATTACGGTAAACGGAACTCCGGTCGTAGCCGGGATCCCGGATAAGGGATACGTGCAATTGCATCGCGAATGGGCGGACGGCGACACGGTCGTGATCGGACTGCCGATGGAAATCCGCACGGAGAGCCGGCATTTCAACGCGGTCAGCGTGGAGCGGGGCCCGCTCGTCTACGCGCTTCCGATCGGCGAGAACTGGCAGCAGCTCACCCGCCGCGCACGTTTTCAAGATTGGGAGATCTACCCGGCCTCCCCTTGGAAGTACGGGCTCCTTGAAGGCACGGAGTTCCGGTTCAACCGGCAGGAAGACATCCCAGAGCTTCCGGAGCAGCCGTTCGACGCATCGCAGTCGCCGGTGCGCATCACCGCTTTGGGCCAGCCGGTGCGGAATTGGGCGATGGAAGGCAACAACGCCGGGACGCCGCCGCTCGTGCCGGATACGGACGGGTCGCCGATCGTGGAGCTTACGCTCGTTCCCTATGCCGGCGCCAAGCTGCGCATCGGGGAGTTCCCGGTCATTGAGCGAAGAAAACACCGGATTTGAACCCGAGTATCTTCCAGTTGACATGAAACCTTTTAGTTTCGTATAATCGATCTCATGAAGTGAAACCAAATGGTTTCGTAACAGAAGGAGGATAACATCATGTCGCAAACATTGCCGGATATTCGTCAGACGAAAGTATTGAAAGCGCCGATCTCCAAAGTATGGGAAGCCGTCTCCACGGCGGAAGGCATCTCTTCTTGGTTCATGCCGAACGACTTCCAGCCGGTCGTCGGCCATGAGTTCCATCTCGAAGCCGGCCCGTTCGGCCAATCTCCTTGCAAAGTGACGGTCATCGATCCGCCGAATCGCGTGTCATTCAACTGGGGCAAGGATTGGACGCTGACGTTCGAATTGAAGGAGCTGCCGGAAGGCGGCACGGAATTCACGCTGATCCACGGCGGTTGGGATGCCGAGAAGGTTACCGAATTCAACCAACCGCACACGCAGGTGCGCGAAATCATGGCGAACGGCTGGTCCGGTATCGGCAACAAACTGGCTCAGTTCATCGAGGGCTGAAATGCCGGAGACGTTGCCGAAACACGACGTCTTCCAAGCGATTGCCGATCCGACCCGCCGCAAGCTGCTGCTGCTGCTCGACGAAGGGGAGATGCCAGTGACCGCGCTCAGCGGGCATTTTCCGATGAGCCGCACGGCCGTGTCCAAACATCTGCGCATCCTCGCCGACGCCGGCCTCGTCAAGGAGCGCAAGGTCGGCCGGGAAACCCGGTACCGCATGGATCCGGATCCGCTGCTTGAGCTCAAACGCTGGCTGAACTATTTCGAACGTTATTGGGAAAACAAATTGGCCGCTCTCCAGCGGTACGTCGAATCCGACGAAGCTTGAATCCGAACGCCTGTCCCGAGGGGGCAGGCGTTTTTTTTGCGCGGTCCTGTAACGAAATGAAACGGCGCTCGTTTACAATGACAGAGCCGGCTCTTATTCACGGAGGATCGATCATGTTGGACTGGGAAAGCATCTGGAAAGAACATTGGCAGGAAACGTACAGATACATTTACTACAAAGTCGGAAGCAGGCAGGAAGCGGAGGATTTGACGCAGGAGACCTTCATCCGCCTCATGCGCAGCGGCAAGGATTACGCGGACTCCCCGATCGTCGGTTTGCTGAAACGGACGGCCATGCGGCTCATCATCGACCGGTGGAGGAGCGACAAAAGCCGGGCCCAAACGGTGGCGATGGACGACAGGGTCTTAGGTGACGATGGATCGGGCGATCCGGAACACCGGTACATTCACGACGAGCAGGTCCGCCAGGCGCTGGACGTCCTGAACGAAGACCAGCGGACGATCGTCCGGCTTCGGCTGATCCAAGGGTATTCCGTCAGGGAAACCGCGGAACTGACCGGCAAAACCGAAACCTCCGTTCGAACGCTGCAATTCCGCGCGATACGAACCATTCAACAAGCGCTTGGCATCAAGGCCGGGCAAGGAGAGATGATCACATGACCGATGCAAGGGAACGACAGGTATCGGCCTTATTGGACGAGGAGCAAGATTGGGAAAGGTTGTTGTCCGCCGACCCGGAACTGGCGGGCATCGCGGAAACGATCGAGCGCGTCCGTTCCGCCCGTACGTTCGAGCCGGCTTCGGCGGGCTTCGAAGAGCGGGGCTGGCAGCGGATCCTGCAGGAAACGAAAGCGACACCGACGGTCGTGAAGGAGGCGCCTCCGGCGCGCCGGGTACGTCCGTCCTGGCGAAAGCGAGGTTGGCTGACGGCGGCGGCATCGCTGATGGTCGCGGCGGCCGTGTTCTCCAGCCAGTGGTGGTCCGGCGAGACGGTCAGCGCCTCCGAGATCCGGGTGACCGGCAGCGGAGAGCTCGCGGATCTGGGCGTACAGGCCGCCCTCTACCCGCGGTATGCCGGGAACCTGGACACCGTCACCTACGGTACGGATGATCGGGTGAATGTTTGGAATCGGGTCGACTACACATCGCAGGCTTTCCCGCTCGGCTTCGCTTACATGCGGGATATGGCTTGGTCGCCGGACGGCAGCCTGGCAGCATTCGTGGGTTACGAGTCCGGCACGCCAGGGCCTTCTTCGCCGGGCCTATGGGTTGTCCAACGCGATGGAAGCGCACCGAAGGAAATCGCCAAACCGGGCGACGACGATACGGCGTACGAAAGCCCCGTCTGGTCCCCCGACGGCAAGAAGATCGCCTTCACCGCCACCCATGCGACGCTGTCGGACGAAACAGGCGTTGTGCAGGAGCAGAGGGTCATGATCGTGAACGCCGACGGTACCGGCCTTACCGCCGTTGCGAAAGGCAAGGAGCCTTCGTGGTCGCGGGACGGCAGCCAAATCGCCTACGCGGCGCCGACGGATTCGGGCATAACGGAGATCCATATCGTCGACGTCAACGGCAGCGGGCATGACCGCGCTCTCGTCTCCGGCAGCCAGCCGGCTTGGTCCCCGAACGGCCCGTTCATCGCGTTCGTCAAAACCCGGATCGAGCATCGCGCCCTGCGGACGGACGCGAAAGGAAAGGAAACCTTCACGGCTGACGTCACGTATCAAGAGCTGTGGGCGGTGAACGCCGAGAGCGGCAAGGAGACGCCGCTGACGACCGGTATTTACCCGGAAGATAGGATCAAGCGCCTGCTGGCCGAATCCGACGCCAAAGGTGAGACGTCGGCCGCATACACCGTCAGCGCCATTAGTTCCGAAGAAAGCCCGGCTTGGTCGCCGGACGGCGCCCGCATTGTGTTCTCCCGCAACACGAACGAAGAGAAAGGCCCGCATTTTGCGCTGCAAGAACTCAACATCGCATACCGCTAGGAGATGACCGTCATGATGAAAAGATTCCTGATTCTGCTGTCCGCGGGCTTGCTGCTCACGGCAGCGGCCTGCAGCACCGCGAAATCGAACCAAGAGGCTTCGCCTTCCTCTGCGGCCCCGTCCGCATCCGCGTCGGGATCTGCACAGCCTGAAGCTGCGCCCTTGGACAAGGGCACGCCGGTCAAGGCCATTCACCTTTCCATCCTCCTGCCTTCGGCATGGACGACGCAAAACGGGGAAGAATCGTTCACCTTCCAAAATGGAGGAACGCCGGTCGGCGGCCTGGATGGTTTGGGCTACAACGATACGCTCGAAGGGCTGCTGCCGAATGGCGCAACCGTCGACTCGCAAACCGAGCTCAAGGATTTTCCGGTGAAAACGATCGAAGCGAAGCTCACGATAGAAGGCGAAGGGGAAGACGGCAAACGAGAAGAACTGCACTATTTCTTTTTCCTTGCCGATCAGAAAGTCGTGTACGACCTTCGCTTCGACGCCAAGCAGGTGCAGGAAGACGAGGCGATGAAGATCGCCAAGAGCGCAACCGTATTTTGACGGGGAAGGGCACGGATGACTTTCGGCTAACCGCCGGCGGCTCAAATCGTGACTTCAAGTTATCCGAAAGTCACTCCCAGGGGGTGACTTTTTTTTGTTACCTTGTTTTCGAAGGGCGATAAGCCTCTTAAATCACGACCTCGAAAATAAGGAGATAAACCCATGTTCGACAACTTGAAGGATTCCGGAAAAGCTTGGCTGTTCGCGATTATGGTACTTGCGTTGGGGGTAGGCTTCAGTTACATCGCCGGGATCAGCTCGACGGTTTACATGTTCACTCCGATGCTGGCCGCTCTGCTGATGACGATGGTGCTGACTAAGGAGGGATACCGCAAGGAAGGCTGGAAGAAGCTCGGCCTTCATAAGCTGGGGCTGCGCGGCTGGCCGTTCGCCTTGATCGTGCCGGTGATTCCGCTGGCCTTGAGCTATGCGGCGGCCTGGGCGTTCGGATTGTCGGAATGGCGGGTGCCGGACAAGCTGTTCGGCTTCGAGTGGAGCGCGGCTCCGATCGTTCTGGTCATCGTATACGTGAAATCGGTGCTGTTCGAATCGCTTGGGGAAGAAGTGGGCTGGCGGGGTTACCTGCTGCCGAGGATGGTCGGGAACAACGAGCGCAAAGGCTTGCTGCTGAACGGGCTTCTTCACGGCGTCTGGCACGCTCCCATCATTTTGAACACGACGGAATACCATGACGGCGAAAACGTATGGATCCTGTTCCCGCTCATGGTGCTGAGCACGATGTTCCTGGCTCCGGTAATCGGAAGGCTTCGGCTGAAAACGGGGAGCGTATGGACGGCTTCCATGATGCACACGACGCACAACCTGACTTGGGCGGTGTTGGCGGAGCTGTATGTTAACAAGTCGGATGCCGCGGCTTATGTCTCCGGCGACATGAGCTTGGTCGTCGTGCTCTTCTACGCCGGATTGACGCTGTGGATGTGGAGGAAGCCCGCAGCGAAGGCGGTATCGAGCGCGGTAACCGCTTAAAGCGCGCATAATATCGCGAAGGCCGCCCCTTGCCGGGCGGCCTTCGAACGTAACATTTTCAATACGGATCGGCTTGGTGACCCATCTGGCCGGAATTCTTCTTATCCGCGCCGGAGATCGTGTCCGACATTGCGCCGCTCACGATCGCTTCCTTCACCCGCCGTCCGTATTCCGGATCGGCTTGCGTGAAGTAGCCGATCATCCGCTCCCGGATATCCTCCTTGCACTGGCTGAGGGCGCCGGCCAGATTGGCGATCAGCTCTTCGCGCTCCCAATCCTCGAACTCCCGGTACGTCTGCCCGGCTTGCCCGAAATCATTCGTCCGGCTGATTTTCTCCCGGACCAGTCGGGCGTTATATTCCGGCTCGTGCGGCTTGCCGTCCCGCGGCGCCTCGCGGAGCCCGCCCAGCGAAGAGGGCTCGTAGTTGACGTGCGGGTTTTGTCCCGGCGCGCGGTCGACCTTGTACTGCATCTGGCCGCCCTGCTGGTTGGTCGCGACTCTCGCCTTCGGGGCGTTGATCGGAAGCTGCAGGTAGTTCGGGCCGACGCGGTACCGCTGGGTGTCGGAATACGAGAACGTGCGGCCTTGCAGCATTTTATCGTCGGAGAAGTCCAGGCCGTCCACGAGCACGCCGGTGCCGAACGCCGCTTGCTCCACTTCGTTGAAGTAATCCTCGGGATTGCGGTTCAGCGTCATTTTGCCTACAGGCAGGAACGGGAACTGATCCTTCGGCCACAGCTTGGTATCGTCCAGCGGATCGAAATCGAGCTCTGAATGTTCGCCGTCCTCCATGATCTGGACGCACAGTTCCCACTCCGGGTAATCGCCCCGCTCGATCGCTTGGTACAAATCCATCGTGGCGTGGTTGAAATCGGTGGCCTGGATCTCGTTCGCTTCTTTTTGCGTGAGGTTTTTAATGCCCTGCTTCAGCGGCTCCCAATGGTACTTGACCAGCACGCCTTTGCCTTCCTGGTTCACCCATTTGTACGTATTGACGCCGGAGCCCTGCATTTGCCGGTAGTTGGCCGGAATGCCCCACGGCGAGAACAAGAACGTGACCATGTGCGTCGCTTCGGGAGATAGAGAGACGAAGTCGAAGAAACGCTCCATGCTTTGCACGTTGGTAATCGGATCGGGCTTGAACGCATGGACCATGTCGGGAAATTTGATCGGATCGCGGATGAAGAAAATTTTCAGGTTGTTGCCGACCAGGTCCCAGTTTCCGTCTTCGGTGTAAAATTTGACGGCGAATCCGCGCGGGTCGCGCAGCGTCTCCGGGGAATGGATGCCGTGAATGACGGTGGAAAAGCGGACGAAGACGGGGGTTTGCTTGCCGGTTGCTTGGAAAAGCTTCGCCCGGGTGTACTTGGATACCGGTTCGTCGCCGACTTTGCCATACGCTTCGAAGACGCCGTGTGCGCCAGCGCCCCTGCCGTGAACGACGCGCTCCGGAATGCGTTCGCGGTCGAAATGGGTGATTTTCTCGATAAAATGGTAGTTCTCCAGCGTCGTCGGCCCGCGGCTGCCGACCGTTCGGACATTCTGGTTGTCGTGGATCGGGTGGCCTTGGCGGTTGGTCAGCGTATCTTCGTTTCCGGAACCGCCGGAGCGGTTCTGCGTTTCGTCAGTCATCAATTCGCCGCCTTTCGGAAGATGGATGTCCCCGGTATTTTTACCAACCGCCGCAAAATCATAAACCGGGACGGCAAAAACGCCCAAAGCTCTTGATGAGCCCTGGGCGTCTGGCGTTTCGGCCATTTTCGGTTACTTGATCGTTTCCGGTTCCTTGTATTCCACGCCTTTGGTGTCGACGGTCATTTTCTTGATCGCCATCGGCTTCAAGGGCATCGTCCCGTACGGATCGCTCGGGTCGATCTTCTGGTTCACGATTTCGTCCACCGTGTCCATGCCCTCCAAGACGTTGCCGAATGCCGCGTATTGGCCGTCGAGGGACGGGGCGTCGGCGACCATGATGAAGAATTGCGAGCCTGCCGAGTCGAGCGGCTGCGATTTGCGAGCCATCGAGAGGATGCCGCGCTTATGCTTCAGATCGTTTTGGAAGCCGTTGGCCGTGAACTCGCCTTTGATCGAATACCCGGGGCCGCCGGTTCCGTTGCCGTTCGGGTCGCCGCCCTGGATCATGAAGCCGGGCATGACGCGGTGGAAAATGGTGCCGTCGTAGAAGCCCTTCTTGATGAGCGAAATGTAGTTGTTGACCGTGTTCGGCGCGATGTCCGGGAACAGCTCGAGCTTGATCGTGTGCCCGTTGTCCATCTCGATCGTGACGACCGGGTTTTTGTCCGAATGCGGGGCCGTATCGCTCGCAGCGGAAGCGGCCGGAGACGAAGAAGCCGATTCGGCAGCCGATTCGGAGGCGGAAGGCGAGGCGCCGCCCGCATTGGTTTCGTTCTTCTTGCCGCATGCCGCCAGGATCATCGTAAGCGCGAGTACGAGAAACATCGTTAATCGAAGCTTGCTTGTCTTCATCGTTCTTGACTCCCCGTTCCAATGATTTTTTCGTTACCGCAGGGCTGCCGGGTCGATCGCCGGCACCAAGCCTTCCCGCGCGGCGCGCCCGAGCAGCGCTTCGATCGCGGCGAAGCCTTCTTCGCCGAGGTCGGCGGTAAACTTGTTCACATAGAGATCGATGTGATCCTGCGCCACCTTCGGGTCCATCTCTTGCGCATGCCCCAGGACATACTCCTTCGAGGCTTCAGGGTGCGCCCACGCATACTCGACGGATTGGCGCGCCCAGGAAGCGATCCGCTCCGCGTCTTGGTCCCGTCGGGCGATGATGGCGCCCAGCGGAATCGGCAGGCCGGTGTCGGCTTCCCACCAGCTTCCCATGTCGGCCAGCTTCGTCAGGCCGTAATTCGGGTAGGTGAACCGGGCTTCGTGGATGACGAGGCCGGCGTCGATCTTGCCGTCCCGCACGGCGGGCATGATCTCGTGGAACGGCATCACGACAATCTCGCCGAAGCCGCCCGGCACCTGCTGGGCCGCCCAGAGCCGGAACAGCAGGTAAGCGGTCGACCTCTCGCTCGGAACGGCGACCCGCTTACCGGCGAGCGACGCCGGGCTCGAGATCCCGGACGCTTCGCCGGCCGTCAGGACGAGCGGTCCGTTGCCCCGGCCGAGCGCTCCCCCGCAAGGGATGAGCCGGTACTGATCCAGCACATAAGGGAGAGCGGCGTACGAGATTTTGAGGACTTCCGGTCCGTTCGGTTCCGCCGCTAAGTGATTGGTGATATCGATATCCGCGTACAGGACGTCCAGCTCAGGCGCCCCGGGAATGAGCCCGTGCACCCAGGCATGAAAGACGAACGTATCGTTGGGACAAGGAGAAAAAGCGATTTTCATGCGTTTCCTAACACCTCCGGTAATAACGCGCATGCGGCTTCGAGAGCCTTCAGCGCTTGTGGGATCTTCCATGCGGCGCGGTCGCGGGGACCGACGGGGTTGGAGATGGCGCGGAATTCCAGCACCGGCAACCCCCGTTCGCCCGCGGCGACGGCCACGCCGTAACCTTCCATGCCTTCCGCGGCCGCGCCGGGAGTCCGCCTGGCCCGTGCCGCCGCCGAATCGGCCGTGCCCGTGACGGTACATACCGTCAGTACGGGACCGAGGCGGACCGGCAGCCCGGCTCCTTCGATCGCCCGCGCCAGCTTGTCCGCCAGCGCCTTGTCCGGCTTCGCCCTGGCCGAGCCGAACCCCAGCTCGTCCAGCGGAAGGAAGCCGGACGGCGTCTCGGTGCCAAGATCCGCCGCGACGATTTCGCTTGCGACGACCAGGCTGCCGACCGGGGCGGTTCCGATAAATCCGCCGCCGATTCCCGCGCTCACCACGAGCCCGTAATCGCCGCCGGCCAGCTTGGCCGCCGTGCGGGCGGCCGCCATGGCCGGACCGACTCCGGCCAATGCGACCTCAAACCGGGCGTCGCCGTCCAATCCGCGCAGTACCGCCTCCCGCTCGGCATCCACCGCGGTCATCACGAGCACCTTTTTCCCCATCGTTTTCGTCTCCTCGCCAGCTCGCTCGAATCCCATTCGTCCGAAAAAAATCCCTTCATCCAAATTAACGCTAACGTAAGGTGCTGTCAAAGGGAGGGGGTCGTGACTTTTGGTTTCCACAGCAGTATCTTTAAACATGCAGGGTTTTCGGGAAGGGGGCCTTCGGGGTCCCGAGGTATTATTGTTAAGGCAGAGGAGGGTGCGGAGTGGGTGTCTTTCGTCCTTATGTGCGGAAGTACGGAAAGCTTTTTCTGATCGCGATTTTCTTCTTGATGATCGAGTCCGCCGCCGATCTGCTGCTGCCGACGATCATGGCGCGGATGGTCGATGACGGCGTCACCGGCTCCGACATGCATGAAGTGCTGCGGCTGGGCGGCCTGATGCTCCTCGTGACGGCAGGTGGCGCGCTTGGCGCGACGATCCGCAACTTGATCGCGAGCCGGGTGTCCCAGCGGTTCGGCGCGGACGTGCGGTCGGATCTGTTCCGCAAAATCCAGACGTTCACGTTCGAGAGCATCGACAAGTTCGACCGGCCCTCGCTCATGACGCGTCTGACGAACGACGTGACGCAGGTGCAGAATTTCGTCAACGGCCTCATGCGCATTTTCGTGAAGGCGCCGATGATCTGCATCGGCAGTCTCATCATGGCCGCGAATCTCAATCGCCATTTGGCGTTGGTGCTGCTGATCGTCGTTCCGGTCGTCGGGCTGCTCATCTTCATCAACATGAGGATCGGGTTCCCGCTGTTCGCGAAGGTGCAAGGGGCGCTGGACCGGATCAACGGAGCGTCCCGCGAGTATTTGTCGGGAGTACGGGTCGTTAAAGCATTTAACCGGTTCGACCATGAAATGGGGAAGTTCGACCGGGCGAACGAGGAGTATCGGGAGCGTACGACGGTGGCTTCGCGGGTGATGGCGGTGTTCAGCCCCGGCGTCATGCTGACGGTCAATTTCGGCATCGCGGCGATCATTTGGATCGGCGGCCTGCGCGTCAATGCCGGCAGCATGCAGGTGGGCGATATTCTCGCTTTCATCCACTACATGACTCAGATTCTGTTCTCGCTGCTTATGATCTCGTTCGTGTTCAACATGTTCGTGCGGGCCAAAGCTTCGGCGGAGCGGATCGGCGAGGTGTTCGAGGAAGGGCGGCGGATGGAACGGGAACCTGCGCGCGAGGCAGGAGCGGCGCCTGCTGGAGGGCCTGCGCCTAAGCTGGAGTTCGACCGGGTGAGTTTCTCGTACGAAGGCGCGTCCGGGGATCCGGTGCTGAAAAAAGTCTCGTTCTCGTGCTTGGCGGGGGAAACGGTCGGCATCATCGGCTCCACGGGCTCCGGTAAAAGCACCTTGGTCAGCTTGATCCCGAGGTTCTACGACGTTTCGGCCGGCGCAGTCCGCGTCGACGGCGTTGATGTCCGGTCGCTGGAGCCGCAAGAGTTGCGGGAAAAGATCGCGGTCGTCCCGCAAAAATCGATCCTGTTCACCGGGACGATCGAAAGCAACATCCGTTGGGGCAAAGAAGACGCGACCGAGGAGGAAGTGGCTCAAGCGGCGCGCATGGCGCAAGCCGAAGAGTTCATCTCCAAATTTCCGGAGCGGTACGGCACCCCGCTGGGACAAGGGGGCGTCAATTTGTCCGGCGGGCAGAAGCAGCGGCTGTCGATTGCCAGGGCGCTCATCCGCCGGCCGGATATCCTGATCCTAGACGACAGCACGAGCGCGGTGGATACGGCGACGGAGACGCGGATCAAGCAGGCGCTGAAAGCCTACGCGCAAGGGATTACTTGCCTGATCATCGCCCAGCGGATCACGTCCGTCATCGATGCGGACAAAATCATCGTGCTTGACGACGGCGAGATCGCGGGCATCGGCAAGCATGACGAACTGCTCAGGATGTGCCGAAGCTATCAGGAAATTTTCCGGTCCCAGATCGGCAAGGAGGTGAGCGCGAATGTCTCAGCCACCTCGTGACGCGGCCGGTCCGCGCGGCGCCGTTCCCGCTCCGCGGGCGGGCGGCTTCGGTCCCGGAGGAGGGCATCCCGGAAGAGGCGGCCCCAAAGTGAAACCGAAGGATTGGAAAAGCACGCTGAAGCGCTTGTGGTCCTACTTCGGGAAAGAAAAAGGACTGCTCACGTTCACCTTCTGCATGGTGATCGTCGACTCCGCGATTACGCTCGCCGGTCCTTATTTGATCGGCTTGTCCATCGACACGATGGCGAACGGGCGCGGTCAAGTCGATTTCAATCAGCTGCAAATCGTGCTGATCGCGCTGATGGCGGCCTACTTGTCCGACGCGGCGCTGACCTTCGCGCAGGGCTGGTTGATGGCGGGCGTGTCGCAGCGTATCGTCCTTCGCTTGAGGCGGTCGCTGTTCGCCAAAATCCAGAGGCTTCCGCTGCGCTTCTTCGATACCCGTTCCCACGGGGAGCTGATGAGCCGGCTGTCCAACGATATCGACAACGTCAGTTCCACGGTGGCCCAGGCCGTCGTGCAGGTCATGACCGGTTCGATTTCCATCCTGGGCGCGCTCATCATGATGCTTTACCTCAGCCCGCTGCTGACGTTGGCGAGCTTGATCACGGTGCCCGCGGTTTTCCTGCTGACGAATACGATAGCACGCAAAACCGGGCCGCTATTCAAGGAGCAGCAGGTACGGCTCGGCGCGCTGAACGGGCAAGTGGAGGAAACGATCTCCGGCATTCACATCGTCAAAGCTTTCAACCGGGAAGAGAAGGTCATCCGCGAATTCGAGGCGGTCAACGACGAGCTGTGCAAGGTCGGCGTTCAGGCGCAAATCCGTTCCGGCTTTCTCATGCCGCTCATGAACGTGATCGGCAACGTCGGCTTCGCCGCGATCGCGATCACCGGCTCGTGGATGGCCGTGGAAAAAATGATCACCGTCGGCGTGATCGCCAGCTTCCTGAGCTATTCCCGGCAATTCGTCCGTCCGCTTAACGACTTGGCCAATACGTTTAACCAACTGCAATCCGGCATCGCCGGCGCGGAACGGGTGTTTGAGGTGTTGGACGAGGAAGAGGAGCCGGCGGATCCGCCGGAAGCGGTCCGGCTCGAAAACACGTCGGGGCATGTGCGGTTTGACAATGTTTCGTTCGGTTACCGGCCCGACGTGCCGATCCTGAAGGGCATCAGCTTCGAGGCGCCTGCAGGCACGAGCACGGCTTTCGTGGGTCCTACCGGCGCGGGCAAAACGACGATCGTCAACCTGCTCACCCGGTTTTATGACGTAACCGGCGGCTCCATTGAAATCGACGAACGAGATATCCGTACTTATACGATGGACAGCCTTCGCCGAAGCTTCGGCATCGTGCTTCAGGATACGTACCTTTTCTCCGGAACGATCAAGGAGAACATCCGGTACGGCAATCCGGAAGCGACGGACGAAGAGATTCGGGAAGCCGCGGTTCTCGCCAACGCGGACACCTTTATCCGCAGGCTGCCGAACGGCTACGATACGGTGCTCGCGGAGAACGGGGGCAATCTCAGCCAAGGGCAGCGTCAGCTGCTCGCGATCGCGCGGGTCATCCTGGCGAAGCCTTCGATCCTCATCCTGGACGAGGCGACGAGCAGCATCGACACCCGCACGGAGCTCCAGATCCAGGATGCCATGCTGCAGGTCATGAAGGGGAGAACCTCGTTCATCATCGCTCACCGGCTGAACACGATCCGCGAGGCGGACCGGATCATGGTCATCGACCACGGGCAGATCGTGGAGCACGGCAGCCATGATGAATTGATGGAGCGCAAGGGCGTCTACTATCGGATGTACATGAACCAGTTCGGAAACCTCGAAGAGAAGGCCGCCGGCGAATGACCGGCGGCTTTTTGCCTTTAACGGAAGTTTTTTCGTTTCGTGCCGCTCTTTTTTGGGCAGAGTAAGACGGTGCTTCGGATGGCACCGATCCTACAGTCCAAGGAAAGGGGACCAGCCTGCATGCCCTCAAGCCCATCCTCCGCCGGCACCCGCCGGCTCGACGGCCAGACGCGGCTCTTGCTGCTGGTGAACGGTTTGTACATTACCGCCAGCCTGTTGTCCGGCACGTTTCTCGGGATTTACATATGGAAAGCCTCCCGCAATTTCGTGCTTCTCGGCTGGTTTACGCTGCTCACCCACGTCTTGATGGCCGTGACCTTCTGGATAGCGGGGTACCTGGCCAAAAAAGGCCGCAGCGGCACCTGCATCCGTCTGGGAATCGGGGTTTCCGCCGTTTTTTACGGCATCGTGCTGCTGCTGGGCAAAGCGGCCGTTAACTATGTATGGCTGCTCGGCATGGTGCAGGGACTCGCGGTCGGCCTGTTTTGGCTTGGCTTTAACGTGATTTATTTCGAGGCGACGAATGCCGCCAACCGCGACAAATTCAATGGGTTTGCCGGAGTGACGGGTTCCCTGGTCGGGATGGCCGCGCCTTGGGGCTCCGGTTATTTCATTTCGCATATGGCGGGGGAGAGCGGGTACCGGATCATTTTCATGGTCTCTCTCGGCATTTTCGTCGCGGGGGTGCTCGTCAGCTTCCTGCTTCATAACCGGGAGCCGGGCGGGCAATACCAATGGCGCCTTCCGGCCAAGATCTGGCGGGTCCCGCGCACGCCTTGGCGGCCGGTTATCGGAGCGCTCATCGCGCAAGGATTCCGGGAGACCGTGTTCGGCGTTCTGATCGGGCTTCTCGTGTATATCCATACCGGCAGCGAAATGAAACTCGGCAACTACTCTTTGATCACCCAGATCGTGGCGTTCGTGACCTTCTTCGCGGTCGGCCGATGGCTGAAGCCCCGCTGGCGCCGGATCGGCATGCTCGTCGGGACGATTGCGATGACGCTGGTCATCCTGCCTTTCTTCTTCGGCGTGAACTATACGACGCTGCTGATTTTCGGGATCGGCACCTCGCTGTTTATCCCGTTTTTCACGATTCCGATGACGTCGTCGGTGTTCGACCTGATCGGCACGAACGAGGAAAGCGTCCGCCAGCGGTCGGAATACGTCGTGCTCCGGGAGCTGTCGTTAAACGTTGGACGCATTCTCGGGATGACCGTATTCATCGTCACGCTGAGCATCAGCAAAGCGCCCGCGGTCATCAACTGGATGATGCTGCTGATCGGGAGCGCCCCGATTATAAGCTGGTTTTTCATGCGAGATAGGCTAGCCCCCAAGCTGGAACGGGATCACTCGGCGGCGCGAGCCGTTCCCTTCTTCGTGCAAGGCTCGGAGGAACGGGACCATGTCCGGCATAAGCGGCCGGCCCTCGAGCACATCGCTCACGGCGATTTTCAGGGAAACGACGACGCCCGCGAGCAGCCTCAAACGTAAGCCGAAAACGAAGAAAGCCATGACACCGAATCGCCGGCGTCATGGCTTGTTTTCATTTCATCGTGCCTTTGCGTTTGTTGGGCAGCTGCTTGCCCGGATTGCCTTGGGCGTGCTTGCGGTTATGCTCCTGTTTTTCCTGGTTTTCCTCCAGCTTGTTCACGAATTCCCCGGTGCTATCCATCGTGTCTCCTCCTTTCGGGCGTTTCCGCTTAGGATTCCCTCTGGATCGGTTTTGGTAATCGGGAACGGAACGAAACCTCCATTGCGGGAGTATCGGGTTGTGGGGCGTCGGTTGGATGGTCTCATTTTGCGACGATGATGGGCGGCTGTGCGTAGAGTGGCAGATAATAGTCACATTTTGCGACGATGGTGAGCGGTTTTGTGCGGGGTGGCAGTTTATAGTCACATTTTGTAACGATAATCGGCGGTTTTATTTGGGGTGGTGCGATAAAGTCACATTTTGCGACGATGTGTTTAAGCCTCCGCGGTGGAACGAGGAACATGACGCAAGCAATCGTAAGATTCGCCCTTGTGGAGGATCTTTTTTTGTGTTTAAATAAAAATGAACGACCGGTCGGTTTTATTTATTTTGGAGGCAAGGTGCTTTTAAGACGGTTTGGCCGTCTTGCATAGCCGAATAGGGCAGAAGCGAGTTACTCCAAGACGGTTTGGTCGTCTTACAGAGCCCTTACCTGCGTATGGTTGTTACTCTAAGGCGATGAGGCCGTCTTGCGGAGCTTTTCATGTGCGCGGACGGTGCCCTAAGACGGTTTAACCGTCTTACGGCAATCCTGTAACCGGGAAAAACCCGGCTAGAGAGCGCCAAACCGCTTGTCCCACCGTTGTAACCGGGAAAAACCCGGATGCAGCGTCCCCATCCACCCCACCCCCTGGGAGGTCCCGATGAAAAACAAACTTTACCTCTACGTGAAAGCGTTCTCCGACCTCGGCTCGCGCATGGACACGATCGTGCTCGGCGCGCTTATTTACGCCGCGACCCAGAGCGTCGGCTGGCTGTCCGCGTCCATGGCGGCCGGCGTCATCGGAGGCCTGCTGTCCGGGTTCGTGTCCGGCGTCGTTGCCGACCGCTTCGACCGCAAGAAGATCATGATCGTCACGGACTGGCTGAGGTGCGGACTCATCCTGCTGCTCATTCCGTTCCCGCAGCCGGAAATGATTTTGCTCGTCCGGTTCCTCATGGGCCTCGTGGGCAGCTTTTTCGAGGTGAGCTACAACGCGGAAGTACCGCAAATCTACGGGGACCAAAATTTGCTCAACGTCAACGCGCTGATCTCCCGCCTCGGCGCCGTCAGCATGGTCATCGGGTTCCTCGCCGGCGGTGTGCTGCAGGACCAGCTCGGTTATGAAGCCGTGCTCGTGATCGACTCCCTGTCCTTCCTCCTGTCCGCCATCGCTTTGCAACGGATGAAGTGGGATCACGCCCGCGCCGCACCGCCCGAAGCCAACGACGCAGGCAGCGACACCGCCGCCGCACTCCCGAAGAGCAGCATCGGCAGCGTCTTACGGCAGCAGTGGGGAGACCTGAAGGAGGTCGCGGCGTTCCTCAAAACCCAAACCGCGCTCCTCATCGTCTTCATGGTGTTCCTAGCCGACACATTCGGCGCCGGTTCCCACAACCTGGGCGCGCCTCTCCTGGCCGAAAAGCTGGATCCGAACCGGCAGGCGCTATTTTACGGACTGATTTGGGCGACCTGGGGAGCGGGCAACGTGCTATCCACCTTCATCATGCCGAAAATCGCCTGGTTCCGCCGCCACCCGGGACGGATTTACCTGCTCGCCACGCCTTTCATGTCGCTCGGGTTCATCGGGATGTTCGCCACCGAGCAGGTCGAATGGGTCCTGCCGGCATCCTTCGCCACCGGGATCGCCGATGCCATCGCGATGACGACGCTGATGACGGTGTTCCAGCAGACGGAAAACCGGATCCGCGGCCGGATTTTCGGCGTCTCCGCCGTGCTGAACCGGCTCGGCTTCGGGCTCGGTTTCATCGCGGCCCCGCTGATCATGGAGAAGCTCAACCTGTTCGAAATGGTCATCACGCTCCACGGTTTCGTTATTGCCGCCGCTTTGATCGGCATTTTGCTTTACCGAACCACAACAGTCAACGCTGAGAGGAAAGAAGCCCATGGACAAATTGACCCAGTTGATGAAACGGCTGTCGGAGGTTGACGGAGTACCCGGCTTCGAGCACGAGGTGCGGACCGAAATGGAACGCTGGCTGGCCCCGGTTGCGGATGAAATCCGGCGGGACCGCTTGGGCGGAGTCGTCGGCGTGAAAACGGGGCTGGCGGAAGGTCCGAGGATTTTGCTGGCAGGGCATTTGGACGAGGTCGGATTCATCGTTTCCCATATTACGCCCAAAGGCTTTCTCCGCTTCCAGCAGCTCGGGGGATGGTGGCCGCACAGCCTGCTGTCCCAACGCGTGAAAATCAAAACGCGGCGCGGCGACGTCATCGGAATCGTCGGAGCCAAAGCGCCTCACGTCCTTCCCGCGGAAGAACGCGGCAAGGTGATGAAGCTGGAAGAAATGTACATTGACATCGGGGCTACCAGTCCGGAGGAAGTCTCAGAAATGGGCGTCCGGCCGGGCGACCCGATCATCCCCGCCGCGGATTTCTTCACCCTGAAGGAGGATCGGCTTTGGGCCGGCAAAGCGCTGGATAACCGCGCGGGCTGTGCGCTGGCCATTGAAGTGCTGGAGCGGCTGCAGGGAGAGAGCCATCCGAATATCCTCTTCGCGGGGGCGACCGTCCAGGAGGAAGTTGGACTGCGCGGAGCCGCGACGCTGGCCGAGCTGGTCAAGCCGGACATCGCCATCGCGGTGGACGTCGGCGTCTCGATGGATACGCCCGGACTGGACGGCCAGCAGGTTCCCTGCGACATGGACAAAGGTCCGATCGTCGTGCTGCTCGACGCGCACATGGTCTCGCATCCCGGCTTGCGCAATCTCGTGCTCGACACGGCCGAAGAGCTGGGCATCCCGGTGCAGACGGCGGTCAGCATGGGCGGCGGGACGGACGCCGGGCGGTTCCACATGAACGGCATCGGCTGCCCCTCCGTTGCGCTCGGATTCGCCACGAGGTATATTCATACTCATAACGCGGTCATGTCGCGGCGGGATTTCGAACAGACCGCCGAGCTCGTCACCGAAGTGGTCAAAAAGCTGAGCCGCGAGCGGATCCAAGCATTTTTTCATTAGGAGTTGCAGCCATGTCACCGAAGGTTTCCGATGCCTACAAGGAAGAGAAACGCGCGGCCATCCTGGAGGGCGCCCTTCACTGTTTCACGGAGAAAGGGTTCCAGGCCACGAAGGTCGAGGACATCGTCCGGCATCTCGGCATGAGCAAAGGAGCCATATACGGGTATTTCGCCAGCAAGGAAGACATGTACATCCAGATGTCCAACGGCCGGATGGACGCGATGGTCCAAAGTCTTCACGAGCAATTCAAGAACATGCCGGGAGCGACGGATAGAATCCGGTTCCTGTTCGGCCGATTCCGCAACCAAAGCTTGGACGAAATCCGCAAATGGATGACGTTCCACCTCGAGTTCATGCTGTACGCGTCCCGCCAACCGGCGCTCGTCGACACGCTCGCCGCTTATTCCAACAAGGCGATCCAGTTGTTGCGCGAGATTTTCGAGGAAGGCAAACGGACCGGCGAATGCCGGCAGGACCTGGACGAAAATGCGGCGACTTACCTGTTTTGGGCCGTTAGGGACGGACTTGCGCTGCAATTTCTTCTCGACGGCGAGGCGGCGGACTACGGGCGTTACTTGAACGAGGCGGAACAAATGGTTTTGCGATACATCGGCAACGCTTCCTCCTGAGACAGGGGGAGGCGTTTTTTTTGTATGACAACCACCCTCGGCGAGCATGCAGTTCGATTTTGCACGCTTGGAGTCGACGCGCCTACCCGCACATACGCTGCTATTCGATTTTGCACTCTTAGAGAGGTTTTTTGTAAAACGCCTTCCGAAAATCCCCGATTAGTTGTGCATTTTCGAACTACAGCCTGCCCTCGGGACACTTTCTTCCGTGCAGTTGTGCAAAATCGAACTGCGCTGCAAAAATGAATCGCCCTCCAATTCCGGCCAAACAGGCACCTCCCCAAGAGGTGCCTGTTTCTTTGGCGGGCCCATGGTATACTTACTCCATAAGTACATTCGCGCGGGTGCCATCATGAGTCTATCCCATTACGTCTCTTCCCTGACGGAAGAGGATCTGAAGTCCTGGCTGGAAAGATACCGTTCGCTCGGCCCCCTTCCCGGCATTCTGCTTACCTTCGCCAAGTCGTTCATCCCGCCGCTGCCCACGATTCTCATTGTTGGCGTAAATGCGGCGGTGTATGGGCTGTGGCTTGGTTTTCTCTATTCCTGGATCGGCATCGTGGCGGGATGCGTGACGACGTTCCTGATCGTGCGGAGCATTGCCGGCCATCCCTGGCTGGACCGTTGGGCGCAAAAACCGAAGGTACAGAAAAGCTTGGCCTGGGTTCGGCGGAACGCCTTCAGTTACGTGTTTTTGCTGAGCCTGTTCCCGGTCGGCCCCTTCGTGGTCATCAACATGGCCGCCGCGGCCGCCCGGATGTCGTTTCGGTCCTTTCTGATCGCGATCGTCTTCGGCAAGGCGATCATGGTTTTCGCCGTTTCGATCATCGGACATGACGTCGGCCGATTCATCGAACGTCCGGCGGAGCTGATTTATGTCGTGTTGTTCGTGGGAGTTTCTCTGTACATCAGTAAAAAAATCGAACGGCGATTCGCCGAAAACGCGGAACGGAGAGGAGGGGACGCCGCATGACGCACTCGGACAAAGGTTTGCATAAAGCATGCTCGGCCTGCGGGGAAATGAAGCCGCTCGACGATTTCCCGCGGAGGACCGGCCGCAAAGCCGGCCAGCAGGCGCGCCGGGGCACCTGCAAGAGCTGCATGCGGCGGAAGCGCCGAGTCCCGGCCGCAGCCACGGCTGCACCGGAGCCTCGCGTTCACCCCGCGCCCAAGCCAAGGAGCGGCATGCCCAAACATCCGCCGCGGCCGACTGCGGCCACTCGCAAAAGGCAGCCGGAGTCGGCCGGCCATGCGATCGCGGACCCGACGGACGCTTCGGCCCTCGTCCCGACCCGGCAAGGCTTCATCCGCATGCGGGGACGGACGGACAAAGGCCGCCGGTGGTTCCAGGAGATCGATCTCCCGCTCGCCGTGACGCTCGTGAAGGAGCGGGCGGCCGTCGTCGTGAACCGGCATACGATCCGCCGGCTGTTCAGCAACAAGGATTTCCGTCGATATATTCTGACTCGGGACAAGCATACCTGCCATTATTGCGGGCAATACGGCGACACGATCGATCATCTGCTGCCGCGGGCCAAAGGCGGACATACGACGCCGGACAATTGCGTGTGCGCATGCAATGAATGCAACCAGTCCAAGGCGGACCGCGACTTGGAAGAGTTCGTGGGTGCCCGCGCGGGAGGCTGACATGCCGGATACGGTTCGGCTGTCGGTCCGCGCGTTGGTGGAATACGCGCACCGAAGCGGGGATATCGAGACCACGGGTTTTAGGACGGTTGGCTCGATGACGGAAGGTTCCAGGGTCCATCGAGAGGTGCAGCAGGGTTACGGGGAACAAGATTCGAAAGAAGTGTTTCTGTCATCGGAGATTCCGTATGGGGATCTCCTTTTCGTATTGGAAGGCCGTTGTGACGGCCTGAGAGTGGACGCGGAACGGATCGTGCTGGAAGAGATCAAGTCCACCGTGCTGGATCCGCGGCATATCGCGGAAAACCAATATCCCGTCCATTGGGCGCAAGCGGGTTGTTACGCCTATCTGTACGCTAAAGCAAACGGATTGCCCAAAATGCGCCTCCGGCTCGTCTACGTGCACGTGGACTCGGGGGAACGCATGGTTTACGAACGCGACGCTTCCTACAACGAACTCGAATGGGAAGTAAAAGCGTCGATCGAGGCGTATGTTCCTTACGCGCGCATGACGCTGGAGCAAACGCGTCTTCGGGACGAGAGCATCGCCGGTCTGTCCTTTCCGTTTCCCGCTTATCGGCAAGGCCAACGCAAGCTGGCGGGGGCCGTCTACAAGACGATCGAAGAAGGCGTCGGGCTTTTCGCCCAAGCGCCTACGGGCATCGGCAAGACGGTATCGGTGTTGTTTCCCGCGATAAAGGCGGTCGGGCAAGGGCTGATCCGCCGTTTCTTCTACCTGACCGCCAAAACGACGACCCGCGCGGCGGCGGAGGACACCCTCTCGCTGCTTCGCGATCAAGGCCTTCATCTGCAGACGGTCACGCTGACCGCGAAGGAGAAGGTTTGTTTTCAGGAGGAAGTGCGGTGCAGCAAAGAGTCGTGCCCTTTCGCGGACGGCTACTATGACCGCATTAACGGCGCGATCCTCGACATGCTCGGGAACGAGACGCTGATGACGCGGCCGGTCATCGAGGAATACGCCCGGAAGCACCGGGTTTGCCCGTTCGAATTTTCCCTGGATGCCGCCTACGCGGCAGATGCACTTATCTGCGATTATAACTACGTCTTCGATCCCCGCGTGTCGCTCAAGCGGCTGACCGGCGAAGGGAAGAAGCAGGCCGCGCTGCTCGTGGACGAAGCCCATAACCTGGTCGACCGCGCACGGGAAATGTTCTCGGCTGAGCTCGTAAAGTCCGATTTCCTCGCGCTCCAACGGGAGTACAAATCGGCTTATCCCGGCGTTCATCTGGCGGCTAAAGCGATCAACGGCCATTTTATCGCGTTGCGGAAAGATAGCGGCGACCGCCATCGGATTTGGAAGGAAACCCCGGCTGCGCTGCTCGAGCTGGCCGAAGACTTCGTCCGGGAAGCGGAGCTGGCGCTGCAGCAATCGGAAACCGCTCCGCAGCCGCTTCTCGACGCTTATTTCGCGGCTCAGGCATTCGTCCGGGTGGGCGGCATGTATGACGAGAGGTATGCGACATACGCCGACGTCACCAAGCAGGATGTCCGGCTGAAGCTTCTCTGCCTGGATCCCTCGGAGCTGCTTCGCCAGACGGGCAAAGGGTACCGTTCCCGCGTCCATTTCTCCGCGACGCTGACGCCGGCCGCCTATTTTATGGACATGCTGGGCGCGGAACCGGACGATTACGGGCTGTCCGTTCCTTCCCCGTTCTCCCCGGAGCAGTGGGACGTATCGATCGTGCCGCTCTCGACCCGCTACGCGGACCGCGAACGATCCATCGGGCCGCTGGTCCGGCTGCTGAAGGAACTGCCGTCCACACGTCCCGGCAAATACTTCTTTTTCTTCCCGTCCTACGACTACATGAACGCCGTTTATGAAGCTTTCGAAGCGGACGGCCCGCCTTTCCGCACGCTCGTGCAGCAGTCGCTCATGACGGAAGAGGAGCGGGAACGTTTCCTATCGGCCTTTGATGAGGCCAATCCGGAAACGCTGGCCGGGTTCGCGGTGCTCGGCGGGGTATTCTCCGAAGGAATCGACATGGCGGGGGACCGGCTGAACGGCGTCGTCGTGGTCGGCGTAGGCCTTCCCCAGCTGGGGCCGGAGCGGGAAGCGCTGAAGCGCCATTTTGACGAGTCGGGAAAAAACGGCTTTGACTACGCCTACGTGTATCCCGGCATCAACAAAGTGCTGCAGGCGGGAGGAAGGCTCATCCGCACGGAAACGGACCAGGGTGTGCTCGTCCTGGTCGACGATCGTTATCGGCAAGCGCGGTACCAAAGGCTGCTGCCGGACGAGTGGAAAACCGACTAAACGGGCATATTGATTACCATCATCTCCTTTCATTGGATGGAGAGGGGGCTCTACCCGTGCTCATGGTCGTCGTGTTGTCCGCCGCCATCCTGCTGGTCACCGCGTTCTGCCTCAAACGCAAGAGGCTCCACCTTTTCGAAATCGTCGCCATATGGCTGGCCGTGATCGTCGTCAATGCGCCGGCCTATTCGTATTTTCTGATCAACCAGGGGTGGATCGAAGTGCCGGAGAACCGGGAGTTCGCCTTGGTGCGGATCGTCTACACGATGGTATTGAACTCGCTTTTCTTCGCTTGGGTGCTGGATTGGGCGCTCGTCCGGCTGCGGCCGCTCGCCAGGATACCGGTCTACCTGGCGATGCTGGCCGTCCTGCTCGGGGGAGGCTGGTTTTTGGACCGATGGGGGATTATCCGGTTTAAACCGGCCGGTTGGCTGTTTTACATTCCGCTTAAGGCGATCGTGTTGCTCGCGGCCTTATGTTCGGTAAGTCTCGTCCGCTATCTCATGCGGAAAGATGGTGTGCGAATTGATACGGTTACCCGGAATTAATGCTTGGTTCGTGCTGGCTTCCCTGGCTGTCGGTTACTTCATGGTCTACCGGCTGCCTCCCCGCCTGCCGAAGAGCGTCGCCGCACTGGTGATGCTATGGAGCGTAGCGACGCCTTTATGCATGGACCATTCGATCGGCAGCCCGCCGATCGATGTCTACGATACGAACATCAATCCGGCTTTGACGTTTACGGATTTTCTCACCTGGTGCATGTATCCCATTTTCGGGTATGTTTTCATTTATTTATACGACCTGTGGAAGATCGGGGGCTTGGGCATTCCCCTCTATGTGCTGGCGTGGGCTATTCTGGGGGCATGCTTCGAAAAGCTGTCCGTCGTGTTTCGCGTTTTCCAATACAAAGATTGGTCCACCTATGATTCTTTCTTGATCTACGTCATCGTCCAGTTGCTGACCGTCGTTTTCTTCCGGATTTTGATGAAAGTGTTCAAACGGGCCGGTAAGGTGTAATAGATTAGCGATACCCACTTTACCCCCGAAGGAGGACTTCAAATGTCGGAATTCAACCATGTGGTGCAAAAAGACGGCGAAGTGAATACAGGCCGGGTGGACGACGCGATCATGAACATGGACGAGGGGCAGAAGGAACGGATTTTGAGCGATTTTGAAACGTTCAAAAGCTACCTTCATAAACGGATCGATATGGCCGGGAACATCGGGCTCGGCGAAGAGCAGCTGGCGAAAATCGCCCAGCGCGTCGGCGACTATTTGGCGGAGCATGAGCAGCCGCGCAACAGCGAGGAGAAGCTTCTTCAGGAGCTGTGGAAGGTCGGCCAGCCGGAAGAACGCCATGCGCTGTCGCACATGCTCGTCCGGATGGCGCAGTCCTCGAATACGTCGACGCAATAAGCAGGCACGAATGAAGCGGGAGCCGGGTGGCTCCCGCTTTTTGCCGTTTCCGCGGCGTGTTTCCGCCGGAATCATAAAAGAGGCCGGCCCGGCGGGCACGGCCTCTCATCCTTGTCGCGGCGTCTTATCAATCGCCGGGATGCTTCCGATGGTCGTCGATCTCTCGGTCTACGCGGTTCCGCAGATGGCCGTAGTCTTCCTGGACTTTTCCCACAAGCTTCGTTCCTTCGCCTTCCCACGTATCCAGTTCATCCTTGGTCAGCTTGCCCCACTGCTTCTTCGACTCGCCCTTGAACTGCTTCCATTTGCCTTTGGGCACGTTGTGGTTCATCATAACTCTCCTTTGCAGATTGAGGTTATCAGTCTTTACCCGGATAAGCCCTTCGCCAATCGGAGGTTAAAATTTTCTCTTGAAAGACGGATGCGCTTCCAATTATAATAATGAAAGTTAAAGTGCTTTAACTTTGTGGTTGGGGTTTGGACCTTCCAAAAGCAAAACAAAGTTGGAGCACTATTTTAGGCTTTAAAGTTAAAGCGATTAAACTTCCGTGGTAAATTTGTCGTCATTTGAGGGAAAGGGGAGGCTGCATGGCGAGAGTACGGAAAGAAGGGCGGCGAGAGGCGAAGTATTTTTATTTGTTCGCGTCGCCGTGGCTTGTCGGGTTCCTCGTGTTCGCTTTATTTCCGGTCGCCGCGTCGTTCTACTACAGCCTGACGGACTATGACATCATCCACGCGCCCGTCTATGTCGGGCTGGGCAACTACCGGGAACTGTTCCAGGACGAACAGTTTTGGAAGTCCATCCGCGTCACGCTTCAGTACACGTTCGTCAGCGTCCCCCTGACCCTGGTCTTGTCCTTGGTCTTCGCTTTGCTGATCAATCGGAAGGTGCCTTTTCGCGGGTTTTTCCGGACGGCGATGTACTTCCCGAGCATGGTTTCGGGGGTCGGGATGTCCCTTCTCTGGTTTTGGGTGTTCAATCCGCAGGCGGGGCTGTTCAACTACTTCCTGTCCTGGTTCGGCGTGGAGCCGATCCATTGGTTTCTGGACGAGAAATACGCGATGTGGGCGCTCGTCATCATGTCGTTCTGGGGCATGGGCGGAGGCATGCTGATCTTCCTGGCGGGCCTGCAAGGAGTGCCCGCGCACCTTCACGAGGCGGCCAAGCTCGACGGGGCCGGCAGATGGCGGTCGTTCTGGAGCGTGACGTTCCCGATGATCTCGCCCGTTTTCCTGTTCCAGTTGATCATCGGCGTCATCGATTCCTTCCAGGTGTTCACGCAAGCTTACACGATCACGCAGGGCGGTCCCAATTACTCCACCTGGTTCTATGTCTACAACATTTACATTAACGCTTTCAAAAATTTCCGTTACGGCTACGCTTCCGCCATGTCCTGGCTGCTCCTGGTCGCCGTCTTGGCCATTACGTATCTGATCCTGAAGCTGTCGAACCGCTACGTGTACTACGAAGGGGGGCAAAGCCGATGAACAGGGCCGAGATCAAGCAGCTTCCTTCCCGGCTGCTCCTTTTCCTGATTCTGCTCGCCGTGACCGCCGCCATGCTCGCTCCGCTCGTCTTCATGCTGTCGACGGCGCTCAAGACGACCAAGGAAATGCTCGTATACCCGCCGCGGTGGATTCCCGAAGTTTTCGCCTGGAGCAATTTCCGGGAACTGTTCGCGAACAGCGACATCAAGTTCGGCCAGCAATACGCGAACAGCTTGATCGTCGCGGTATTCTCGGTGGTCGGCACCGTGATCTCTTCATCGCTCGTAGCCTTCGGTTTCGCCCGTTACCGGGCTAAAGGGAGCGGCTTTCTCTTCATGCTCGTGCTCAGTACCCTCATGCTTCCGTATCCCGCGATCATGATTCCGCAATTCCTGCTTTTCACCAAGCTGGGGCTGCACGATTCGCTGCTGCCTCTCATCCTGCCTTCCTTTTTCGGGTCGGCGTACATGATTTTCCTGCTCCGCCAGTTCTTCACGACTCTTCCCGGTGAACTGTACGACGCCGGGAGGATCGACGGCTGCAGCGAGTTCCGCCTGTACTGGAACCTGACGCTGCCGTTGGCGGGGCCCGCCCTGGCGACCGTTTCGATCTTCTCCTTCATCTGGAGCTGGAACGACCTGCTCTCCCCGGTGCTGTATCTGGATTCGCAGGAGAACTTCACGCTTCCGATCGGGATGGCCGCCATGCTGTCCTCGAAATTCCGGATCGCGCCTTGGAATCTGCTGATGGCCGCCTCGCTGCTGTCGACCTTGCCGATCGTGGTCATTTTCGCGCTTGCGCAGCGGAGGTTCGTGCAGGGAATCGTCCTTACCGGCATCAAGTGAATTCACATACGCCAAATCCATATCGATGGGGGTAGACCATGATTAAGAAAACGAAAGGCAGCAAAACGGCCGTCATTCTGGCTTCCGTGCTTCTCGTCTTCACATTGGCGGCAACGGCATGCGGAGGCGGCAGCGGCGGCAAAGGCGACACCGTGACGATCACGCACTACACGATCGATTCTCCCGACCGCACGTTCGTGGAAAAGCTGATCCCCGATTTTGAAGCGAAACATCCGAACATCAAGGTCAAGGTGACCAAAGCGCCTTACGAGCAATTCGACTCGAAGCTCCAGTCTTCCATCGCGGCGCACAATGCGCCGGACGTCACGTCCCACTGGGGCTACGGCGGGTTCATGGAGTATTACAACAAAGGCATGCTGGCGGACATGACTCCGCTCATGGACGGCTTCAAGGCTTCGGACTACAACATCCCCGAAGACGTCATGAACATCTACAAGGTGGACGGCAAAACGTACGGCATCCCGCTCAACAGCTACGTAACGGTGATGCTGTACAACAAGGATTTGTTCGACAAAGCGGGTCTTCCTTATCCGCCGACCGATTACGAGGACAAGAGCTGGACATTCGACAAAATGGTGGAGTACGCCAAGAAAATGACGGTAGATTCCACGGACATCTCCAAAGCGCAGTATGGGGTCGACTTCGGATGGGGCGAGCGCGACCAGCGGCCGCAATACTTCGGAGCTGATGTCTACTCCGAAGATACCTGGACGAACGGAGGCAAGCCGTCCCAGGTCAATCTGACCAAGCCGGAAGTGGTTGCCGCGTATGAGAAGATTTACGGCCTCATCTACGATCAGAAGGTGTCTCCGACGCCGGCGTTCTCCAAATCGGTCTCCGGCCAGTTCGGCGATCCGTTCCTTTCCGGCAAAATCGCCATGTCTGTCGTCGGCTCGTGGAGTCTCGCGGCTTCGAGCAACTTCAATTTCAAAGTCGGCGTCGCCGCGGTGCCGCAAGGTCCGAATCCCAAGGTCAGAAGCGTGCTCTACGTCGATCCGCTGTTCATTTTGAAAGACTCCAAACATCCCAAGGAAGCGTTCGAGTGGATCAAATACCTGCTGACGACGGACGTGCAGGAGAAGTCGATCGAGCTGTCCGGCGGCAACCCGCCCGTCAACCAGAAAGCGGCCGACAAGTACTATAGCAATTTCGAGGGCATCGATCCGGAGCAGATCAAGCAAGTGTTCGAAGGAGCTTACAAATACGGCTTCGAGTCCTACAACCACCTGATTTCCAACTATTCGCAGATCAACGAGCTGTTCATCAACGAGCTGGCCGGCGTGGAGAACGGCGACAAAAAGGCGTCCGAAGCGCTTCCGGGCATCCAGGAGAAATTGCAGAAATTGCTGGAGCGCGTGAACAAGTAGGTTGTGGTAGGATAAGGGTGATAGACTGGCGTAGTTACGGGAGCGAATGGATCCATGAAGGTCAGCATTTTCGACGTCGCCAGGAAATCGGGGCTGTCCGTCGTCACGGTTTCCCGCGTACTCAACAATTCGTCGTCGGTCCGGCCGAAAAACCGCGATAAAGTGCTGCAGGCGATGAAAGAGCTGGATTACCAGCCGAACGCCGCCGCGCGCAGCCTCGCGAAAGGGAAGACCGGCATCATCGGCCTCACGCTGACGACGCTGCAGGACTCGTTCCTGGATGCCGTAGTGAAGGAAATTAACGACCGGCTGGCCGAGCATGGCTATTTCCTCGCGCTCGCGATCTCGTCCGGAGACGACGATTCGTTCAGGCGTTCCTTGTTCCAGGAGGACCGCGTCGACGGCGTCATCCTGCTGTCGCCCTTGCGCGAAGACGAGTACGTCATGGAGTTGAAGAAGAAGAGAATTCCGTTCGTCATGCTGGACAATCAGCATCAGACATCCTCGGCGCCGTCCGTCATCGTGGACAATTTCAAAGGCGGGTACGAAGCGACCCGCCATCTGATCGAGCTCGGGCACCGCAAAATCGTCCACATCCGCGGGCCGGAACCGTTCCTCTCCAGCAAGGAGCGGGAACGGGGTTACCGGGCCGCGATGGCGGAGGCGGGCCTGCCGGCGCTGAACGTCGAGCATGCAACGTTCGACGTCTCGTCGGGCTACCGGATCGCGCGCGGCTGGATCGAGAAGGGCACGCTGCCGACGGCGGTGTTCGCGGCGGACGATTACGTGGCGCTCGGGGTGATGGACGCGCTGAAGAACGAAGGCATCCGCATCCCCGGGGACGTATCCGTCGTGGGCTTCGACGACCAGATTTTGTCGTCGGAATTCCGCCCGATGCTGACCACCGTCCGCCAGCCGGCGGACAAAATGGCGAAAAGCGGCGTCGATCTATTGCTGAGAAGCATGGCCGGAACGGCGTCCAAACGCAATGCCACCGTGCTGTTGGAGCCGGAATTGATCGTGCGGGAATCGACCGCGCCGCCGTTGAAGGATAAGACATAAGCTTAGGAGTGAGCCGTTTTGAAATATTACATGGGCGTCGACGGGGGCGGCAGCAAGACGTACACCTTGATCGTCGACGAGCAGGGCCGGGTGGTCGGCAAGGGCAAAAGCGGCAACGGCAACCACCAGGGCGGCGCCGAGCAAGCGAGGCGTCATATCCGGGAATCCGCGGAAATGGCGTTGGCGCAGGCTGGGCTTACCCGGGAGCAAATCGAATTTGCGTACTTCGGTTTGGCGGGAGCGGACCGGGAAGCGGATTACCGGATTTTGCGGCCGATGATCGCGGAACTCGGATTCGCGCGCCATGAAATCAATTGCGACACGATGATCGCCATGCGGGCGGGCACGGACCGTCCTTACGGGGTGGTGCTTATCTGCGGTTCCGGGACGAACAGCGCGGGAAGAAACCGGGAAGGCGGCTTTTACCAATGCGGCGGCTTCTCTTACCTGTTCGGGGATTTCGGCGGCGGAGCGACGCTGTGCGTCGAATTGTTCCGGTCGGTCATCCGTGCTTGGGACGGACGTGAAAATCCGACCCTGCTGACCGATAAATTGCTGCGGTTCCTAGGGTATGCGTCCGTGCAGGATATGTTCGACGATTACCTCGACCACAACCGGTTCCCGCCGATCGATACCGTTAAGCTTCTGTTCGAAGCGGCCGAGGAGGGCGATGAAACCGCCCGGAGGATCTTGCGCGTACAGGGCGAGGAGCTCGGCCGGGCTGCGGTTGCGGTCGTTCGGCGGCTCGGCATGGAGAACGACGGCTTCGACGTCGTGCTCGCCGGAAGCATTCTCGCGAAAGGCAAAGGGGACTTCGTCCATGCGCCGATCCGCGAGGCCTTGAAGGCAGCGGCGCCGGATGCCTCCCTCGTGAGGTTGAGCGTGGAGCCTGTCGTCGGCGCGGTCTGGATGGCGTTTGAGGCCTCGGGCGGTTCGTTGCCTTCGGAAGTTTATGAAAACCTGAAAGGCGTGGCCGAGTTCGAGGCTGTTGCTGTGCTTCGGCCGGAAAACGGAGAAGGAACAGAAGGAAAGGGAGGCGTATCCAAGTGAAACAAGGGTTGAAAATCGCAGTCATCGGAGGAGGCTCCTCCTATACGCCCGAAATCGTGGAAGGTTTTATTAAGCGCTACGAGCAGCTGCCGGTTCGGGAGCTGTGGCTCGTCGACATCGAGGAGGGCCGGCACAAGCTGGAAATCGTCGGCGAGTTGGCGAAGCGGATGGTGGCGAAGTCGGGGCTGCCGATCGACGTCCATCTGACGCTGGACCGGCGGCGCGCGATCGAGGGCGCGGATTTCGTCACGACGCAGCTGCGCGTCGGATTGCTCGAAGCGAGGAAGTGGGACGAGCATATTCCGAATCTGCACGGCGTCATCGGCCAGGAAACGACCGGGCCGGGAGGCATGATGAAGGCGCTGCGCACCATTCCGGTCCTGCTCGGCATCTGCCGAGACATTGAAGAGCTGAGCCCGAACGCTTGGCTGCTGAACTTCACCAACCCGGCAGGGATGGTCACCGAAGCGATCCATCGCTACTCTAAGGTGAAAAGCATCGGCTTGTGCAACGCGCCGATCGGCATGTACAAGTGGCTGAGCGGCAAATACGATACGCCGATCGACCGGATTTACGCCGAGTTCGTCGGGATCAACCATCTGCACTGGGTGACGCGGATCGAAGTCGCCGGCGAAGACAAGCTGCCGGAGCTGCTGGACCGGCGCGAAGAGTTTACCGGCAAAAACGTGCCCGCCACCGAGTGGGATCCGGACTTCCTCCGCACGCTGGGCGGCTTGCCGAGCTATTATTTGAAATATTACTACATGACGCCGGAAATGCTGGCCGAGCAGCTCGAGTCGTTACGGGCGAACGGGACGAGAGCCGAGGTCGTCAAACGGGTCGAAGACGAGCTGTTCGAGCTGTACAAGGATCCGAATCTGCAGGAGAAGCCGAAGCAGCTCGAGAAACGCGGCGGCGCCTACTATTCGGAAGCGGCCGTCAACCTGATGGACTCGCTGTATAACGATCGTCGCGACATCCAGACCTTGAACGTCACCAACGGAAAGATTCTCGACTTCCTGCCGGAGGACGCGTGCATCGAGGTCAACTGCGTCGTGACCGGCCAGGGGCCGATCCCGCTGCCGGTCACGAAGGTGCCGGAGCAAGTCAAAGGTTTGATCCACGCGGTGAAAACCTACGAGCGCCTCGCGATCGAAGCCGCCGTCACCGGCGACCGCGGCATTGCGCTGCAAGCGCTGGCGCACCATCCGCTCGTTCCGTCCGTCAGCGTCGCCAAAACGCTGCTGAACGAGATGCTCGAGAAGAACAAACCGTATTTGCCGGCCTTCTTCTCTTAACGCTATTGTGTTGAAGCGGCCCCGCTCGCCGGGGCCGCTTTTTCGTTTGCTCGTAGTGCCGCCGGATGCGCGGAAATAGTGTCCCACGTCCACTAAATTGCCCGCTCTCCCATCGAAGCGCCGAAATAGTGTCCCACGTCCACTAATTTCGTGCACCTTATTTGCTGCTCCGAAATAGCGCGGCACTCGCGCTAATCGGCACGCTCCCCCGCCAATCCGCCGAAATAGCGCGGCACCCGCGCTAATCGGCCCGCTCTTCCGCTAATCCATCGAAATAGCGCGGCACCCGCGCTAATCGGCCCGCTCTTCCGCTAATCCATCGAAATAGCGCGCCACCCGCGCTAATCTGCTCGCTCTCCCGCCAATCCACCAAAATAGCGCGCCACCCGCGCTAAATGGCGCGTTCCCCCGCCAATCCGCCGAAATAGCGCGTCACACGCGCTAATCTACTCGCTCATCTGCCACCGAATCTGATACATCCTCACCGAACTCGCTTAAATACCTAATATCCCGCCTTCCCATAGGCAGGATTTCACCTGTCTGCCAACGAATTTCCAACGGTAGAGAAAACGCATCCCGGAACCGTCACCAACCACGGGAGGTTTAAACCAAAATGGCAAAACGAATGGTCTTGCTCGTCGGCACGAACAAAGGCGTATTCATGTACACAGCAGATGCGAACCGCAAAGAATGGAGCCTCAAAGGGCCCTTCCTGCCGGGCTGGGAAGTCTACAGCGTGCTCGGGGACAGCCGTCACGGCAACCGGATTTACGCCGGCACTTCCCATGCCGCTTACGGGGCGACGATCCGCGTGTCCGACGACTTCGGCGAGAGCTGGACGCAAGTCGAACACGGCCCCTCTTACTCGAAGGAGTCCGGTTTCAGCCTGAACCGGATTTGGCAGATCGCCCCCGGTCACCCCTCGGAGCCGGACACCGTATTCGCCGGCGTCGAGGAAGCGGGGATCTTCGTCAGCCGCGACCGCGGCGCGACTTGGCGCGAGCTGGACGTCCTGACGAAGCACCCCTCCCGGCCGGGTTGGTTTCCCGGAGCCGGAGGCATGTGCCTCCACACGATCCTGATCGACCCCCGGAATCCGAAACGGATGTGGGTCGGCATCTCGGCAGTCGGCGTGTTCCGCACGGACGACGGCGGCGAAACGTGGACGCCGCGCAACCAAGGCCTCGCCCGCGTGCCGACCGGTCAACCGCAGGAAGACGTGGGATTCTGCGTGCATAAAATCGTGCTGGATCCGTTCAATCCCGACATCATGTACATGCAAGAGCACGGCGGCGTGTTCCAGTCGAACGACGGCGGCGATAACTGGTTCACGATAGAGGAAGGCGTCACGCTGCGGGAAGGCGACATGCCGTTCGGTTTCCCGATCGTCGTGGCGCCGAACGGAGACCTGTTCCTCGTCCCGCTGGAGAGCAGCGAACAACGTGCGGTTGCCGAAGGCAAATTGCTGGTGTACGGCAGGCACAAAGGCGACACGAGCTGGGCGCCTGTCGGGGACGCGATGCCGGACGAGCCCCGCCACGTCAGCGTGCTTCGCGACGCCATGACGATCGACGCGTTCGATCCCTACGGCCTCTATTTCGGGACGACTTCCGGCGAAGTGTTTTGCTCGCTCGACCGCGGCCGCACTTGGGACCGGCTGCCGGGCCAGCTGTCGCGCATCCTATGCGTCAAACCATGGGTTGTGGAGGATTGATCGAGTATGCAGCTTGAAGTCAGCGTACCGCTGCTGATCAGCGATTGCACCAAGGGCAAGACGCGGTTTCCGCTGGAAGCCGGCACGCTTGCGGAGGCGCTCCGCACGCTTGTCGAAACTTACCCTTTGCTGAAGGTGCATCTATATAACGAACAGGGCGAAGTGCGCGAGCACGTGCTGCTCTATTATAATGACGATAATATCGCTTGGCTGGACGACCTCGACATCCCGATCCGGCCCGGCGACAAGCTGCGGGTGCTTCAGGCGGTATCCGGGGGTTAAGCGAGCGATCCATCAGGACCGCAACGTCCCGAAACCGCCGCCCCGCGCAGGAAAGGAAGCTGACCATCATGCCGATCACGCCGGAACAAAGATACTCCAGGCAAATGCTGTTCAAACCGATCGGACCGGAAGGGCAACGCAAAATATCCTCCTCCCGCGTGCTGGTCGTCGGCATGGGCGCGCTCGGAACGGTGCTTGCGAGCCACATGGTTCGCGCAGGCGTCGGCACCCTTCGCATGGCTGACCGCGACTACGTAGAGCCGAGTAACCTGCAGCGCCAAATGCTCTACGACGAGGAAGACGTCGCCCAATCGCTGCCCAAAGCGGTCGCGGCCGGGCGAAAACTCTCCCGCATCAATTCGGAGGTCGTGCTCGAGACGATCGTCTCGGACGTCACGCCGCTGAACATCGAAAAACTGATGGACGGAATCGACCTCGTGTTGGACGGAACGGACAATTTTCAAACGCGGCTGCTCCTCAACGATGCCTGCTTCAAGCGAGGCATCCCGCTGGTATACGGCGGAGCCGTGAGCGCGCAGGGCATGACCGCGATGCTGGTCCCCGGTGAGACCTGCTGCCTGCGATGCCTGATCGGTTCCGGTGACGGAGGCGGGGGGCAAACCTGCGATACGGTCGGCGTGATCGCGCCCATCGTGGATATCATCGCATCATTCCAAGCGATCGAAGCGCTAAAATACATGGTGGGGAATACCGACGCCCGGCGCGGGGGGCTGCTGTCTCTCGAGGTGTGGCACTACCACTCGATGAACCTGAAGCTGCCCGGGCCGAAAGCCGGCTGTCCGACCTGCGGCACGAAGGAATATCCTGCGTTAACAGCCGACGCAGTGGAAGCGTCCACGCTGTGCGGCCGTGAAACGGTGCAAATCCAAGGTCCGCGGCCGTTCGATCTGGAGCAATGGGAGCAGCGTTTGTCTCCGTCCTGCACCATCACGCGCAATCCTTTCCTGTTGCGTGCTGAACTGCCCGAAGGAGAACGGCTCGTGCTCTTCCCCGACGGCCGGGTGCTCGTTCAGGGTACGGAGAATCCGTCCAGAGCCAGAAGCCTCTACGATCGCTATATCGGGTCCTGACGATTGCCAGGTTCCAACAATTTATGGTATGCTCTATCCAATTGACTGGAAGGAGGTGGGGCAGGATGAATCGCGAATGCGAGAATAACCAACTGAGCCGGGAGCCGATACAGGCCGCTGGCATCGTGCATGAATGGACGGTAGACGGGAGAAGTCTGTCCATTTTTGCCCATACGGTTATTCCCATCGCGAAATGATTCCTGTCTCGACCTCTACGGATACGTGAAGGCGAAGGCGCGGGATGTTTCCCGCGTCTTTTTCGTTTTCCGCAGACATTCGGCGTCGGCCGGGAGGGAATCCACTTAGGAGGAACTCTATCATGATCGTAAGCTGCCAAAACGTTAAAAAATACCACGGCGCCCAACTGGTGCTGGAACAAGTCACTTTCGAAATCCCCGAAGGGGGACGAGTCGGCCTGATCGGCCGCAATGGATGCGGCAAAACGACGCTGCTCCGCTTGATCGCAGGAGAAGAAAGGCCGGACGAAGGGGAGCTGGCCATCCGCAAAGACACTCGCATCGGTTATTTGAAGCAGATCCCGGAAGCGGAAGAGCATCTCGCCGTTTATGATATTCTGGCCCGGGGCTACAGGGAAGTGCTTCAGCTGAAGGAGCGGATGGGGGAGCTGGAGCAAGCGATGTCGGACCCCGCTCTTGCCGGTGACCCCGATCGGCTCACGGAGCTGCTGAGGCAGTACGCTTCTGCCCAGGAACGGTTCGAGCACGGAGGCGGATACGAGATGGAAGCCCGCATCGCGCAGGTCGCGGCGGGGCTGCGGATCGACGCCGGACAATTCGAACGCGGATACGGCTCCCTGTCGGGCGGCGAGAAAACGAAAGTCGCGCTCGCCTCCCTGCTGATCGAACGCCCGACGCTGCTGCTGCTTGACGAGCCGACCAACCATTTGGACCTGCGCGGCGTCGAATGGCTCGAAGATTACCTGCGGGATTACGGCGGCACCTGCGTCATCGTCTCCCACGACCGCTACTTTTTGGATAAAGTCGTCACCCGGATCGTCGAAATCGAAGACGGTGAAGCATCGCTTTATTTGACCTCCTATTCGGAATACGTCAAGGAGAAGGAAGAACGGCTGCTGCGGCAGTTTGCCCAGTATCAGGAACAGCAGAAGCAAATCGCTAAAATGAAGGAAACGATCAAGCAACTGGAAACGTGGGGCCGAATCGGGGGGAACGAGAAGTTTTTCCGGAGGGCGGCTTCCATGCGCAAAGCGCTGGATCGGATGGAGAAAATCAAACGCCCGGTCCTGGATCCCAAAACGGCGGATTTCGCGGCGGGCGCGGCCGACCGTTCCGGTACGGACGTCATCGCCTTCGAGCGCTTAACGAAGTCCTTCGGGTCCCGAACCATTCTAGACCGCATCGACGGGAGCCTGCGTTACGGAGACAAGACGGCGATCGTCGGGGACAACGGCGCCGGTAAAAGCACGCTGTTCAAGCTGCTCCTGGGGGAGATTTCGCCGGACGGCGGCGAAGTCAGGCTGGGCGCGAGGGTCGAAATCGGCTATCTGGGACAGGAAGAGAAACCGGGGGGAAAAACCAGCATCCTGGCCTTCTTCAAGGAAGAGGCGCAATTGGAAGAAGGAGAGGCGAGGCGGCTGCTGGCCAAGCAGCTGTTCTACGGGCCGGACGTGTTCAAATCGTTGTCCTCGATTTCCGGCGGAGAGTGGACCCGGCTTCGCCTTGCGCTGCTCATGCACCGGAAGCCGAATCTGCTCTTGCTGGACGAGCCGACCAACCATCTCGACATCGTATCCCGCGAGGCGTTGGAAGAGGCTTTGGATGAATTCCCGGGCACCGTGCTTGTCGTATCTCACGACCGCTATTTCATGAACCGGATCGCCGGGCGGATCTGGGAAGTCCGGAACGGCGGCCTGACGAGCTTCCTGGGCCACTATGACGATTACCGGGAGCAACGCGCGCGGCTTGGCGTTGCCGATGATCTATCCGCGACGCGCGTCATCGCTTCCGTTCCGGCCGCAACTTCCGCCGGGGGAGCCGATGCCAAACGCGCGAAAGCCCCCGCCGCGAAGACGGAGGCTGCTCGGGATCTGGAGTCGGCGATCTCCGCAACGGAGGCCGAATTAGGCCGGCTGGACGCAGAACTGGAAATTGCGGGAACGACCTCCGATGCCGCTGAATTGGCGAAAGCCTGGGAGAGCCGTGAGAAACTGCAGGAACGATTGGACCGTTTGTACGAAGAATGGATGGCGGGGCAATAAACGCCCGTCTCTTCAGACGAACGGAAGATCCGTTTCCGTCGTGAATTCCTCCGACAACGCGTCGAGTGGGACGGTTTGCTCCTCTTCCGGAAGTTCACGCTGAAAGATTCTGGCGGTCCCTTCCTCCACGTTGACGTGCTGGATGTAGACGGGCACGCCGTAGTAAGAGACATCGATCATTTCCGGGGATTCCGCGATTTCTTGCGCTCTTTGAGCGTTCATCAGTCATCACCTCTCGCACAGTATTTACCCGGTTATCCACCGTTATCCACGCCGGAAAGGCAAAAAAAAGGCCCTTTCGACTTCCCGAGGGAAGAGAAAGGGCTTAAACGGAATTGGGTATTAGCCGGGGATTACCAATGAAGCTTCCGGTGCTTGTTGTGGTGCTTGCGGTGTTTTTTCGCATGTTCGACTTTGACGATACGGTGTTTTCTGACGCGGATTTTTTTAACGTCGAACACGTCGACATTGAACTTTTTGACGTTGACTTTTTTGATGTTGAACTTTTTGACTTTGACTTTTTTGATGTTGAATTTTTTGACTTTAACCCTTTCGATGTTAAAGGTTTTCACCTTTTTCGAACGGATGTTTTTGACGCAGTGCTTTTTGCCTCCGAACCACATGCTGCTTCACCCCCTTCCTCGAACAAGGATGTCGGGAAGCGGCCTTGCCTTTCCTTTGCCGCATGTTATCGTATGGACTTGGGGGTCGAGCCGTACAGGCGGATGAACAGGGTCAATTGCGCCGTTTTTCCTTTTTACATGAAAGGCGGACGTGCTTTAAAATAAAACAGTTAGGAGAACGCCCCATAAGGAGACCGCGCTCACATGAAATTTTCCGTCCAATACCTGAGCTTTTTCGTGATCCATTCCGATGGTTCCGAGACCGATACAACCAAGCGATATAAGCACTATCAGACATTGACCCATGAGGAATACCAGGACAGCGAGCTCAAGGAATTCCTGGACAGCGAATTCGCTCGCATCGGCAAACGCAAGGCGGAAGTCAATCCGATCAGCGAGGCGGTGCCGACCAAAATCGGGCGTTTCATGGTCGAGCCGGGCCATGAGTTGACGAGCAACCCGAACTACAACCTGTTCCAGCGGCTTCGAACCGCTCCGGACAAGCAGCAATTCCACATGATGGGCGACGATCTGATCCGCATCTATATGGACGCCAGCGCGGTTCGCGGAGGAGCGTTCATCGTAGCGCTCGCAAAGCTGAACGAGTTATTCGACGATCCGTTCGTTTTCCTGCTCAAATGCGACTTCGAGAACAAAATCGCCCGCATTTCCGACGAGCACAGCCTGATTTCCAAAGTGGAAATGGCCATTAACGCACGAAACATCAAGTCCATCATGTACCCCCACATGCCGGAGCCGGGAATGCTTGAGGAGTGGGAGCTCAAAATCCACCAGGCATCGCATGCGCGGTATTTCGAGGATTTTCTCAAGTACGTTTCGTACGAGAAGTCCAAGCCGGAAATCGTCAGCGACCAGGTGGCAGAGATGTTCACGGAATACATGGAGACCAAGTGGCCCGAAGCCGCCGCAGTCGCCGCCGCGGCATTGGAAGAGCCGGAGGTGAACGAGGCGCGGTTCGCGGGGGTCGAGGGGATCGATGAGCTCGAGAGGGAGAGAAAACAATTCGAGCTCTGGTCCGCTTCGGAGAAGCGGGAGCTGCAGGAGCTGTGGGCGCACGAGCGGGTACTGGAGGCGGCGACGAGACTCACCGCGTACCAGCCGGAGCTTGAGCTGAAGCTGAAGCTCGCGGGGATTTCCGTGCGCGGCCATATGGCCGATTACGGGAAATCGATTCATTTGGCCAGCCATAACGGGCGCTACGTCGTCGTGATCGAAGGGGACAACTTCGAATTCGAGAAGGGAGTCTCCCCGGTCGAGCTGCTCCAGCCCGACGATATTTCGGTCGTGCTGGAGCGGATGCGGAAGCGGGCCGAAGAGGAAGATGAGGCAGCAGCCGCAGGCGGTTACGGGGAAGGTTATCCCGAAGGCTAGGGAGAATAAGACAACAAAGGCGGCCCCAATCTGCCATCCCTTATGGGATGGACGGTTGGGGCTTTTTCGCATGGGGAACGCTGTTATTCGGGGGCCATTCTCCAGCGGTGCGACTCTCGCGAATTGGGGTAAGAGATGACCAAGCAATCGGGTCCTTTGCAATTCTTCCGGCATAGGTGGCATTTTCGGAGAGTAGAGTAGGAAGGACAGCCTCTGGTTCGAGGCGCAGAACGGATGGATGGGGGCAAACGCATGAAACGTTCGACGATGAGTTTGATCATCATTGGGGCACTCGTTTTGATTCTGCTTTTCACGGGCATCGGATCTTACAACCGGCTCGTCTCTTCGGAAACGGACGTGGACAATAAATTCGCGACGATTGACGTCCAGTTGCAGCGCCGGGCGGATCTGATTCCGAATTTGGTCCAAACGGTCAAAGGGTATGCCGCGCACGAAAAAGAAGTGCTGACCGCGATTTCCGACGCGCGCGCCCGGCTGGCCGGGGCCGGCACGCCCGAGCAGAAAGCGGCGGCCGATTCGGAGCTGACAAGTGCGCTGTCCAGGCTGTTGGTCGTGGTGGAGAACTACCCGGATCTGAAAGCGGATGCCCAGTTCACGAGGCTGATGGACGAACTGTCGGGCACGGAGAACCGGATCGCGGTCGCCCGTAAGGATTATAACGATGCGGTTTCGGTCTATAACACGAAGGTCCGGAAGTTTCCCGCGGCGATCTTTGCCGGAATGTTCGGGTTCGACAAGAAGACCTACTTCCAAGCCAAAGCGGGGGCGGAAAATGCTCCCGACGTGAAGTTCTGAGATGGCGGAGGGGCGGCTGAAGGTTTTCGCCGCGGCTTGTCTCGCGGTGCTCGCCCTGTTCGCTGCGGCGGGGGGAGCGTTTGCGCAGGCGGATTCCCGGTACGGCGTCTATGTGCAGGATGAAGCCGGGGTCATTTCCGGACAGACCGTGGAAGCGTTGTATCGCCAAGCCGTCTGGCTTCACGAGCAGACCGGTACGGCCCAAATCGGCGTCGTGACCGTAACCGATCTGGGCAGCCGCACGCTTGAGGAGTACGCGGTCGCGAAGTTCCGCGAACTGGGTTTAGGGGACAAGAAACGGAATGACGGCGTGCTGCTGCTGTACGCCAAACAAGAAAACCATGTGCGGATCGAAGTCGGATACGGCATGGAAGGGCGGATCCCGGACGGCAAGGCCGGGGAGATCCTCGATCGGTATTTCGTTCCGAACCGGAACGCCGGTCACCTGGATGACGCGTTCTTCAAGACGCAGAGCGCGCTGATCCGCGAGATGGCGGCGGAGTACGGCGTCGACGCATCTTCCATCGGATCGGGGGACATGCCGGTCCCCGATTACGGCGATGAAGGCGGGGGATTTTGGAGCTCGCTGCCTTGGCCGATCAAGCTGTTGGGTGGCCTCGGGATTGCGGTTCTGATCCTGCTGGATTTTAAGTTTACGGGCGGCGCCGTCACGTACGGAATCTTGAGTATGCTAGGTCGCAGAGGAGGATCGTCCGGAGGAGGCTCCTCAGGCGGCGGGCGTTGGGGCGGCGGGGGAGGTGGGGGCTCCTCCGGCGGTGGCGGGGCAAGCAGGTAGCCGGAATCACTCGGTCGCTACTTGAAGCGCGAAAACGTAAGAGGCGTCGCCGTTCGAAACGTTGGCGCGTTCTTCGTCCATCCACCACACGCTGTAAGTATAGTAATAGAGGCCGGGCTGGGCGGGAGCTTTGAAAGCGTTGCCGCTTAGCGAAATTTCCGTCTGACCCGAACCGCTTTCTTGCATGAGATGGAACTGATTCGGCTGCGGTTCATAAGCCATCGTGAGCGAAACCTCTTGGTTAGGATTCACACGGATCGGTTCTCGGCCTTCCAGGAGCTGAGCGGCACCGACCATGTCCACGCATCGGCCCCAGCAGTAGGTGCCGAGCTTGGTTGCGAAAGTCCGGTCCCCGACTTGGACCGTGGCGTCAGGCGGATTTGCTCCATGCGGTTTCGCGTCGGGTTTGTCCGCGCATCCGAGCAAGAGGATGGTTAAACTGACTGCGATCAGCCACTTGGCCATAGGTCAACGCCTCCTTATGCTGTATAGACGTGTTTGATTCGCGGATTGTTCCGGGAATCAAAAAACAAGCGGGCCCGTTCAAGGGCCCGCTTGTTCGCATTTATGGAGTATTTACCGCCAGGTCACGATCTCCTCGATCGATTGTCTCGTTTTCGGGCGGGGTTCACGAACGCGGAAGCCGAAGCCGACCATGCAGACGAGCCGCAGCTGCTCGCCGTCCGCGATTCCCTCTTCGCGAAGAATCCGCTCGACCGGCTCATGCTCGAACCCTTCAATGGGGCAGGAATCGATGCCGATCAAGGCCGCAGCAGTCATCATGTTTCCGAGCGCAATGTACGCCTGCTTGCCTGCCCAATCCCATACCGCGCGATCGGTGTCCAGGAGTTCGAAGTCGGACTCCAGGAATTTGCGGTAGACGCGTTTCTTATTCTCGACGGCTTCCGGAGGCAGCTTTTGTACATCCTCGACCATATGGCGAATGTGTTCGGATCCCGGCATGAGTGCATCCCGCGTACGGGCGAGGAACAGTACGAAATGGCTGGCGGTCGGCAGCTGCTTCTGGGCGCCCCAGGAATAAGGCCGAAGCTTCTCCCGGATGACGGGATCCTGCAGCACCGCGATTTTCCACGGTTCGAAGCCGTAGGAGCTCGGGGACAAGCGGGCCGTTTCGAGCAGGAAGGCGAAATCCTCGTCGGTTATTTTCCGGTCGGGATCAAATTCCTTGCATGCATGGCGGAAGTTATAAGCCGACAAAATCTCTTCTTTTTGCAGGGTCAAGATTCTCTCCTCCTTTGTGTGTGGTCTCATTGTAGGGAATATGTGGTATGATGGGAAGTACGCACATTGTTGTGATATAGTCACACTTTTTATACCATTGGGAGGAGACGCGGCCATGGGGAGTTCTAAAGAAGCGGCTGCCGGGCGAAAGTATTCCTGTTCGGTGGAGGCGGCGCTGGACGTGATCGGCGGCAAATGGAAAAGCATCATCCTCTATCATCTTTTGGGCGGGACCAAAAGATTCAGCGATTTCCGCCGGCTCATTCCCGGGGTCACGCAAAGGATGCTGACGCTGCAGCTTCGGGAGCTGGAAGACGACGGAGTGATCCACCGCGAGGTGTACCGGGAGGTTCCGCCGAAGGTGGAGTACTCGATGACCGATTTCGGCCGCACCCTGGCGCCGATCATCAGCAGCATGAAGGCTTGGGGAGACGAATTCTCCCATCGGATCGGCCAAGAGGCGGCTGCTTCGCCGAAATAAAAAACGGACCCTAGCGGGTCCGTTTTGCGTTCTCGTAGATCGAGAGCTTATGGTAGGCCGTCTCCAGCAATGGAGTGTCGATTCCGTGCCGACCTGCCAGCTCCAGCAGGTAACCTTGAATGTGCCGGCTTTCCGTCGGCAGTCCCTGGCGCATGTCACGAAGCATTGAAGTCGTGCTGCCGGGCGCCATCCCGGCAATCGCCTGCAGCTGGCGCTCCCGGATGCCGTCCCCCAGTCTGCCGCCGGCGGCCGCAATCGTATTCGCCGCTTCCGCCGAAAACCGCTCGAACGGCACCATTCCCGCGGCGTCGCGAATTTCGCCGACCGTCGCGTCGAACAGCGTGGTCAAGCCGGACATGACGCTGATGAACATATACTTTTCCCACAAATCCCGTACGATGTCGTCATGCTCCCGTAATAGCGGGATTTTCGACAACTCCGTCCGCAGCTCCGCGTAGCGTTCATCGGTCATATCCCCGTAACGCCCATAGGTGAACGATTGCATGGGACTAAAATGGACAATCCGTCCCTGCTCGTCCAACGTCGTTTCGATCCGGGCGACGCCGCCGAGCAGCGGGCGGCCAGGGAAGCTCGCCGTGATCAAGTCCATATGCCGGATGCCGTTCAGGAAAGGCAGCAGCGCCGTGTTTTCGCCGGCATAAGGCCGCAGGTCCTCGAGCGCCTGCTCCAAGCCGTAAGCTTTCATGGCGACGACGATGAGATCATAAGGACCGGCCGCCTCACCCGCCGTGATCACCTTGGGCTTGCCCGAGAAGTTGCCGACCGGGCTTATCACCGTAAGCCCGTTTTCCTCCAAAAGCCTTTTCCGGTTCTCCCGGACGAGCAGCGTAACGTCGGCGCCCGCTTCGAGCATCCTGGCTGCCGCATAGCCGCCGACCGCACCGGCTCCGGCGATCAATATTTTCACGATCCCAACCTCCCGTCTCTTCCTCTCCTTCATAACACCGGGAGGACGGGGTGTCAATTGCGTATGGTGACCGACGTCCCTACGGGAACGAGCCGGGAGAGCGCCAGAACGTCTTGGTTGTACATTCGGATGCAGCCATGGGACACCATTTTGCCAATCGATGACGGGTCGTTCGTGCCGTGGATGCCGTAATGCGGCTTGGAAAGTCCCATCCACATGACCCCGAATGGGCCGCCCGGATTCGGCGATTTGTTCACGATGTGCAGCCTGCCGGTCGGCGTCGCCGCCGCGATGCGTCCGATACCGACGGGAAACGACCGGACGACCGCGTCGCCGTCCAGCAAGTAGAGCCTTCTGTCCGACAAGTCGACGATAATGCGGTAATTCGGCATTCGCCGCACCTCCTGCTCCTACGATATGGCGGGAGCGGAGATTCGTCCGGGCGCTTGGCCCAGGCGCGCGGAATTGTTGTAAGATGATTGCAAGTGGCGACTAGGGGGAGGAAGGACGCTGTGAAAAAGAGAGTCGCGCTCTCCTGGAGCGGGGGCAAAGACAGCTGCATGGCGCTCGACCGTCTCGTCAAAGACGGTCACGAAGTCGCCTGCCTGTTGACGACGCTGCCGGCCGACATCGGCCGCACGTTCGGCCACGGGGAGAGGGCGGAGCGGATCGGGGAACAAGCGGACGCGCTCGGACTCCCGGTCGAGTGGATTGCTTGCACGTTCGCCGGCTATACGGAAGATTACGTTCGGACACTTAAGGAATTGAAAGCAAAGTATCAGTTGGAGGCCGTCGCATTCGGCGATCTCTTCCTGGAGGAGCATCGCGAATGGGGAACGGGCGCAGCTTCCGCCGCCGGCTTAGAGGCGTTGTATCCGTTGTGGATGGAGCCTTCCGGAACCCGGGACGCCCTGCTAACTTTCGTGGAGTCGGGCTACCGTGCGGTCGTCATTCGGGTACGCGACGGCGCGCTGACCGAGGATTGGCTGGGGCGCGAGGTGGACCGGTCCTTCTACGAAGATATCGCCATGGAAAACGTATGCCCGATGGGAGAAGGCGGGGAATACCACACTTTCGTCTACGACGGGCCGCTTTTCCGCCGCCCGGTTCCGTTTCGCAAAGGCGAGGTCCTGCAACTGGAAACGACCAAACGGCTGGAGCACCACGGATAAGGGAAGCCTCTCGGGCTTCCCTTGAGAGGATGTTCAAGCGCTGAGAGTGCTGTAACCGGGAAAATCCCGGTTAGAGCGGACGTGAGAGTGTGGTAGAGTGCTGTAGCCGGGAAAAACCCGGTAAGGGAGGACGCGCGTGCGTGAGCGTGTGCTGTTACCGGAGTGATTTCCGTTACTCTGACATTACCGAAGACGATTTCGCCGTCTTGTGGAGCAGATTCGGTTACTTTGGCAGTACCGAAGACGTTCTCACCGTCTTGCGGAGCGGATTTGGTTACTTTGGCGTTACCGAAGACGGTCTTACCGTCTAACGGCGCGTAACTGAGGTATGAAAAAAAGGCTGACTGGGACAAAATCCGAAGCAGCCTTTGTCATATGCCATAGAGCTCGCCAAGCGCTTGAAGTTCCGAGCGAACAGCGAGCCGCAGCTCTTCCGGCTCCAACGCTTCCGCGTGCTTTCCGTAGCTGAGCATGATGCCGCAGGCGGAGTCGAGCGTATGGAACTCGACGTCCGCCTCGATCCAGCCGTCCACCGGCAATCTCTCCCCCTGCAAGTACACATACCTTTCTGCCGCAAAACGGGGCCACCTGGCTTCGGACACCCTCACCCGAGCGGGATACCGCGGTAAAGTCGCCCGAAACCGCTCCGTCGATTGCTCCCAATATGCCGCCAACTCGAACCCGTCAGGCCGTTCGAAGCGCTCATCGAGCAGCGTAACCGCGGACAGCCGGGAAATCCGGTACGTGCGCATATCGCCGTCCGCGATCGCGATCATATACCAAACGCTCTGTTTGGCCACCAAGCCCAAAGGAGCGACGACACGCTCTTTGTCCATATCAGCGACGACCGCACGGTAGAGGATCCGAAGCGTTCTCTCCTCCCACACCGCCTGCTGGATGATGGAAAGGCGCTCGGCGTCGGCGGAGGAAGAACCCGCGGGCGGGCGCCAACCGGCTCCGTCGACGTGAATCCGCTGGCGGGCGATCTCCGCATTCTCGCGAACGGATGCGGGCAGCGCCGCCAGCAGCTTGCGGAACGCGGCCTGCGCGCTGTCGGTCAAACCCAGATCCTTCACCACACTGGAAGTGCCGAGCAGCAGCAACGAAGATATTTCGTCCGCCGTCATCCCGGTCAACCGGGAACGGTATCCTTCCGGCAGCGACCAACCGCCGCGGTAACCGCGATCCGCTACAACCGGGATGCCCGCCATGCCCAGCGTCTCCATGTCGCGGTGGACGGTTCTTTCCGAGACCTCAAGCCGGGCGGCGAGCTCTCTGGCCGTCGCCCGTCCGTTTGTCTGCAGCCACATAAGGATCGATAACAGCCGGTCCGCTTTCAAACGCCGCCGCTCCTTTTTCTCCGTTTGCTTTGATTTTAACATACCAATATGACGGACATTGTCATATTCCTCACTTTATGATGGGATTGTCAAAACCACATAGGGAGGCAACCCAAAATGAAGGAAAGACCTTTGGAAGGAAAAGTAGCCGTCGTTGCAGGCGCGACACGGGGAGCGGGCAGGGCGATCGCCGTCGAGCTCGGCGCTGCCGGGGCCACCGTCTACTGCACGGGACGCAGCACGCGCGGCAATCCGTCGGACCTTAACCGTCCGGAAACGATCGAAGAGACGGCCGAGCGCATCGAAGTCCGGGGCGGCAAAGGCATCGCCGTAAGGGTCGACTACACCGTGGAGGAAGAAGTGGCTGCGCTGTTCCGCAGGGTGAAGGAGGAGCAAGGAGGCCGGCTCGACATCCTGGTCAACGACGTGTGGGGCGGAGAGAAGTTAACCGCGTGGGGTACGCCGTTTTGGGAATCTTCGCTTGCAGACGGGCTGCTGATGCAACGGCGGGCGGTGCACACGCACATGATCGCCAGCTACTACGCAGCTCCGCTCATGGTCGAAAGAAAAAGCGGACTGATCCTAGAAATCACCGACGGCTTCGATTACCGGTACCGCGGCAACCTCTATTACAGTCTCGCGAAAATATCGGCGATTCATCTGGCTGAGAGCATGGCGGCGGAATTGAAGCCGCATGGGGTGGCCGCGGTTTCAGTGACGCCGGGCTTTCTACGCTCGGAGGAAATGCTGGACCATTTCGGCGTGACGGAACAGAACTGGAAGGAAGCCGTGAAGCTGGAACCGCATTTCATCATGTCCGAAACGCCGGCCTTCGTAGCCAGGGGAATAGCGGCGCTGGCGGCGGATCCGAACGTCCTGCAGCGCACCGGCGGGATCTTCTCGTCTTGGGGCTTGTCCGACGATTACGGGATCATCGACGCGGACGGCAACCGTCCCCATTGGGGCCGGTATGCGGAAGAACAAGGGTTTTACGCGAAATAAGCCGACAGTTTGTTTCGCAAAGCGCGGGCCGGGGCGTTCAGCACCCGGTCTTTACGCGTGATCAAGCCGTGGGTCAAACGGACTTCCCTGGGCATCGGAATTTCCGCGACCCTCCCGGATGCGATTTCCCCACGAACGGCGATTTCGGGAAGGAAAGCCACGCCGTGTCCGGCCGCCACCATTTGGCGGATCAGCTCCGTGCTCGGAAATTCCGTTTCCTCCGGCACCGGAGCGCCTTGCTCTCCCAGCAGCTTTCCGGCGACCGCCCGGTAGAGGCAGCTTCGGCCGAAACCGATCGCGGGGCGGCCGTTCAAAGCGGACCAGCCTTCGTCCTCGATGCCGCGCGCAAGCTCGGCGGAGGCCGCGAAGATCATTTTTTCATCGACGAGGGGTTCGAATGTGAGATCGTCCCGTCCCGGATCGCGGGGAACGATGCCGATATCCGCGGCGTGCCGCGCGACTTGGTCGACGATATCGGATTGGAAGCCGGTCTCGAGGCGAAGGCGGATCTCCGGATATTCGCCGAGAAAACCGGGCAAAAACCCGGAGAGACGGGTCACGCAGAACGATTCCATCGTCCGAAGAACGACCGTTCCTCGCGGCTCCTCCAGGCGGCTCATCCGCTCCTCGAGCATTTCTCCCAGCCGGCGGAAACGGCGGGCATAGTCGGCCATCTCCCGGCCGGCCTCCGTCGGGACGACGCCCCTCGGCAGGCGCTGGAACAACGTTTGCCCGCAGGTCTGCTCCAACTGGCGGATTTGCGCGGTCACGGTCGATTGCACGTAGCCGAGCTTATCGGCCGCCTGGCTGAAACTGCCTTCCTCAAGCACCGCGAGGAAAGTCACGAAAAAACGCCCCTCCAATTTATCCAACATCCGATTCCTCGCCGCCCATCCATTTCATTTTGCGATACCAACCATTTTAAACATTCGTTTCTCAAATCGGTAAGCTGATGATAGCATAATCTCCAATCCCATGGAATGGAGGACATCGAAAATGAACAAGAAATCAGGCTTCCGATTAGGCGTGTACGTATTCAAAGACGCGGAGATTGTCGACTACGCCGCGCCGTACGGGGTATTCTCCGTCGCCCGCAGGCTGGATCCGGAGCTCGACGCCTTCCTGGTCGCGGACGCGATGCGGCCGGTCCAGACGCAGGCGGGGCTTACCGTTCTTCCGAATTACGGCTTCCGGGACGCGCCGGACATGGACGCTTTCCTGATCCCGGGCGGCTTCGGGACCCGCCAGGAAATGCACAACCGCAGCCTTCACCGCTTTATCGAATCTCTGCCGGAATCGTGCCTGTTGACAAGCGTATGCACGGGGTCGTGGGTATACGGCCGGATGGGACTGCTCGATGGGCTCGCCGCCACCAACCGCAAAGAGCCCGATAGGCTCGAAGCCTCGGGCATGGGGAAAGTGCCGATCGACCGGCTCGCGGAAATCGCGCCCGCCGCCCGGATCAGCCGGGCCCGGGTCGTCGATTGCGGCAGGATCATCACGGCGGGAGGGATCGCGTCGGGCATGGAGATGGGCTTCCACCTGCTGCGGCGCGCGGGCTACGGCGAGGACTTCATCACCGAGGTGGCGAGGGTGATGGAATACCACGCTGCATACCAGGTTTACCGCGGGGATATCGAACTCCATCAGGCCTAACCTAACCGGAGCCTAACCAGAGTCACGGCCCCCCCAAGCCGGCCTCCCTCGCGAGGAGAATGGCCTGGGCGCGGTCCGCGACCTGCAGCTTGTTCAGGATGTTAGACACATGGTTGCGCACCGTCTTCAGCGACAAGCCGAGCTTGCGTGCGATTTCGGCATTACCGAGGCCGGACGCGATCCGGCCCAGCACTTCACGTTCGCGTTCGGTCAGGTTCGGGAACAGCGGATGCGCAGGGGCGCGGCCGCCCATCATTTCGAAATAGTACATGATCTTCCTGGCCATCGTAGAGCCGAAAACGACGTCCCCGCCGGCAACGACGTTCAGCGCGCGGACGATTTCGTCCTTGTTGGCACCTTTGAGCAGATAGCCCCGAGCTCCCGCCTTCATCGCCGCGAACACGGAAGAATCGTCGTCGAACATGGTCAGCATCAGGATTCCTATGTGCGGGCTCATGCGGATGATTTCCCGGGTCGCTTCGATGCCGTTCATCCCGGGCATGTTCACGTCCATCAGCACCAAATCCGGCTGCAGCGACTCTGCAAGCCGGACCGCTTCCGCGCCGTCCGCCGCCTGGCCGACGATTTCGAAGGAGTCCACCGTCTTCAAGGAGGCGATGAGCCCCTCGCAAAACATTGGATGGTCGTCGGCCAGCAAAATCCTCGTTTTCTCGATTCCCTCGTCGTTTCGTTCCGTCATGCCGATCTTCCTCCCGCCAACGGCAATTCAACCCTTATCCGGGTTCCGCCGCCGATTTCAGAATCCCACGCGCAGTGCCCGCCCAGTTCCTCCGCCCGTTCCTTCATGGACCTCACGCCGACGCCCGATTTGTTTCGCTCGGCCATGCCGATGCCGTCGTCTTCGACCGTCAGCCGCAATTCGCCGTCTTCTTCCCAAGCGCGTATCCGGCAAATCTTCGCGCCGGAATGGCGGACGACATTCGTCAGCGCTTCCTGCACGATGCGGTAAACCGCGACCTCGGCGGCGGCCGGCAGCTCGCTCGGGATCGAAGCGTCGTCCAACCGGATTTCGAGGGAAGGATCCTGAAACTGAAGGGCCAGCTCGCGCAGAGCGAACCGGAGCCCCAATTCGTCGAGCACCGGAGGGCGCAGCTGGTAGACCAGCCTGCGGATATCATCGAGCGCCGCGCCCATTTGCGCCTGCACCGTCACGATCGCCTGCAGCGATTGGGCGGGCTCGCGCCCGTGCTGCTGGCGCGCCTCGTCCAGCCTCAGCATCATGCTGGCCAGGCTGGAGCCGAGCCCGTCGTGCAGGTCCCGCCGCAGCCGTCGGCGCTCCTCCTCCCGCGCGATGACGATCCGCTCCCGCGAACGGTGAAGCTCTTCCGTCAGGCGGACCGATTGCACGGCGATGCTGACCTGGCGGATCAAGTCGTCCAGCGCAGTTTGGCGTCCCGGCGGCCAGGCCGCGCGCGGCTCTTCTATCCCGAGCACAAGCCTCCCGACTCGTTCGCCTTGCACATCAAGCGGGATGGCGCTTTCGCTTTCCCCGGGCGTGCCATAAGCCGCTATCCTTTCGTCTCCGTTGCCGAAATCGACTTCGACGGCTGCATAGGGAATGCGAAGCGCTTGGGCGATCGTCTCCGCGACGGCGGGCAGAAGCGAGTGGTGGGTGAGGGCGCCTTCCAGCCGTTTCGTCAGACCGGACAGAAGCTGATGGGGATCTTCCCGGTCCCCGTAGACGAGACGGTTGACGGCGGTTTGCGCCTGACTCCGCAGCGGCTGGAACAGGACGGCGACGAAGCCGGCGGACAGCAGCGAGATCATGTCGTTCACCCTTCCCCGGAACAGCAGGCCGAGCCCTCCGACGAGCAAAGCATACGCCATGACCATCATGATACTGAGAGCGACATAGACGAGCGCGCGGTTGAACGCTTTGGACATGCGCCGGATACGCTGTTCGAACGCCATCAGCCCGATCGAGAACGGGAGAAGAAACAACCCGGAATAGAGAACCAGGTGCATCAGCAGCTTAAAGATGCCTTCCGAGCCCACGGCCGGAAACAACGACGCGGTCCCGCCGGCCATATAGGCCAGCATCCCAACGGCGAACCAACGGATTTGGCGCCGTCGCTCGGGGGAGCTCTCCTTCCGGGAGCGCGCGATTTGAACGCCAACGACGAGCAGATGAACGGCGTTGACGTAGATAAGCCGCAGGATCGGGTTCCAATTCATGCTGTTCAAATATGGATTGTCGGGCAGCAAATATCCGAAAACGACGCCTGCCAGCCACAGCAATGCCGGCACCGCGGTCCAGCGGGGCACGAACCTCCCGTAAGGCAGGAGAAACAGGAAGAAAAGATAGAGGGAGCCGATGACATTGAGGAAAAGGAAGCCGTCCATTAACCTCGGGTAATCGGCGAACAGCGGATCGTCCACGTTGAAAATCGTCCCCGTCACGATGAGCATCAGCGACGCGGTTAGACAATAGAAATCCTTCCAGCCATAACGGTACAACAGGATTCCGACCGCCCACGACGACAGGTTCTGGACGGTGAGCAAGACGAAAGTGAGCGCATTGTACAGGCCGGGATCAATCCCGAGCAAGGACAAACGGTTGAATTGGGCCTCGTTCATCTGAAAGAAGCTGAAGCAGCCGTCGTTGGAGCAAGGGGCGGCATACGCATCGAAACCGAGGGCGTGGTTATAGATCGAAACGACGGCGGAGAGAAGGGCCAAAGCCCACCAAAGCGCGTGCATGCCGGCAAGCGCGGCCGTTCGGAGCCGTGTGGTCGTCGAATCCATCGGGGTTGCGGTCCCTTCCTTATCCATCCAATAGGTAAAGTTGAGACCAGTATAGCACGGCCGCGTTCCCGGCCGGTCGGGAATTTCGCGCGTCGCCGCGCCTGCCGAAAATCCAATGGGCCGGTTCCCGAAAGGAAGTTCCCGGATCGTCCGGGAACAGCGCCCTTGCCGGCGGGATACCGGCGGTTTTAAGATGAGCGGCGTACTCATCAAGCCGTGGTTCACGGCGGTTTAAGGAGAGGTTGCCATGATAACGGTGCCGAACGGATATTTCCGGTTTTGCGGCTGGATGCTCCTCGCGGGCAGCATGCTGACGACGATCGTCCAATACGCGCATCTCGAAGACGTTCCCAGCGGGATGGGGCAAATGTCGTACTTCGTGGACGTTGCCGTATGGACGCACATCGCGCTGGTCGTCGCTTACACGTTATTCCTCATGGGCTTGAGCGGGCTGTATCTCAGGCAGTCGTCCGGCCTAAAATGGTGGGGTTGGCTGAGCTTCGGCTTCATATTCGCGTTTTACGTCCTCGATCTCATGCATGCGCCGCTGCAGATTTTCGATTACCCGGTCTTTTACGGCGACGTGCATACGGAAGCGGATTTGGCCGCCGCGACCGAGACGGTGACGCGCATCCAGTCGCAAGAGGGACCCGGCATGTTTCTCATGATGCTGCTGTTCCCGTTCATGCTGCTTGGGACGCTTCTGGAAGGCATCGCGATGCTTAGGGCGCGGTTGCTGTCCAGATGGCCGGCCATCGCAACCTTGGTCTCGCTGGTCTTCGTCATTCTTCCGTACGGGCCGGTGACGAAGTATTTGTTCCCGCTGCCCTTCCTGATTCACGCCTGGTACGGGGGTATCCTCGCGTTCGAGAAGAAAGAGTCTGTGCCCGTGCAAATGAACGCTTCAAGCTGACGAGGCAAGAAAAAAACGTCCCTTCCGCCAATAGACGAAAGGGACGTTTATCATACCGGATCAAGCGTGGCGGTCCTGCATCGACTGGGCCGAAGCGTCGCCCGCTCCCGCCTCGGGATGGGTGCGCAGCCACTCCCTCAGTTTGGACAACCGGCGTTCGTACTTGAGCCAAAGCCCGGCCATCACGAGAACGTATACCGTCAAAGGAGCCACGACCTTCAGCGGGTCGTAAGGAACCGGAGAGACCAACGTGCAATAGAAAGAGGTTGCCGCACCGAGCGCGGTCGCTTGATAGGGAAGAATGAACAACCGGCTGCACAGGTGGCTTTTCATGGCGCCGTTCAGCGGTCCGCCGGAGGATCTGCTGGTTTTGCGTAGCTGCCAAAGCATCGGGACGGTCGTAAACCAAACTGCGAGCAAAGGCGCCCCGATGAGAGGCGCATTTAGCAGCAAGCGGTCTTCCCAGAAGAGGGAAGGCAGCGAAGCCATCATCGTGCCGATGCAGAAGAAAACGACGAGCGCGGGTAAGGTCAGCCATCCGGTCAAGGACAATAGCTTGCGGGCTTTGCGATGCAGCCTTTCCGCGGTTCCGCTGTTGCGCAGGCGGGTGCCTTGGCGCACGGCGAGCCATGCGGACAGGAATAGGAGCAGGCTGAACCCCATTTCCACGATTGCCAGATTGCCGTACATGACCGAACCTCCCTTAGCTCATTTAAGTTCCTGCTATTCCCTTATATCATATCCTATGCATCCGGTTGTCCAAAACCTCCAAGTTTTGAGAAAGTTTTAGACAGGCGCTCACGGCCCTTGCTCGATCCGGATGCTGCCGCTGTCCGCGCGCACCTTCACGAGGTCCTTCGTTTCCCTCTTGGGCTCCGGGGCGAAGATGCTTCCCGAATCGGTTTTCAAATCGAAGTCGCCGGCGTAGGACTCGGGGAGGTGAACGTACACGCTTCCCGAATCGGCCTTCAGCTCTACGTTTGAGGTGTCGTCCTTGTAAAGCTTGATGCTGCCCGAATCCGCCTGGACGCGGAGCGGACCGGTGACGTGCTCGAGCTTGATCGAACCGGAATCCGCGCTGACTTCGCCGTCGTTCGTTTGGATGCCGTCGGCCTTGATGCTGCCGGAATCGGCCTCAAGATTCAGCTTGCCGGCGCTCAGGCGGGTGATCGCCACGCTGCCGGAGTCGATCGAGATGTCGGCCGTCGCCGCATTGGCGTCATCGAGCGTCAAGCTACCCGAATCCAGATGTAACCCCAACTTCTCGAGTGCGGCCCCGTCCGCCATTGTGACGACGATCTCTTCGTCCGCCCGGAGGGCAGTGAAATCGAACAAGCTGAACCATTTCCGCGGCTCCCGCAAATCCAGCGCCAATTTTCCGTCCTCCAGCTTGATGTCTTGGACGGCTTCGGCCATTTTCTCCGGACCTTTGCCGTTTACGTAGACGGAGTTGCTGCCATCCGTGCTTTTGACGAATTTCATTCGGACCTTGTAGTCGCTTTTGACGTTCAGATCCCGAAGCTCCCCGGCGCCAAACGTCCACTTCTTCTCGAAAGACGATAACGATTTGCCGGAACCCCAAGCATTAGAAGATAAAGCCGCAAGACCGATCATGACCAATAGAAGGCCGGCGACCATCCAAAAAGTTCTCATTTTAAATTTACCCCTCCATGCTGTCTGCCGTTCGTGAAGTTCGATTGGCTGATAATGGAAGTTTACTGCATCCGGCCGCTTTACTGAACAGTCTCTCGGTCCGATCGATCCCCGACTAAGGTCTTGTTCTATCGCTGCCTTTCTCCAAAAGAGGCGAATAAAAAGAGGTTCCGGCGGTTAATGTGTAAATAACGACTATAAATCGTCACATCTTTGTGATAAAATGTTCACAAAGAAGAGCGCTTTCACACGGAGAGGTGAGCATCCATGGAAAACCGTCAAATGTCCCGCACGCTCAAATGGATCGCGACGATCGTCGTTTTGTTGGGTACCGTTTTCTGCATTTTGAACTTGGCTGAATTCAACGACCGGAACCTCGGCCTGATGGTCGGGATCGGATTCCTGGTCGGCGGATTGCAAATTTTGGTTTTCGGGGCGATCGCTCCCCTGATGCAACGGCGCCAAGAAGACGGCGCAATGGCCGAAGCGGTTCGGAAGTAACCGCAAAATTGTCCGATCATTCCCGTAAAGCCGCAGCCGGAGGTCCTCTCCGGAGCGGCTTTTTTGCCGTTTGGACGCCCGCATAATTGCTTAAGGAGTCACCTATCCTAAACGAGGGTAAAAGAGGGAGGTGTCAACAATGGCGAAATCCAAGAACCGGGCATCCAAGGCGGACGTCCAAACCACGCCGGCCAACAAGCTTCCCGTTCCGGAGCTGGATACCGAAAGCGCGGCCGAAATCGTATACGGAACCGAAAACGACATGGCCAGCCGCAGCGCGTTCAACAAACAGGATTCGAACAACCAATCTTAAGCATGAAGATATAAAGGAGGCGTCATGGGGATGGACATGAGCATGGAACCGACGGTACGCACATTGATGGATTGGCTCCAGTCGCAGACGAACCATTCCATCATGATCCAGAAGAAAGAGGACGACGACCTCGACGAGGTTCGCCTTCAGCTGCATGAGGTCGGTTACCGGCCGGACCACCGTTCGATCGACGGCTACACGGAAGGAACCGCACTCGTGCTTCACGGCAAGGGCACCATCGTCACGGACTTGGAGGAGGCGCCTCTTCCCGGCGACAGCTACGTGATTCCGATCGCCGGACTGACGATCTCCAAAGCGTCCGAGGACGGCGTCATTCTGCGGAACGAGCGAGCCCATTACGCCTTATCCCCTGACGCCTCCGATCGGCACTAGTGCCGATTTACATAGACGCGTTCATCGAAGGACGTATTCCGAAAGGCTGCTCAAGCCTTGCGGGAAACGTCCTTTTTGCGTTTGCCGGATTTCCAAGATTCAACTCTCGTCGAAACGGTGAACAAAGTATAGCCAAATTGCGTCGGAAAGTTGACGCATTTGTTAACAGGGGAGTCATGAGCGTCGGATTCTGATATCTTGAATCACAGAGGAGACAGAGGAGATGAAATCATGAAGCTTACGCGAGGATTCCGCCGGTTAGCGGTTGTCCTGTCGCTTCTCGGCCTGGCGGTGATGCTGTCCGGATGCGGGGAACAATTCGTCGTCCTGGACCCGAAAGGCGTCGTGGGCAAACATCAATTGGATTTGATCCTGATTACCACCGGACTGTGCTTGATCGTTGTCGTGCCCGTGATCGTGATGGCATTCGTTTTTGCCTACCGGTACCGCAACAGGGCAGGCAGCAAGGCGGACTACCAGCCGACCTGGGAGCACAACACCAAGCTCGAATTGCTGTGGTGGGGCATTCCGATTCTGATCATCGTCATTTTGGGAGCGATCACCGCTCATTACACTTACAAATTGGAGCCTTCCAAGGCGCTGGCTTCCGATAAGAAACCGATCGTCATCCAGGTAACGTCGCTGGACTGGAAGTGGCTGTTCCAATACCCCGATCAAGGTATCGCGACGGTGAACTACGTAGAGTTCCCGGCGAACGTTCCCGTGCGCTTCGAGCTGACCTCGGACGCCCCGATGAATTCGTTCTGGATTCCGCAGCTCGGCGGGCAGATTTACACGATGTCCGGCATGGCCATGAAGCTGAATTTGATGGCGGACGAACCCGGCACGTACATGGGCATGGGCGCTAACTTCAGCGGACGGGAATTCGGCAAAATGCGGTTCGACGCGAAGGCGACGACGCAAGCCGAGTTCGACAATTGGGTGAAGAACGTCAAGTCGACGGCACCCGCTCTGACCCAAGAAGGCTATGACAAGCTCGCCGAGCAGGGCACGATGGGCACGCAGGATTATTCGTCCATCCCGGCAGGGCTGTTCGATAAGATCGTCACGAAGTACACCAACGGAACCGTCATCCATCAACACGGCGGCGACGCTTCGGCAAGCACGGATATGAACGACATGAACATGGAAGGCATGGACATGAGCGGCATGGACATGTCGACGTCGCAGTCGACGACGGATGCTCAGTCCGCGCATGACCATTAACAACGAAGAAAAGGAGGTACCGCCATGTGGGATTCGATAAAGGAGTTCGCTTCCGGTTTTTTCGTCACCGGCGACCCCTTGATTTACGGTGCCGACGTCGCGATCGTCATGACGCTGATCGCGGTCGTCTCGGTGCTGACATACTTCAAAAGATGGACCTGGCTGTGGCGCGAATGGCTGACGACCGTCGACCATAAACGCATCGGCATCATGTACGTCATCGCATCTTTGCTGATGCTGTTCCGCGGCGGCGTCGACGCGCTGCTCATGCGCACCCAGCTCGCGGTTCCGAACAACGACTTCCTGACGCCTGAGCACTATAACGCCATTTTCACGACGCACGGCGTCATCATGATTTTGTTCATGGCCATGCCATTGATGTTCGGGTTATTCAACCTCGTCGTGCCGCTTCAGATCGGCGCGCGCGACGTCGCGTTCCCGTTCCTGAACTCGCTCAGCTTCTGGCTGTTCTTCTGGGGCGCGATGCTGTTCAACATGTCCTTCGTCATCGGCGGCTCGCCGGACGCTGGCTGGCTGTCTTACCCGCCGCTGTCCGAAATGTCGCACAGCCCGGGCGTCGGCCAGGACTTCTATATTTGGGGCATCCAGATTTCCGGTATCGGCAGCTTGATGACCGGCATCAACTTCATCGTTACCATTCTCAAAATGCGGGCGCCCGGCATGAAGCTGTTCAAAATGCCGATGTTCTCCTGGTCGGTTCTCTCGAGCTGCCTGACGATCATCATGGCGTTCCCGATTCTGACCGTTACGCTGGCCTTGCTGTTTATCGACCGCTATTTCGGCGCGCACTTCTTCACGCTGGACGGCGGCGGCAATCCGATGATGTACATCAACCTCATCTGGATGTGGGGCCACCCCGAGGTTTACATCGTGATTCTGCCCGGCTTCGGGATCGTCTCCGAGGTCGTGGCCACGTTCTCGCGCAAAAGGCTGTTCGGCTACAAGTCGATGGTGTTCGCCCTTATGTGCATCGCCGTTTTCTCCTTCTTTACCTGGGCGCACCATTTCTTCACCATGGGTTCCGGCGCGGACGTGAACATCTTCTTCGCGATATCGACGATGATCATCGCGATCCCGACGGGCGTCAAGGTGTTCAACTGGATTTTCACGATGTACCGCGGCCGGGTTTCCTTTCCGACACCCATGCTGTGGGTGATGGGATTGATTCTCTGTTTCGTCGTCGGCGGCATGACCGGCGTCATGTTGTCCGTCGCGCCGGCCGACTTCCAGTTCCACAACAGCTACTTCCTGATCGCGCACTTCCACCAAGTGCTGATCGGAGGCGTCGTTTTCTCTTATTTCGCGGGACTGTATTACTGGTGGCCGAAAGTGTTCGGATTCAAGCTCAACGAAAAAATCGGCAAATGGGCGTTCTGGCTCTGGAACATCGGGTTCTACGTCTGCTTCATGCCGCAGTATGCCGTCGGCCTGATGGGCATGACGCGCCGCGTCAGCACCTACGGCTGGGATACCGGCTGGTGGGGCATGAACCTTGTTTCCACGATCGGCGGGTTCATCATGGGGATCGCATTCCTGTTCCAAGTATGGCAGATCCTTCACAGCATCAAATTCATGGAACGCGACACGACGGGAGATCCGTGGGGCGGCCGTACGCTGGAATGGTCGATTCCGTCCCCGGCGCCGCATTACAATTTCGCCTTGACTCCGATCGTCGACGGCAGGGACCCTTGGTGGGAAGAGAAGCTTCGCCGCGAGCGGGGCGAGGCGCCGAAGGCTCAGCCGCCTCTGGAGCCGATTCACATGCCCAAAAACTCCGGCATCCCGTTCATCATGTCGTTCTGCTGGTTCCTCGCGGGCTTCGGCCTCGTGTTCAACTGGCTGTGGATCGCGATACCGGGCTTCATCGGCGTAGCGGCATGCATGCTGGCGCATTCGTTTAACTATAATACCGATTACTACATTCCGGTGGACGAGATCGAACGCACGGAAGCTGCGGCAAGGGGGGCTGTCTGATGGCGCACGGAAACGCGAACGCCCACTCCCATTCGCATGAGGGGCATCACGACCTGGAATCGCTGCGGTCGATGGGCTTCTGGATTTTCCTGATGACCGACTGTATCCTGTTCGGCAGCTTGTTCGCGACGTATATCGTCCTGCACGCCAATACGGCAGGCGGCCCGACGGCACACGAGCTGTTCAAAATGAACGGCGTCATCGCCGAGACGTTCATCCTGCTGACGAGCTCGTTCACGAGCGGGCTCGCGGTTCTGTCCATGAACCAAGGCAATCGTAAGGGTTTGATCGGCTGGCTGATCGTGACCGTTCTGCTCGGCGCATCCTTCATCACGCTCGAAGTGACGGAATTCGTCGACATGGTTCACGAGGGAGCCAAGATTAGCACGAGCGGGTTCCTTTCCGGGTTCTTCACGCTGGTCGGTACCCACGGACTTCACGTTTCGATCGGCCTTTGCTGGATGATTGCCTTGATGATCCAGATTGGCCGGCACGGCATCACGCCGGTGACCCGCCGCAAAGTGAACGTCATCAGCCTGTACTGGCACTTTCTCGACGTCGTCTGGATTTTCGTCTTCACGATCGTTTACCTGATGGGGGTGATGTAAGATGGCGCAGCATACCGCAAGCCATGGCGAGCATGAGCACGAGTCCCACGGCTCGCTGAAGTCTTACGTCATCGGTTTCGTCCTGTCGCTCATTCTGACCGCGATCCCGCTGGCCGTCGTGCTGAACGACTGGATGCAGGGAACCGGAGCGCGCGCGGTGCTGCTCATTTGCGCGGTGCTGCAGTTCGTCGTCCAGCTCGTCTTCTTCATGCACCTGCGCGAAGAGAAGAAACCTCGCTACAACCTGTTGGCCCTTATTCTAGGGATCATCATCCTGATCACGATCGTCGGAGGATCGATCTGGATCATGACTTACAACAACGTAGGATAAACGAGCGAAAAAAGACAAAGAAGCGAGCCCGATTCGGGCTCGCTTCTTTGCGTCTTTGCGCGATGTGCGGTTATTCGCCTTCGTACCAGGGATTGAGATGGACGAGCACTTCGATGACGTCGGGGTCCGCCTCCATGATGCGGTTGCGGATTTCGCGGCTGATGTCGTGGCCTTCCTGGATCGTGAAATCGCCCGGCACGCCGACCCGTACGTCAACCGTGATGTAGTGCCCATGTTCGCGGGCGCGGATCCGGTCGATCCGTTTGATGTGGCCGACCGCGAGGATGATGTTTTGATAAGCCTCGATCTTCTCGGCGGCGGCGTTCTTCTCCATGAGGATATCGACGGATTCGCGGCCCATTTGGAAGGCGAGCTTCATGACCAGCAGCGATACGATGATTCCGGCAAGCGGGTCGCCGTACGCAGCCCAAGCCCAGTCGAAATGGTCGCCGAGCACCGCGAGTCCGATGCCCACCACGGCGGCCAGGGAAGCGTAGACGTCCGCCAGATGGTCATACGCTGTGGCGAGCACGCTTTTGCTTTTGGCGGCGCGGCCGATGCGTATCGTGTAGACATACAGCGCCTGCTTCCAGATCAGCGAGATGAAAGCGGCGCCCAGCGCCAGTACGCTTTCCCCTTCCGCCGGCTCGAACAGGGCGCGGATCGACTGCAAGCCGATCCAGAACGCGGCCAGCGCCAGGATGACGGCCACGAGGGCGGAGGCGACCACCTCCGCTTTGCCGTGCCCGTAGGGATGGTCTTCGTCGGCCGGTCTCTTGGACACCATGGAGGAGGTCAGAGCGGCGACGGTGGCGATGATGTCACCCGCGTTGTGCACGCCGTCGGCGAGAAGGACGGGGCTCGCGAACACGAGGCCCGCGGCGAGCTTCATGGCGGTAAGGACAATGTTGCTGATCAAGCTGACCCAGATCGCGGTCAAGCTCTGTTTGTGCGTGTCTGCCACAATGATGGCTCCTTCAAAAAGAGTTTGCCGAGTGCAAATAAACAAACAAGCCTTCGACCGGTAGGGTCAAAGGCTTGTATCCATTTTATCGTCGTTTAGGATTGCGATGCCGTTCATGTCGGACAACCGCCCTCTCTGTTGGGCATTTTGATTGGTTTCCATTGTAGCACAGCGGAAGGCGCCAAGGGAAATCGTGTAAGAGAATATTCGGTTTCATGTGGCTGATGTCGTGAATGTTCGGATTTAGACGGTTGTTTTGGACAAGTTGAGGAATGAGTTTGGGATAAACGCCCGATAAACCGAATAATATATAGATTTAGTTCTTGACGCGTACGTCGATTTGCGTTACCCTACTCAAGGGAACGCGATCGCGTGACCGGATTCATCCATCGTATATCTCCGGCAACAGGGCCGGAGGTCTCTACCAGGAACCGTTGAATTCCTGACTACGAGGATGTGGCTTGCCCACACCCTTCGGCAGTCGGGAATTTTTTGTCTGCCGCTGGCAGAATCGGAACATTCGGATGGAGGCGACAACATGAATCAATATGACGTAATCGTGGTCGGGGGCGGGCCTGCCGGCATTTTCGCTTGTTACGAGCTGACGAGGAAAGCGCCCGGCATGAAGGTGCTGCTCGTGGATAAGGGTCACGACATCCATCACCGGCATTGTCCCATCTTGGAAAATAAAATCGAGCTCTGCCCGCCGCCGGCCGGCAAGAAGGAATTCGCCGGCTGCCTGCCGGCTTGTTCGATCACCGCCGGCTTCGGCGGCGCAGGAGCATACAGCGACGGCAAATTCAACATCACGACCGAGTTCGGCGGCTGGCTGACGGATTATTTGCCGCCGTCCCAAGTGCTCGCGTTGATCAAGTACGTGGACGAGATCAACTTGGAGCACGGGGCAACGCCCCACGTAACCGATCCGACGACCGACGTCGTGCGGCAGATCGAGCACCGCGGCTACGCGGCCGGCTTGAAGCTGCTGCGCGCGCAGGTCCGCCATTTGGGGACCGAGCAGAACCTGGAGATTTTGAAGTCGATCTATGATTACCTGACCAGCCGCATCGACATGCGCTTCAAAACGGAAGTGGCGGATCTGCTGACCGTGAAGGAAGACGGCACTCATCGCGTTCGGGGGATCCTGCTGAAGAACGGCGAGGAGATCGAAGCGGGGCGGGTCATCGTCGCGCCCGGCCGCGACGGTTCCGCTTGGCTGTCCGAGGTGCTGAAGAAGCGCCGTCTGAAAATGGTGAACAACCAAGTGGACGTCGGCGTTCGCGTGGAGACGTCGGACGTCGTCATGCGGGAAATCAACGAGCATCTGTACGAAGGCAAATTCATATTCAATACGTCCGTGGGGACGCGTGTTCGGACTTTCTGCAGCAACCCGTCGGGCCACGTCGTCGTGGAGAACCACAGCGGCGTCATGGCGGCGAACGGGCACGCTTATAAGGACCCCGCGCTGGGCTCGGCAAACACGAACTTCGCGCTGCTCGTTTCGCACAAGTTCACCGAGCCGTTCGACAAGCCGAACGAATACGCCCGGGAGATCTGCAAGCGGGCGAACGATTTGTCGAGCGGCGGGGTGATCGTGCAGAAGTACGGCGATATCCTGCGCGGGCGGCGTTCGACCGAGGGACGCATCAAGGAAGGCTTCATCGAGCCGACATTGAAGGAAGCCGTGCCGGGAGATCTGGGGCTCGTGCTGCCGTACAACACGATGAAGAGCCTGATCGAGATGGTCGAAGCGCTGGATAAAGTGACGCCGGGCATCGCGTCCGAACACACGCTGTTCTACGGCGTGGAAGCGAAGTTCTACTCCGCGCGTCCGAAGCTGAGCGAAACGCTGGAGACGGAGATCGCCGGCCTGTACTGCGGCGGCGACGGAGCCGGCGTCACGCGCGGCTTGGCGCAAGCCGGCGCCGCCGGCGTCTGGATCGCCCGCGCCATCGCCGAGCAAGCAGCGGTGTGAGGGGCGATGAAGCCATAAGACGGTGGAACCGTCCTAGGTAACCCGAGTTAGTCGGAAAAACCGGTTAACGGCACTGCGAACGGGTCCGAATCGCACGAGATAGCCGGAAAATCCAGCTAACGGCGCTTCCGAAGGCTTCAAAAACGCGAGTTAGTCGGAAAAACCGTTTAACGGCACTGCGAGTGGCCCCCGAATGAGCGAGATAACCGGAAAAACCGGTTAACGTCATGCCAGCGACACTGCAGCGGACTTTCCGCCCACCATAAACGCACAAAACCCCCGAGACCGAAGTCTCGGGGGTTCTTCACATGCGCATAGCTCAAGCGTTCTCTTGCTGCGAAATTTTACGGAACGCGGCCAGGAACTGCGCGGCGGGATAGGCGCCGGATAGGGCATACTTCCCGTTGATGACGAAGAACGGCACGCCCGTAATGCCCATGTTCCGCGCGGTTTCGAAGTCTTGCTCCGTCTCCTGGATGCCTTCCCCGGCATCCAGCCGGCGGCGGATATCTTCCGCGTCCAGGCCGATGCCGGCGGCCAGCTCCAGCAGCACTTCCGGCTGAGCAAGGTCCCGCCCCTCTTCAAAGTAGGCGTCCATGGCCGCATTGACCCACTCTTGCTGGCGGTCCGCCGGCACGATGGCGGTGATGCGATGGGCCAGCAGCGTATTCGGCATCCGCGTCACTTTATCGAACCGGAACGTCAGCCCCACGTCCGCGCCGGCATCCGTCACCCGCTGAAGCATCGGATCCAGCCGCTCCGCTCCGCCGAACTTGGCTTCCATGTCCTGCCGAAACAACTTGCCTTCCGGCGGAACGCTCGGATCCAACTGGTAGGCGTGGAAAGTGACGGGAATGGTCTCGTTCACTTCAGACGCCCAGGCCATGATGGCGTCGTACATATTTTTCTTGCCGATGCGGCACCAAGGACAAACCATATCCGAATATAAATCGATTCGCATTACCACAAATCCCCTCTCTGAGCGCCATGCCTAAGTCATACCCCCAGTATGGCAGACGGAACGCCCATGTACAACGTGCGGCGCCCCTTCTGCCGTGTTAAAATGGAAAATGTTGAGTTTGCGAAAGGGTGGGATGAAACATGAAATTGACGATCGATTCGACGGCGGAGCTGCTGAACGGAGTGGACATGCCGCGTCTGGGGCTGGGTGTCTGGCGGACCCAAGAGGGCGACGAAGTCGAACGGGCGGTCTCCTCCGCATTGAACGCCGGTTACCGGCTCATCGACACCGCGTCCATGTACGGAAACGAAGCTGGCGTCGGAAGCGCGATCCGCGCATCGGGCATTGCGCGCGATAAGCTGTTCGTGACGACGAAAGTATGGAACAACCAACAGGGCTACGACAGTACGCTTAAAGCTTTCGAGGAAAGCAACGACAAGCTGGGGCTGGACTACGTCGACCTGTACCTCGTTCATTGGCCGGTGAAGGAGAAGTACAAAGAGACTTACCGCGCGCTGGAAGAGCTCTACGACCAAGGCCGGGTCCGCGCCATCGGCGTCAGCAACTTCCAGGCCCATCACCTTGAGGACTTGATGGGCGCCTGCCGCATCAAGCCGATGGTCAACCAAATCGAACTGCATCCCCTGCTCACGCAGAAGAAACTGCTCATGTTCTGCCGCAAGGAAGGCATCCAGGTGCAATCCTGGAGACCCCTCATGCAAGGCAGGCTGGATGTGCCCGCGATCGCCGAGCTGGCATCCAAATACGGCAAAACGCCGGCCCAAATCATCCTCCGTTGGCACCTCCAGCAGGGAGTCGTGACGATTCCGAAATCGGTCAACGAGGCCCGGATCCGCGAAAACGCGGACGTCTTCGACTTCGAGCTGGCTCCCGAGGACATGGTTCTCATCGATTCGCTCAACGAAGACCGCCGTTTCGGCGCAGATCCGGACAACTTTGATTTCTAAAACAACCCGGACATATCGGCGAGGCCGGAACGGAACAATAGACAATGCGCAGCGTTGACAACTTTAACTGTAACTGATATTATTACAGTAACCGACGGGGAGGAGAAGCCATGAACAGTGAATTCGTCATAGCCGTTCACGGTCTCGTGCTGCTTGCGTACCGACCCGAAGGAATGGCGACCAGCGAAGAGATCGCGGAGAACGTCTGCACCAATCCGGTGCGGGTGCGCAAAGTGATGAGCTGCCTTCGCAAGCATGGCTTCGTCGACACCCGGGAGGGGCAGGGCGGCGGATACAAGCTGTGCCGCCGGCCGGAAGAAGTCACGCTCGCCGACGTTTACCGGGCGCTTGCCGCGGGTTCCCTGGCACCGAGCTGGTGCAGCGGCGATCCGGAGAAAGATTGCGTCGTCAGCTCCAACATGGCCGAGGTGATGACCTCCGTGTTCTGCGGAGCGGACCGCCACCTGGAAGCTTATTTCGGGCAAATCACCATCGGCGGCATGCTGGACAAGGTGAAGGCCAAGCAACAGGCTTGAGCGAAGGATGTAACGGGTATATTAGAGTTGCCCGATCATCATAGGTGAATTTTCTCGATTCCCATTTTACCTGAAGGAGAGATGTGACATGGCAGTCGCCATCACGAAAGACAACTTCAACGAAACGGTCGCGCAAGGGGTATCCCTTCTGGATTTCTGGGCTCCTTGGTGCGGACCTTGCAAAATGCAGCTCCCGATCGTGGAAGAGCTGGCTGAAGAACTGAAAGGCCAAGCGACGATCGCGAAAGTAAACGTCGACGAAGAGCCGGAATTGGCCAGCCAATTCGGCGTCATGAGCATCCCGACGCTGATCCTGTTCAAGGACGGCCAACCGGTCGACAAGCTCGTGGGTCTGCAAAGCAAAGCGGCTCTGCAATCCAAAATCCAAAACCTGGTGTAATCGCGCATCTTCGCCGATCACGCCGCAACAAGAACCGCCGGTCACAAAGACCGGCGGTTTTTATGCGTTGACCGAGCTTTCGAAGTTGTCGATCTGCTCGTTCGTGCCGATGACGACCATGACGTCGCCTTCCTCCACCAGATCCTCCGCGGCGGGAGCGATGACGACCTGGTCGTTCTTCTTGTTGATGGCGACGATGGAGCAGCCGAAGCGGGCGCGTGTATCGAGCTCCTTCAGGGAGCGGCAGGCCAGTTTCCGGGTGGCCGACAGTTCCGCGATCGTGTAGTTTTTGGAAAGCTCGATGTAGTCCAGCAGGTTCGGCGAGACGAGCTGGTTGGCGACCCGAACTCCCATGTCGCGCTCGGGAAAGATCACCCGGTCCACGCCGATCTTCTGGAGCACCTTGCCGTGAAGGCCGGACAACGCCTTGGCCACCACCTTCCGGACTTCGAGCTCCTTGAGCAGGATGGAGGTGAGGATGCTCGCTTGAATATCGTTGCCGATCGCGACGACCGCGCAATCGACGTTGCGGATGCCGATCGAGCGCAGTGCTTCTTCGTCCGTCGTGTCCGCGATGACGGTATGGGTCAGAAAGGCGCTCATCTCGTCCGCGACCTGTTCGCTCCGGTCCACGCCCAGCACCTCGTGCCCCAGCCGAATCAGCTCCCGGGCAAGGCTGGAGCCGAACCGGCCCAGGCCGATCACGGCGAATTGGTTGGATTTCATCGGTTCCTCCTTATGCGGCAGGCGAGTATCTGATATCGGCCCGAAAATGGGGAAACCCTATGTCTGTTGGATAACGGCCAGTGGGGGGATGACGGTGTTCGCCGGATTGTTCGATCTGTCCAAATGGTCTCCGCCGCGTTTTCTCGTCTGCGGATTCGCGGTTATTATTCTGCTCGGCGGGCTCGTCTTATCCCTGCCCGTCTCCTCCGCGCAAGGAACCTCTCTCCGTTATCTGGACGCCGTATTCACCGCCACTTCCGCCACCTGCGTGACCGGATTGGTCGTCGTCGACACGGGCACGTATTACTCCATTTTCGGCCAAGTCGTCCTCCTGCTCCTGATCCAGATCGGCGGGCTCGGCTTCATGACCATGGCCACCCTCTTTGCGCTCGTGCTCCGGAAACGGATTTCGCTGCGGGAACGGATGATTTTGCAGGAGGCGATGAACCAGCCGAGCATGCAGGGAATCGTTCAGCTGATCCGCCGGGTGTTCCGTTACTCCGTCGCCATCGAAGCCGCGGGCGCTTTGCTGTTCACCCTCAGGTGGTCTCTCGACATGCCGATCGGGCGAGCGGCGTACTTCGGCGTTTTCCACGCGGTCTCGTTTTTCAACAACGCAGGGTTCGATCTGTTCGGGGAGTATCACAGCTTAACCACGTACGCGGAAGATCCCATGGTGAACTTGATCGCGATGGCCTTGATCGTATTGGGCGGCCTCGGGTTCGTGGTCCTGGCGGATTTGCTGGAGTATCCCAAGTCCCGCTGTTTGTCGCTTCATTCCAAAATCGTGCTCTGCATGACGGGAATCCTCATCGTTTCGGGAGCGATTGCCGTCTTCGCGTTCGAGTACGGAAATACGCTTGGGCCGCTAGGCGGCACCGGCAAAATCCTGGCGTCTTTCTTCCAATCCGTAACCGCGAGGACGGCCGGGGCGAATACGGTCGACATCTCCGCCCTTCATCAGGCGACGTTGTTCTTCGTCATCTTCCTCATGTTCGTGGGTGCCGCCCCGGGATCGACGGCCGGAGGCATTAAAGTGACCACTTTCGCGACGCTCGTGGGCGGCGTTCACGCGATGGTGCGCGGCAAGGACGACATCGTCTTTTTCCGCTATCGGCTTGCCCGCGGCAGGCTGCTCAAAGCCCTGACCATCACGATGCTGGCGATGGCGCTGATCGCGGCGGTTACCATGGCGTTGTGCGTGACGGAGAATGCGGCGTTCATCCGCGTATTCTTCGAAACCGTCTCCGCTTTCGCGACGGTCGGATTGTCAACGGGACTGACGCCCGATCTCAGCGACGCGGGCCGGGTCCTGATCGCGTGCATGATGTTCGCCGGGAGGCTCGGTCCGTTAACGCTGGCTTACGCGCTCGGCCCCAAGTCCGAGAAAGAGTTGTACCGTTATCCGGAAGGGAAGCTCATCATCGGGTAAAAGGGTGTATAATAAAGGAATTCTTGCGCGAAGGATGCGGAAAATCAACATGGAAAGCCAAGCGACGGAAATGATCCATCATTTGTTTTTGCTGTTCCTCATCATCGTCACGACCGGCGTGGTGGCGGGCAAACTGGCGGAATGGCTACGGCTTCCCGACGTCGCGATGTTCATCGTGGCGGGCATGGTCATTGGGCAGGGCCTTCATTGGGTAAACGAAATGAGCACGTCCGTAACCAACCAGCTCATCTTGGTCGGGGGTTCGGCGCTGATTCTGTTCGACGGGGGCAGAAACATTCGGCTGAAAGGGCTGCGGAAAGTCGGGCTCACCGTGGGGCTGCTCAGCGTGCCGGGCGTGCTCATCACGGTCGCGGCCACCGGGGCCGCCATCCATTACATATTCGGGATCGATTGGTTGTATTCGCTGCTGGCTGCCGCCGTTATCGCTTCCACGGACCCGGCGTCGATCATTCCCGTATTCCGGCAAGTCCGGATCCGCGACAAAGTCCGGGAGACGGTGGAAAGCGAATCCGCCTTCAATGACGCGACCGGCTCGATCGTGACGTTCGCCTTGCTTGCGGCCGTGACGGGCAAGCAAGCGCTGGAAGCGGGGCCGATGATCGGGGAGTTTTTGAAAACGGCTCTCGGAGGTATCGTCGTCGGCGTGGTTTTGGCATTCGTAGTGATGTACCTGGTCGGGCATGTCCGCATCGGCGTATTCGGCGACTATACGGGCATCGCCATGCTGGTGCTGGCGCTGGCGGCTTACGTCATCGGCGATCTGCTGCACGTGAGCGGTTTTATGGCGACGTTCGTCGCCGGCTTGATCTGGGGCAACGCCTCGACGTTCGGCGTCCATCTCGCGCATAAAGAAACGGAAATGACCCATCTGGCCGAAAATTTGACGGTCATCATGCGCATGCTGATTTTCGTGCTGCTGGGCAGTCAGGTCGATTTCGGCTTGCTGGCCGAATACTGGTGGCAAAGCCTGCTTGCGGTGCTCGTGCTGATGTTCGTCGCGAGGCCTCTTACGGTGTATGCTTGCGCCTTGCCGGACCGAAAAGCCGAGTGGGCGGGCAAGGAGCTGCTGTTCATGGTTTGGGTGCGGGAGACGGGCGTCATCCCCGCCGCGTTGTCGGGCATGATCGCGGCGAGCGGCATTCCTCACGCAGACGTGATTGCTTCCGTAACGTTCATGGCCATCATGCTGACGATCCTGCTGCAGGCGAGCACCACGGCATGGGCGGCCCGCAAGCTGGGGTTGGAAGTGAAGGGTTAACTCGTTATATCGCAAATGCAAAAGGAAAGGCGGTCCCATGCGGGGACCGCCTTTTGCGTGGATCAGATCGTCCATGAGCCGTGAACGACGGAGGCAAGCTTCCACTCTCCCGAAACTTGGCGGAACACGAGGACGAGACTTTCCCAGTCCATGCCCTCGTTCTTCTTGTCGAAGCCCGGAAAGTGGAACTCCACATAAGAAGCTCCCGGATAAACCTCCGTGCCGTTGAAGGGGGTGTTGCCTTTGCCGAGTAGTTGGTTGACGCTCACGTCCGGAGCGCTCGAGAAATCCTGGCTGTACACGAATTTCTCGAAATAGTCCCGGAACGTCAGGTCGATCGGTTCCCCGCTGCCGTCGTAAGACCCCCAAGTGAGCTTCTTGGTGTCTTTGAAGGACGGGAGCTCTCCTGCCTTGAACACGAGCGAAGTTTTCTCGTCGATGTGCAGGGAAGGGGAGAACCGCAAGCCTTCGGGATCGGCCGCTTCGGACAACCGCTCCAGGTCCCGGTCGCGAAGGGCGTCCACGACGTCCTGGGCGGTCTGTTTGAGCTGGCTGTCAGGCTTCGTATCCGGAGATTGGGAAGCGGAACCGGACGGTTCGGGCGAAGGGGCGGACGATTCCGTCGGGGGAGCTCCCGCGTCCGTGCCTGCCGAAGCGGATTCGGTTGCCGGGACGACGGGCGTGCCGCCCTCGTCCGAAGAGCTGCCGCTGGCCTGCTTATCGCCGCAGCCGGCTAAGAGAAGCGCCATAAGCGCCAGAAGAAGCAGGTAAGGGATCGTTTTGCGCATCATGTATTCCTCCTTGCTGTTCGTAATGTTTTAGACGCAGAAGTAAGCCGGATGTTCCGCTCGAAAAAGGACGGAATGCACATTTTCATTGCCCAATTTTAGGGATTGCTTTTTTGGCTGGCTGCGGGACGCCGAAAGACTTTCGTAAGGAAAATGTAAGGGCGGCTTACGAAAAGGGTTAGAGCGCGGTTATCCTTAGGCGGTACATTGTCCCTGAAGCGACATTCCGAGGAGGTTGGAACATGGGACAAAGAAAATGGTGGCTGCCGCTGATCTTGCTGCTCGTCATCGGGCTCGCCGCCTGCGGCAAAGACAAGATGGACGACAAAATGCAGGACGGCGGCAAAAGCACCCCGATGGAAACGCCGATGGACAGCGGGAAAATGATGGACGACGGCAAGAAGATGGACGACGGCAAGAAGATGGATGGCGGCAAGAAGATGGACGACGGCAAGAAGATGGACGACGGCAAGAAGATGGACGACGGCAAGAAGATGGATGACGGCAAAATGACGGACAACAAATAGTTCGCGCCGGCAGGAGGGCTTCCCGTTCGGGAGCCCCCTGTTATGCTATACTTTGGTTATCAAAAATGGGCGGAGGGGGCTGCGGCATGCCGGGGGAAACGGTGCTGGTGGCGGATGACGAACGCGACATTACCGACGTGTGCCGCCGCTATTTGGAGCGGGAGGGCTACCGCGTCCTGACGGCGGGCGACGGCTTGGAGACGTTGTCCCTGTGGGAGGAGCATCGGCCCGATCTGGTCGTCGTCGACCTCATGATGCCGGGCAAGTCCGGCTGGGACGTCTGCGCCGCCATTCGGGACCGCGAAGATATTCCGATCGTCATGCTGACGGCGCGCGGGGAAGAGAGCGACCGGCTGCTCGGCCTCACGCTGGGCGCCGACGATTATTTGACGAAGCCGTTCAGTCCGCGGGAGCTCGTCCTCCGGGTTCGGAACATTTTACGGAGGTCCGCCAAAGAAAGGCCGGCTTCCGCGGGCAGCCCAAGCGCACCTGCGGAAACTCGGTTGGAGGAGAGGCACTTCCAGGGGCTTTCCTTGTTTCCGGCCCAGCGCAGGGTCGCCTTGGACGGGCGCGAAGCCGAGTTGACGGTGAAGGAGTTCGACTTGCTGCACTGGTTCGTCCGGCATCCGGGCCAAGTGTTCTCGCGGAACCAGCTGCTCAGCCGCGTGTGGGACGTGGATTTCGAGGGAGACACCACGACGGTGACGGTGCACATCCGCCGGCTCCGCGAGAAGATCGAGCCTGAGCCGTCGGAGCCCCAATGGATCAAAACCGTGTGGGGAATCGGCTATAAATTCGAAGGAAGGCCGCTTCCATGAAATGGAGAGGCGTCAAGCTAAGGCCCTACTTGCTCGCCGCGAACGCCGTCAGCTTGGTCACGGTCCTCGGGCTGCTGTTCTTCTGCTACAGCCGGATGATCCTGAACCGCGAAGCCTTCCTCTGGCTGGGCGGCGCCACGCTGGCGGCGGGGCTGTTGTCCTTCGCGGTCCATTACGCGCTCATACGGCCGCTGGAACGATCGGTGAACCGCATCGGAGAAGCTTCCAAGGAGATCGCGTCAGGGGCTTACGGCGCCGAAGTTCCGATCGTCGGCCCGGCGGAATTCCGCCAGTTGGCCGGACGTTTCAACGGAATGAGCCGGCGGCTGGCCGAGAGCTTTTCCCGCCTTCGCCAAGCCGAGATCTCGCGCCGCGAGCTCGTGGCCAACGTCGCGCACGATCTCAGGACCCCGCTTGCGTTGCTGCAATCGCATGCGGAAGCCCTTCAGGACGGCGTGGTGCGGGATGAAGAGACGGTCCGGCGTTATTTGGGAACGATTCGGTCGGAATCAGTCCGGCTGGCGGGCTTGGTCCAGGACTTGTTCGAGTTATCCGCCATCGACGCGGGAGCCGAGGCTTACCGCCCGGATAAGATCAGCTTGGAGGACGTGCTGGTCGAAACCTTGAACGCGTACGCGCCCAGGCTTGAGGGGAAACGGCTGGAGGCCAGGGTTACGCTGCCCGAACCGACTCCCATCGTCGAGACGATGGACCGGAGCCTGCGGAGGATCGTCGGCAACCTGCTGGACAACGCCATCCGGCATTCTCCCGAGGGAGGATCGATCCTCATATCGGCGGCGGACATCGGCGGACATCTGTTGGTCGTCCGCGTGCAGGATGAAGGAGAAGGCGTACCGGAAGCGGAGCGGGAGCGGATTTTCGAACGCTTTTACCGGGCGGACCCGAGCCGGCGCAGGGACGGAAGCGGCGGAGGGTTGGGTCTCGCCATCGCCAAGGCGTTGGCAGAGCGGCATGGAGGAGCAATCGGCGTCGAGCCCGGTCCGGGGACGGGAAGCGTCTTCTGGTTCACCGTTCCGCTCGCCGTCTTGTCTGATACGGAAAGGAGGGAAAGGGCATGAATCGCAAAAAAGCGGGGTTCGGCAAACAGCTGGCGGAGCTGCACCGCTGGAACGCGTGGATTGTCTTGGCGCTGGCCGTCAGCGGGGTGCTGCTGGCTTGGGGAGCGATTCGGGAGCTCGGCGAAGGCCGAATCTGGATCAAGCAGCTTCACATCGCGCTGGGCGTCATCTCCGGCATTTTGATCGTGTTGTACGTACCGCTCGGACGGCGCCACCTGAAGCAGATCAGGCAGCGTCCCCGGCAGAAGGGCAACTTGGGTTTCATCCTCTTTCTTCTCATCGGTTGGCTCGTATCCGGCATCATTCTCTGGCAGCTTCGCCACTTTCCGCCGCGGTGGGCGAACAACGCGCGTCTCGTCCATCAGTTGTTAACCTACTTAGGGCTGCCTTATATCTTGTATCATTCCGTCACGCGTTTGAAATGGATGAAGCAGCCCGGAAGGAGGGCGGTCCGGACGTCGGATCCCGCGTTGGATCCGGGGCAGCCGATTCAAGGCGAATGGCCGGCATCCGCGGGACCCGAAGCGCCCGGCCCTTGGATGGACCGCCGCCAGTTTCTCAAAATCACGCTCGGCGCGGCGCTGGCCGTAACCGTGCTGCCTCCGTTTTTCCGATGGCTGGGGTCGGCGTCCGGCGGCGCGATCTCCATCTCCGGCGGCGGCGAGGCTGCGCCCGATCCGGATCCGAACCGAATGCTGCCCGCGCCCCAGCCTCTTCCGGACTCGGCGAACGTCATCGGCGGAGGCGCGGAAGGACGCTTCGAGATGTACACCGTCACCAGGCTGCCTGCTTTCACTTCCGATATGTGGTCGTTCACGATCGACGGGCTGGTGGAGAAGCCGGTTATATGGAACTGGGAGCAGTTCCTCGCCCAGAAGCGCATCGTGCAGGTCAGCGATTTCCACTGCGTAACGGGCTGGTCGGTGTACCGCAACACTTGGGAAGGAATCCCGCTTTCTCGTTTATTGCAAGAGGTCGGGGTGAAGCCCGGCGCGAAGACGGTCAAGTTCTACTCCGGCGACGGAGTGTACACGGACGCGCTGACGCTCGAACAAGCGAACATGGATGACGTGATGGTGGCGGTGCTCCATGACGGCAAGCCCATCCACCGCGATTACGGCGGTCCCGTGCGGTTGATCGTTCCGAAAATGTACGCCTACAAGTCCGTAAAGTGGCTGAGCCGAATCGAGTTGATCGACCAAGAGCATATCGGTTATTGGGAGGAGCGGGGTTACGACAACGACGCCTGGCTGAAAGGCAAGGGAGTGCCCCTCTAACTGCCGCGTTGCAAAGAAAAAGCTGTCCCGGCATCGGTTGCCGCGGGACAGCTTTTTGTCGTTATCGGCGGGTTTGCGCTTGACTCCCTATTTTCGGGTATGTTAATGATGAGAGTCTAACCCATTAATCGGTTTTCTTCTTTTTACGGGGAACGGGAGCGACGGATTTCGTATTTTCGAGCGTGTCGTTCACGAAAGCCATATCCTGGTTTTCCGCCTTCATTTGGGTCGTTCCCTTGTAATTGCCTCTATGCGATTCATTTTCCATTGGCGATTCCTCCTCATAGGGGTACGCTTGTGATTGTGCGCATTCTTTTCCGATGTTATCCGCCAGGAGGTTTATCTCATCATGAAAATGCCCGTTCTGCCGCTCTTCCGATACTCGTCCCGCTCACTGCTGTTGGCAGCGGTATTGACCGCAGCGGTTCTCGGCGGCGCCGGCTGCTCATCTTCCGGAGCGTCCGCAGATCCGTCCTCTTCTTCCCCTCCCGCTTCTTCCGCGGCAACCCCGCAGCCTTCGCCGTCACCCGAACAGTCGGAAGCGGTCAAGGCGCTGAAACAGGCGGAAACGGCGGCGAAAAGCTTGAAGAATTATTATTTCAAAATGGACCTGACGCAGCATTTGACCGGAGAGAGCGCGGACAGCAATTCCAACGTTACCGTGAACTCGAACGGGCGCGTGGAGACCTCTCCTCTTAAGCTCGACCAGCAGGTAAAAAGCGTGATCGACGAAGATACTTATGATCTCAGGGCGATACTGACGCCGGATGCTTATTATATGTACGATAAGGATTTAGAGGGATGGAGCCGGACAACGAAAAGCGATACGGCCGAGATGGTCAAGACGCTGTCCGATTTCCAGGTGGATCCCGACCAAGCCCTGCTCGACGTCCAGGCTCTTGGGGACGGACTGCGTTTGGAAGGAGACAAAATCACATTCGAAGGCAACGGAGCCGAGGCAAAAGCTTTCCTCGAGAAGGTGCTCGAGAGCACGCTCGGCTTGTCCGGTCTGGAGCAGAAAGTGCAGGATAGCATCAAGCTCGGCAGCCTGAAGGTCGAAATCGTCCTCGATCCCGTTAAACGCTGGCCCACCTCGTACCGAATCGATTCGACCATGACGATTGAATATGAAGCCGGCAAACCATCCACGTTGAAGCAGACGTTTTGGGGCACGTACAGCAAGCCTAATGCGGCCGAACCCGTCGTCGTGCCGGCGGCAGCGAAAGACGCGCCCGAAATCGATTCCGATGTTTCAGGTGACGACAGCGAATAGTCCATAAGGCCCGGTCGGACTCCCGCATCTCTCCCCGCGCCGCCGTTTCCTTCTCCCAAGGAAGGCACGACGGCTATTTTGGTTTCCGGAAATAGGTTTCCAGAATCTTGAAGTTGTCCGCATTCTGAAATAAACTGGAGGCGATTGCCAATCGAAAAGGGGGGAGTTCATGGACGGTTTTTTGAAAGGAATCCTGGACAAGCTGCCGCCTTGGTTTTACAGCGTGTCCGCGGTATTGTTTCTCTTGGTGCTCATCATCTTTTTCGGAATGACCTTGTTCGGAGCTTCCAGGATTACGAGGGCGATGCACAGCATCATGAGCCGCGACCGGCGCATCGAGCAGCTGCATGACAGGCTGCATGAAGCGATCCGGCGCGCGGAGAGGCAGGACAACGTGGCCTCCCAGCTGGCGACGGCTTGCGGCAACCTGAGTCCCTTGCTGCATCAGCTGAACGCGCTGCGCTCCCACCTGAACCTGATGACGCGGATGAACGAGATCGAATCGCTCGCGCAGCGGTGCCTCGACACGCTCTCGTCGGACATCAAGGTCAGCGCGGGCGGACGCCACCGCTGCGCGCTTTGGGTGCAGCAGGAAGAGGAGCTGCTTCTGGTGTTCGCGAGCTCGGGGTTTCCCAAAACGCATCCCGGCAACCGCAGGCTCCACATCCATCGATCGATCGCCGGCCGATGCCTGCGCAAAAGGCAGATGATCCATGTCGACGACGTCACCGAAGACGACGACTGGGAACCGAACCATGACTCGAAATCGCCCTACGCTTCGCTCATTTGCGTGCCGGTGAGCACCTGGGTCGTGCTGACCGTGGACGGCATCCAGGCGATGAGCCGCGAGGTCGAGCTGCTGTGCGAGCTTTACGGCGTCTTGTTCGAAGGAATCTTCCAGGAGCAGGTGAACACGGTGCAGCGGCTGGCCGGCGAGCACTTGGGCGAAGAAGCGAATGCCAGTGGCGCCTAAGCCCAATTTATGGTAATATCGGATCCAAAAGGAGCGTGGATCCGTGGTTCGTTTCATCCGTATTCCGATGATCCGGGCGGTGGCCCAAGCCGCGCTGGAACAAAATAAATTGACGCCTTTCGATTACGACGGAGTCGTGCAATGGATCGACCTGCTGGAGCAGCAGAGCGGCCGCCGTCAGGACGACCAAGCGATCCGGCAGGCGAGCGAATGGATGATCCGCCGGCGCCGATCCGCCTCCGCCTATTGACCGGCCTGACGCGCCGGGCTCCCCGCACGGGAGCCCGGCTTTTTTCATGCGCATTCGAGGCTTTCGAGAAGGAGATGCCGGATCGGACAATGGCGGGCGTTCGCAATCTGCGATATAATGTGCTGAGAATTGTAGAGGAGTGGTCTAATCAATGCCGCTGTCGTGTGGAATCGTCGGCTTGCCCAACGTCGGCAAATCGACTTTGTTTAATGCGATTACGCAGGCGGGCGCCGAGTCCGCCAATTATCCGTTTTGCACGATCGATCCGAACGTGGGCGTCGTCGAGGTACCGGACGAAAGGCTGCAGAAGCTGGCCGACATCGTCGTGCCGAACCGCATCGTCCCGACGGCTTTCGAATTCGTCGACATCGCCGGCCTCGTGAAGGGCGCGAGCCGCGGGGAAGGCCTCGGCAACAAGTTCCTGGCCAACATCCGCGAAGTCGACGCCATCGTTCACGTCGTCCGCTGTTTCCATGACGAGAACATTACCCACGTCTCGGGCAAAGTCGATCCGATCCATGACATCGAGGTCATTAACCTCGAGCTGATTCTGGCGGACATGGACTCCGTGGAGAAGCGCATCGAGCGCTCCCGGAAGAATATGAAGGGCGGAGACAAGAAGTACGCCCAGGAAGTCGAAGTGCTTGAGCGCATCCACCAGGCCCTTCTCGCCGAGAAGCCCGCGCGCAGCGTGGAGCTGACGGACGAAGAGAAGCAAATCGTGCGCGATCTCCATCTGCTGACGATCAAGCCGGTTCTGTACGCGGCCAACGTCAGCGAGAGCGAAGCGGCGAACGCCGACGGCAACGAGTACGTCCAGCGCGTCCGCGAATTCGCGAAAGCGGAAGGCTCCGAAGTGGTGCCGATCAGCGCCAAGGTCGAGAGCGAAATCGCCGAACTGGAAGGCGAAGACAAAGAGCTCTTCCTGGAAGAGCTCGGCTTGACGGAATCCGGGTTGGACCGCCTGATCCGCGCGGCGTACAAGCTGCTCGGGCTGTACACCTACTTCACGGCCGGCGTCCAGGAGGTCCGCGCGTGGACGATCCGCAAGGGGACCAAAGCGCCGCAAGCGGCCGCCGTGATCCATACGGACTTCGAGCGGGGCTTCATCCGCGCGGAAGTCGTATCCTACGACGACCTCGTGAACTCCGGTTCCATGAACGCCGCCAAGGAGAAGGGGCTTCTCCGTTTGGAAGGCAAGGAATACGTCGTCGCGGACGGAGACGTCATGCATTTCCGGTTTAACGTATAATCGCAGCGTTACAGTGCTTAGGGGCGGCCTTCGGGCCGCTTTTTTGTTTTGTCTAGCAACTTTTCGGCTTCGTATCCGTTAGAATGAATGGAATATTATGGGCGAAAATCCATCGAAAAGGGAGTGCGTGGGGATGAGGAAAAGGATTCGAACGGTACTGGTGCTGACCGCGGCGGGACTGCTCACCGTGACGGCTGCCGCCGGCGCTTCTGGCTTGACCTCGAAAGTGAGCGGGCTTCTGCGCAAGGACGTGATGGTCGTCGTGGGCGGACTCGACTCGGGCATGGTACCCGTATTCATCGATGGCAAAGCTTACCTGCCGGCGCGGGAGGTTGCGCAGAAGTTCGGGTATAAAATCACTTGGGTTGAGGAACACAAGGTGGTGCTGCTGGAGGATGAATCCACATTTTTTAAGGACAACGGCGTTATCACGAGCGTAGAGCAAGAAGGAGACGGCAGGGTGAGGTTCGATTTCCTCGGGCGGTCGCCAAACGATGCCAACAGGCGGATGATATTCCATGCGAACGCTAAATCATCCGTTATCACGGATGAAGAGGGCCGTCCGGCCGGATTGGATGCGCTCAAGCCCGGCGTTCACGTCGCGGTCGATTACGGACCTTTCGTGTCGGCTAGCCTGCCAGGAAGCGCATTCGCGCAGAATATCGTCGTGGGAACGCAAAGGCTTATCCGCGAAGACAAGCTCGGCGATATTCGGATTACCGACGAAGGGACTTCTCTTATTCTCGGCACCGGAGAAGGCAATGAGTTCCATACCGATCTCGTCCTGAACGCCGGCAAAGAATCCACGGTCATCTCCTCGAAAGGCGACCCGCTCTCTTGGACCGATCTCAAGAAAGGCATGCGGATCCGGGCGTATTACGGGCCGGCCGTCTCGAAGAGCATCCCGCCGCAAGCCCCGATCGACACGATCGTCGTGTTGGACGACGTCGCTCCCGGCAAATAAACAAAGGCAGTCCGGAAGCCGCCAAGGCGGAAAACGGACTGCCTTTTTTCAAACGACGGGCGGCTTCATGCCGAATTCTTCCCATTCCTCGTATACGGGACCGTACATGCCCGGGATCTTGAGGCCGGCTTGCCGCATCAGCACGGTCATTTGGGCGCGGTGATGGACCTCGTGCTGGATGACGACTCTCAGCGTCACGGCATTCGACCATTGCTCGCCGTACATGTCGTGGACATCCCTTAGATTTTCGTCGGTCCATTGAGTCCGGATCGCTTCCCGCATGGATTGTTCGGCGATCCGGTATGCCTCGACGATCTCGGCAGCGGAGGCGGGAACATGGTCGTAGCCGAATGGGGCTTCGAAATGAAGGCCCGTCCGGGTCAGCATCTCGTGAGGGGATACGATCAAGTGGGAAGCGAGACGACCGATCGTCCGGCGCCCCGCGCCGACCTGCTGGTTCAGGGCTTCGTCCGTCAGGGCGGCGAAAAGTTTTTTGGTGGATGCGGACTCGTGGTTCCACTCTTTCATGAATTCTTCGATCGTGTGAAACATGTGTATTCCTCCCGTTCTCCGATAGGTTGGATGCCGCCAAGCGGACATCACGACAACAGCATACAAAAAGACCACTGACAGCAGGCTGTCAGCGATCCGCGTACAGGTTCAAAATTTCTTCGGCTTTCTTCCGCATCGTCTCGGCCGCTTCCCGCGGCTCCAACACCTTCACGTCAGCTCCGAAACCGAGCAGGTGACCGTACAGCCACGGCTCGTCCGGACGTGATGCCCGCACGAGAAAGGAGCCGTCCGGCAAATCCTCGATGGCGTCCGCCCCGAAAGCGTCCACCGCCTTAGCCCGTGACCTCGGCCCGAAATGCAGCACCAGATCGATCATGTTGCCGTGGATCCGGTGCTCCCATCTGAGATAGTCCCCGCTCGGCGGCAGCTCCCTTCTCACGAAAGAGGGACCCGTGACCGCCAGCTCCCGGATTCTCGACAGCCGGAAAATCCGGAAATCCTCGCGCAATAAACAATAGCCGTACAAATACCAGACGTAGCCTTTAAGCACCAGCTTCATCGGCTCGCAGGACCGTGTGGTTTGGTCGCCGTCTCCGCTGACGTAAGCGAAAGAGATGATTCGACGGTCTCGAATCGCATCCCGCAGGCCGGCCAGCTTCTCTTTATCCTCTTGTCCCCGGCTCCAAGGGTTGATGTCGATTGAGAGATGCTCCGACGTTTCCCCCAGCCGTTCGTGCTCGGACTTGCCCAGCATCGCGCCGACCTTGTCGAGCAAGGGCTCGATTTCCCGGTCTTCCAGCGTCGAGCGGATGCCGCGCAGGGCGATGACGATCGAGCCCAGTTCCTCGAACGAGAGAACCTGACGGTCGAGCCGGTATCGGTCCGCGATTTCGTACCCGCCGGAGGTGCCGGCATAGGACACGACGGGGATGCCGGCGAATTGGATCGTTTCCACGTCGCGGTAAATCGTTCGCAGGGAAACCTCGAAGCGGTCCGACAGTTCTTTGGCGCTGACACGCTTGCGGTTGAGCAGCAGCATCGTAATGGCGAGCAGGCGGTCGAGCTTCATAAGGTTTTCCGGTAGCAGACGCTCAGCTCGTCACCTGCGTACTCCCCGAACGGCTCGATGCGATGGTAGCCGTTTTTCTCATAGAATCGGATCGCCTCCGGCTGCCTAACGCCGGTTTCCAGCAGCAGGTCGGCGAAGCCGCGGCGGCGGGCGGCGTTTTCGAGCGCGTCCAGCATCTCCTTGGCGATGCCGCTCCCCCGGTAGGCCAAATCCACGAAAAACCGTTTGAGCTCCGCCTGTGAACCGTCCAACGGACGAATGCCGCCGCAGCCCACGGGTTGGCCGTCCGCGCGGGCGACGACGAACGTCATTTTGCGGACCTTCGGATCGCCAAAGTCCACGCCGTAAATCGTTTCATGCGGATATCTGGCCCGTAAGTCCTCGTCCAACTTACCGATGAGATAGGCCAATTCCGGGTCGCCCGGCGCCACTTCCCGAATGTTCAGTTCCGACACCAATTTCACCTTCCCTGCAGGTTTCCGTGCATTTTCGCGTCTTTATGCGTCTATTTTAAAGATTCGGGCCGTAGATTGCCACGCAATCTTTCTGCCGGGAACCGGGCATCAATCACTTGCAAGGATGTGATATAATAAAGGTTGCAAAACCGACGCATCATGAATGGTGCGGCAAACAACGGAGGTTGAGGAGAAGTGCTGGACCGTCTGCAAGCTTTGGCGGATCGATACGAAAAGTTGAGCGAGCTGCTGTGCGATCCCGACGTGGTGAACGACTCCGCGCGGCTTCGTTCTTATGCGAAGGAACAATCCGGCCTTGAGGAAGCGTACCAGGGCTATCAGGAATATAAAACGGTGCTGGAGCAATTGGCCGGCGCCAAGGCGATGCTCGAAGAAAAGTTGGACGACGAAATGCGCGAAATGGTTAAGCTGGAGATCGATGAGCTGGATGAGCGGCGCGCGGAGCTGGAAGACCGCGTCCGTATCCTGCTGCTGCCCAAGGATCCCAACGACGGCAAAAACGTCATCGTGGAAATCCGCGGCGCCGCCGGCGGCGAGGAAGCCAACCTGTTCGCGGCGGATCTGTACCGGATGTACGCCAAATACGCGGACAGCCAAGGCTGGCGCACGGAGCTGCTGGAGGCGAACGTCAGCGATCTCGGCGGATTCAAGGAAGTCATTTTCCAAGTATCCGGTTCCGATGCTTACCGCAAAATGAAATACGAGAGCGGGGCGCACCGCGTGCAGCGGGTTCCGGAAACGGAATCCGGCGGGCGCATCCATACTTCCACGTCCACGGTCGTCGTCATGCCGGAGGCGGAGGAACTCGACATCGAAATCCTCGACAAGGATATTCGAGTCGATACGTTCTGCTCCAGCGGCGCCGGCGGACAGTCCGTCAACACGACGAAGTCGGCCGTGCGCGTGATGCACATCCCGACCGGCATTATAGCGACGTGCCAGGACGGCAAATCGCAGAACGATAACAAGGCCAAAGCGCTGCAAGTGCTGCGCGCCCGCATCATGGACATCAAGATGCAAGAAGAGGAAGCCAAGTACGCGGGCGAACGCCGCGAGAAGATCGGAACCGGCGACCGGTCCGAACGGATCCGGACGTACAATTTCCCGCAAAGCCGGGTAACCGACCATCGGATCGGGCTGACGCTTCACCGGCTCGATTCCGTGCTGAACGGCGACATGGAAGAAATCGTGCAGACGCTGACGCTCGCCGAGCAGCAAGCGGTGCTCGAACGCGAGAACATGGGCTGATCGCCCGGATAGAACGCAAGGGGGCTCCCGGTTTGAGCGCGGAGACGAGGAAGACGCTGCGGGACGCATGGTCCCAAACGAAAGCGAGATTGGAGCAAGCAGGAGTGGAAGAAGCGGCCGCGGACGCGGAGCTTCTTCTTTTGCATTTGCTCGGCAAGAGCAAGGCCGAGCTGCTCAGGGATTGGCGCGAGCCGTGGCCGGCGGGCGCCGGGTTGGATGCGGCGTGGGAGGAGCTGCTGCGCCGCAGGGGGAGCGGCGAACCCGTGCAGTATGTGACGGGGGAGCAGTATTTTTATGGGCGGCGGTTCGAAGTCGGACCGCAGGTGTTGATTCCGCGGCCGGAGACGGAGCTGCTCGCGGAAGCGGTGCTGCTTGAGGCGGACAGGCAGTGGCCGGCAGGCAGCGGCGCGGTTCCGCGCGTGCTCGACGTCGGGACCGGCAGCGGCGCTCTGTCGGTGACGCTGGCGGCCGAGCGGCCGACGTGGCGGGTGACCGCCAGCGATTTGTCCGCGGACGCGCTGGGGATGGCGAAGCGCAACGCAGCGGCTCTGCTGGGCGCGGAGGAGCGGATCCGGTTCGTGCAGGGAGACCTGCTCGAACCGTTCATGGCGGAAGCGGGAGGGGAGCCGATCGACGTGCTCGTCTCCAACCCGCCGTACATCGCATCCGGCGAAATGCCCGACTTGCAGCGGGAAGTCCGCGATTTCGAGCCGCATCTGGCGCTCGACGGCGGAGATGACGGCTTGACGCCGTACCGCCGGATGGCGGAGCAGCTTGGGCGGCTCCCGCAGCTACCTCAGATCGTCGCCTGGGAAGTCGGCGCCGGCCAAGCGGAGGACGTCGCGGCGCTGCTGCGTGAAGCGGCGGACTGGGAGCGCATCCGCTTCGTCGTCGACTACGCCGGCATCAACCGGCACGTCATCGCCGTGAGGTAAGCGCCCCTCCCTTTTTCCGATTTGCTAGGTTTATAGATTCGCCGACTGGACATAATGATGGCTAAGACGTTCCGGAACGCATAGCGAGCGCCGACGGGTGCTCAAGGAGAGAGAATCCCTATGCGACGTCAAGGCCATCATTTTACTTTTATCCGTACGAAGTTTGCTGCCATCTTCCCGAACTTGAATTTCCAGGCTGCGGCGAAAGCCGTCCTTGTATGCTTGATCCTAGTGCCGTTGTTGTCTTCCACTATGGGAGCTGCGGCTCAAGCCTCCTCCTCAGAAGATGAGGAAACCGCGATTCCGCCGGACGCGATCCGCATCCGCATTTTGGCCAATTCCGACTCGGACTTCGATCAGAAGGTGAAGCGCGATGTTCGCGACCGGGTGGAGGCGCTTATTTTGTCTTGGGGACCGATGCCGGGGACCCATGAACAAGCTCGTGCGTTGATCGCCTCCCACTTGAATGAAATTCAGCAAACGGCCGACCAAACGCTGCAAGAGTGGGGCGTGGATTATGGCGCCGCAACGGAGCTGGCTAAGGTGCCTTTTCCGGAAAAAACGTTCGAAGGACGCAGCTACCCATCCGGCAACTATGAAGCGCTGCGGATCTCACTGGGCGGGGCGCAAGGTGCCAACTGGTGGTGCGTGTTGTTTCCTCCGCTGTGCCTGACCGCGGCGACGAAATCGGAAGAAGCCGCTACGGCCAAACCGGCGGAAGCCCAAGCGACGGTCGGCAAAGCATCCACGAAAACACCGGTTAAAACTTCTGTGAGATTAGCTTCCGCACAAGCGAACGCAAACGACGATGCAGCCGGCAAAGCGGCCGATGCCGACAGCGACGCCGACAAACCGAAGCCCCGGTTCTTCCTGTGGGAGCTGCTGCAAAAATTCGGCGAGTTCCTGGGCTCGATTTTCTCGTAAATCGGCCGCCCCCGGACATCGCGCTTCGGCCTCCCGCCAAAATATGCTATAATCGCGACGAGAAACCTCAAGGATGGATATCGCGCCATGACGAACACGAAATATTGGCCGGCGGACGACGAATCGTCCTCGGGCTTGAAAGAAGCCGCCGCGGCCCTCGCCGCCGGCGGCGTTGTTGCATTCCCGACCGAGACGGTATACGGTCTCGGCGCCGACGCGCGGAACACGGACGCGGTCCGGCGGATTTTCGAGGCCAAGGGCCGCCCGTCCGACAACCCGCTGATCGTGCATGTGGCGTCGGAAGAAGCGCTGGATTCGCTCGCGGAACAGGTCAACGATCTGGAAAGAAAGCTCATTCGCGCTTTCTGGCCCGGACCGCTGACCCTCGTGCTTCCTGCGAAGACCGTCGCCGTGTCCCCGCTCGTCACGGCGGGTCTCGACACCGTAGCGGTGCGCATGCCCTCGCATGAAACGGCCAGACGGCTCATCGAGCTGTCCGGCTGCCCGCTGGCCGCGCCGAGCGCGAACCGGTCCGGTCGCCCGAGCCCGACGGCCGCTGCCCACGTGATGGAAGACCTTGATGGCAGGATCGACGGCGTGCTGGACGGCGGTCCCACGGGGGTGGGGTTGGAGTCCACGGTCGTGCGGGTGCTGGACGGCGTCATTCACATCCTCAGACCGGGCGGCGTCACCGCGGAGCAGCTGCAAGCAGCGGCCGGTCCGGAAGCCCGCGTCGAAACCGGCGGCGAATCGGCGGCCGAAGGCGCTCCGGAAGCGCAAACGGCGGAGCAGCCCCGCTCGCCCGGCGTGAAATACACGCATTACGCCCCCGAAGGCGAAATGCTGCTCATCACGGCAGATAACGACGACGCCCTGATCCAAGCGGTACGCGAAACAGCGCGCCAAGCCCGGGACGCAGGCCGCAAAGTCGGCATCATCGCGGCAGGCGAGCACGCCGGCCGCTACGAGGGAGCAGCGGACGAAATCCTCGTCTGCGGCTCCAGGCAAGCGCCCGAGACGGCGGCGCAGCAGCTTTACGCGACGCTTCGGGAATGCGACAGGCTCGGTCTCGACTTCATCGTCGCCGAAGGGTTTCCCGAGCGGGGAATCGGAGCCGCGCTCATGAACCGCATGCGCAAAGCCGCCGGCGGCCGCGTGAGGTCTGTCCCCCAACCGTAACCTGTCCCCGCGGCGGGTCATGTTCCCCCTCTTGTCCGCATATGCTCAGAAAAGAGCGAAGGCGGATTTCGCGTCCGGGATCGATCGGCATCCGCCGTTTCCGGAACGCGCGGGGGGGATAAGCTAATGTTGGAGATGTCCGCGTCCGCCGGCCACCTGATCGCCATCCTGCTGATGGCGATCGCCTTGGGCATGGACGCTTTTTCGCTGGGCATCGGCATCGGGATGAAGGGCGTCAGGCTCTTGGACGTGCTCAAGCTAAGCTCCGTCATCGCGCTCTTCCACATCCTGATGCCGCTGGGCGGGATGGTGACGGGACAATACGTGAGCTCGCTGCTCGGAGGCGTGGCGACGTCTGCCGCTGGGGCGTTGCTTCTGCTGCTGGGCGGGCATATGGTGTACAGTTCGCTGCGGGGGGAACAGGTAGAATCGATCGACCATCGCACCGGATGGGGACTGATCGTGTTCTCCTTAAGCGTCAGCATCGATTCATTTTCGGTGGGCGTGTCGCTCGGCATGTTTTCCGGGCATTTGCTGTTCACGGTGTTGATGTTCGGGTTATTCGGAGGGTTGATGAGCGTGCTCGGCCTGCTGCTCGGACGCAAGGTCGGCCGTTCCCTCGGAGGATACGGCGAAGCGTTCGGCGGCGTGATCCTATTTGCGTTCGGGCTGCTTTTTCTGTTATGAATACGGTAAGAGGGAGGGGGAAATATGCGCACCATTCTGTTCGTATGCACGGGCAACACCTGCCGGAGTCCGATGGCGGAAGCGATGCTGAGAGATTTGGCGGGCCGCGCCGGGAAGGCGGTCGAAGTCCGTTCGGCCGGCCTGGGAGCCGTGGATGGATATCCCGTTTCCCCCAACGCCGCCGAGACGCTTCGCCGCCGCAAGCTGCCGGTCCCCGGTCCGTCCCGGGCCTTGTCCGCGGATCAAATCGCTTGGGCGGATCTCATTCTCACGATGACGTCGTCTCATAAGCAGGCGATCGTACGGCGCCACCCGGACGCCGCGGATAAAACCTACACGCTGAAGGAGTTCGCGCTTCGGGACGGAGCGTTGGCCGCCGACCTCGAAGAGGCGGAGCGCCTGTACTCCGAATGGCAGATTCGCCGCGCGCTCGGCCAGAATCTCAGCGAAGAGGAGCGCCGCCGTCTCGAGGAGCTGGAACGCCGGCTGCCGGATTTCGACATCGCCGATCCTTTCGGGGGACCGCTCAGCTTCTATGAGAAAAGCGCGGACGAGATCGAAAATGCCGTGCTGCGCCTGCTGGACAAGTTGGAGGACGCGGAACACCGGAAACCGGATTGATTTTTACCTTCGGACCCGTTATGATGAGGGTACAATTTAACGTTCCGATGTGACTGGCGACGCGAAGTGGGTGGAACCACGGGGGAGCATCGGAATGACGGCCGGTCGCCTGGGCGAAGAGCAGTGCGTTTGACGACGCGCTCGCTCTTTTTTGTCTTTTTCGGCAAAATTTGCGTGTCGAAGGAGGAATGCCCTCAACTGTTGGCCGGCGGACAATTCAGGTATAATACCCTTGTGAATACGAGCCGTTTATCCTTGGGAGGTAGTCATCCATGAAAATAGCGATTGGTGCCGATCACGCCGGTTACCGTCTGAAAGACGTCATCGTTCCGATGCTGAAGCAGCTGGGCCACGAAGTGCTCGACGTCGGCTGCGACTGCGCGGATTCCGTCGATTATCCGGATTACGCGATTCCCGTTTGCGACATGGTCGTGAACGGCGAAGCGGAGCGGGGGATCCTGATTTGCGGCACGGGGATCGGAATGTCGATCGCGGCCAACAAAACGCCGGGCATCCGCTGCGCGCTCGTGCACGACTTGTTCTCCGCCAAAGCGACCCGCGAGCATAACGACACCAACGTGCTCGCCATGGGCGAACGAGTCGTCGGTCCGGGCCTTGCCGAGGAGATCGTCAAAGTTTGGCTGGACACGCCGTTTTCCCAAGGCGAACGCCATCTGAACCGGATCCGCAAAGTGATGGGGCTCGAAGACAAACAGGCTTTGCATCCTTGATGTCGGAGGTGACCGGCATGACGACGAAGGAACAAGCGCCGATCGCCGATCTGGTCGAGCAAGCGTTAACCGAGCTGGCGGAAGCCGGCGGCATCGGCTCCGGCAAGCTGGTCGTCATCGGGACCAGCACCAGCGAAGTGCAAGGACGCCGCATCGGCACGTCCGGAGCGGAGACGGTGGCCGCCGAGATCCACGAAGGCGTAGAGCGGGCCCGTGCCAAGATCGGCTTCGCCGCGGTGTGGCAATGCTGCGAGCACCTGAATCGCGCTCTGGTCATGGAACGCCAACTGGCTGAAGCGATGGGCTGGACGATCGTGTCGGCGGTGCCCGTTCCGAAGGCCGGAGGCTCCATGGCCTCGTATGCCTACCGCCGGATGAAAGACCCTTGCCTCGTCGAACAAGTGCAGGTCCATGCGGGCCTCGACATCGGCGAAACGCTGATCGGCATGCACCTGCGTGTCGTCGCCGTACCGTTTCGGCCTTCCGTCCGGTGGATCGGCGAAGCCCGCGTGACGGCCGCCTACAGCCGTCCGAAGCTGATCGGCGGAGCGAGGGCGGTATATGAACTGCCAACCGAGACGTCCTCGAGCGGAACTTGCGATTAAATCGTACGGATCGACCGAACATCTACCGATAAATTTTCATTTTCGTCCCTATCCCATTCGAATATTGGAGGTTTTCCCGTCATGGATCAATTGCGCCAGCAAGACCCCGAAATCGTCAAAGCGTTAAACCTGGAGCTCGGCCGCCAGCGCGACAACATCGAGCTGATCGCTTCCGAGAACATCGTCAGCCCCGCCGTCCTGCAAGCGATGGGCACGGTGCTCACGAATAAATACGCCGAAGGCTATCCCGGCAAACGTTACTACGGCGGCTGCGAATACGTCGACATCGCCGAGGACATCGCGCGCAACCGCGCGAAAGAGCTGTTCGGCGCCGAGCATGCGAACGTGCAGCCCCACTCCGGCGCGCAAGCGAACATGGCCGTCTACCTGGCCGCGCTCAAAACCGGCGACACCGTGCTCGGGATGAACCTGGCGCACGGCGGCCACCTCACGCACGGCAGCCCGGTCAACGCGTCCGGCCTGTTCTATAACTTCGTCGCTTATGGCGTCAGCGAAGATACGTTCACGATCGATTACGACGAAGTCCGCAAAGCGGCCTTCAAACATCGCCCGCGCATGATCGTCGCCGGCGCGAGCGCGTACCCGCGCATCATCGATTTCGAAAAAATGGCCCAAATCGCCAACGACGTCGGCGCTCTCCTGTTCGTCGACATGGCGCATATCGCGGGCCTCGTGGCGGCCGGCGAGCATCCGAGCCCGGTTCCGCACGCGCACTTCGTCACGACGACGACGCACAAAACGCTCCGCGGTCCCCGCGGCGGCCTGATCTTGTGCCGCCAGCCGTGGGCGGCGGCGATCGACAAAGCCGTATTCCCGGGCTCCCAAGGCGGACCGTTGATGCACATCATCGCCGCCAAGGCGGTCGCCCTCGGCGAGGCTCTGCAGCCGTCGTTTAAAGACTACGCACGCAACATCGTCTCCAATGCGAAGGTGCTGTCCGAAGCCTTGCTGGCGGAAGGCCTGAACCTGGTATCCGGCGGTACGGACAACCACCTGATGCTGATCGACACCCGCAACCTGAACATCACGGGAAAAGACGCCGAGCATGTCCTCGACTCCGTCGCCATCACGGTCAACAAGAACGCGATCCCGTTCGACCCGACGAGCCCGTTCGTGACGAGCGGCATCCGGATCGGCACGCCGGCCGTCACTTCCCGCGCCATGGGCGCCGAAGCGATGAAGACGATCGCCAAGGTCATCGCCATGACGCTGAAAAACCCGAAGGACGAAGCGACGCTCCGGCAAGCCCGCGATCTCGTTCGCGACCTGACGGCGCAATATCCGCTGTACCCGGGCCTGCAATATTAATCCCAGCCATTCGGACATCCCGCTCCCGCTTCGCGGCGGAGCGGGATGTTTTTCTTTCCAGGCGCCGAAGCGGCGCTGTCCTGTGTTACAATGACCGCATGCTATCCAGAGAGGATCCTGCAGGTTGAAGAATTTATCCGTATTCTATTTCTTTTATTACTTAGGCATGTCGATGTACTCTCCTTTTCTCAGCCTCTACTTCGAGTCCAAAGGATTCAGCGGCACGGCGACCGGACTGCTTCTGTCGGCGTGGGCCGTCTCGGGAGTGGTTTCACCGCTGGTCATGGGCATGATCAACGACCGGCTCCGCAACCCGCTGACCCTCCTTCGAGTGTGCGTGGTCGTCATGCCGGTGATCGGGCTCGGATTTTACTTTTCGGGCGGGTATGCCGTTTGTTTGGCGCTGGCCATCTTGTTTTCCTGGTTTTCGTCATCTGCGATGCCCTTGACCGATTCCGCGGCGGTCCAGATCGGAAGCCGAGAAGGCTTCTCGTTCAGCAGCGTTCGGCTGTGGGGGGCGCTCAGTTACGCCATCGGATCGTTCATCACCGGGTTTATTTACAAGGAAACCGGCTATCCGGTCAGTTTCCTGATCTTTTTCGCCATGAGCATTCCGATCCTCGTATCGATGCTGAGGCTTCCGGCGGTGCCGCGTTCTTCGGGCAAAAGGCCGTCCCTGATCGAGCAAGCGGGTACCGCGGCGAGTAACCGGCCGTTCCTGCTGTTCGTTTTCATGGGTTTCTTGCTGATGACCTCGATGGCGGTGAACTCCTCCTTCTTGCCGCTGTACTTCCGGGAAAAAGGGTTCGACCTCGGCTTCGTCGGCACGGCTTATTCCGTTGCGGCGCTGATCGAGGTGCCCATGTTCGGGTTGTCCGCTCGCTTGGTGGGCCGTTTCGGCCGGTTTCCCATTCTGGCGTTCGCAGCCGGCTGTTATGCGCTAAAATGTTTTTGCCTCTTCGCGTTCGACAACATGGCGCTGACGATGGCGCTCCAACTGCTGGACGGCGTCTCCTACGCTCTGTTCGCGGGCGTTGCGGTAGAGGTCGTCAACGACTTGTCCGACGAAAAATCGAAAGCGACGTCGCAAGCGGCTTTCGCGGCTTTGACCTATGGGTTGGGCGGGATCATCGGAAATGCTTCAGGGGGAGCGGTGCTGGAGATTTGGGGCGGGTCGACGCTCTACTTGCTGCTGTTCGGGATGAGTCTGTGCGCAACGATTCTCTTGATCGCAGTGAGAAAGTGGAAGGGCTTCGCCTCTGCGTCTCCCTCGAATTAGCGAGAGCTTACGGAACTGAAAAGCGTTATTCGTCGGACAAAGGTCATTTTGAAAATCTAACGGAACTCAGTGACGTTATAGTCCGTATTTCACGAAGAATTAACCTCATAATGGCTGAATAGCGGCGTAGAGTTCCGTTAGTCTATCAAATGGGCTCAAATAACCGGAATAAGGTCGCTGAGTTCCGTTAAAGTAGAGAAAAAGATGGCGAAGCAGAGGAGAACCCTCTTGCCTCGCCATCTTTTTCTTTATTCACTTATAACCGCGCTCGTATTGCTTCACGATGTCGGCTTTGCCGTCCAGCGCGCGCAGGGTGTCGATCGCCCAATACGGCTGGCGCAGCAGGCCCCGGGCGATCGCGACGAGGTCGGCGTCTCCGCCGGCGACCGCGTGTTCGGCCAAGGCTGGGTCTTCCATCATGCCGACGGTCATGACCGGCACGCCAAGCTGCTCCTTCACGGCCCGAGCGTACGGAAGCTGGTAGCCGGGGTAGTTGCCCGGTTTGCGCGGACCCGCCGGTCCGCCTTCGCCGCCGGTGGAGATATCGAACATGTCGACGCCTGCGTCTCGGTACGCCCGGCACATTTCCAACGAATGCTCGAGTCCGTATCCGCCTTGCATATACTCAATGGCCGAGACCCGCATAATCAACGGCATATCCGCGGGTAATACTTTTTTGACGGCTCGAATGATCTCTACGCCGAATTTGGCGTAGTAGGCGCCGAATTCGTCCGTCCGCTTGTTGATGCCCGGGGATTGGAACTGATGGATGAGATAGCCGTGCGCCCCGTGCAGCTCGATCGTGTCGACGCCGGCTTCGACCGCCCGGCGGGCGGCGTCGGCGAATTTGCCGACCATTTGCCAAACCTCTTCGGTCGTCAGCGGCCGCGGCTTTTTGGCGTCGGGGGCGAATGGCTCGTCGCCCGGACCGACCGGTACTTCCGCGTCGAGCGCCTTGCGGCCGGCATGGGCGATCTGAATGGCGGCTTTGGCGCCGTATTTATGGATCTCGTCGATGACGCGGCGGAATGCGGGGATGTGATCGTCCGACCAGATGCCGAGATCCCGGTTGCTGATGCGTCCGTCCGGCTCGACGTCCGTCATTTCGATGATGATGAGGCCGGTGCCGCCGATCGCTCTCGTGGCATAATGGACGAAGTGCCAATCGTTCGGCTTGCCGTCTTCCGCATCCACGGAGTATTGGCACATGGGGCTCATGACGATTCGGTTTTTCAGCTCCAGGCTTTTCAGTTTGTAAGGTTGGCCCAAATGGCTCATGGGAACGCCTCCTGACGGTAGGGAATAGGATATGTTTATCATTTTACAGGTTCGGCATTCCTACTGCAAAAAAGATAGCGGCAACAAAAACGAAAGCCCGCTATCGCGGTTCCCGTGCGGAAATCGGATGCGTTTCCGGCGTCAGGGCATGTCCGCAAGAGAGTTGCGCAAGCTTCGGGAGACAATGTTATAATGAAGGGCAAGTCACATAGCCGAGGCCGACCGCCGCATCCAAGCGTTACCCGTCGGGCCTCCATTCGAAAGGGAGGAAAATCATGGGGCGACTCGTGATTTGCGATCATCCGCTGATCCAGCATAAAGTAACGATTATAAGGGACAAGGAAACGAATACGAAACAGTTCCGGGAATTGGTCGATGAGGTCGCGATGCTCATGGCTTATGAGCTGACCCGGGACATGCCTTTGGAAGAAATCACCGTACATACGCCGGTTTCGGAGGCCGTCGGGCGCCGCATTGCCGGCAGAACGATGGGCCTCGTTCCGATTTTGCGCGCGGGACTCGGCATGGTCGACGGGGTGCTGCAAATCCTGCCTTCCGCGAAGGTGGGGCATATCGGCATGTACCGCGATCACGAAACGCTGCAGCCGGTCGAATATTACATCAGCCTTCCGACCGACGTCGAAGAGCGGGAGCTGATCATCATCGATCCGATGCTGGCTACCGGCGGCTCGGCGAACGCCGCTATCGACATGCTGAAGAAGCGGGGCTGCCGCCCGACGAAGCTGATGTGCCTCATTGCCGCTCCCGAAGGCGTCAAAGCCGTGCAGGAACGCCACCCGGACGTGGACATTTATCTGGCGGCGCTGGACGAGAAGCTCAACGAGCAAGGCTACATCGTGCCGGGTCTCGGAGACGCGGGAGACCGCCTGTACGGCACCAACTAAGGATTGCCCAAGGTTAAAGGAGAGACCGACAACGTGAGCAAGATCAAGGTCATGACGATTTTCGGCACCAGGCCGGAAGCGGTGAAGATGGCGCCGCTCGTGCTCGAGCTTCAGAAGTTTCCGGAACAGATCGATTCCATCGTATGCGTAACGGCTCAGCATCGGCAGCTGCTCGACCAGGTGCTGGAGTTTTTCGAGATCCGTCCCGACTACGATCTGAACGTCATGCAGCAACGCCAGACGTTGACCGGTACGACCATCCGCGTATTGGAAGGGCTGGAGCCCGTGCTCGCCGAATCCAAGCCGGACATCGTGCTCGTCCATGGCGATACCCAAACTTGTTTCCTGGGCAGCTACGCGGCCTTCATTCAGCAGATCCAAGTCGGGCACGTCGAAGCGGGCCTGCGCACTTGGAACAAAATGTCCCCGTATCCCGAAGAAATGAACCGCCAGCTGGCCGGCGTCTTGTCCGACGTTCATTTCGCTCCGACGCAGCAATCGGCGGCGAACTTGCTGAAGGAAAATAAACCCGCCGACAAAATCTACGTCACGGGCAACACGGCGACTGACGTGTTCCAGTACACGGTGGATCCGGGCTTCGAACACCCTGTTTTGGAGTGGGCGAAGGGCAAGCGGATGATCCTCATGACGGCTCACCGCCGCGAAGCGATCGGAGAGCCGCACCGCAACATTTTCCGCGCCGTCAAGCGCATTGCCGACGAATTCGAGGACGTCGCCGTCGTGTACGCGGTGCACCCGAATCCGGCCGTGCGGGAGCCGGCGAACGAAATCCTGGGCTCCCATCCGCGGGTCAAGCTGATCGAGCCGCTCGACGTGTTCGAATTCCATAACTTCTATCCGCATACGTTCATGATCATGACGGATTCCGGCGGGCTGCAGGAAGAAGCGCCTTCGTTCGGCGTTCCTACTCTCGTGCTCCGCGATACGACGGAGCGTCCGGAAGGCATCGAGGCGGGCACGCTCGAGCTGGTCGGAACCGATGAAGATCATGTATACGGCAGGGCCAAAGCTCTGTTGACGGAGCCCGCGCTGTACGAACGCATGAGCAAAGCCGCCAACCCTTACGGGGACGGACAAGCCTCCAGGCGGATCGTGCAGGCGATCCTCCATCATTTCGGCAAAGGCGAAAGGCCGGATTCGTTCCGCTGAATCGTCGGCCCTCATAGTCGGGAACCCTTTCCTCCGGAGCGGAGGAGGAGGGTTCCCGTCGTGTATCCGCCGACTTTTCGACGTGCTGCGGGACGTTTGCCGAGGAAAAGGCTTCCAAAGTCTTTCTACCATCCCGCAAACCGGCATACAGCATACAGTCGAACTGTATGGTTCGAAAACCCGAAAAGTCTTGATTTATCAGGGTTTCCGGGCTTGTCCGTTCACACAATTTTTGAATTTCGTTTCATTGACAAACGTCGTAACCGAAAGATACAATAAAACGTGGAACATGGGGGAGAAAAGGCTTACTTTCCGGGCTTTTTCGACTTCCGTGGGCATCGAAGGAGCGAGTAGAAATGACGGACTCCCCTCAGCGGAACAAGCCGCCTCAGGACATCAACCCGTGGAAAACCGCGGGACTGGTTATGGGGCTCGGAGTGGAGCTTGCGGTATGCGTCGGACTCGGTTGGTGGCTGGGGACGGTGTATGACGAACGGAACGGTACCGATTTCGGATACCTGACGGGCGTCATCGTCGGGCTCGTGGCCGGCATCGGTTCCGCCGTCGCGCTAATCCGCAAGTTTTCGGGGGAACGGAGGACGTAATGAACGACTTGCCCGTTTTGATGCGAAGGAATACGCGTTTGACGTTCTTTTTTTTGTCCGTAGGTTTCTTGGGCATGGTATTCCGGCCCGATTGGAAGCCGGTTTTCGGAGGTTTCTTGATGGGAGTGGCGGGGGGCTATCTCATGTCCCTGCATCTGGCATGGAAGGTGCAGGCCATCGCGGCGAAAGCCGCGACCGGACGACGCGGCCGTTTCGGAACGTTCGGCTTCGTGTCCCGCGCTGCAATCGGCGTGTTGGCCGCGGTGATTTCCGTCCGCTACCTGGAGTTCAATCTCCCGGCGACGGCGGTCGGTTTATTAGCGGGGCCGTTGGTCACACTGTTATTGGGATTATTCGCCATAAGCCGCCAATCCGGCGGTCACTCCTCCGATGAAAGGGGTGAGAAGCAATAAGATGGAACATTTAGCGCCTTTGCTCAAGATCGGCGGATTCAGATTGGACTTGGCCGCCCTTTTCATGATCGTCCTGTCGAGCCTTATCGTATTCGTGTTGTGCCGCTTGGCCGTGCGGAACGCGTCGGTCGAGAATCCGGGCAAACTCCAGAACTTCCTGGAGTGGGTCGTCGAATTCGTGCAAGGAATCATCGGGCAAGCGATGGACTTCAAGAAAGGCAAACCTTACTTGGCTCTGGGCTTGACGCTGATCCTGTACATTTTCGTGTCCAACATGCTCGGCCTTCCGTTCGGCATCGTAACGGAAGCGCACGACGCCGGTCATGCGACCTTCCTCGGGCAGCAACTGTACGTGGAAGGGCAGCCTGAACACCTGGCCTTCAATTGGTGGAAGTCTCCGACGGCCGACGCCTCGATGACCATGGCTCTCGCTCTGATCGTCATCGTCCTGTCGCACATCCAAGGCTTGCGCCACAACACGAAGCACTATCTCAAGCATTACACGCACAACCCGAACATCGTTTTCCTTCCGATCCACCTGATCGAAATCGTGTCCAAGCCCCTGACGCTCGGCTTGCGTCTTTTCGGCAACATTTTTGCCGGCGAAGTCATGATCGGCGTTATTCTCGGGATGGGCGCGATCGGCATTCCGGCCATGATCGTATGGCAAGGATTCAGTATTTTCGTAGGCTGCATTCAGGCTTTCGTATTCACCATGCTGACGATGGTTTACATCTCGCAATCCATTGTCCATGAAGAGGATCATTAATCAAGTACACAAACCCATTTTTCGAGGAGGATTTACACAATGGAATACGGTTATTTGGCAGCAGGTATCGTTTTTGGTCTGGGTGCGCTCGGCGCTGGTATCGGTAACGGTTTGATCTTCAGCAAAACGGTCGAAGGCATCTCCCGTCAGCCTGAGCTTCGCGGTACGTTGACGGCTACGGCGTTCATCGGCGTAGGTCTGGTAGAAGCAATGCCGATCATCTCCCTCGTCCTCGCGTTCATGTGGGCGAAGTAATCTATCGAACCGCAAGGCGCGGAGTGCCTGGAGCCTCCTCGCCTTCCTTTTGCCATTAACGCACGCAAGATGAGATTAGCCGTGTGAAAGGAGTGAAGGTCCGTTGAGTTTCTTATGGGAAAATTTCCTGATTCAGTTGATCGCATTCGCTGTCCTGTTCTTCCTTCTGCAGCGTTTTGCATTCAAACCGTTGTTCGGAGTCATGGAGAAGCGCCGCCAAATGGTGTTGGAGCAGATGGAAAGCGCTCAGAAAAACCGTGACGAAGCGAACCAATATATCGAAGAGCAGAAACAAGCCCTTCAACAAGCTCGCAAGGAAGCTTACGACATCATCGAGCAAGCGAAGTCGACGGGCTCCAAGCAAGCGGACGACATTCTCGCGGCCGCCCGCAACGAAGCCGGCCGTTTGAAAGAAGAGGCTCTCCGCGACATCGAGAGCGAGAAGAACAAAGCGGTTGCCGCTCTTAGAGCGCAAGTCAGCGGCTTGTCCGTCCTGATCGCGTCCAAGATCATCGAGAAGCAAGTCGATGAGCAAACGCAGCAACAGTTGGTCGAACAATACCTTCAAGAGGTAGGGAATAAGTCATGAGCCGGGGGACAGTCGTAGCGCGGCGCTATGCCAAGGCGCTGTTCGAGCTGGCCCGGGAACAAGGGCTTGTGGCGGAAACCGAAATCCAATTGCAAGCCGTGGTCGAAGCCACGCAGAAAGACGCCGAAATCCGCGCGTTCCTGGCTGCTCCGGGCATCACGACGGCTGACAAGATCAAGGCGCTTCAAGCCGCATTCGGCGACAAGGCGTCCGCGATCGTTCTCAATACGATCAGCCTGCTGATCGAACGCGGCCGTCACGGCGAGCTTGCGTCCTTGCTGGACGCGTACCGTCTCGTGTCGGGCAGCGTGCTCGGGCGCGCGGATGCGGTGGTCACTTCCGCTAAACCGCTGACCGAGGATGAGAAAACCAAATTGGCGACCCAATTCGGATCGCTGATCGGTAAAACCGTGCGCGTAGAAAACGTCGTCGATGCAGCGCTGCTCGGCGGGCTCACCGTCCGCATCGGGGATACCTTGTACGACGGAAGCCTTCGCGGCAAGCTGGATCGGCTTTCCAAGCAATTGCAAGCGTCCGTGTAATATATGAACGGGCAACCGGCCGCGGCGTGGCCGCCGGTACGCGGTTGCGTCGTAGAAACAGGGGTGAAACGAGTTGAGTATCCGACCTGAAGAGATCAGCACGCTGATCAAACAGCAGATCCAGAATTACCAATCCGATATCCAAGTCGTTGACGTCGGAACCGTCATCCAAGTCGGTGACGGGATTGCCCGCGTTCACGGTCTTGAAAAGTGTATGGCCGGCGAGCTCCTCGAGTTCGAAGGCGGCGTCGTAGGCATGGCGTTGAACCTCGAAGAGGACAACGTCGGTGTCGTTATCATGGGTCCCTACACGAACATCAAAGAAGGCGGCCAAGTGAAGCGCACCGGCCGCATCATGGAAGTTCCGGTAGGCGAAGCTCTGCTGGGCCGCGTAGTCAACGCGCTCGGCCAGCCGATCGACGGCAACGGACCGGTCGCCACGACCGAATTCCGTCCGATCGAGTCGCCGGCTCCGGGCGTTATGGCCCGTAAATCCGTTCATGAGCCGATGCAAACCGGCATCAAGGCGATCGACTCGATGATTCCGATCGGCCGCGGCCAACGCGAGCTCATCATCGGCGACCGCCAAACGGGTAAAACCCAAATCGCGATCGACACGATCGTGAACCAAAAAGGCAATGGCGTGAAATGTATCTACGTCGCCATCGGACAGAAGCAATCCACCGTCCGCGGCGTCGTCGAAACGCTGCGCAAAGCAGGCGCACTCGATTACACGATCGTCGTATCCGCCAGCGCTTCCGAGCCGGCTCCGCTGCTCTTCATGGCGCCGTACACCGGCTGCGCGATGGGCGAGTACTTCATGTACAAAGGCGAGCACGTTCTGGTCATCTATGACGACTTGACCAAACAAGCCGCAGCATACCGCGAATTGTCCCTGCTGCTCCGCCGTCCTCCGGGACGCGAAGCTTATCCGGGCGACGTATTCTATCTCCACTCCCGCCTTCTCGAGCGCGCAGCGAAGCTGAACGACGAGCTCGGCGGCGGCTCCCTGACCGCGCTTCCGTTCATCGAAACGCAAGCGGGCGACGTATCGGCGTACATCCCGACGAACGTCATCTCCATCACGGACGGCCAGATCTTCCTGGAAGCCGACCTGTTCTACTCCGGCCAACGTCCTGCCGTTAACGTCGGTATCTCCGTATCCCGCGTCGGCAGCTCCGCGCAGATCAAAGCGATGAAGAAGGTCGCGGGCACGCTGAAGCTTGACCTTGCCCAATACCGTGAACTCGCCGCGTTCGCGCAATTCGGCTCCGACCTCGACAAGGTTACGCAAGCCCGCTTGAACCGCGGCGTGCGTACTCTCGAGATCCTGAAGCAAGGCATCAACCAGCCGCTGCCGGTTGAACGCCAAGTCGTTTCGCTCTTCATCGTGACCCGCGGTCACACCGACGATATCCCGGTTCAGGACGTACGCCGATTCGAATCGGAATTCCTGACCTACTTGGATGCCAACCGTTCGGATATTTTCGCGTCCATCCGCGACACGAAAGATTTGACTTCCGACAACGAAAAAGCGCTCGTGGAAGCGATCGGCGCATTCAAAAAAGGCTTTGCCGTAACGGCATAAGACGCGATACAGGCGGCCGGGACCGTTCCTAGCGGCACGTCCCGGCAATAAGGTGGTGAATTGGATTGGCTAAAGGCATGCGCGAAATCAAACGCTCGATCAAGAGCAAGCAGAACATGAAGCAGATCACCAAAGCGATGGAGATGGTTTCGGCGGCGAAGCTCAAACGCGCGCAGAACGCGGCGCTCGCTTCCCGGCCTTACGCCGACAAGCTCCGCGAGGTGGTGTTCAGCATCGCGTCCGGCTCCAGCGGCGTAAAGCATCCCATGCTCCAGAATCGCGAGGTGAAGCGGACGGCTTACCTGGTGATCACTTCCGACCGCGGTCTGGCGGGCGGCTTGAACACCAACTTGCTCCGCAAGCTTCTGATCTCGATTCGCGAAAGGCACAGCTCGAAGGATCAGTACGCCGTGTTCGTCATCGGGCGCAAAGGCCGCGACTTCCTGAAGAGACGGGACATTCCGATCGTGGAAGAAGTGACCGGAATGAGCGATTCCCCGACGTTCGCGGACGTGAAACCGATCGCGGCAGCCGCCGTCCAGGGATTCGAGAACGGAACCTACGACGAATTGGTCCTGGTTTATAACGAGTTCCGCAACGCCATTACGCAAATCCCGACGCTGCAAAAGCTGCTTCCGCTTGACGCGAGCGAGCTTAACGGCGCCGGCAATGGCGCGAAGGCGGACTACGAATACGAGCCGTCCGCGGAGGAAGTTCTCCAAGTTCTGCTTCCGAAGTACGCGGAAACCTTGGTGTACAGCGCGCTGCTGGACAACAAGGCAAGCGAACACGGTGCGCGGATGACGGCGATGGGCAATGCGACGAAAAACGCCACGAAAATGATTCAGCAGCTCACGCTGACCTACAACCGCGCGCGCCAAGCGGCAATTACCCAGGAAATTGCGGAAATTGTCGGCGGCGCGAATGCGCAAGCATAACGTACTACAAGCATTTTTAGCGGGGCCCACGAAAAGGAATCGAATAAGCTTCAACGCTTAACGTCACTTTTTGGGGAATATGTTTTAGGAGGGACACGCATGAACAAGGGACGCGTTATTCAGATCACGGGTCCGGTCGTCGACATCGAGTTCGACCACGGCCAACTGCCCGAGATCCTGAATGCCATTCGTATTGAGCATAAAGCGCAAAATTCCGGCGAGCGCGACATCGCATTGACGGTCGAAGTCGCTACGCATCTTGGCGATAACCTCGTCCGTGCGGTTGCCATGTCTTCCACGGACGGTCTTGTCCGGGGCATGGAAGCCGTCGACACGGGAGCTCCGATCACGGTATCCGTCGGTCCGGCTACGCTGGGACGGGTATTCAACGTATTGGGCGAGCCGATCGACAACGCGGGAGAAGCGGATAAAGCGATCACTTACCCGATCCACCGCGCCGCTCCTACTTTCGAAAACCTCTCTACCCAAACGGAAATGCTGGAAACCGGCATCAAGGTCGTCGACCTGATCGCTCCTTACACCAAGGGCGGTAAAATCGGTCTCTTCGGCGGCGCCGGCGTAGGCAAAACCGTCTTGATGCAGGAACTGATCCACAACATCGCATCCGAGCACGGCGGTATTTCCGTATTCGCAGGCGTAGGCGAGCGTACCCGCGAAGGGAACGACCTCTACCACGAAATGGCGGAGTCCGGCGTTATCTCCAAGCTTGCGATGGTATTCGGCCAGATGAACGAGCCTCCGGGAGCGCGTCTGCGCGTCGCACTGACGGGCCTGACGATGGCGGAATACTTCCGCGACGAAGAAGGCCGCGACGTTCTTCTGTTCGTCGACAACATCTTCCGCTTCACCCAAGCGGGTTCCGAGGTATCCGCGCTTCTCGGCCGTATGCCGTCCGCGGTAGGTTACCAGCCGACGCTGGCGACCGAGATGGGCCAATTGCAAGAACGCATCACCTCGACCAAAAAAGGTTCGATCACGTCGATCCAGGCTATTTACGTACCTGCGGACGACTACACCGACCCGGCTCCGGCTACGGCGTTCGCCCACTTGGACGCAACGACCAACTTGGAGCGTAACATCGCAGCCATGGGTATTTTCCCGGCGGTTGACCCGCTGGCTTCTTCTTCCCGTATCCTGGCGCCTGAAATCGTCGGCGAAGAGCACTACAACGTCGCGCAAGGCATCAAACGCCTGCTGCAACGCTACAAAGAGCTTCTCGACATCATCGCCATCCTCGGGATGGACGAATTGTCCGAGGAAGACAAGCTCGTCGTACTGCGCGCCCGCCGCGTTCAGCTGTTCCTTTCCCAGCCGCTGCACGTCGCCGAAGCCTTCAACGGCATCCCAGGCGTATACGTGCCGGTTAAAGAAACGATCCGCAGCTTCAAAGAGATCCTCGAAGGGAAGCATGACGATCTCCCGGAACCGGCTTTCCACAACGTCGGCGTAATCGAAGACGCTGTCGAGAAGGCCAAAAAACTCGCTGCTGCGGTTTAATCCGCCGACGGCCAGGGAGGAATCGAAATGAGCACCCTACGACTCGAAATCGTCACGCCTGAACGCAAGGTGTACGAGAAAGACGTCAACATGGTCGTTGTCAAAGGCGTCGGCGGCGAGCTCGGTATTTTGCCGAACCACGTTCCGCTCGTCACCCCGCTCAAGATCGCGCCCGTGAAAGCCAAAATCGACGGCAAAGATGAGTACTTGGCCGTTCATGGCGGTTTCATGGAAGTCCGCAAGGACAAAGTCGTGATTCTGGCGGAAGCGGCCGAGCTGGGCCATGACATTGACGTCGTCCGTGCCCAACAAGCCAAGGAACGCGCCGAGCGTCGTCTGACCGACAGGTCGACCGAGCTGGATCACAAACGCGCGGAGCTCGCTCTGCAGCGTGCGCTGAGCCGGATCTCCGCCGCCGGCGGCGAATAAGGCCAACAATAACGAAAAGCCCATCGCTTTCCCTGTTCAAGGGAGACGATGGGCTTTTTTTCTCATCAGGGAGTCATGACTTATGCTCGCCAAGATTTAAGCGCGATAACCGCGTTATGGCCGCCAAAGCCGAAGGAATTGGACAACCCGATGGACAACTCGGCTTCCCTTGCCCGTTCCGGGACATAGTCCAAATCGCACGCGGGATCAGGCTGCTCGAGATTGATGGTTGGCGGAATGATGCCGTGTCGCAAGGATTGCGCCAAACCGATCGCTTCCACTGCGCTCGATGCGCCAAGCAAATGACCGGTCATGGACTTGTTCGCCGTCACCGGGATTCGGCCGGCTGTTTCGCCGAACAGCTTTTTAATGGCCAAAGTTTCGGAAATGTCACCGATCTCCGTGCTCGTCGCGTGCGCGCTGATGACCGATACGTCTGCGGGTTGAATGCCGGCTTCTTGAATCGCCAGCTTCATCGCATTGTAAGCTCCGGTCCCCTCCGGATGAGTGGCCACCATATGGTAAGCGTCCGAGGTGGCACCGTAACCGATCACTTCCGCGAAGATCGGCGCGTTCCTACGCAAGGCGTGAGAGAGCGACTCCAACACGAGAATCCCCGCTCCTTCCGCCATGACGAACCCGTCCCGTCCTGCATCGAACGGTCGGCTGGCTTTAGCCGGTTCGTCGTTGCGGCTCGATAAAGCCGTCGCGTTGCCGAAGCTCGCGAGCGAAAGCTCCGTGACGGCTGCTTCGGCTCCACCAGCAACGACCGCATCCAATACGCCCCAGCGGATCGACCGAAACGCTTCTCCGATCGATGTATTGCCGATGGAGCAAGCCGTAACCGGAGACATCGTCGGACCTGTTATGCCGTACTTGATGCTGATCATGGCCGCCGCCATATTCGAAATCATCATGGGCACCAAGAGGGGACTCACGCGCTCGGGTCCCCGCTCGTGCAACAGGGTGTCCTGATCCACTAAAGTCTGCAAGCCGCCTACGCCGGAGCCGACGAAAACGCCGACCCGTTCGCTATTCACCCGTTCGAACTCTAGTCCGGATTGCGCAATCGCCTGCTCGGCGGCCGCCAGAGCGAATTGGGAGAAGCGGTCCATGCGCCGGGCCTCTTTCCGGCCGAATAACGCCTCCCCGTCGAAATCACGGACAAGGCCGGCAATTCGGGACTTGTGCCGGGAAACGTCGAACCTATCGATCCGCGAAATCCCGGATTCTCCCCGAATCAACCGATTCCAATAGCTTTCCACGCTGTTTCCGAGAGGAGAGACAACGCCCATCCCCGTAATCACCACGCGTTCCATGCCGTCACCCACCCATTCCCGTCAAAATCTGAAAATATCTTGCCATGCCGGTTATCCTATTACAAGATATCGTTTATCATAGTACAGAGAGTACCACGATCAGAATAGACGAGAAGGGTGAAGAGATGGACAGGGAAGCGAGACTTCAAGCGTTGTCCGTTTTTTTAAAAGCAAAACGAGTCAAAATCCAGCCGGAGTCCGTCGGTCTAGCCCCGGGCGGCCGCAGAAGGACGCCAGGCCTCCGCAGGGAAGAGGTCGCCCAGTTGGCGGGTGTCAGCACGACATGGTATACCTGGTTGGAGCAAGGGAGGGACATTCGCATGTCGGCTCAGGTGTTGGACTGCATCGCTTCGGCGTTGCGGCTGACGGTCGACGAACGAAAATACTTGCATGCCTTGGCGCTGGAGTCGGGTTTGGGCACAGCCATGCAGCAGCAAGAAGAACGCCCGGAGATCAGCCCACCCCTTCGTAAAATCATGGACGAGCTGCGCTATTGTCCGACGGTGATCACGGATAGGAGATTTAACATTGTCGGTTGGAACGAAGCGGCCTCCTATGTTTTCCTGGATTTCGAACAGATTCCATTTGATAGCCGCAATATGATCAGGCTCTTGTTTACGCGGAATGAGCTTCGCAGGTTGGCCGTGAATTGGGAGCATTTCATCCGAGGGTATCTGGCCATATTCCGCGCTTATTACGGCCAATACGTGGAGGATCCTTGGTACGGTCGTTTCGTGGACGAGATGAAAGAAGTGCATCCCGATTTTGCTTCCCTATGGGAGCAGAGCGAGGTGAAATCCGCTCCGGAGGTGCTGATCGAATTCCGGCACGCCAAAGCGGGGAAAATGCTCTTCCATCTCACCTCGCTGCAAGTTCAGGGCAGCGCGGATTTGCGGTGCAGCGTCTACACGCCGGCTCCGGATTCGTCTACCGAAAATAAACTCCGAAGAAAGATGGACCCGAGATAGCGGACCGGCTCTCCGTTCGTTTTTGCTTCCTCCATGGCGTTGCAGTAAAATTTACGGATAAGAAAAACAGCAGGTTGGGAGCGCGAGAAACGTGAAAGCAGAAGACGTCATCATCATCGGCGCCGGGCCTTGCGGGTTGTCCGCGGCCGCGGAGCTTCAGGATAAAGGATTCGACCCGCTGATCATCGAGAAGGAGAACGTCGTTCACTCGATCAGCTGCTATCCGATCAACATGCAGTTCTTCAGCACGCCCGCGTTGCTGGAGATCGCCGGGGTGCCTTTCATCACTCCTCATGACAAGCCTTCGCGGTTGGAGGCACTTCACTATTACCGGACCGTGTCCGAGCGCCGGAACCTGCGGATCCGAAGATACGAGAAAGTGACCGCCGTAGAGAAAACGCCGTCCGGAGAATTCGTCGTCCGCTCCGTCCGCCGCGGCGGCGAAGCGCTGGAAACGCGGGCGCGCGCGGTCATCGTGGCCACCGGCTATTTCGATCATCCAAACCGTATTGGCATCCCCGGAGAGGATTTGCCTCACGTCACGCACTTTTTCCGGGAGGCTCACCCTTACGCGGGTACGCGCGTCGTCATTATCGGAGGCAGCAACTCCGCGGTCGATGCGGCGCTCGAGATGGAGCGAGTAGGGGCGAAGGTGACGGTCGTCTACCGCGGGGAATCCGTTTCGGCGAACATTAAACCATGGGTTCGTCCTTTGTTTGAAGGGCTGGTCAATAAGGGTCGTATTGAACTGCGGCTTCAATCCCGCGTGACGGCCATTCGCCCGGAAGAAGTGACGGTGCAGTCGGGAGATTCCAGCGAGATCGTGGGCTGCGACTTCGTGCTCGCACTGACGGGTTTCCGCCCCGATCGCGGGTTTCTGCGGGCAATGGGCGTTCACGCCCCGGACGGCGACATTCCGCCGACGCATGATCCGGAAACGATGGAGACGAACGTGCCTGGTCTGTATTTGGCCGGCGTCGTATCGACCGGACGGGACGCGAATGAAATTTTCATCGAAAGCGGACGTTTTCATGGCCGCAAAATCGCGGCTCATTTAGCCGCCAAGAATTGACGCAAAGAGACCGTCCAAGTATACTGGTTGAGACATTGAGAATGTTTCTCATGTACGGGGCTTGACGGAGGCGTCGCCATGACAGCGATAGGGAAGCGCGTTAAAGGAACCGTCGGCATCTTGATGCTGGCGGTTTTCGTGTTGCTTGCGGCGCGTTTCCTTCACGGCGGTGAACTCTCTTCCGTCATGGAGTCCTTGCTCCGATCCCCTTGGACGCTTGTGCTCATGAGTCTCGCCTATGCACTTTCATTTTATGTGAAGGCATGGGCTTGGAAGATTTACGCGGGTGCCGGACAGCCGGTATGGAAGCACTTGGCGCCGATCGGGTACAGCTTGCTCATCAACCATTTGCTGCCGGTGAAGGCCGGCGATCTCGTTCGAACCGGACTGGCGGCGAAAATGGAAGGAAAGAAGTACGACGAAGCCCTCCATACGGTTGCGGTCATGAGAGCGATGGACGTTTCCGTATTGGCGTTGTATGGTGTGCTAGGTTTGGCCCTGCTCGGCGTCGCTTGGGTGCCCGGTGCCGCTTGGCTGCTGGTCCCGGCAAGCGTTCTAGGCGCGGTGATCGTCCTGCTTGCGCTTCGTACAGCCGCGCGGAAGGGCAGCAGCTTCGCCCTTCGCCAATGGGAGCTGCTCGGCCGCCTTCGCAGCGGGAAAGCATTGGCGGCCTGGCTCGTGACCGCGGTCAGTTGGGTGCTGGAGGGCTTCGTTCCTTACGGCGTGCTTCACGTTCTGCACGCCTCCGTCTCCTTCGTGGAAGCGGTGTGGGCGGGCAGCATGACGGTGGCGGGCCAGATATTCCACGTGACGCCAGGTGGGATCGGCACGTATGAAACGACGATGTCCGCTTCTTTGGCCGCTTTGGGCATGGACGGCGAAACCGCATTGGCGGTGGCGGTCGTCTCCCATGGCTACAAATTTCTGTTCTCGTTCGCGGCAGGCGCCATATCCTGGCTCATTCTGCCGATATCCTGGAAAGAAGGATCCGGTTGGCTGTCCCGCCGCCGGCTCGGAAAGGTAGGGCCTGCCGAATGAAACGCGCTTCCGGTTTCGAAATCGTCGCCGCCAGAGCTTGGAACTTGCTGAACGAAGGGCGTCCTTTTACGCCGATCTTCGTCTTGGGCACATTCCTGCTGTTCCATGCGGGAAGTTGGGCTGACGCGAATTTTTGGACGGATGCCGCCGTGGCGCTGCTGGGCACGCTGCTGCTGTTCGCCGTTTATTTTGCCTATGATTTTCCGCTCTATCTGCGAAACTATCTGTGGCTTCCGCTTGTGGCCGCTCTCGTCATTTGGGGCGGTGCCCGGGAGATGCTGGGGCTGTGGCTGACGGGGATCGGCCTGTTCTTCTTTTTCACGGTGTTTTTCTGGGGGACCTTCTACTATCATCTTCGCATCGGCACCTCCTGGCTGAACTTCACGAGGTTCTGGAAGCTGGTGCTGCAGCACAGCGATTCGACGAGCGGCAATGCGCAGGAGCAGCTCCCCAAAACGTTGCTTCTGCTCTATCTGATGGAAATGCTCTACCGCTGGAGCGCCTCTCCTTTCGGCACGATCTCTAACGCCTGGTTTGAGGCGATCATTTTCGAAGCGGCCGTGCTTGTATATGCGTGGGTGCTGCACTGGTATCTATTCGATTGGAAGCCGGAGGAACGGAACGAATCCCCGGCGACTCTGCCGAAGGTAGAGGGGGCAGTCAGCCGCAAGGTTTACGTGCTCGTGGTCGACGGCATGCGCAAGGACAGGTTTGAGGAGGCCGATGCTCCGTTCCTCAAGAAGCTTCGGGCCGAAGGGACCGAATATACGGCCATGGAAACCGTGTATCCCGCCCGAACGGTCGTCTGCTTCTCTTCGATGTTCACGGGAACGTATCCGCGGGAGCATGGCATCGCTTCGAACATGGTCTGGCGGCTGGGCGTCCGGACGGAGACGATTTTCGATTCGCTTCGGAAGGTTGGCAAAAAGGGGCGTCTTGTCGGCATCGCGCATCTGATCGATTCGATGGGGGACGACGTGGACGCGGTCACGGCGGTGGCCCACTTCGACGAAGCCGACCCGATGGCGGTCGCGTTGGCAAAGCAGGTCGTGGAAGAGCATGACCCGGATTTGCTCGTCCTGCAGCTGATCGGCACCGACCAAATCGGCCACAGCCGGGGTGCCTTGTATGACGAATACCGAACGAAAATCGAACAAGCGGACCGGCTGCTGGAGGAATTCGTCGGCTGGCTCGAGAGCCGGGGGGCGATGGAGGAAGCGACCGTCATCGTCTGCGCGGACCATGGCCAGGCGATCGGGATCGGCGGCCATGGGCATCTGGATGAAGGCGAGAGATGGGTGCCGTTTTTCATGTCCGGTCACGGCGTCCGGAAAGGCGTCACCATCGAAACGCCGCAGACGCTCGTCTCCATGGCGCCAACGCTCGCCTACTTACTGGGTGCGCCGTATCCGAGTCATAGCAGGGGGCCCGTTCTTTCGGACGCTCTAAACGAAATAGACAAAGGATAAATCCCTCATGAAAATCATCGTGTTTCTGCCTGCTTATAACGAATCCATGAATATCGGCGACGTCGTCGCGAGAATTCCCCGGGAGTTTCGTCCGGGTGTCACCGTGGAAGTACTGGTCGTGGACGACGGGTCCGTGGACGGCACCGCCGAAGCGGCCCGTCGCGCCGGCGCCGACCACGTCGTGTCACTTCCTAAGAACATGGGACTGGGTGCGGCCGTTCGGGAAGGGCTCAGACTCTGCGTCGAGATGGGCGCCGACATCGGACTCATGATCGATGCGGACAACGAGTATCCGCCGGAACAGATACCGGATGTGCTTGCCCCCATTCTCGAAGGAACGGCCGACTATACCATGGGCTCACGCTTCAAAGGGACGATTCGTGGCATGACGCTGCTTCGCCGCCTTGGCAATTATACGTTTACGTTTTTGCAAACCTTGCTGTTACGGAGATGGATCTGGGACGGCCAATCGGGCATGCGCGGATTCAGCCGCCGGGCCATGGAAGCCGCCCGGATCGTGCACGACTACAACTACGCTCAGGTTCTGACTTTGAATCTGATCCGGCAAGGTTTCCGGATGCAAGAGATCCCGATCGATTACCGCGTCAGGACGCAAGGCGAGTCCTTCATCAAGTTCCGGGCCTACGTCTCCCGCGTGCTTCCGGCCATTTGGAGAGAATTGCGTTTGCCGACGGAAGGACGAACGAAGGAAAATAAAAGGAGGGGCAAACATGCGGGGGGCATGGGCGGCTAAAATCGGATGGGCCATATGCGCGGTACTTCTCATCGCCTATGCGGCGTTCGGAGCGCTTCTTCTGTCCCCTTGGGCGGCCTCGTGGGACGAAGTCGACTTCGTGTTGGCGCTGGACCGGTTCGACCTCCTGGCCATGCAGCCTCATGCACCCGGATACCCTTATTTCGTATTGGGCGGGCAGCTGATTCGATCGTTCATCGAGGACCCCGTCAAGGCTCTCGGGGGATGGAATCTGCTGCTCGCTTGCACGTCGGCTTTCGCGGTATATCGGATCGGGAGACGATGGCTCACCATCCCGTATGCCTGCTTGGCCGCGGCGATCGTGCTGACCGTTCCGATGAACTGGACGCTTGCCGTCCGGCCGATGTCGGACGGGGCGGCGCTCGCGATATTATGGTGGTATCTTTGGTCGCTTGTACGTTTGGCGGAGAAACGCTCAAGCGGCAGGTGGCTTGTCGCGGCGTTCCTATTCGGCTTGCTGATGGGAACGCGGCTCTCTTATGTTCCTTTCGGCATAGGTTTGTTGATCATATGGGCAGGCGTATGGCGTGACGCGAGACTGTCAGTAAGGGCCAAGGCGGCAAGATTAACGGGATGGGCAGCCGCCGTGTCGGCGTTCCAATTCCTGTGGGTGTTCGCCGTCGGCGCCGCCGAAGGGAGCCTTGCCGAGACGCTGCGCTTGTTCGCGGGATTCGGAGAAGGGCACTTCACCGAATGGGGCGGCGGCGTGGCGCAGCCAGGGTTGCCGCTCGGCGAACGGATTTGGCGGTTCGCGGCGGATAACTGGCTGTGGACGGGGTTGTTTGCACGCTCGGCATGGCTCGCCGCCGCGGCCGGTTTGTTGCTCGCTTGGACGGTATGGGCGGCATATCGGCGGAAACCCAGCAATCGTCTGAGCGTCGGGAGGCTTCGCAGGTTCGCCGTATCTCCCGCGGGCATCCTGATCGTCTGCGCGATCGCCTACGCCCTCTGGGCGCTCCTCGGGCAAAACATCGCCAAGACCCGGCACATCGCGCCGCTTGCAGCGATGTCGATATTCGCACTGGCCGTTTGCGCGGGGCGGTTGAAGGCAGCCAAGCCCGTTACGGCTGTTCTCCTCACGGTGCTCGCCTTGGTGCAAACGGCGGAGGGTGCCCGTCTCGTCGTTCTTCAACACAAGGAAGAGCCAGCCGTTTATCAACTTGCGGATGCGTCAGCCCAAGATGTCAGCCCTTCGACGGTGCTGTATACATGGGAAGAAGAACGGGTTCTTCGCTATCTGAACGTACCCGTTGAGACACGCCCCATTTTCACATACTCTTACTTCCTCGCCAACATCGAGGCTGAGCGGAATGCCCGGATCCTTCTTACGGGAAGCGTGTGGGAGGAATTCCGTAAGCAAGCCGATTTGCCGGACACCAAGGTTCGACGGCTGGGGGCATTCCAATCCGATGACCGACTGGACCCCGTTTACGGCAAAATTGAGTTGTACGAGTGGATCCGGTAAAAGTGGGCATTCTGTGAACGATTTTCGGAATGATCCTCCACTCTATTGACACTCTAATTGAAAATGATTATCATTACCTCTGGAGCCGACGGGATACGAGAACCGCGTTCGGCGCCATCGGGGATACATAACCCTCGATTCGGCAGCTCGGATCGACCGGAAGGTGGAACGATGAATTTGCTTAAAGTCCGCATGTTAATCGCTTTGGTTTCGGCCCTGCTTCTGGCCGGAATCTTTCCTGCATCCGCCGGCGCTTATTCCTACGGGAACGCGAATACGGAGGCCGTGGCCGAAACGTTTAAATTGATCGCCTCCAAGCTGAGCGCGGACAGCCCCGACTGGACGGCCGCCAACGCGGCTTATGCCGAACTCCGTTCGGAGCTCGATTCCCATTTCGGCAAGGATGTCACGAAGGAAATGGACGATGCGTTCGCGGCCAAAGACAAGGATCGCGTCCTGAAGGACTGGAAAGGCGTACTCGTCTTGAACCTCGACAGGCGCTTTACGTATGCGGAGCAAGGGTTCAATAACTACAGCGATGCCAAGCTGCTGTTGGCTAAAGCGCGCGCGACTTATGAAACCTTGAAGCCCTATCTGTCCGGCACGCCGGCGGAAGGGAAACAGGAGGAGCTCGACCAGGCGTTCGACAAGGCGCTCGAAGGGCTTGGCAACCCGGGACTTCTCGGCGTCGGCAAGAAAGAACCGAACCCGGACCTATTCAAACAAAACATCAAATTGATTTACGATACGGTAGCGCCTCTGTTCCCGATGGCCAACGGGATCACGGCTGGCGAGGCTTCTCTGGACCCGGCCGCTTCTCCGGCGGCTCACGCGCCGATGGAAGAAACCAACAAAACGAACGGCACGGTCACGATCGCGGCGATTATCGTCGTGCTCGCGCTGGCCGGTCTGCTGTTCTGGCGGATGCGCCGCCGCAAGTCCTAATATCTTTGCCAAAATAATAATGACGCGGGGTTTTCCTATCATGAATAAGATTTCCGTTTCTCTATCCGTTCTGATCATCGCCGCAACGCTTTCCGCTTGCGGATCCAAAAACAAGGATGCTGCATCATCCGCGCCTGCGGCCTCGTCCGCTTCCGCATCTCCTTCGGCTGCGGTGTCCGCATCGCCATCGGCTTCGCCAAGCGAAACCGCGACGCCGTCGCACGAACCTCTTGCGATCGACGTCTCTAAGCTATCCTCCAACTTCAATGAGATCGTGGAAATGGCAGAAGCGAAAAAAGACGTCAAGACGATTCAGCAAACCTATGTGCAAAACTTCCAAACCTACGTGAAAGCGATTGACGCCACGCTGGCGGAAGGCGCTCCACGAATCGACGAGAACATTTCGTTCGTGCTCGACCATGGCGTTTCCGGCGAAATGAACGCGGATCAGGTAGCCGAAGCGGTAGAGAAAGGCCTGATCTGGTATTTCTACTTCCAAGTGAAAAACCTCGTCGACAAGCAGGCCGGACCGGCTCTCAAAGACGGAGACTCCGCCAAAGCATCCGCGCTTCTGGAACAGGCAATTCAAGCTTATAAAGCAGTGCTGGAGCCTTTCGTCGAAAAACGTGACGCCAAGTTCAACACGACGATGAAGGATTCGATCGCAAGTGCCGTCATCCCGGCGCTTCAAGCGGACGTGAAGGCCGGCAACGTCGCCGACTTTAACGTGCATCGCCAAATGCTCGACAAAACGATGATCAAAGCGTTCACGCTCGCGACGTACAATTACGGAGAGAAGATGCCGACGGTCGAAAAGGCCGAACAAGCCAAAGAAATGACGGAAGGCTACTTCCTGTTCCTGCCGGTGTACCAGTATTTGAAAGGCGGAAGCGAAGCCGACGCCGATGCCGTCAAAGACGCGTTCGGATCGGGCGATGCCTCCAAGGTCGTACCGGCCAAGATCAAAGCTTCGCTCGTCACGGCCTTGACCGGTAAAGTGAAGGAATATTTGCAGGAATCCCAGCAAGAATTGAAAGACGGCAAAAAAGACGACTCGCGCGTCCATGCCATGGAAGCGGCCATGTTCGTATCCGCGCACGAGGTGTTCCTCGGCGCCGGCTACGCGTCCGTCTCCTCCGCGAGCGAAGCCTACGTCAAAGCGATCGACGACGGCAACGCCGACGAAGCGAAGAAGCAGGCGGACGCGATTCTCGCCGCCCTGTCCAAACTGTAATCCCCAATCGCACGTTAAACTGGCAACAGGAGTGATCTCGTGAATTTGCAGGCATTTCTCATTACGTTCCGCGAGGCGATGGAAGCGATTCTGATCGTAGGCGTGATTTTGACCTACCTGAAAAGAATCGGCGAAACCCGCTGGAGCAAATGGGTATGGGTAGGCGTCGTGCTGGCCTTGGTCGCAAGTTACGGGGTCGCGCTCCTGTTCCAGGTTGCGCTCACCGGATATGAAAGCATGTCGAACCAAAACTACTTGCGCATCGGCATCATGCTGGCTTCAACTGCGCTGCTGACGCACATGATTTTGTTCATGACGAAGCAAGGCCGCAGCCATCAGCTCAGCGTGCAGACGAAGGTCGCCGCGATTCTGACGACGGGCGGCATTCTCAATATGGTGATCCACTCTTTCCTGATTACGCTCCGGGAAGGCGTGGAGACGGTGTTTTTCTTCGCGGCGATCGGCGGCGGCGACATCCAGTCGGCGATGAACAACTGGGGTGCGCTTCTTGGCCTCGTTACGGCGTGCGTGATCGGGTATCTGTTTTTCCGGGGAACCAAGCGGATCTCCTTGAAGCATTATTTCCGCGTGACCAGCGTGTTCCTGATGCTGATCGCCGGAGGCTTGCTCGTGCAGGCGGTCGGCATCATGCAGGATATCGGCATCATCGGTTCCGCTTACCGTACGGCCGGCGGGCAGATCGCCGAGGTTTACAACATCGAATGGTTCATGCCGGAGCATCCGAACGATGAGGCCCACTATATCCGCGACACGGGGCATCATCCGCTGATCAACGGGCAAGTCGGCGTCTTTTTCAAAGCGTTCCTGGGGTACACGCACAATCCGTCGTTGGAGGAGTTCGGCGTCTACTGGGCGTATTATTTCTTCGTCTTCCTCGTCCTGACGCGTCGCAAAAAACCGGATACGGCCGCTTCCGTTTCCGAGGGCGCGGAAGGGCCGGAAACGGTCGGAAACGCGCCGGTTCAGCGGCAAGGGGCTTAAGGATCGGATACGAAATCATTACCGAATCTTCGCTTGGAGCGGGGGTTCGGTTTTTTATTTGGCTAGGTTTCGAGAGCTTTATTGGTTGGACGAGGGCGCGATCGGGTAAAGTATGACGGAAGAAACAGCACAATTGAAGGAAAGGTTGTGACCGTAATGGCCGTGAAGGAAAAAGATCTCGCGAAGCCGGCGAAACAACTGCAGCAGACGCTCAACGAACAGCTGGCGAACTGGTCGGTGGCGTATTTCAAACTTCATCATTTCCATTGGTACGTGAAAGGTCCGCATTTCCCCGTGCTCCACGCGAAATTCGAAGAGCTGTACAATTTGTCCGCGCTGAAGCTGGACGAGCTCGCCGAGCGCATGCTGGCGATCGGGCTGGAGCCTGCTTCGACGATGAAGGAGTATCTCTCCCTTGCCTCGATCAAGGAAGGCGGCAAAACCGGCGGTAACGAAGCCGACATGCTGGAGATCGTCGTAGCGGACTTCGAGAAAATGGCGGAAGGCCTCAAGGAAGCCGGCACGATGGCCGAGGAAGAAGCCGAGGACGGCCCGACGGCGGATCTGCTGTACGGCCAAGTCGAGGAACTGCAGAAGCAGATTTGGATGCTGAAAGCGACGCTCGGCAAGTAATCGCTGCGGCGTGAAGGAAAAAGCCAGACGTTGGATGCCCCGATGGGCTCCGCGTCTGGCTTTTTGCGTGGATTAATACCGCTGCGCTTCTCCCACGTTTACGGTGACGATACCGTAGCGCTGCGGGGTATCGGCCGTCGCGCCGAACCAAACCTCGCCGTTGCCGGCCATGACGCCTTCGTCGTTCACGAACAGCTTGTTTACGTCTTGGTCGGCCAGCGCTTTGCGGACCTTGTCGGTGAAGATGCGGTCGTACTGCCTCACGAAATCCTCTTTCGTTTTTACTTCCACGGCGACTTTGCCGACGTTGACACGGATCGGGTACAGCGCGTTTTCGGCGGCCAGTTCCTTGTCGTTGCGTGCGGCGGCGTCTTTTACGGTTTCGAACATTTTGCGGGATGCCGCGGGATCGGTAATGCCGGCGACTTCATACGGGTTTCCTTGCGTGACCGCCCCGGAAGTCGAAGGCGCTGGGCCTGACGGCGTAGCGGAGGCGGTAGCGGCAGCGGGTGAAGAGGAAGCCGCTTCGTTCGAAGCGCCGCCGGATCCGCAAGCGGCAAGGCCGATCGTCAAACCGGCCGCGAGCAGCAGCGTGAAAGCCATTCGAGGCGCCCGAAGCGCCGATTTTAGGTTGTGCAAGTTGTTCATCCCTTCTCGTATCATCGCCAACCATTATAGCATTCGCGGGCCCAGCCATTCCAAGCGGATACGTGAAAACGCTTTTTCCATGGACGCCGATGGGAGCATTTGCTATAATTGTGAAGGAAAAATGACCGTCAGGCCAAGCCGGGCGGAGCTTTTCTCATCTTCGAGCGCGGAGGTAAGCAGGTGGAGAAGTACATCAATTCGTACGTCATCGTGGCTATTTTCGTCATCTTGGGCACCGCATTTCCCATCATCGTCCTTTGGCTCGGCAAACAGCTTCGCCCCCACAAACCGTCTCCCGATAAAGAGACGACTTACGAAAGCGGGAACGATCCCGTCGGGGACAGCCAGATCCGCTTCAACGTGCGTTACTACTTGTATGCTCTCATGTTCGTCGTTTTCGATGTCGAAACCGTTTTCCTCTACCCTTGGGCCGTAGCGTATCGTCAGCTCGGCTTATTTGCGTTGACGGAAATGGTCATATTCGTCGGGCTGCTTCTCGTCGGCCTGATCTACGCCTGGAAGAAGAAGGTGCTGCAATGGAATTCGATTTAGAGAAGGTGACGCCGGAAGAGCGTCAGGAGATCGAACGCAACGTGTTTTTCGGCACCATCGAGCAGTTGAAGGGCTGGGCCAGGAGCAATTCCCTGTGGCCGCTGACCTTCGGTTTGGCCTGCTGCGCCATCGAAATGATGACCGCCGGGGCGCCCCACTACGATTTGGACCGGTTCGGCGTCATGTTCCGGACATCTCCGCGGCAATCGGACGTCATGATCGTGTCGGGGACGGTCACCAAAAAAATGGGGCCGCTGCTCAAACGGCTGTACGATCAAATGCCGGAACCGAAGTGGGTCATCGCGATGGGTTCGTGCGCGACGGCCGGCGGCCCGTACGTCAAATCGTATTCCGTCGTCAAAGGCGTGGACCAGCTCGTGCCGGTCGACGTCTATATTCCGGGCTGTCCGCCCAACCCTGCCGCCCTCATTTACGGAATCAACAAGCTGCAGGAGAAGATCCGTTATGAAGCCAAGACCGGGAAGCAGGTGACCGGCTGATGAGCGACGAACCGAAACGCGAGAACGAGGCAGGCGCGGCGCCGGAACAGCAACCTGCGACGCCCGCGCAAGAGCAGCCTCAAGCCGAGGCGCCTGCCGAAGCGCAAGCTCACCCGCAGCCGCCGGCGGAAACGCCCGCTCAAGCTCCGGCAGAGCCGCCTGCTGCCGAAACCGCTCCGGCTGCACCGGCGGCCGCCGGTGAGTCGGGCGAGGCCGCTCCCCGCCGCAAAGAGACGGATGAGGAGAAAGCCGCCCGCCGCGCAGCCGCTCTCGCCGCGAAGGAAGCGGCCAAGGCCGCCGCAGCCATGGCGAAAGCCGCCGAAGCCGCCGGCGCACCCGCTGCAGCACCTGCAGCCGCGCCAGCGTCCGCGGAAGGCGCGGGCGAAGCCGCCGCTGCGCCGCCACCGCCTCCGAAACCGCCGTCGCCGAACCAGCCCCGGCTGGACCGGGCCGTCGCCCTCCTGAGGGAGCTGGTCGCCGAGGACGCGGTTGAAGAAGCGTCTATCAACGAGCTGAACGACCATCTTCCGACGCTCGTCGTGAAGAACGACCGATGGGCGCAAGCCGCCCGGCTGTTCCTCGAGCACGAAGAACTCGCCTGCCGCTATCTGCGCAACGTATCCGGAGTGGATTACGAGACGTACATGGAGGTTGTGTATTACCCGCTCAACATGGAGCGCCGCGAGACCTACTGCATCAAGGTCCGTACCGACCGCGAACAGCCGGCCGTTCCTTCCGCCACCCCCGTATGGGAGACGGCGAACTGGAACGAGCGCGAAATTTACGACCTGCTCGGCATCGATTTTCCCGGTCATCCCAACATGACGCGCATCATGATGCCCGACGACTGGGTCGGCCATCCGCTCCGCAAAGACTACGTCCCGCTCGACCCGGAGGTGTAAGTTAGCGTGATTCGTACCGAAGAACTGCTGCTGAACGTCGGCCCGCAGCATCCCAGCACGCACGGCGTGTTCCGGATCGTGGTCAAGCTCGACGGGGAAATCATTACGGAAGCAACGCCGGTCATGGGTTATTTGCACCGCGGGACCGAGAAGCTGGCCGAAAACCTGAACTTTACCCAAATCATTCCTTATACCGACCGGATGGACTACGTGTCCGCCATGACGAACAACTACGTGCTCTGCCATGCCGTCGAGAAAATGATGCAGATCGAAATTCCGGAACGCGCGGAATTCCTGCGCCTGATCGTGATGGAGCTGCAGCGGATCGCCAGCCACCTCGTATGGTGGGGAACGTACTTGCTCGACATCGGGGCGATGAGCCCGTTCCTGTTCGCCTTCAGCGACCGCGAGCGCATCCTCCAGCTGTTCAACGAACTGTGCGGCGCGCGCCTCACTTACAACTACATGCGCGTCGGCGGCGTCAAATGGGATGCCCCGGAGGGCTGGATCGACCGCGCGAAGCAATTCGTGAAAGACATGCGCCTGCGCCTCGACGAGTACCACAACCTCGTCAGCGGCAACGAAATTTTCCTGTCCCGGATCAAAGGCATCGGTAAATACGACGCGGACACGGCGATCGCTTACGGCTTGTCCGGCGCGAACCTGCGGTCCACTGGCGTGGATTGGGACCTTCGCAAAACCGAACCGTACAGCTTGTACAGCCGTTTCGAGTTCGACGTCGTCACGGGCAAGAACGGCGATTGCTACGACCGCTACCTCTGCCGCATGGGAGAGATCGAGCAAAGCATCCGCATCCTGGAGCAAGCGCTCGAGCAGTTCCCGGCGGAAGGGGAAACGATGGGCAAAGTGCCGCGCGTCATCCGGCCGCCGGGCGGAGAGATTTACGTGCGCATCGAATCGCCGCGCGGCGAAATCGGCTGCCACATCGTCTCCAAGGGCAAAGCTGAGCCATACCGGCTGAAGTTCCGCAGGCCATCCTTCGTGAACCTGCAAATCCTGCCCAAGCTCCTCGTCGGCGAGAGCATGACGAACCTGGTCACGATTCTCGGCGGCATCGATATCGTCCTCGGGGAGGTCGACTGCTGATGGAGCATTGGATCAACGAGCCACTGAGCTGGGGCAGCGCGGCCATTTACGTCATCGGGGCCGTCGTCCTTCTGGCGTTCGTACTGTTGTTCGTAACGTACGCCATCTATTTCGAACGGAAATTCATCGGCTGGATGCAATTCCGCAAAGGCCCCAACCGGACCGGTCCGCTCGGCCTGCTGCAGTCGGTGGCGGACGTCGCCAAGCTGCTGCTCAAGGAAGACACGATCCCGGCTAAAGCCGACCGCGGGCTTTTCGTTTTGGCGCCGATTCTGGCGTTCGTCCCGTCGTTCGTGGTGCTCGCGTTCATCCCGTACAGCCAAAACCTGCAATTCGCCGACCTGAACATCGGCTTCCTGTATTACATCGCGCTCTCCGGCATCACGACCATCGCGATCGTGATCGGCGGCTGGGCGTCGAACAACAAATACGCCCTGCTCGGGGGCATGCGCTCCGCCGCGCAGATGATCAGCTACGAGGTTCCGCTCGTCATCTCCGTCGTCGGCTGCGTCATGCTCGCCGGAAGCCTGAATCTGCGCGACATCGTTTCTGCTCAGGCAGGGTACTTTTGGCACTGGAACTTCCTGCCCCAGATCGTCGGCTTCGCGGTCTTCGTCATCGCCGCGATTTCGGAGCTGAACCGCACGCCGTTCGACCTTCCGGAAGCCGAGTCGGAGCTGGTCGCCGGTTACCACGTCGAGTACAGCGGATTCCGGTTCGCGTTCTTCATGCTGTCGGAGTACGTGTACGTCTACGCCATCGCGAGCCTGACGACGCTGCTTTTCCTGGGCGGCTGGAATCCTCCGATTCCTCAGCTCGACTTCATTCCGGGCATCATCTGGTTTTTCCTGAAGTTCTCGTTTATCGTGTTCTGCCTGTTCTGGATCCGGGCGACGTTCCCGCGCCTGCGCGTCGACCAGCTGATGGGACTGGCTTGGAAAGTGCTGCTGCCGCTCGCCATCCTCAACATTTTCATCACGGCCGCTTGCATCGAATTGTTCGGAATGGGAGGTTGACGACATGAAAGGGATGATCAAAGGCCTCGGCGTTACGCTCAAGACGCTGGGTGCCAAAAAAGTAACCTTGTCCTATCCCGACGTTCCGATCGAGATGCCGGACCGGTTCCGCGGAATCCAGTACGTGGACGAGGATAAATGCATCGTGTGCAACCAATGCGCGCGGATCTGCCCGACGGATTGCATAACGCTTACCGGCAAACCCAATCCGGATCCGGAGAAGAAGGGCAAAGTCCTCGACACGTTCGACATCAATTTCGAGATTTGCATCCTGTGCGACCTGTGCACGGAGGTCTGTCCGACCGAGGCGATCGTCATGACGAACAATTTCGAGCTCGCCGCTTACAGCCGGGACGACTTGTTCAAGGACCTCAAATGGCTGGGCAGCAACACCGAGAACGTCCGCCAGGACAACAACAATATCGGGGCGCCCCAGAGGGGAGCCAAAGGCGAATGAATTTCAACATCGATTTGACGGGGGAGTTCGTCGCCTTCTTCGTCCTCGCGGTTTGCGCGATCGTCGGCGCAGTGCTGGCGCTGAACTTCACGAAAGTCGTGCACATGGCGATATCCCTCGCGTTCACGTTCATTTCGCTGGCCGGCTTGTACGTGGTGCTTGACGCCGAATTCGTCGCTTTCGTCCAAGTGCTGCTGTACGTCGGCGCGATTACGATCCTGATGATTTTCGGCATCATGATGACCAAACACCAGGGCGAAGGGCAGGAGCCGACACGGCCGCTGCTCGAAACGCTGGCCGCGATCGGGTGCCTGTGCTTGCTCGGCATTCTGATCTTCGCGATCCGCGACGCCGATTTCCCTACGGAAGTCGGCAATCTGCCGGCCGACAGCACGCGTGAAATCGGGAAACTGCTGTTCACGCAGATGGCGATTCCGTTTGAGCTCGTTTCCGTGTTGCTCACGGTCGCCTTCATCGGCGCGATCGCGCTCGCCAAGAAGGAGGAGGATCCGCAATGAACATGCTCGCCTCCTACCTGACGCTGGCCGCCGTCCTGTTCTGCGTCGGTCTGTACGGCGTCCTGACGAAACGCAATGCCATTATCGTTCTGCTGTCCATCGAATTGATGCTGAACGCGGTGAACCTGAATCTGGTCGCGTTCTCCAAATACGGCGTGCATCCTTCGCTCGCCGGACAAATTTTCTCTCTCTTCACGATGACCGTCGCCGCGGCCGAGGCCGCCGTCGGCGTTGCGATCCTGGTGGCGATCTACCGCGCCCGGACCTCCGTGAACGTGGACGAATTCGACGAGTTGAGGAGGTAGCGCATGAGTTCCATGGCAGAATACGCCTGGCTCGTTCCGCTCATCCCGGCCGCGGCGTTCGCCGTCCTGACGGCTATGGGCCGCGGGGCTGGGCGCACGGGCGCTTGGATCGGAACGATCGCCAGCCTGATTTCCCTGATCCTGTCCTTAATCATCGCGGGTCAGCGTTTATCGGGAACGGCGGAAGAGTACAGCAGCCACTTCGATTGGATCCAGGCCGGCAATTTCACGCTGCCGCTCGGTTTCGAAGTGACGAACCTGACGAGCCTGATGCTCGTCGTCGTAACGCTGGTCAGCTTCCTCGTCAATCTGTACTCCCAAGGCTATATGAAGGACGACGAAAGGATTTCCACTTTCTTCGCCTACGTCGCGCTGTTCACCAGCTCGATGCTCGGACTCGTTCTTTCCTACAATCTGCTGACGATGTATATTTTCTGGGAACTCGTCGGCGTCTGCTCGTTCCTGCTGGTCGGGTTCTGGTTCCACAAGCCGGAAGCGAAGGCCGCCGCCAAGAAGGCGTTCATCGTCACCCGGATCGGGGACCTCGGTCTGCTGATCGCCATCCTGCTCCTGTTCTGGTACATGCCGAACCATGAGCTGGACTTCACGAACCTGCACAACGTGTTCGGCAATCAGACGGGCGTCATTTCGACGGGCATCACCACGTTGATCGCGCTGCTGATTTTCCTCGGCGCTGTCGGCAAATCCGGTCAGTTCCCGCTGCATGTGTGGCTTCCGGACGCGATGGAAGGCCCTACGCCGATCAGTGCGCTGATCCACGCCGCCACGATGGTCGCGGCCGGCGTATTCCTCGTTACGCGGACTTTTGATGTTTTCCATGCTTCCCAAGCGGCCATGGACACCGTCGCGATCATCGGCGCATTCACCGCGATTTTCGCCGCGACAATTGGCCTAGCACAGAACGACATCAAGCGCATCCTGGCTTACTCCACCGTCAGCCAGCTCGGCTACATGATGCTGGCGCTCGGGGTCGGTTCCGTCACCGGCGCGATGTTCCATCTGTTCACGCACGCCTTCTTCAAAGCGCTGCTGTTCCTCGGGGCGGGCAGCGTCATCCACGGCGTACATACGCAGGACATCCGCGAAATGGGCGGGCTCGGCGGCAAAATGAAAATCACGGCTTGGACGTTCGGCATCGGCGCCCTGGCGCTGTCGGGAATCCCGCCGTTCGCCGGCTTCTGGTCCAAAGACGCGATTCTTACCGCAGCGATGGACGCGAACCCGATTTACTTCGTGGTCGGAGCCATTGCCGCCTTCTTCACGGCACTGTACATGGCGCGCCTGTTCTTCCTGGTCTTCACGGGCCAGCCGAGAAACGACGCGGAAGCGCACGAATCTCCAGCCGTCATGACCGTTCCGCTGCTCGTGCTGGCCGTGTTGGCCGTCGTCGCCGGTTTCGTGCAAACGCCGTTTAACGGTTGGTTCGGCGAATGGCTGACGGGCAATGCCGAACAAGAGCATGGCAGCGCTTTGGTGATCGTCGTCTCCGCCGCCGTGGGTCTTCTGGGCATCTACATCGGATGGCTGATCTACGCGAAAGGCACGCTTCGCCGGGACATCGTGTCGTCCCGGGTTCCGGGTCTCGTCCGATTGCTGGAGCGCAAATATTACATCGACGAACTGTACCATGCGATTTTCGTGAAACCGCTTGAAGGACTCGGCAAGCTGCTGAACGCCTTCGACGATTACGTGATCGACGGAGCCGTCCGGATGACGGGCTACTCCGTATCGGCCCTCGGCCGACTGAACTCGCGGCTGCAAAGCGGCCAAGTGCAAGGTTACGTCCTCACGGCGCTCATCGGCCTTGTCATTCTTGCTCTCGCGATCGCCGGAAGGAGGTTCTGGTAATGCTCGAGGACATTCCGGTCTTATCGCTCATTCTGTTGTCTCCATTGGTCGGCGCCTTGCTCGTGCTTCTGCTGCCCGCGCAGCGGAGCGCTTGGCTCAGAACCGCGGCGCTCGTGTTCACGCTCATTCCGCTTGCCTTGTGCTTGTGGCTGTTCGCGGCCTACCAGCCTGGGGTGGGAGGCGGAGCGTTCGCCGAACATTACACTTGGTTGACCATTCCGCTGAACAAAGAAGTGGATACCAGCATCACGTCGATGCAGCTGGCGTTCGACTATTCTCTCGCGGTGGACGGCATTTCGCTTCCGCTGCTGCTGTTGTCGTCGATCGTGTCGGCGATGGCCGTGCTCGCCTCGGTCCATATCCGGAAGCGCTGGAAAACTTATTATGCGCTGTTTCTCTTGCTGGAAACCGGCATGTACGGCGTTTTCCTCGCCCGCGACCTGATCGAGTTCTTCATCTTCTTCGAACTCACGCTGATCCCGATGTTCTTCTTGATCGGCATCTGGGGCTACTTCGGCCGCGAGAAAGCGGCGACGAAGTTCCTGGTTTACAACGGAGTAGGCTCCGCGGCCATGCTGCTCGGATTCCTGATTCTCATCGCGACGGCCGGCTTTACCGCCGTGGGGTCGGACAGCGGATTCGCCGTGCAGTTCAGCGGCAGTTACGACGTTCTGCTCAAAAACTTGGCGGATCCGGCCTCTTACGCGAACAATGCTCAGTCCGTCGGTCTCGGCGTCTATTTGTCCGGCAACCTGAAGTGGACGGCCTTCATTCTGCTTCTGGTCGCGTTCGGCATCAAGATTCCGATTTTCCCGCTCCATACGTGGATGCTGCGCGTCCATACGGAGGCGCCGCCTTCCATCGTCATGATCCACTCCGGCGTTCTGCTCAAAATGGGCGTCTACGGTCTGATCCGCTTCGGAGCGGGGTTGCTTCCGGCTCAGCTTGACGATTGGTCGACGGTCATCGCGCTGCTCGGCGTCATCAACATCCTGTACGGTGCCGTGCTGGCTTGCGTGCAGAAGGAGTTCAAGCTCGTGCTGGCCTACTCCAGTATCAGCCACATGGGCATCGTGCTTCTCGGTCTCGCGTCTTTGAACGAGGTCGGCTTGCAGGGCGCGGTTTACCAATCCGTCTCTCACGGCCTCATTTCGGCGTTGCTGTTCCTGCTCGTCGGCAGCTTGTACGAACGTACGGGCACGACGCAGCTTGAGGATTTGGGCGGGTTGGCGAAATCGGTGCCGTTCTTGTCGGGCATTTTGCTGACCGCGGGGCTGGCATCGCTCGGATTGCCCGGACTTTCGGGCTTCGTCGGGGAGTTTCTGGCGTTCCTCGGACTGTTCGGTTCGATGAAATGGATGACCGCGATCGGCGTGCTGGGTATCCTATTCGCCGCCGTGTACGTGCTTCGCAGCGTGCTGGGAATCACGTTCGGTCCGGTTCGCGAGCGATTCGTCGGCATCAAGGACGCGCGGTTCATCGAGGCCGTGCCCATGATCGCGCTCACCGCATTGATCGTGCTCCTCGGCGTGTACCCGTCCGTTCTGACCGACGTGATGCAGCACGGCTTCAACGGGCTGCTCGAACATCTTCAACAGAGGACGGGGGGCTGACGAATGGAAACCTTACAGACTTTAACTTGGACCGACGCCTGGTACCTCGCCCCCGAGCTCACCTTGTCCATTTTCGCCGTCGTGCTCGCGATTCTGGACTTGTTTCTGCCGAGAAGCTGGAACCGTAACCTGATCGGGTGGCTGACGATTCTCGGGTTGGCCGTTGCCGCCGTATTCGTCGTCTGGCTGATGCTCGATTTCAAAAACGCCGGCGCGGCGAATCCGGAAGCCTCAGTCCACAATCTGCTCGGCGTCAGCTATCGGGTAGACGATTACGGCGGTTTGCTGAAATTGCTGTTCCTTGGCGCATCGGCGTTCATCGTACTGGCTTCGTTAGGCAGCACCCGCAACTCCGACATTCCGCTGAAGGGCGAATTTTATTACTTCGTGCTTCCGGCGGTTTTGGGAGCCATGGTCATGGCTTCTTCCGGCGACCTGATCACCCTGTTCGTCGGGCTGGAGCTGCTCAGCATTACCTCGTACATTTTGGTCGGCATGCGCAAACGCAGCGGTTTGTCCGCTGAGGGAGCGTTCAAGTACCTGGTGACCGGGGGCACCGCCTCCGCCTTCATCTTATACGGAATGTCCTTCCTGTACGGAGTGACGGGCTCGACCAACCTTGCCGCGATCGGCAACGCGATGCCGGGTGCCATAGCGGATTACCGGGCGCTCGTCTACGTGGCCTTCTTCCTGATGACGGCAGGCTTCGCCGCGAAGCTCGCGCTGGCGCCGTTTCACGCTTGGGCGGCAGACGTCTACGAGGGAGCTCCTACGCCGGTCACGTCGTTCTTGGCGGTCGTGTCTAAAGCCGCGGCATTCGGCATGCTGTACCGGATTTTCATGAATACGGCGTATTTCACGAAAGGCGATCCGATGGTCCAGAAGGACTTATACCTGGCGCTCGCGGTATTGGCCGCAACGGCCATGATCGTCGGGACGGCAGGCGCGCTTCGCCAGCATAACGTCAAGCGGCTGCTCGCCCTTTCGGGCGTCGCCAACGCCGGCATTCTGCTGACGCCGCTCACGCTGCAATTGACGCAGCTGCACTCATCCCTCTTTTCCGAGTTCGCGTATTACCTGTTGGCTTACGCTTTCATGAACATCGGCGCGTTCGCCGTGCTGACGGTCGTATCCCGCGGTTCCGGTAACGAATCGTTGTCCGGATTCGCCGGCCTGTATTATCGGGCGCCGTGGACGGCCGCCGGGATGACCGTGCTGCTTTGCTCGCTCGCAGGCCTTCCGGTCACCGGAGGATTTTTCGGGAAGCTGTTCATCCTGTTCGGAACGGTGCAGACGGGCGCTTATTGGCTGGCGGCGATTCTGCTCGCAACAACGGTCGTTTCCTACGCGGTCTATTTCTCGTTCATTCGCCAAATGTACATGAGAAGCGGGTCCGACGACTCGGTCATTCGCGTTCCGGGTCCGGCTGCCGTCTCGATTTGGATTTGCGTGGCGGCGACGCTGGTTCTCGGCTTCATGCCAAAACCGATCATCGGCTGGATCGACGGCTTGTTCTCGATCCCCTACGATTTTCTGGCTCGTTAACCGAATAGGACAGTCGTCCCTGACCGCCCTCGCCTCTCGTGCGAAGGGCGGTTTTTTATTGCGTATAAACGCCGATCTCGAATGGACCTTTCGAACGCTTTTTTGCGGGAAATTGCGACGAAAGTCCCTATTTTTTGGAATAAAGAAGGGAATTGGTGTCGATAATCGAAGAAATAAGTAATGGCGAAAAAGAAGGCCGTTTCGGAAGGGGCTCAATGGGGTATAAAACTCGTTTGGCCAGCCCTTCCGTTATCGCCGCGTGCCCTGAAATGGCGGTATTGCTCCCAGGGGCGGGAGCAGATGAATCCGTCGATTCATCGCCGCCGGTTCCGGAATCGTCGATACGATCTGCCGTTTCCGTGACGGATACGGCAGATCGAAACGCCTGAAGTTTCCCGATTGACGGGCTTGCCGGTTCACGTGGCTCATGATGGAGCGGCAAGGTACTAACGCTGCTTCCTGCCCATCGGGCGAGGAAGAGCGGGCAGAAGGAGGAGTTTGGTTCAGCGTTGCCTGAGTGCTTGGAAGGAATCGGGACGCTTAAGCGGTCTTTGGAATATATTACCCAGTATGAGAAGTTCAAACGTACTGGTTACTTGATTTTTGTCTTGTTGCGGCATTGAAGCCTCCGAACCTGCAAATCCTGAAGGAAACGAATCCATTCGTCAGGGAACCCGGCAAGGTTTGGCGTACGCCCGGATCGTCGGGTGTTAAGCGCAAAGAAAGCCGCCGAGATGGTTTGACGAAAGGGGAATTGGAGTAATGAACGATACAGGAGGGTTCAGCTCCGTTGCCTGGGACGGAATGTTTTCGATCTTCGTCACGCTGGGCTGCGTGGCGCTCGCTTGGGTCTTGCTGCAGGAAGTTCGGTTCGATAAAATTCTCCGTCACCCGCTTAGTCCCCGCGCCCGGTTGCTGCAACTTGCGGCAGCGATTGCGCTTGGCCACTTGCTGTCGGGATTCGTGCTGAATTATTGGCATTGGGCCGGCTATGTCAAGTGGTTGTTCCGCTCCTGATGAGGAGCGAGGAGCCGCATAAGGGTGTGTCGGAATGAAAACAATGGGTAAAAGGGTGGAGAGCACGTCAGAAAGTCGCATTTCAACGAAAATCAGCTTTTTGCAGCACCCGGCAGGAAGGATTTGGCGCTTGTGCCAGTCAACCTGCCGATGGTAAGATGAAATTTGTGTAATTTGGCTTTTTCGGGGTTGGGCTTGTTGATCGAGTACGGCTTCGGAATGATTTATTAACGCGCGGAGGGAACCACCCATGAGCAAAATCATCGTCCGCGGAGGCCGTCCATTACAGGGGGCTGTCCGTGTTCACGGCGCTAAAAATTCCGTCCTTCCGATCCTCGCCGCCACGCTGTTGGCGGAAGAAGGATCCTGCGTCATTCACGACGTGCCCGCCCTGGATGATGTCAACAACATACTGCAGGTCCTTGAACATTTGGGGGTCCGCGCGAACCAAGCCGGAGGAAGCGTTCACTTGAACGCGGACTCGCTCTCTTCGTTCGAAGCGCCTTACGAGCTGGTTCGGAAAATGAGGGCATCCTTCCTGGTGATGGGACCGTTGCTGGCACGTCTGGGCAAGGTTCGGATTTCTTTGCCGGGAGGCTGCGCGATCGGCACGCGTCCGATCGACCAGCATCTCAAAGGATTCGAAGCGATGGGAGCCGAAATCGGTTTCGGCCAGGGCTCTATTGAAGCAAGCGTCAACGGCAAACTGCGCGGCGCGAAAATCTATCTGGATATCGCGAGCGTCGGCGCCACGGAAAATATCATGATGGCTGCCGCTACGGCCGATGGCACGACCGTGATCGAAAACGCGGCTAAAGAACCCGAAATCGTGGATTTGGCCAATTTACTTAACGCCATGGGCGCCAAAGTCCGCGGAGCCGGCACCGGCATGATCCGCATCGAAGGCGTGGAACGTCTTCGCGGCGTCGAACACGCGGTTATTCCGGACCGGGTGGAAGCGGGTACTTACATGATCGCAGCCGCCATTACGGGCGGGGATGTATATGTGGAAGGCGCGATCCGCGACCATCTGGGTCCGGTCGTGGCCAAAATGGAAGAAATGGGCGTCATCGTCGACTGCGACGAAAACGGCATCCGAGTCCGGGCGCAGCATCCGCTTCGCGCAGTGGACGTAAAGACGCTGCCTTATCCGGGTTTCCCGACCGACATGCAAGCCCAGATGATGGCACTGTTGCTGAAAGCCGAAGGCACCAGCATCGTGACCGAGACGGTGTTCGAGAACCGCTTCATGCACGTCGAAGAGCTGGCTAAAATGGGCGCGGAAGTGAAGGTCGACGGACGTACGGCGATCATCTCCGGCAACACGCGCCTCACGGGCGCAAGCGTCTGCGCGACGGATCTTCGCGCCGGTGCCGCCTTGATCTGCGCCGCTCTGGCTGCAGACGGCGTAACCGAAGTGAGCGGCCTGCACCATATCGACCGCGGTTACATGGACATCGTCGGCAAGCTGTCCGCGCTGGGCGCCGATATCCTTCGCGCTCCGTCGCCGGAGGAACTGCTGGCCGAGACCGAACGCGCGCAAATGCCGCCTGCCGTTACCTTGAAGAGGGAAGACCGCAGCGCGTCGGAAGTCGGCGTCCTGCACATTCAGCCGACGCTGGCCTAACCGCAAGCCGACCTTATTCTATATCGATTCCGAAAGGGTGCCCGTCCGGGCATCCTTTTTTTCGTTGTTGATGGGTAAACGAATAAGTATGCCGATTTGTTGCGCTGTTGCAGTTGAAAGTTGGCTGAAAGAGGGCGGGACATTCGGTGAAAGTTCCATTAGTGCGCCGAGATAGTCTCCCACGCAGACTAATTTGCACGTTCACCCGCGATCACGTCGAAATAGTCTCCCAAGTAGACTAATCTGCTCGTTCACCCGCGATCACGCCGAAATAGTCTCCCACGTAGACTAATCTGCACGTTCCCCCGCGATCACGCCGAAATAGTCTCCCACGTAGACTAATCTGCACGTTCCCCCGCGATCACGCCGAAATAGTCTCCCACGTAGACTAATCTGCACGTTCCCCCGCGATCACGCCGAAATAGTCTCCCACGTAGACTAATCCGCTCGTTCCCCGCGATCACGCCGAAATAGTCTCCCACGTAGACTAATCTGCTCGTTCACCCGCGATCACGCGGAAATAGTCTCCGACGTAGACTAATTTGCCCACATCCCCGCGATCACGCCGAAATAGTCTCCCACGTAGACTAACTTGCCCACATCCCAGCGATCACGCCGAAATAGTCTCCCATGTAGACTAATTTTGCTCGTTTGCCCCCGGCTACGCGGAAGGAGTTCATCTCTTTGCGCCCCGGTTCAGCATATAACGAGAGATCCGTTTCAAACCGGGCTTTCCGGGCAACACGATTTTTTCTTCCGATAGTGCTTTAAGGTGTTTCGCTATCGTTCTGTTACTCCAATGCAATTCGCGAGCGATCTCCGTCGGTGAGAGGGCGGTGCCGCGGGTCTCCATTAGTTTGATGATGGCGTGGTCGATCGGATTTTCGAGCGGTGCCGCCGACTTCACTGCTCCCCACTTACCGAGGGCGAGGCGGATTTTCTGCTGGCAGTGGCGGGGGTTATCGGTGACTTGGTCGGTGGAGAAACGGAGGACTTTCCAGTCGTCGAGGACCAGGTCGTTTTGGCGGTCGAGGTTGTCGTCGAATTGCCAGCGGCTAAGTTTACTGTGGTGCGTTCCGAATGCATCAATCTCGATGCAGAGCATCAAGCCGTCTTTGATATAAGCGAAATCCAAAAACCGGCTGCCGTCCTTGAAGTCGTGCACTTCGAATTCGGGATGCAAATGGTCCAGATTCCCGAACGCCGGCCACCACACCCTAACAATAAACAGCTTCTCGGAATGTCCGAGACCCTGCATCAACCTCCGTTTGCGTTCTCCTGTAGCATTACGGATATGTTCCTCCAGCCAGCGTTGATAGGCGGATTCGAAAATCTCGTCCTTCTGCAGTTTTACGACCATCTCTAACCTCCTCCTCACGCGCAAACGCAAAAACGCCGTCCGACCGGACAATCCGGTGCAGACGGCGCGTGCTTCGCGACGATATCTTGCCTCGAGAGTAGCAGAAAAACCAAGGCTAGGCAAGTGAATGCATGGTTCTATTTCCCACCCAAAGCGCATATCCTCCTCTAGACCGGCAGGGACAGGCCTGCGGCGAAAACAGTCGCGGAGGTAACGCATGAAATCGCTCAACAGGTTGGAGTGGACGGCATTCGCGGGAGGCATGGTTATCGCGCTGGCCCTATGGCTCGTTCTTCACCATAGGGACGCCGGCCAACAAGAAGCCCAATCCACCCTCGTACAAGTTTCCGAAATCCAATGGGATAACGAAACGGACAAGCGGTCAACGCAGAGCAACTCGACAAACGCTGACTCCCCCAATCAGCCGACTACCCGCAACCCATCCAACACTAAGCCTTACAACGCCAGTGCCAACCAACCGGAGCCGATCATCCGAGTCTACCTCTCGGAACAGCGCCGAATCGAGAAGGTGCCGCTCGAAACCTACGTCCGCGGCGTCGTCGCGGGCGAGATGCCCGCGGACTTCGAGCCGGCGGCGCTCGAAGCGCAAGCGCTCGCCGCCCGCACTTACATGGTCAGGCGCCTCAAGCTGCACGATACAAGCGGAGTCCCCGTGGATGGCGCCGACGTAACGGACACCCAAGTCAACCAAGTCTACCGATCTCTCGCCGACATGGACAACCTCCGCAAGCAGGACGGACAAGCCTACACCAAAATCGACGACGCTGTTAACAACACGAAAGGCAAAGTCATCGCCTATCAAGGAGAACCGATCCAAGCCCTGTACTTCTCCGCGAGCAACGGCTACACCGAGAACTCGGAAGACGTATTCCCCGGCGTCGTTCCCTACTTGCGGTCCGTCATCAGCCCGTGGGATCGAGTGGGCGCGCCCCGTTCGGAGGAAACCGTTCAGATTCCGCTCGATCAGTTTTACGAGAAGCTCGGCATCGACTCGCTGCCAGCTGGAGGCGCAACCAACGGCAAGCCCAATATCGTCGTCACCGAGTGGTCAACGGGACACCGAATCAAGTCCATAACCATTGCCGGACAAACCTTCACAGGGCAGGAATTGCGCGAGAAACTGGGGCTCCGTTCGACCTCATTTTCATGGACTACAAACAACGACGAAATCACCTTCACCACCTACGGTAACGGGCACGGCGTCGGCATGAGCCAGTGGGGGGCGGAAGGGATGGCGCGCGAGGGGCGTACGGCAGAAGAAATCGTGGAATACTATTACTCGGGAACGAAACTGATGGAAGTTTCGAATCTAATGGGCCTATCCGGAAAATCCTCGTGAGAATTCAGACTATAAAAATGTCAATCTTGCAATCCGTTCAGGTATAAAAGCCCGTCACCTGGTAAGAATGGCTTACTGAGGTGATGGAAAAATGAATAACGAAGGCAACAAAACGACTCGCAAGATCGACGAATCTACCAAGTCGATCGCAGGATCGGTGTCGGCCAGACCTTCCGGATGGAAGAAGCTGCTCTCCAAACGCTGGGTATTCCCGGCAGCTTACATGGCCGCGGCGGCAATTATCGTAACGATCCTCTGGCTAAACGCAGGAGGCCAGGGGAAAGAGACGGACCAGTCGGTTCCGGGGCAAGCCAGCGCAGACGTTGGCGTCAAGGAAGACGGCTCGAGTCCGGCAGCGGCTCCGGCCGCGGCAAACGGGGAAACGCTCCGTTGGCCGGTGGACAAAATGGCGTCGTTCAAAACGGCCATGTCCTTCTATGATGCCTCGGCATCGGATGAGGAACGGCAAGCCGCCATGGTGGAGCACGACAACACGTTCACTCCGCACACGGCCATCGACCTGGCGCGCACCGACGCTAAGGAATTCGACGTACTGGCCGCTCTCAGCGGCAAAGTAACGGTAGCCGAGCAAACGCCGGCGAACGGTTACGAAGTGCACATCCAGCACGGCAACGGACTTGAAACCGTCTACCAAAGCTTGAAAGACGTGAAAGTCGAAGTCGGTCAAGAAGTCGAACAAGGCGACGTCATCGCCAAAGCCGGCCAAAGCACGCTGGAAGCCGACGAAGGCGTCCATGTCCACTTCGAAGTATTGAGCAACGGTCTGTCGGTGAACCCGAACAGCTTGATCAAAGCCGAGAATAAGTAACCGAAAAAACCGGGATGATCCTCGATTTGAGGTCATCCCGGTTTTCCTAATTTTGATTAAAAAGTCAATTGGACTATCGACATAGATTCGGGGGTGTGACATAATTTACTAGTGGGTAAATAAGACTAGTAGATTTAGGTGGGTTTGTCGATTCCTGCCCATTTCATGTTTTACGGAAAGGTCGCTGTGAATTGATATGAGAGAAGTACCGGTCATGAACCTGGTGAGCGGCGACGTGCTTGCCAAACCTATCTATTCCCGCAACGGTGTCATTCTTCTCGACGCAGGCACCGTGCTGACTGAAGGCTATATTCAACGGTTGAGAGGTTTGAATATCGACCGCGTTTCTTTGCGTTTGTCGCGTGGAGCCCTCTGGACGGATTCCGCGGTTCAGCAAAACTTCGAACTATCCCAAGCGGACTGGGCGCTGCCCGATATCGGGAGAATGAAGGAAGACGAGAAAAGCCGCAAAGAGGCCGTTCAAGCCGCGCTCGATTTTACCGATACGATGCGGGGCATTGAGCGTATTGCGCTTCCCGTACCTCAGGATAAATTCAGGAATCAATTCAAGTCGATGATCGGTGAAATCGTATCCAAAAGAGAGCTCGCGGAAGAGCTCGGCGTCATGCTGCAGACCGATCCGCTGCTGTTCCAGCAGGCGCTGCAAGTGACCATGTGCGCAAACGTGATCGGGACCGCCAGGAAGTACGATTCCGACGAGATGTATAATCTCACCCTTGGCTCCCTGTTCTCCGATATCGGCATGACGCGTTTGCCGACGGACCTGACCAAAGTCACGAGAGAGCTGACGGATTCCGAGCGGCTGAAAGTACGGGGCCACACGACCGAAGGTTACCGCATCCTCAGCAAAATGAAGGACGTGCCCCTCGAGTCTGCCAAAGTGGCGCTCCAGCACCACGAACGGTACCGCGGCGAAGGCTATCCTTTCGGACTCAAACGGGAAGAGATTTCCGAATTCGCCCAAATCGTCGGCATCGCGGATGTGTACAACGCGCTGGTCTCCTCCCGCCATCATCGTAAAGCATACGCGGTGGAGGAAGCGACGGAGTACCTGTTCGCGGCAGGCAATTACGAGTTCGATCTCTCGCTGATCCAGACCTATTTGCGGCATTTGACGATTTATCCCGTTTCGACCCACGTGCTGATGAACAGCGGACAACATGCGTTCGTCGTGGAAACGGCCAATCGTCCCGTGCTAAGGCCGGTGGTGCAGGTTTATAGAGAAGCGGACGGTTCGACGATCGCCTCTCCTTACCTGGTCGATCTGGAGCAGCACCCTTATCTGGCGATTCTGAAGCGGCTCGGAGACTAACCCATTTACAGTTTAATCCATTCCAATGAACAAATACTGAACAAGAAGGCGGATGCCCGGTCATCCGTCTTTTCTTATGCCCTCAAGTCCCATTATGGGGATTAAAACCTGCGACCAAAGACGCACATGCCCTCCGGAACAAAGAATAAGTGACCGCGCCCCTCATATAATGTACCAATCTATTTCAGCAGGGAGGCGGGAGCGTGCACGACTACATCAAAGAACGCACCATCAAGATCGGCCGGTGCATTGTGGAAACGCGGAATACGGTGCGTACGATTGCCAAAGAATTCGGCGTCTCCAAAAGCACGGTGCATAAAGACCTGACCGAACGCTTGCCGGAAATCAACCCGGACTTGGCGGACCAGGTCAAGCACATTTTGGAGTACCACAAATCGATCCGGCACCTGAGGGGAGGAGAAGCAACCAAGATTAAATACAAGAAAACGACGGTCAAAAAACGGGAAGTCATGACGGCCGGCAAAGCATAATTCCGCCTAAAGATCGACAAACAAAAGAAGGAAAACGTAAAATCGCGTCGAATAACGTACCATTACGACTTTTTTATCCTACAGCTGTCGAAATTTATCCATTCCAATACGTTAAGGAGCCAAGGCTCATGTTCAGCAAAGACATCGGAATCGATCTCGGCACGGCGAACGTGTCCATTCATGTGAAAGGAAGGGGCGTAGTCCTCGACGAGCCTTCGGTTGTCGCCATTGAGAGCGACACGAGGAGGGTACTGGCCGTCGGCGACGACGCCAGGAGAATGGTCGGCCGGACGCCGGGCAACATCGTGGCGATCCGTCCGCTGAGAGACGGTGTCATCGCGGACTTCGAAGTCACGGACATGATGCTGAAGGCTTTCATCCAACGCGTGGGGGGCCGCAACTGGTACAGCCGTCCCCGGATTCTGATCTGCGCGCCGAGCAACATTACTTCGGTCGAGCAGAAAGCGATCCGGGAAGCCGCCGAAAGAAGCGGAGCCAAAGAGGTCTTCATGGAAGAAGAACCGAAGGCGGCGGCGATCGGCGCGGGCATGGACATCTTCCAGCCCAGCGGCAATATGGTGGTCGATATAGGCGGAGGCACGACGGATGTGGCCGTCCTTTCCATGGGCGACGTCGTTACCGCCTCTTCTCTTAAAGTCGCGGGGGACAAGTTCGACGCGGCGATCATGAAATACATAAAGAACAAATACAAGCTGCTGATCGGGGAACGCACCAGCGAGGACATCAAGATCAAGATCGGAACGGTGTACCACACCGGCCGCCGGGAAGAAATGGACATCCGCGGCCGCGACATGGTGACGGGGCTTCCCCAAACGATCACGATCCATTCCGACGAAATTCGCGACGCGCTGTGGGAGCCGGTGTCGGCCATCGTCTCCTCGGCGAAGTCGGTGCTCGAGCGCACGCCTCCGGAATTGTCCGCGGACATCATCGACCGCGGCGTCATCCTGACCGGCGGCGGCGCGCTGCTGGACGGGCTCGACGCCCTGCTCGCGGACGAGCTCAAGGTCCCGGTGTTGATCGCGGAAGATCCGATGCACTGCGTCGTGAAAGGGACCGGCATCATGCTGGACCATCTGGACAAAATGACGCGCAAGCTAGGCTAAACCATTTTGGGAGGACAAGCGTCATGCTAAGAGGACTTTATACGGCCGCTTCCGGAATGATTGCCCAGCAGCGGCGTCACGATACGGTAACGAACAACATCGCGAACCTGAACACGCCTGGCTACAAGGCAATGAACTCGATGACCCGCGCGTTTCCTGACATGCTGATTTCCGCCATGGGCGGCGACAACGTGCAGAACGGGCCGATCGGCAAGCTGACGACCGGCGTTTTCGCCGAGGAGAACCGGTTATCGTTCGGACAAGGAGATCTGAACGAAACGTTCCGGCCGCAGGATTTGGCGCTCGTTTCCGATATCCAGGTGAACGGCGCGGTTTTTGACGCATCGGGCAAATACGTGGACCCGAACGGGAATGTCACCTTTCAGCCGCAGGCTTTCTTCACGGTGCAGAGCCCGGACGGGGAACGTCAATATACGAGGGACGGCAGCTTCAAGACGGCGCCGGACGGCACGCTGCTCACCGCGGACGGAGCGCCGGTGCTTGGCGCGAACGGGCAGCCGATCGTGGTGACCGGCACGTGGGAAGACATCGCCGTGACGAGCGACGGCTTCCTGGTCAACAAGACGACGAGCCAGCGGCTGCCCGGCAACCCGCAGTTGATGCTGACGCTGGTCAATGATCCGAACCAACTGTTACGGCAAGGCAACGGCCGTTTCCAATACGCCGGCGATCCCGCCGGACTGCGGCAAGTCGCCGCGGGCGACCGCGTGCAGGTGCGCCAAGGCTACTTGGAAAGATCGAACGTGGACTCGGCGCAATCGATGGTGGACGTCATGTCCGCTCTCCGCGCGTACGAATCGAACCAGAAGGTCATCCAATTTTACGACAGCAGCCTGCAGAAGGCCGTCAACGAAGTCGGCCGCGTCTAAGCCGCCATCGCACACAGGTAAAGGGGGAATCGCCGCGTGAACAACTCCATGATTTCCGCATCGGCCTCGATGGGCTCTCTCCAAAGAAAGCTCGACATGCTCGCGGATAACATCGCCAATATCAACACCGTCGGTTACAAGCGCAAAACGTCGGTGTTCGAGGATTTGCTCACCAGCTTGCAGCCGCATGAGCCGGCGTTCTCGCTGTCCGGCCGCGCGACGCCTGCCGGCTTTACCCAGGGCTGGGGCGTCCGCTTGTCGTCCATGCAGCTGGATATGACGCAAGGAACGCTGCAATCGACGGGCAACCCGAACGACGTCGCGATCGAAGGCAACGCGTTGTTCGAGGTCGTCACGCCGGACGGTACTCCCGCATATACCCGTCACGGTGCCTTCCAGTTGAACCCGCTGCCCGGCGGTGATCGGCAGCTCGTGACGGACGCCGGCTTGCCGGTCGTGGACGAAACCGGCGGCAGCATCATCGTTCCGGAAGGACGCAACCTGACGATCCAGGCCGACGGCACGATGCTGGCGGTCGGACAAGCCGGAACCGATCCGATCAATCTCGGCAAGATTCGGCTGATGGAGGTCGTGAATCCGGAACTGCTTCGGTCCATCGGAGATAACCTTTATGGAGTCGATGCCGGCACCAACGCCGCCGACGTCGTTCAGCAGCTGGCGGTTCTGCCGGAAGGGACGGCGGTAAGACAAGGCTTCACGGAAGCCTCGAACGTCAATTTGACGGACGAGATGACCGAAGTGATGTCGGTGCAGCGGGCCTACCAGTTGAACGCGCGGGCATTGTCATCCGCCGAGCAAATGATGAGCATGGCGAATAATCTCCGGGGATGATACGATAGAGGAGATGAGTTTCGCAAAGGAGTCGAAAGCTTCATGACCGCATCTCCCCGTCCGACGGTTTCCGGCGGCCGATCCGCCGGCCGAATGATCGGGCGCATCCTATGGATCACTTTCAAAATGTTGATTATCCCCATATTGTGCGTGTTGGCTCTGATTCTGGGAGCGGCGGTCGGTTACGCCGTTCTGGGAGGAAAGCCGGTATCGGAAGTGTTCCAAGTGGACACTTGGAAGCATATGTACGATCTCGTATTTGCGGAGGGCTAAACGCGTGCCCGCGCTCCGCAAGCGGATTCTAGGCTCCCCGACTCGGTCGGGGAGTTTTCATTTATTGAGGTGAGCGTTATAATGGGCGAGGGGAAGTTGCGGAGAGGGGAGCGGCTGGGATGAACGTACCGAATACGATTACGATGTCCCGGTTCGTTTTGATTCCTCTGTTTTTGATTTTATATTTGAACGGCGATTCGGTCGCGGCGCTCATTACGGTGCTGCTGGCGGGGGCGACGGATATCCTGGACGGTTACATAGCGCGCCGCAGCGGACAAATCACGATAACCGGCATCATGCTCGATCCGTTGGCGGACAAGCTGATGATGCTCGCGGTCGTCTCCGCGCTGCTCCTCGGAGGCAAAATCCCTTGGGCGGCCGTGGCGGTCATGGGGTTCCGGGAAATCGGGATGATCGCAAGCTCGGCGTTTTTCCATTTCCGGGGGATGAAAACGGTGCCCGCCAACTGGCTCGGCAAAGCGACGACCGTCGTGTACTACGGCGCGATCATGCTGCTTCTGCTCGATCAACCCGGCGGACTCCCCATTTTGTGGACGGGCATCATCCTGTCTTTCCTGACGTCCGCGATTTATTTCCTGAAATTCCGGCATTTGAACCAGTCCGACATTTCGGGCCGGGCATGACCGACCTACAAAAGAGCCCGCGGCCGCGCCCACTCTGCCGAGGCGCGGATGCGAGCTCTCTTATATCAACCTTCGCGACTGCAGTTCGACGAAGGGGACAACCCTATTATGGGCGAACCGAATGCCGTCTATGCGGCGGCAACCATTTCCTGCCATGGAGGAGATCAAGAGCATGCTCGACATCAACCAAATCCAAGAAATCATTCCGCACCGTCCGCCGTTTCTGCTCGTAGACCGCATTTTGGAGGTCGAACCGGGCAAACGCGCCGTCGGCTTGAAAAACGTGACGATGAATGAGCCGTTTTTCGTCGGGCATTTTCCGGGATATCCGGTCATGCCGGGCGTGCTGATCGTCGAAGCGCTCGCGCAAGTCGGCACCGTCGCGATGCTCGCCTTGGAGGAGAACCGCGGCAAACTCGGCTTTTTCGCCGGCATCGACGAATTCCGTTTCCGGGGCCAAGTGAAGCCGGGCGACACGCTTATTTTGGAGTTGGAAGTCACTCGCCTGAAGGGTCCGATCGGCAAAGGCCGGGCAACGGCCAAAGTCGGCGACACTGTCGTGGCTGAAGGTGAGCTCATGTTCGCGTTATCCGATCCGTCGAAGGGGTAATGTACATCAGGGTCGTACGAATGTACGGACTCATCATAGAGATAATGTATAGCCGGAAAGGGAGAGGTGCGAGTAAATGATGAAATCGCCGCAGGAACTGTACGAAGCTTGGCTCGGGGATCCGGGCATCGACGAGGCCACGAAGGAGGAGCTCCGGTCGATCGCCGGCAAGGACGCCGAGATTGAGGACCGCTTCTACCGGGATCTCGAATTCGGAACCGGAGGCTTGCGCGGCGTGATGGGCGCGGGGACGAACCGGATGAACCGATACGTGATCGGTAAAGCGACTCAAGGCTTCGCGGAGTACCTGTTGAAACAAGGGCCTTCGCCGTCCGTGGTGATCGCCCACGATTCCCGCCACAATTCGGACGTGTTCTCGCTGGAGGCGGCATGCGTGCTTGCGGCTAACGGGATCAAGACCTACCTGTTCCGTTCGCTCCGCCCGACGCCGCAGTTGTCCTTCTCGGTCCGGCATCTGGGCGCCGCGGGAGGCATCGTCATCACGGCGAGTCACAACCCGCCCGAATACAACGGGTACAAGGTCTATGCCGCCGACGGCTGCCAGCTCGTGCCGCATCAGGCCGAGCAAGTGATCGAGAGCATCCGCGGAGTCGCTTCTTTCGACGCCGTGAAACGGCTCAGTCAAGCGGAAGCCGAGGCCAAAGGGCTTCTCGTATGGCTCGGGGACGAGGACGACCAGGCATTCGTGGACGCCGTAAAGGCACAGGTCGTTCAGCCGGAGATGCTTCGCCGCGGCGCGGGAGACGCCCTGTCGGTCGTTTATACGCCGCTTCATGGCGCCGGCAATTTGCCCGTTCGCCAAGTACTCGAACAAGCCGGCTTCGGCAACGTTCACGTCGTATGGGAGCAAGAGCAGCCGAACGGCGCATTCCCGACGGTGAAATCCCCGAACCCGGAAGAGCATGATGCGTTCAAGCTGGCGATCGAGCTGGCCGACCAAGTGGGCGCCGATATCATCATCGGTACCGACCCGGACTGCGACCGCATGGGCTCCGTCGTGAAGAACGACGCAGGCGAATACGTCGTGCTGACCGGCAACCAGGCCGGCGCGATCATGGTCCATTATTTGCTATCGAATCTGAAAGAGCAGGGCAAACTACCGAAGAACGGCACCGTCATCAAAACGATCGTCACCAGCCAGATGGGCGCGGACATCGCTCAATCCTTCGGCTGCAAAGTGATCGATACGCTCACGGGCTTCAAATACATCGGCGAGCAAATGACGAAGTTCGAAGGCTCGGACGAGAACGTCTTCCTCTTCGGTTACGAGGAAAGCTACGGCTACCTCACGGGCACGTATGCGAGGGATAAGGACGCGGTCGTCGCTTCTTTGCTGATCAGCGAGGCGGCCGCCTATTACAAGTCTCTCGGCAAAACCTTGTACGACGTGCTTCTCGAGCTGTACCGCCAGTACGGCACCTATCTGGAGAAGCTGGAATCGCGCACTTTGAAAGGAAAAGACGGGCTGGAGAAAATCGGCGCGATCATGAACGATTGGCGCTCGAACCCGCCGGCCGAAGTCGCGGGCGTGAAAGTCGAACGCGTGCTCGACTACGCGGGGGGATTAGACGGCCTGCCGCCCGAAAACGTGCTGAAATTCCTGCTCGCCGACGGCTCTTGGTTCTGCCTGCGGCCTTCCGGCACGGAACCGAAAATCAAGCTGTATTTCGCGGTTCGGGGGGACGACCTGGATGCGGCGAACGCATCGCTGGGGCGTCTCGTCTCGAGCGTGATGGAGCGCGTGGACGCACTGGCGTAAACACGGATAATGAATGCCGAATAGAGGATACGGGCGGCAGCAATGCCGCCCCCTTTTGTGGCCCTGCGAGGGGCTGCGCGGCTCGACATACAGACGAATCGACTTGCAGAACATGAAGGAGTGACGGTTGTGCCTCAGTGGTTGAACAGATTGAATCGCAAAATGGCAGGATGGCTGTGGTGGGTGGTGCTGGTCGGCGTGATCGCGTCGCTGCCCGTCATGTACGCCAGGTCCCAGACGGAAGCTTCCGCGAACGAGACGGCTCTCGTCATCGACTATCGGGACTTGCTTCAAATCGGAGCGGGCAAGCCCGATCCCGATGCTTTCGTGAAGCATGAGCTGACCGAGCTCAAGCAAGCCGGCGTGAACGGCGCCGTCGTGTACGAGAGCACGCTGGAAGAACTGGGCTGGGCGGGCGAGATCGCGGTATACAGCGCCGCGGACGCCGCAGCGCTGCAAGGCCGCGTTCCTGTCCGAGGGGACAACCGCACTTATGTTCTGTTTTTGAACCCGGAAGACCAAACGGTAATCAAAGGTCTCATTCAGGACAGCTTCCCCCGTCATGGCGCCGACGTGACCGACTGGTCCGTCGACGGGCACAATGGCGTGGCTATCGACATGGCAAAAGATGACGCGATGCTTCGTCCGATGCAACCGAATCCTCTGGATATTAAGGTTTTGAGGGATGCAGGGCTATGGGTCGTTCCGCGGCTGTCGGACAAGTTCGAGCCGTTCGATCCGGAAGTGATGAACGGCTGGCTGAAGTCTTTCAAGGCGGCCGGCATCGACCGCATTACGTTCGACGGCGACGCGGTGCCGGGATTCAGTCTGGAATCCCCGGGGCCGGGCAAACCGGACGGCATCCAGCAGTTTGCCTACATGCTCCAAGACAACGGAATCGGCATCGCTTCCTTCGAGAATTTGAAAACTCCGGTTCGCGGGCTGACCAAGCTCGCGAAGCTGATCGACTATAACGTGATCCGCGCTCACTCCGTTACCGACCAGGAGATGGCGACGATCAAGACGGATGCGCTGCAAGACCGCATCCTGCTCGCGGTAAAAGACCGCAACATCCGCATGGTATTCCTGAACGCGGTGCCTTCCCGCGACGGCGTGAAGGGCAAAGTGACGAACCCGCTCGACACGATCAAGGACGCGCTGCAGGGAGCGGAAGGCTCCTCCCAGAAGGGTGCGGTGGACAGGCTCAAGGATTTCGGCTTCACGTTCGGCACGCCGAAGGCATTCACGGTGCATCACGCGCCGGCGGAATCCGCGCTGCGCGGCCTGGCGATGCTCGGCGCGATCGCGCTCGTGGCCATCGTCATCGGCATGTTCATCCCGTGGCTGCTGTCGATCGCGTTCGTGCTCGGATTGGTCGGCGGCGCCGGTCTGTACGTGCTGAAGCAGACGCTGATGGTGCAAACGCTGGCCCTGTTCGTGGCGATCGCGGCTCCGACGGCGGCGGTCATCCTGCTCGTGCGGAGGCTGCGCGCGCAGCGGTCGGAAGAGCTCGGCGCCGGAAGGCGGCTGGGCAGTGCGGTACTGCTGTACATCCGCACTGCGCTGCTGTCGATGGCGGCGATTCCGATGGTCGTGGCTCTGCTCAACCATATTTCTTATAATCTCGTGCTTCAGCAGTTCCGCGGCGTCAGCCTGCTCCATGCGGCGCCGATCGGCCTGGTCGCGCTGTACGTGTTCCTGTACGGCCCCGGCGATACGGTATTCGGCAACGCGCGGAAAATTCTCGTGACGCCGATCACCGTGCTTTGGATTGTCGTGCTCGGCGTATTGGGAGCCGCGGGCATGTATTACATGTCCCGCACGGGCAACGCGGGAACCGCGTCCGGCATCGAGCTGACGTTCCGCTCGCTGCTCGAGAACACGTTCGGAGTCCGTCCGAGGACGAAGGAGTTCCTGATCGGGCATCCGATCCTGCTGCTCGGCATTTTCCTGACGCTGCGTTACCGGTTTGCCGCTTGCCTGCTCGTGCTCGGCACGGTTGCCCAGCTGTCGATGGTCGATACGTTCGCGCATATCCATACCCCGCTCGTTCTTTCGATCTCGCGCATTCTGTTGGGCCTTGGCCTCGGCTTGCCGATCGGACTGATCCTGATCGCGGTTTGGCAGATTGCCGAGCGGCTCTGGAAGCGGGTTGAATTTCAGGGGGCGAAGTAATGCGTCTCGTCATTTCGGGCTATTACGGGTTTCGGAACAGCGGCGACGAGGCGGTGCTCAAGAGCATCCTGACCGCGCTTGAGCATGCCGGACAGGAGCGTAGCGTACGCGTCGAGCCGATCGTGCTGTCTGCGGATCCGGAGTGGACAAGTAAGCAGTACGGCGTAGAGGCTGTGCCGCGCATGAAGCTGGCGGAAGTGAGGGCGGCTTTGCGCGCGAGCGACGGGCTGATCAGCGGAGGCGGCAGCCTGCTGCAGGACGCGACGGGGCTCGGGTCGATTCCGTATTACTTGGGAATCATGGAACTGGCGCGGTGGAGCGGGAAGCCCACCTTCGTGTATGCGCAAGGCATCGGCCCGGTGAACCGGGCGATGTTCCGTTGGCCGATCGCTCGGGCGTTCCGCAAGGCCGCGTACGTGTCGGTGCGCGACGAGGAGTCGGCGGCGCTGCTGCGCCGCTTCGGCGTCCCCGAGGCACGCATTGAGGTGGTGCCGGACCCGGTCATGGGCTTGCCTTTGCCGGGGGAGGCGGGGGTTGGCTTTGCGCAGGCAGATGCGAGTGCGCGTATGGATGTGGACGGGCCGGCCGTGGTCGGCGTGTCCGTCCGGTTTTGGCGCGGCGACCGCGCGGACTTGGACCGCGCGGTCGCCGCGCTTGGAGCGCTGGCCGGACGGCGGAGCGTCCGGCTGCGCTTCTTGCCGTTCCATCACGGCCCGGACGAGGATGCGTCCCGGTACGTGATGGAACGGCTCGCGAGCGCGGGCGTCGCCAGCGAGCTTGCGCCGGCGCACGAGGAGCCGCAGGCGATGCTGCGCGAGGTGAGCCGTTGCCGGCTGCTGTTCGGCATGCGGCTGCACTCGCTCATCTACGCCGCGAACCGCGAGGTGCCGCTGCTCGGGCTTTCGTACGATCCGAAAATCGACCAGTTTCTCGCCCGTTTGGGGCAGAAGGCGGTCGGAAGCACGGACGCGCTGGACCCCGAGATTTTCGCGGACCAAGCCGCCCGAATGCTCGATCGGCCGGAGGAATGGCTCGCGTCGACGCGTCCCGCGATCGAACGGTTAAAACTGGAAGCTGTCCGTCCGGCGCAACAAATCGTGGCATTCGCGCGTATTTAACATAGTGAGCGAGGAGAGTGTCGCGTTTTGAGTTCCGCTACGAACGAACGAGCCTACCCGACGGTGTCGCTGTACGGCGTCTCGTTTTCGAAAATGAATATGGAAGAAACGGTCCGATATCTGGTGGACGCGGTGGAAAACCGCCGTTCGCACCGAATCGTGACCGGCAACCCGATCATGCTGATGGCCGGATTCGAGGACCGAGAGTTTCAGCGGGCCTTGAAGACCGCCGATCTCGTCGTACCTGACGGAGCCGGCGTCGTCTGGGCGGCCCGGCACGTGGGAGAACCCGTGAAGGAGCGCGTGACCGGTTTCGATTTGATGCACGAGCTGCTTCGCGAAGGCGACCTGCGGGGATGGAAGGTTTACCTGCTGGGAACGACCGAAGAAATCATTTCGACGGCACACGCGAATTTGCAGAAACTGTATCCGGGCGTCCGTTTCGTGGGCTATCGCGACGGTTATTTTACCGATAAAGAGGACGGCGCGGTGGTCGCCGCCATCCGGGAAGCCGCGCCGGACCTGCTATTCGTAGCCCGTTCGATGTCGACCCAAGAGGCATGGCTGGCCAAGTATCAGAGCACGCTGCAGGTACCCGTGATGATGGGCGTGGGAGGAAGTTTCGACGTCATCGCCGGCAAGCTGAAGCGCGCGCCGAAGCTTTTTCAGAAAATGCGGCTGGAATGGTTTTACCGTTTATTACAGGAACCTTCCCGTTATAGGAGAATGTTGGTATTGCCGAAATTCGCCCTCAAAGTGATGAGGGACGGAGATAAGGTCCTCAAACAGGGCTAAAACGTTTGTGAAAATTCATGAAAATGGCGGAAATGAACCAATATGCCGGAAAACGACGAGAAAATCGCCTTGTTGAATTCCGGGCGCCGGGTTTATAATTCTACTCGGTGCTTATAAAAGGGGAGTTAAAGATGCCAACAGGCTATATGATCGGAATCGGAATTTCCGGCTTCATCGCGGCGCTCGCGCTGGCACTCATGCTTACACCGCTCGTTAAGAAGTTCGCGTTCCGCGTCGGCGCCGTCGACGTCCCGAACGCCCGGAAGGTCCATTCGCGCATCATGCCGCGTTTGGGTGGTCTCGCCATTTACGCTTCATTCACGCTCGTCGTTCTGCTGCTGATGTTGATCATCCCGGACAACCTGATGATGGCCAGCAACCGCAACCTGATCGGCGCCCTCCTGACCGGAGGCACGGTGATCATCCTGCTGGGCGCGCTCGACGACCGTTTCGATTTGAACGCCAAGTTGAAATTTCTCGTACAGATCGGGGCCGCGTGCATCGTTGTTTTCGGCTTCGATATTAAAATGAATATCGTAAACATTCCGTTCGGATCCGCCATGCAGCCGCTGGGCGAGTGGATCGGCATTCCGCTGACGATTTTCTGGATCGTCGGGGTTACGAACGCGATCAACCTGATCGACGGCCTGGACGGGCTGGCTGCCGGCGTATCCGCCATCGCTATCGCCAGCATCATGGGCATGGGCGTCATCATGGGCAACGGTACCGTCGTGCTCTTGTCCGTCGTGCTGCTCGGCAGCATTCTCGGTTTCTTGTATTTCAACTTCCATCCCGCGAAAATTTTCATGGGCGACTCGGGCGCGCTGTTCCTTGGATTCAGCCTGGCGATGCTGTCCATGCTCGGATTTAAGCAGATCACCGTGATCTCCTTCGTGACGCCGCTGCTCATCATCGGCGTGCCGCTGTCCGATACGTTCTTCGCGATCGTACGCCGCTGGGTGAACAAGAAGCCGCTGATGAAGGCCGATAAAGGCCATCTTCATCACTGCTTGCAGCAGCTGGGCTTCAGCCACCGCAAGACCGTTTTGATGATCTACGGAATCGCGGCATTCTTCGGCGCCTGCGCCGTGCTGCAATCCGCGCTGACGAAGACGGGCTTCGGCAACTGGGTGACGTTCATCGTTATCTGCGTGCTGGTGTTCCTGCTCCAGATCGGCGCCGAGTTGATCGGCATCGTCGACAAGTCGCGCCGTCCGGTGATCAATTTGCTGGCCCGCTTGAAGCCGCAAACGGAGAGCCGTTCGAAGTAACATTTTAGAGTGAATTGTGTATACAAAATGGAGCCCTCGAGAGCCGCAACTCTCGGGGGCTTTTTGCTGTCTAAGAGACTTGTAGGAAGAAAGTTCCACTCCTCTATGGCGTCGAAATAGGACCAATCGAACTAAACTGAGAGGAGCGAAGTGCCGATACATAATAGTAATCCGCAAAACTAGGCAAACACTTCCTCTGAAGGAGAGATTAACCGATGCAACGAATGAAGCGAGCGATGGCGTGGTTGATGATGGGGCTGCTCATCTTGTCCCTGCTCCCGCCTGGGCTGGCTAAACAAGCGCATGCCGCTGGCGCGACCGCCACTTATTTTATTCCCGATATCGTTGAATTCGGCAACACTTCCAAATTGAGCACAACGGACAATAGCGATCCTACTCTTTTCTTGAGCCGCGACACCGTCTATACGACGACAAGTCCTACCTTTACGGTCACAGGTACATTCACAAGCGTGAGCAAAGACTCCCTGAAGGTGAAGATCGAGCAATTGATCCCGAAAGGCGATTCCTCTGGCACGACGAGATGGGATGTGGACTCTACTAGGACTACGGCCGGAACGGTATTGGCCGATACGGGGTCAACAAACCGCTTCACGGCCAATAATCTCACCTTGTTCAGCGGAATGAACAAAATTACGTTTACCGGACTTACCGGAAGCGTCGAGCGTTCGGATACGTTCTATATCCTATATGACCGTGTACCCTACCTGCAAAGCTTGAAAGTAAACGGCGGGGGGACTTCAACCGTGCTGAGCGAAGGCTCTCCGGCGGTTGTTGAGAGCACCAGCGTAACGCTCCAAGGTGTTGCCAAGAACATTAACAGCATGTCCGTTGCCATTAACGGGGGTAAAGCGATTATCGGTTCCGTCATGGACGATGGCACCTTTTATTCACCGTCCCTTGCACTGCAGCCGGGCTTGAACGATTTGACGATTACGATCAAGAGCTTATCCGATTCGGTTGTCATTAACCGATCCATTTACGCTTTCAACAAAACACAACCCTTCACGAGCATGAAGCTGATCGTTGGCGGCACCGATGAGACTGAGTTGATGAACAACAGTAACCCAATCGTGACTTCAGGGTATGCTGGCCTTGGCAACCAAGCCCTTCTGCAGTTCACCCTGCTTGTTCCTTATGATGCCAATATTCCATTTGAAGGAAATGCTGATTACTACATCAATGATTCGTCTTCGAAGACGACGATCGCCTTCACTCCTACGGATAGCGAGACGATTATTCCAGGTAATGATGGGATCACCCCGCAATATCGGTTGATCACTTTTACGACCGACTATTTTACTTTTAAGCCCAACAGCGATAACACGGCGGATTTGAAGAACCAAACCTTTAATCTCGTTGTCGGGTATAAGGGCACCTCCATGACCTACTCGGGTAAGTTCACTTTTCTCCCAGGGGAAACCTTGATCGAGAAAATGTACTACCTGCCGAATTATGATGAGACCGGTACAGACTTCGACAATATCACCAAGATGCCGCTTGATGGTGCGGAAGTCAGTGACCAGGATTTCTGGGTCCTGGTGAAAACGGCACCTGGGGCGGGTTCTCCGGATTTGAACGGTGTTTATTTGCCTTTAGGAAACACTGCTTTGGTCATCGACAATGGCAGCATTATGGCAGATGACGCCAAAGGTTACTATGCATATAAAATCACAGGCTTCAACAGCGGCCAGCAGAAAGTCAGATTTACGTTGGGTACGTCACAAGCAGGTTACTCGGCGAGTATCAACTACTCTACGCAAGACTACATCTACGTGGCGGATATTTATGATGGCATGACCAAGTATTTCGATTCGCGAGAAGATAATAAAATTACGGTATCCGGGGAGTACATCGGGTTTAAGAACTATACTTCTTCCGAATATTTCGTGAACGGCGTAACGCCTGCCGACCCTGTTTTGGGCGTAGATAGTACCAATCGAAAGTTCAATTTGGAATTAACGGTTGGTGCAGATGACAGCCCATTATCTTTCGGGGAAAATCGAATCGTTTTTGTTGGAAAAACCACAGTGAATGGCATTGTAAGGGAGATCCGCAAGGAAATCCGAATCTACATTATCGACACGAACGTCTCAAGGATCGATAAATTCCAGCCGACTGTTGCGCCGGCTCTGGACTCCGATCGGCAGGCGCTGCCGGATTCCACCGTTAAGGATCCGCCTTACACGCAAGACATCATGGATCGGATTTTCCCAGTGTCTCCGGAGTTCCTTTTCAAGGACAGCAAATACACGACAAGCCAATTGAAATACGATTTGGTTATCAAAGGTGGCGGAGCCACCACTGTAAATTTGAAATTCGGTTCCGATACCATCTTCACCAAACAGCTTGCGGATCCATCTTCGTCTGAGTTAATTGAAGATGGCAGCGACGGTTTGTCGGGCAATTTCGGCAGCTTGAAATACGACTTCGCCGGTGATCAGGATAACTTTATCCTGCGGATTAAGAATATCGACTTTACCGTCCCTGGGTCCCATGTATACAACCTGGAATTGATCAACTCAACAGGAGCCCGTACGAATCAGCGGCTCGAAATCGTGCGCGAAGTATCAGCTTATCGGATCTTATCTCCACAACCGACTGTAGGAAACGATATCGTCGTGAACAAGAACTTCGTTCGCTTTGATATTGAAGCGGAAGGCGCTACGGACGTCTTGATCAACGGAGTATCATCTACCAAACGCCAGGACGTGAACAACCGATTCGTTTACGATTTTGTAGGGCTGAAGCCGGATAAGCTGACATCGATTAAGATTCAGATCGTCAGACCGCAGGGCAGCATTAACGACAAGATCAATGTGTACTACACTTCAGCTATTCAGGTCGACTCGCAGTACATGCAGGCTATGGCAACAAAGCTTAGCGTCTTCAATAAGACGGTTGAGCTCTCATTCCCCAAAGGGACAGTACTGAAGTCCGCACAGCCGAATTCAGCTGGAGTCTACAAGTTTTATACCGACAACAAATTGCTGTTCGGTATTGCGGACCCGAAAGACGGAGTCGTTGACCGACGCAACGATTACGGAAACATTATTAACCGCGATGCGGATGGAAGGTCCAATTCAGGAGCGACAACGATTACGATTCCGGACATCAACGTACAGCGTTTTAACTCCACCGAGACGACCGGCAAATTCACGCGCGTCTCACAAATTTATTGGATTAACGGAGGCTGGGGAGAAGAAGGGGATAAAACCTCTCCTCTGTATAAGCCTGCGATTAACGGACAGGCGCCCTACTTTATCGAAGGAAATACGGTGCGCGCTTTCGCTGATCCATCCGATCCGATACCGGAAGAGCGTAAAATTATACCTTCTAACAGGGGTACGCTGAAATTATCCTTCAATGAAAATGTTGTTGACGAGGTCTCATATACGATATCGGCGTTCCGCTTTACGGACAAAGGCGTATGGGAGAACGTCGGTGGCGAAGTGGATATGAAAAAACATACGGTGACCGTACCATTTGATGAGTTTGGTTACTACATGGTAGGCAAACTGAAGTCCGGGTACAGCGATATTACGAACCACCCGTGGGCGCGCAATATCCTTAATGGTCTTTATTCGAAGGGCATCATGACGAATCTGCGTTTCGACGAATTCGGAGCTGACGATCAGACAACACGCGGTGAGTTCGCGACATTGCTCGTAAAAGGCCTGAACATTAAACTCAACTATGACGATAATCAGTCTTTCACGGATGTTGTCCCCGGGGCCAAATCCGCAACATGGGATTATGAGCACATCGAGACGGCGGCTAGAGCGGGTATCGTCAGCGGATTATCCGAGGGTTCGTTTGGCCCAGACATCAAGGTTACCCGTGAGGATGCAGCTGTCATGATCGCCAGAGCACTTAAACTCAAACTCGCTGTCAACGATTCCAAGCTAGAGGCTGCACTCGCTAAAGCGTTTGTGGATTCGGCCAGTGCTCAGATTTATGCGAGACCATCTATCTTGGCGGTAACCAAAGCGGGTGTTATGAGCGGTACGCCTGTAACCATCCCGGGACAGAAAAAACCAATGTACAACTTTAATCCGAAGTCAAACCTGACTCGAGCTGAAGCTGGTGCGATCACGGTTAAGCTTCTGCAGAAATTCACCAAGATTTTCCCGAAAAACTTCAGCTAACACCTAAAAGGAGCCGGCCCATGGATATCACGGGTCGGCTCCTTAATTCTGCACTTCCTTGGCGCAAAAGGAAAAAGTTAAGCGATGACGAAAATCAAGGTCCAAGTTATACTAAAGAAGCAAAAACGCCATACATATTAAACGGTGCATGAGGCTTACGAAACATTTTCGTAAAAAATAATCGAATCAATTTTCGTTTCGCCGCAACTTTTATCCGTCTGGTGCGTTTAACAACATGTATCAAATGAGCGGGGCGCCTGCCTCGCAATCTACGACTCTCGTAAAATATGCGTTTGCGCTTCATATGGACCTCATGTATAATGGGGAAAGTGGCATATTTTACCCTGCCTATTTTGTGTTTTTCTTCGGCAGGATCACCTTGTTAACGAGTTTCTGCGACAGGTATCTACATAGAATAGAGACCGCGATTGCAGACACCCATTATAGACAATGCTCAACTCAGGGAAGGGGGTGAAACATCGATGAGAGATTCGAGCTATCATTCTTCCATGCAAGACAAACAGATGTTTTCTCGAGGAGGAGAAAAAAAGGTTATGAAGAAAAGTTTATCCGTTCTTCTGTCCGCAGCTATTGCATTCGGCGCATTCGCGTCCGTAGCTTCGGCAGCAACCCCTACTACGGCGCTTGAGAAATTCGAAGCGCTGAAAGCCGCAGGCATTTTCAGCGGCGTTGGCGCAAGCCAAGATCCTGCGCTGGCATCCAAAATGACCCGCGCTGAGCTGGCTCGTATCCTCGACCTGCTCAAAGGCCTGGACGTTGACACCAAGCCTACGACCCAATCCTTCAGCGACGTTAAGAGCTCCCACTGGGCGTTCGAAGAAATCGAAGCTGCTAAGGCTGCTGGTCTCGTAGTTGGCGTCGGCGGCGGCAAGTTCGACCCGAACGGCAACGTTACGGTTCAACAAATCGCTGTTGCTGCAGCTAACGTTCTCGGCCTGAAGCCTGTTGCTGGTGCAACGGTTGCCGGCGCTGACAACTGGGCTGCTGGTTACATCCAAGCACTGCTTGACAACGGCATCACCCTGCCGACTACTTACAAAGCTGCTGCTACGCGTGAAATCCTTGTAACGGCTACCTACTCCGTTTACGAGAAGATCGCTGTACCGGCTGCAGTTGAAGTGGCTAGCGTAACGGCAACAGGCGCGAAGAAGATCCAAGTGACCTTCAACAAAGCCGTTGATACTTCCAAAGCTACGTTCGCTGTGAAGAAAGGCTCCGTGGCAGTTAACCTGTCCAAAGCCGCTTCCTTCTCCGATGACAAGAAAGTGGCTACGCTCGAACTCGCAACGAAACTGACGGCTGGCGATTACACGGTTTCCGTTTCCGGTCTGACCGACACGGCTCTGACCAAAACGTTGACCGCGCAAGACGAGAAAGTTTCGAAAATCGAATTCGCTTCGTTGAACGCTCCGGTTGATCGTGCTTCTAACACGACGATCTATGCGAACATCAAAGCGTCCAACCAATACGGCGAAGATGTTACCAGCCAAGGCGGCTTTACGCTGAGCGTTGGTAAAGCAAACGCTACTTACACGATCAGCAGCGCTGGCGAAATCGCCATCACTTCTGCTGCCGGATTCTTGAAAGACGAGAAAGTAACGGTTGGCGTTCTGCACTCCGCTTCCAATACGTTTGTTAGCGGCGTTCTGGTCGTATCCGATGCTGCTCGCGCTTCGGAGCTGGCAATCACGGGCATTTACAACCCGAACAGCAAGACGCTTGAAGAAGGCGCTGATCCGAACGACTTCTACTTGATCGTCGATGCTAAAGACCAATACGGTAACAGCGTCACGAATACGACGTACCTGAACAAAGACGTCGTTATCACGAGCCAAAACACGACTGTTGTACCGCAATTCGATCAATCCACTGCTTCTGGCCCGTTCCAGACGAAAACGATTGACGGCGTTTCGAAAATCGTTGCTCAACTGAACAAGCCGAGCGGCCAATTGCTCAAAGCTGGTACGTCCAAAGTTATGTTGATTTCTAACTTCACGGGCAAATCCGCATCTTACGATGTGAATGTTTCCGAGAACGTTAAAGTCGACACGATTACGCTGTCCCAACCTGAAGTTGCTGTTCTGGGCGAGAAAGTGAAAATTCCTTTCACGGCAATCGACCAATTCGGTAAAGAAGTGACGGACGTTAACAAGCTGAACGCTATGACTCGTACTTCTACGTACGATTCGGTTTCGTCGAAGAAGCTGTCTTTCGTTCGCGACTATGTTAACAACAAAACCGAACTTGTTCTGGACACGGCTGGCCAAACTGCTAAAAATGCAGTCATCAGCATCGTAACGAGCACGTTCAAATCTTACCAACTGAACATTTCCTTGGTTGATGCTGCAGCAGCAACGGTAATCAGCGGCATCAATGATCTTGACAAAGTTTATGCAGTTGGCGCTAACGACACGGTTGACCTCTCGAAGGTTGCTGTAAAAGACCAATATGCTCGTGCTGTTGACATGACCGGCAAGTGGTCTGGCGACGCTGGTACCTATCGCTTGTATGTTGCTTCCTCCGACACCGCTACTGTTGACGTAGTGACTACTGGTGCACAAGCTCCGGTAACAATCGATGGCGTAACGTACAATGTTCTTGACAACGCAGCTGACACGTTTAAACTTGATGCTAAGAAAAAAGGTTCCGCAACAATCACGTTTAAACTCTTTAACCTTGACGGAACGTACAAAGAAGTATCCAGCAGCACGTATACCTTCTCTGCTAACGTCGTAGAAGCCGCTGACATCAAAGACTATGTTGTTGAAGACGCAGCAACGGCCTATGACCAAGCGGTGATCGGGTCCGTTAACTCGAAGTACGATGTAACGATCCCGGTAAAAGGCGTTCTGGCTGATGGCAGCAAAGTCGCTCTGCCGACTTCCTTCTATCAACTGAACGAAAATGATTCCGGAGCTTCCATCGTTGGCGGCAGTGCACTTCGCGTGTATGCACCGGATCCGGGTACGTATGCGGCTTATGGTGACAAAGATACTCGTGATGTCACTGTAACTGCAGTCGTTTATGCTGCTGATCAAACTCTGGTTGTCAGCAAAACGGTTAAAGCTTCTAAAGCTGCTTCCGCACCTGACAAATTGGCTCTTGAGTCCAAAAACAGTGTTGTTAAGGAATCCGATGCTGTAGTATCCGTTGACGTTTCTAGCGTTTCGGCTACGACTCCGCTTACCAACAAATATGCTACGATCGCTGGTCTCGTGAACGACGCTGTTGTCGTAACTGACCAATACGGCGTAGAAATTGCTGATCCGTCGACCTGGTCGATTTACACCAGCAACTTTACGAAAGACTCCAACGGTGTTGCTAAAACTTACAACACGGTTGTTGCTGGCGACAGCTTCGACGTAGTTGTGATCACGGCTAACAACAAGCAAATCAAGTTCCGCGTTGTTGTTAAGTAATCTGTTTTAACAAAAAAAGAAACCGAGGCAACTCGGTTTCTTTTTTTTGTGCACTTGAAACTTTCCCCCTTTCCGAAGCGTTTAATATATAGATCATAAGGGAGGAAATGGACGATGAGAGTAGCATTCAGAAAGGGAGCACTGTTTGCGTTAATCACGATTATCTTGTTGGTTACATATTCATCTGCGTTTGCTGCGACACAACCTTCGAAGGTTTCCCTTGGCGGAAGTTCGAATATAACCATCAAACAAGTTGATTTGATTAACAGCGGTTCCAGCAATGTTCTTGGAGTCACAGTGAGCATATTTAACGGTGGAAAGAGCGATTTGCAACTCATCGACTATTGGCTGAAAGTCGTGAACAAGAATGGCGATAAGTATAGCGTAAAGATATCTGATCAAGATAAATCCAAAACGAAAGTCGCACCAAATTCAACGGTCGAGCAGACCTATTTCGCTGAGATTGATAAATCAGCAACGATCAAACAATTGACTATTCAAATTATCAAATGGAACTTCAGTCAAACGAACTTTGAAACGGTTCTTGGTACGATTGATCTGAGTAAGGCTGCGTCCACTGTTGCCGCAAGCGGCACCAAGAAAACATTGACGTTCGATAAAGTTCAAGTGAGCACGCTCGCAGGTGATCTTTATGTCACGGAGAGAGACGGATATTACAATGTGTCTCTCGACTACGACCTCGAAAACATCGGACAAAGAAAACTAACCATTCCGGACACGATCAAGTACTACTTACAAACACCTAACGGGAACATCTATCAGTTAACATCAAGCCAAACGAGTGTTTCGATTGAGGCCAAAGGTAAACAGACCATTCAATTGACGGCCGAAGTTCCTTCGACGAACACGAATGTTACAACTTCGAAATTAGTGGTTGCACTAAGCGACCAAACGAATAAAGTAGATATTCCGATCGCTTCTTATCAATTAAAAGGTGCTACGCAAACTTCGAACTCTGCCGGTAAGGCGATTCAATTCCGAAATAAGTACGGCTTGTACGAAGTGAAGCTTGTTGATATTCAGCGGCTTCCTTGGAACGATCAGGATATTCTTGCAGCTGAATTTGAAGTGAAGAACCCTGGTAAAACATCATTATCTGTACCTGTTCTCTCCGGCTACTACACGGTTGATGGCGTCAACATGGGTAGAGATGCAACGAAGTTGGTTCAATTGGATAAGATCATTACACTAAAACCCGGAGAGACATCCAAGCAAGTAGTATATGCAAAAATCCCTTACACCTACGAGTATTCGGAAGTACAACTCAACGTAGAAAATATCGAATCGACGACAACGAAAACGACGGATACGGGAACTACACCGGATACGACCCAAGGAAAATCCGTCGCCGTATTCAAAGTAAAAGCTTCCGATCTGAAGCTTCCCCTCATTCCGAAAAATCAAGCTTATGCCCTTACCGATGTAGGCAAAAGAGCGGATGTCATCATCAAGGATTCGTACATCTATGAAGGAACGGCTACGGATATGTTCTATGGCTCAGTTGTCATGAGAAACAATGAGAAGCGTCCTTCAACTTTAACGACGCTCGAAGGGTTTGTAGAAGCCCAAGACGGTGCAATATTCCCTGCGAAGATCTCACAAGTTAAGACGACGGTGGGACCAAGCGGTGAAGCTCTGCTTGCTTTTAGAGCGGAGATTCCAAAGGCTTATGGCAAACAAGCTTTAAGAGTAATGATTGGCCAAGGTGTGACCGGAACGGGACTTACTACTGGGGATGCAGCTGCAGACGCATTCGTAAGAGCGGTGGAGTTGCAGCATGACACGCCGATTGCGACGGTAGCTTCTAGCTTGAAAGAAATTTCTTTGTATCCATATGTAATTACCCTAAGCAAAATCTACGGCACATATGATTCTTCTTCGATTGATCTGGAACTGAACGCGGACATCAAAGAAAACTCTCAATATAGCGTGATTCCAGAAAAACATAAGTTAGGAATCGAAATAACTAGCGGCACGTATTCTACTATCAAAGAGTATGATTTCAATGACGTCGGAGAAACTGATGCGGCGAAATTGTCAGTCGGAAATAGTGGTCTTAAGATTACCGTGTCTGAACCGGGAGTTCTGAATAAGCTGTCTACTTCGTTCGACTATACAATTAACGTTTATGATATCTTTGATGGTCACAAGAGACTGTTGGCTACGAAGAAACTAAACTGGTTCGAAAACAGCGATAAATGATTTGAGCGGGGTGCCTCATCTCAACGAGGCCCCCTTTTTTGATTATATAGGTAATTTGAAGAGCAACTTTTGGTTCGCAACTTGCGTATCTAATCAATAGTAAAATTGTCGAACCGGGAGAGATGATATTGGAGAATCAGAGAAAGTGGAGAACGTGGACGGGGATCATCGCAACAGCTGTTTTACTAAGTGCAATCGGATTCTACTCTACGGCTAAAGCTGACACGGCTAGCACGCCTGGGACGGCTGACGATCCAATTGTAACTAAGGGATATGTGGATCAGAAAGTCGCCGAACTGGTAAAAGTTGAATTGGACAAGTTAGGACCTCTAAATGGCGGTAACACGGGGAATGCAGGTGACGCAGCAACGGGGATGGCTCCTATCGAAGTGGTAACGGTACCTCTGGGTAAGAGTATCATCGTGAAAGCAGGCGGTGAACTGATTGTGCGAGCCGGTACCGCAGTCGCTGTAAGTACCGATACGAACGGCCTGTCCGACATGACGGACGGAGTTGACATTGCTCCAGGTAAGAGAGTAGGCAACAACCATTTTATTCTTTTCCCTAGGGATGGACGCGGTGTTAAACATGATCCGAAGTCAAAGGCGGAGTTAATCGTTTTGGTACGCGGTGGATATGAATTGAAGTAGCATTGATATTGCTTTGCCGATTGAAAAAGATCGTGACAGCGGGTCACGATCTTTTTCGTATGCTATAGCCACTGTTCCGCTATTCGTTGACTCACGACTTTAGCACCTTTGGGCCTGAGGTGATTGGTATCCCGGAAGTATTCCTTAAGTGTTAGACCTTGATTAGACATCACATGGAACTCCGCATCATACTCGGTGGCCAGGTATTGTATTTCATTGAAGTAAGCCTGCTGCTGTTTAGCATACTTTTTCTTTATCACGGCTTCAAATAAATCGGATCGAGGAATTTGTAAAATCACGATTTTTATGCCCTTAGAGTGGAGTTCCTTTAACAAAGATTCGAGCGATTCCGTTTGCAAACCATTCAAGTCGTAATTTTGAAACCAGCCATCGGCCGTTTTTTCGGCATATGCAGCGGTTAGATTTTCTTGTTTGACTTCGGTTTCCGCACGTAGACCGCCGGGTTGCCAGACAGTAGCCAGAGGCTTAGGTAACGTTCCTTTGAAGTATGACCTCACCATTTTACTCCAGATGTCGCGCAAATCGATCGCCTTAGAAGCCCATCCCAATGCAAGCTCCCCATAGTTGTCTTTGTTCATAATCCGAATTCTGTCTTTTAAACCGGCATAGTAACGGAACTTCGGATCGTTCGCCATATTGTACGAATTGATCTGATGCTCGTTTATCACGATGATGGCTTCCTTTACATGAGGGAGTCGATCCACGTACTTAAGATAGTTGTGATACATCTCATAAGCCTTGCCGCCGCTTACGCTGAAGTTAAAGATACTCTCGGGATTACGGCCTGAGGCCGCAGCAAGCAGATCAGGACGCAAGGCGTCCTTACTCTGGGAATCCCCGAAGATCACGGTATCAATCGCAGAGGGATTCGCATGCTGAAACGACACATCAAGCTCTGCAAACTGACCGACGAAGGAACGGTACTCGTGGCCATAAAAAGCAAGGTTTCTGAAGAGAAAGATTTCCGCAAACACGTAGATCAGCACAAACCCCAAAAATCCCAAGCTGATTCTCTGGCGTACACGTGTCCTTTTAGAATTGGAAGTAGATGAACTCATATTTACCCCCTTGCAGATAATAAATCAGGGTAAAAGTAATCAACGCGTAAGCAGCGCTTCTCAATGGGAAAGGTACGAAGTGCCAGATGCGGCCGAATCGGCCCTCGTTTTTCCGTAGCACATATTCGACCACGTGGACCGCGAAAAGCCCAACGATAAGTGGAAATGTCGGATGGCGAATTAGGTCAGCCGCGTGGACGCGAAGCATTTTGACCGTCATGTCCCAAGCCATACTGAGGCTGGGGGCATGGAAGAATACCCAGGTCCAAGTCACGATGTGGAAGAAAACGAATATGGCAACAATACGATAAACAACACTGTCCCTCAGTACGGCGACCCACCTGAACCGGTTCAACTCAAAGGACAAGCGGTGAATGACCTGTAGCAGACCGTGAATCCCACCCCAGATAACAAAGGTCCACATCGCTCCGTGCCACAAACCTGATATCAGCATGGCAATAAGAAGGTTCGCATAGAGACGCAGCTGTCCTTTGCGATTACCTCCAAGCCCTATGTAAATATAGTCACGGATCCACCGTGACAGTGTCATATGCCATCGTCGCCAGAATTCGCTTGGATTGGCGCTTAAGTATGGGGAGTTGAAGTTGTCGGCAAAGCGTACACCCATCATAATACCGAGACCGATCGCCATATCCGTATAGGCGGAGAAGTCGTTATAAATATAGAAACTGAACGTGTAGGCGGCCATCCAGGACTCCGTACTTGTCAGGGCGGAACCTTTATCGAACAGCTCCTTGACGATCGGGGACAATTGGTCGGCGATGACGATTTTCTTAACCATTCCGATCGCGAACAGGTAGACGCCGTATCGGATGTCACTCCAGGTGATACGCTTTTTGGAGAGCTCGTCCAACTGGGGGAAGAGCTCATCGCCGCGCATAATTGGCCCTGCGATAAGATGCGGGAACATAGAGACGAACACCCAAAACTTAACGAAAGAACGCGTTGGTTTGGAGTCACCTCTCCGAACGTCGATGAGATAGGAGATGAACTCGAATGTATAGAAGGAAATGCCGAGCGGCAGGACGATGGAAGCGGCCCAATCATCGGCGCGCGGTAAATGCAGACCGAGCATGTCCAGATTGCCTAGGACGAAAAGCGTGTATTTAAAGAATGCCAGATTGAGCACATTCAGAACGATGCCGATCCAGAAGAGCCACCGGAACCGCGAGAGCTGCATGGTGTGGACGATCCCGAAGGTCAGAAAGGCCATCACGAAGAACAGGACCAGAAAGCCTTCCGGATGGGCCACGTAAAATATTGCGTTGGCTGCGGCAAGCAGCCAGACACGCTGTTTCCGTAAGAGCAGGTAGGGGATCAACAGTATTATAAAGAAGATCATGAAATTCGGTGAATAAAAGAACATGGTGACACCTCATGCCCAGATGGTGAAAAGACGTTTTCAGTAAACGACATTATTATAACAAAGCATGCCCCAAAGAACGAGCCGAGCCATCCCTTAAGGAATGGCTCGGCTTAATTTATGAATTCTTCGCTTGTTGGTCTAATGCATCGATCTGGGCTTGCTCATTCGGATCCGCGCCGATCAGAGCGGCTTGCAGAGCATCGTCCTTCTGCCCGAGAGCATGCAGAGAGGCAAGGTAGTAGCGAATGCCGGTACGCGTAGCTGGATCGTTCAGATCTCCCTGCTTCAAAGGCTCTAGAAGCGCTTCTGCGGCTTTGTAATCCGCTTTGGAGTAATATACCGCTCCGACTGCTTGGCGAATGGCAGGCGTTACATCGAAAGGCCGTCCTTGCATTTGTTCTTTCGGTAAGGTTTTGAGGTGATCAATTTTATGCAGTACTTCATTAAAAAGCTCCAGAGTGCGTTCTGATTGTCCAGCAATTGCGTTCTGAACGATGGCGTTTTGATAGAAATCGATGTCCCATTGAAACTTTTGAATTGCTTCATCAAGAGCCTTCAATTCGTTCGGAGTATCGTTTAGGGATTTATAGTATTCAATTTTGGCATTAATTAGTTTCTTATCGTACGGCTCATCTTTTTCAGCTTGCGAGAATAGGTCATTAATTTGGGCGAGGTAGTTTTTATCCTGAGTTTGTGCGTAGCCTTGAGACAACCAGTCGATTTTTCGATAAATGAAAGTCGGATTGGAAGAACTCAGTTTCAAAGCCTTGTCTAAGGGAGCCATAACCTCGTCCAAGGTTCCTTGCCGGGACGTCGCCATGTCAATGGCTTTGTTATAATTGTTGTTCGCCATATATCCCCGGGCTGACCAGATAAAGAGTATAAGTGAAATGATGCTTATGACTACCGGGAAGAGGTGGCGTGTTTTAGCGAGGTTGTAGGTTTCCCATTTGTCGATGTTCAATTGAGCTGTGAAAGGCGCCAGCATTCCTCCCAAGCATACGAAGAACAGTATCCCGATATACCCGAAGCTCATATCGAAGTCGATGAAGCTGTGAATGAGCAAGGAAACGGAGAAAATGAAGAACACAAAATGACCGGAAAAAGCATCTTTCGTTTGGAAATAGCTTCTGATATACAGAAAGTAAGCAAACGCCAGGAAAGCTACAAAAAGGAGGAAACCGATCCAGCCGACTTCCACAAGCGTCTGCAAGGGGTAGCTGTGTACTTGAGTGCTAGTATATGGATTGTTCTGGTACTTCTCGTATAGAGCCGTCCATCCGTTACCGCCGACGCCGCCAAACGGATGATCCTTCACGATTTTCCACGCGTCCGAGTAAAACGTGCCGCGTTCGAGTACGCTGTGTTGATGAAGGTTAATACTCTCGATGCGGTCGGCAAGATCAGACGGCAAGAGTTTGGTAATCGAATTGCTTGTACTTACGAGAAGGGCAAGCAAACCGCCCACAACGATGGTTGCAGCAGGAATCCACCAAGACGATTTTTGCGTAAAATTAGGGGAACGCTTCTCGATCCATGGCATGAGCCAATGTTGAACGGCATATATGAGGATGAAGTTGAACAGCGAAGCTCCAATTAGTAACGACCAGCCTTTAAGCGGCAGGGTGCTGAACATGGAGATCGTGTCCACCGGCTTCTGATCCTGTGGTTGGACGATGGCCGCGATTTGTTTGTAATACGTCGTGATTTTTCCGATAACCACAAGTGTTAAGGAGGCAGTAAACAGCATTGCTAGGATTGAGAGGACCTGTGCTCGGAACCTCAGGAAAATTAGATAAATCAGAACCATGAACGGTATAAGAACCAAGCCCCCACGCGAAAACGTTAGCAGGAAGGAGACCGTGATCGGGATCAGCATGAGAGAGTGGATAAGGACCCAATACCATTTTCGGGAAGAGATCACCCAATAGAGACAAATCATGAAGGCGGCGGACAAGAAACCTGCATAGGTATTCGAGTACTGGAATACGGACGTAAGCCTGTATTCGCCCTGAGTAAACCAAAGAGCATCTTTGGAAAATACTTGTCCGAACATATTCAGCAGGCCGAAGATGACAATGGCGTATACCGATGCTCCTAATGCCCCGGCAAGGATTTTTTGGGCGAGTTCCCGGTCCGCGAAATAGAGAGCTAACAGGAAGAACGACACACACATGGCGATCATTAAGAAAACGAATTGCGAGCCATGTTTTGAGGCGCCGTAGAAGGTACTCACGTAGTAACAAATAGGCAATAAGAGTGATGAAAGCGACAATATCGCCTTATAATTGTTAATTGACCAACGAGAATACAAAAAGACGATCGAAAGACAGGCCAATGAAAATGTTAAAAGCATGGCTTGGTACAGCGGGTCTTCATAACTGATGACGTTTGCATTGTAAAGACCTGCCTGGTAGGGCAGAAAGAAAAGAAGCAATGAGATCCAGGAGAGTCCCAACCATTGATATACGGGGAGGTTTTTCTTGTTTCGTACGACCGTCATTTTCAACGTCCTTTTGTTTGGATGATAAAAAAAGTTTAACAGATGACGGCTCGGGTTTCTACGAAAAAACGCGAATCTTGTGGAACATTGGATAAACTTCCACTATGTGCCCAGCGTGGAGCGTGATAAAATATTAGTATCAATTAATCATGTAGGGTGATTCTATGATTCGCCAAAATCAGCGGTTCCTTACACAACTGTATGTACTGGCAGACGCTGCTTGCATGCTGCTGATCTTTATCGCGGCTTTCTGGATCAAATTTAACAGTGGACTTTTTCCCTCTGCGCAGACGTTACCCTTCAGAAATTATTTCATGTGGGGTACCGTGTACTCTTTCATTTCAATATTAATAGGTTTTTATGTCGGGTTTTACACGCCAAGACGCAAGAAGAGCTTTTCGGCAGATATTCTGAAGGTTTTGCAGGTTCATTCCATCAGTTTCCTTGGCTTGTTGAGTGCACTGTATGCTGCGAAAGAGTTACATATCTCACGGGAATTCCTGGTCATGTTTCTCATCCTTGATGTGGTGTTTCTCCTTTCCTACCGATATGTATTGAAGACTTTTCTATATCGTGTCCGGAGCAAGGGGTACAATCGGAAATATGTTTTGATTCTTGGAGCGGGTTCGGTAGGCCGAAACTTCTACGAGAATTTGCTGCTGCATCCAGAGTTGGGGTACGAGGTTTATGGCTTTCTGGACGACAAACGGGAAGAGCATGAGTTCGAACATCAACATTTTAAGCCGATACTTGGAAAAATTGGCACTTTGGAAGAAACATTGCGCATGCATCCGATCGACGAAGTGATTATTGCCTTACCTCTGGAAGCTCACGGCATGTACGCGAGCATCATCGCTTTTTGCGATAACGCAGGGGTGAAGACATTAATCATTCCTGACTACTTCGACGTGCTGCCTTCCCGCCCATTCTTCGATAACTTTGCCGGCATTCCGTTGATCAACGTTCGCGATATTCCCTTGGATGAAATTAGCAATCGCCTGCTGAAACGGACTTTTGACATTGTGTTCTCTCTAATTGCACTAATACTAGCTTCCCCGTTGATGCTGTTTGTTGTGGTTGGCATTAAATTGACTTCTCCCGGCCCGATAATATTCAGCCAAGAACGAATGGGCTTGAACCGCAGAACTTTCAGAATGTACAAATTTCGAAGCATGAGAGTCTCCGACTCTATCATCTCCGATACTAAGTGGACCATTGAAAACGATCCGCGGCGTACGAAGTTTGGAACTTTCCTTCGACGCACCAGCCTAGATGAATTTCCGCAATTCTTTAATGTTCTTATTGGGGATATGAGCGTAGTTGGTCCTAGGCCAGAACGTCCATATTTCGTTGAACAATTCAAGGATGAAATTCCTAAGTACATGGTGAAGCACCATATCCGACCGGGCATTACGGGGTGGGCGCAAGCGAGTGGACTTAGGGGCGACACTTCGATTAAGGATCGTATCGACCATGATTTGTTTTATCTCGAGAACTGGAGTTTTCTTTTTGACCTGAAAATCATCTGGCAGACAATTTATAAAGGACTTGTTAACCGAAATGCATACTGAATATATATCGACAGGGTGGCGAAGAATAGTGGATTCCATGAATATAAATGCTAATAACGTTAAGCGTCAAAGTTATAGAGTAACTAAAGAAATGAGGCGGACAATAAACAAACATAAGAGCTTTGTGATATGGCTAACGGGACTTTCCGGTTCTGGAAAGTCCACGATAGCGGACGCATTGGATCTTCTTCTTTTCAAAAAAGAAATGAAGTCTTATGTTTTGGACGGCGATAACGTAAGGCTTGGACTGAATAAAAATCTAGGCTTCTCTGCTGAAGATCGGAAAGAAAACATTCGCAGGGTTGGTGAAGTTTCAAAGTTATTCGTGGATTCAGGCGTTATCTGTATTTCCGCTTTTATCTCCCCGTTCTTGCAAGATCGTAAGGAGGTTAGGGCACTTTTTGAAGAAGGGGAGTTTATCGAGGTTTATGTTAAGTGTCCCCTTGAGACATGTGAACTAAGGGACCCTAAGGGGCTTTACGAAAAGGCGCGCAAAGGTGAAATTAAGGATTTTACCGGAATTAGCTCGCCATATGAAGTGTCTGAAAACCCGGAATTAATTATTGAAACTGACCTTCTTACAATAGAGGAGAGCGTAAATAAAATTTACCTGTTTTTAGAGAGTCGTGGAATTGTGAACAATGATTAAAGAACATTCATTATCAAAACTAACTGTTTCGGTGATCATTCCGACATGGAATGCAGGTCAAGAATTAAAAGATTTGATACAAAGCCTCTGGGCACAAACGCTGGTCCCTGCTCAGATTATTGTCGTTGATTCTTCTTCCACTGATGGAACGGCAGAATTGGCAAAATCGCTTGGCGCAACTGTGTTTTCCATTGAACAAGAGGAGTTCGATCACGGAGGAACTCGGAATTACGCTGCAGAACAGGCAGTAGGCGATATTCTCATGTTCATGACGCAAGATGCTATTCCTGCGGGTGAGAAGCTTATTGAGAACCTGATTAATCCGTTGACGGATCCCAATGTTTGTTGTTCATACGCTAGACAAATCGCCAAGCCTAATGCCAACCTGTTGGAACAGTTGTCGAGGGAATACAATTATCCATCTATCTCTTTGAAAAAGAGCGCTAAGGATATAGCATCTTTGGGGATTAAGGCATTTTTTTGTTCAAATGTTTGTTCCGCCATGCGGAAAGAAACATTCAGGGAGTTGGGGCAGTTCCCGGCTCCCGTCATTTTTAACGAGGATATGTTCTTTGCGGCGAAGGGGATTTTGGCTGGATATTCCGTTTTTTATGCTGCTGAGGCGGTTGTCTTGCATTCACATAATTATTCTTTGATGCAGCAGTTTAAGCGTTTCTTCGATAACGGCGTATCCATGAGGATGAATGAAGGATTTATGCCGTATTCCTCAGTCGGTAAAACAGGAACAAATCTGTTGAAAATTCAGTTACGTGGTATCGTCGAGAAAAGGGCGTGGAGATGGTTTGCCGTATTATTCTTGGACTTAACCATGAAGTTTTTTGGGTTACAATTCGGGAAAAGGTACTATATGTTACCGATTTATATTCGTAAGAGGTTCAGCATGCATCAGAAGATATGGGTGAAGATAATAAGAGATAGCGGGGCATTTACCAATGCCATGAAATGATTAAACCGGGTCCATGAGGAACCGGTTTTTTGCTTTGGATAATGTTGA